>NZ_RQGQ01000016.1 GCF_004770265.1 Leptospira congkakensis
TCAATTGGGCAAGACACCTTCCACTTATTATTTCCCATTCAGCGTTAATACTTTCTTCAACATGCCTAGGGCGCCTCGCGTTCGCCTGGCCCTCCGTGGCCAGAGCTCTCGCACGCATACATCCATGTATGCTGTTCGGCGCCCTAGGCATGTTGAAGAAAGAAATCGAATTCATTAGGGAAATTTGGTACAAGTAAAGAGTTTTATAAGACTGAAGTGTATTGGGATTCGAAGTTATAGGGAGTAATGATATGAATTTTATGGATTGTTACTTTGTAAAAATATGTATGAAACCCTAATATATCAAAACTGGTTTCTGTTAAATGATAGGGCCTAATAAGTATAAAGAAGTCCTTAGGCCTGTAAAAATACTTGAATGAGATAAAAGAAACCTTTCTTTTTTACTATATGAAAAAAGCCCTTTGTTTGGTTTTACTTCTTATCATTTCTTTTGAATGCAAAAAAATACAATCTTTCAATGAAGAACAAAACGTAATCAGCGGATTTGCTTTCACAATTCGGAATTCTCCCTTATATAAAAATACTGATGTAAAGAGTGAGATTCTCTTAACCATACCAGAGGGTTCCAAGTTGGATGTAATAGATCATCCAAATCGAAATTTTTGGAAAGTTTCTTTTAATGGTAAAGTAGGTTTTCTTCCTAGAACTTTTAATACTGATATAAAAGATAATTTTATCTCTGTATTCTATAATTTAGAAGAAAGCGATTACAACAGTGTTTACGCGAGGAAAGAAAATCTGAGATTACGAGATAGACCTTTTTTAGATGCAAAGGTTATCACTTTGTTGCCGCAAAATAAGGAAGTTTTTGTCCTTGCTATCGGAAAACTATTTCAGCAGATCGATTCTAGCTTTGATATATGGTATTTAGTCAAAACTGAAAAAGGTGAAAAAGGTTTTATCTATGGGGGTTTTACTTATAAACATTCACATTATATAAATGACCCCATATTAAAAAAAAATAAACTTTGGATGGATATACGTAACCTGGATGGTTTTGTGGCATACCCTGGTGCCGATGAAGATACCGAACGTCTTCCTTCTTATTGTGGCAGCAGAGAAAATGGATATAATTCAAACATTCATGGTGGCATCGAACTCATCTCGGGGATTGCTAATCATAAAGGGATCAATTACTATTTAGTAGATGAACTTTATAATAACATGGAAGGATGCGATGCAATGACTCTTTGGATCTCAGAGAAAGATGTTATATTGGTAGAGAATGTAAAAGCATATACAGAAAAAAAATACGCCAAATTATATGATCCGAAACTATTAAAAATACTAAATGTAGAAAACTACAAAGCCCTTTCCGTGGAAAAGGTGCAAGACAAGGAGAAATATAAATTCAATTTTTTCCAAGTTGAATATGAGACTCGAGAAAATAACCTAGGGCACTCCATTTTTGTTTACCAAAACCAAAATAAAGATTATTTCCACTTAGTAGATGCATCTCAATTGTATTTTGTGGATATAAACAAGGATCAAATCCCTGAAATTTTTGTTTGTTATACGGATGGATTGAATAGTTTTATGGGTGATCTTTTTGTTTATCAAAATGGTGATTATCAGAAAGTATTAAGTTTCTCGCCAAAGGATGATTTTAGCGGGGTAAGATTTATAGACGACAGAGTGGAATTTGCTTTCGATGGAAGCCTTGATGGTTGTCGTATAGATGAAAATTTCTCTCAAAAATCCAAAAAAGTAAGCAAATACAAGTTTATCAACGGAACTTTGCAAAAAACAAAATAATTTGTTAATGTTTGTTTTGCCACGCACGAGTTGACTAATTGGCTTTTCTTTTAATCTATCTCAACTTGGATTCCAATCGTATTCCACACGTTTGGCGGTTCTTAAGGCGACTTCTAGTCCGAACTGTTTTTGGAGGAGATAAAAACTCATGTGGATGCCGGAAGAAATTCCTCCAGAAGTTAGAATTTTTCCATTGTCTGTGTATCGAACGTTTTCTTTTACATTTAACATTGGATAGTTGTTTTTGAGAGTTTCAATGTCCATCCAGTGGGTGGTGACTTCTAATCCATCTAAAACTCCAATTTCTGCCAATAGAAAAGCACCTGTACAGATAGAAGCTAAATGCTTAACTTTTAAGTAATTCGCTTTGATCCAACTAAGTGTTGTTTTGTTTTTGATTTCTAATTCTTCTGCCCCGTATCCACCTGGGACAATGAGAATGTCCATGTCAGGACAGTTTGTATAATTAAAATTGGGTAAAACGAAAAGTCCATTTCTAGCGCGAATGGGAGTTGTTTTTTCCGCGACAAGAAATACATTACATAGTTTTTCGCGGTTGTTTGTTTCTGCGAGTGAAAAGACTTCGAAGGAACCTGCAAAGTCCATCACTTCCACTTCAGGAAATACAAGGATTCCTATTTGTAACATGGGTAAGTTTTCCTCTATTATTTTGAATGGTGATCGGTAGAAGGACTCTGAATTTGTTTTTTATTAAATTTATAATTTGTCGAATGGTTTGGTAGTTAGTATCATCATTTCGTTTCTAATTTGGATTTCCATTTTAAAAACGGATATTCGATCAAAACATATAGAATCATACTAAAAACAAACGTATAAACAAAAAATTGAAGTGTGACCATACCAAATTGAATTGGTGTCACAAAACCATTTTGTTTTAGAGGTTTAGCCAACGATTGAAAAGCAACTGGTGCCAGTAATAAATTCCAAAGATACATAGTGTAACTTAATCTTGCAATAGGACGGAAGAATCCAATACTCATAATTTTTTGAAATTGATTTTTTCCAAGGATGGCAACTACCAGAAAAAGAGCAAAGGAGAGATTGTATAAATTGTAAGAAAAAATAGATTTATAGAATGAATTTTCGGAAACCAATAGAATGAAATTGGATACATAGATTAAAAAAGCAAAACCCAAAAGATGATATTTGAATTCTTCTAGTTTTTTTCGTATTTTTTGATTATTTGTTATTTCCATTACGATGATACCTGCAATCAGGTCATCGATTCTCATATGAAATTGGTGAAAGGCCTCTATGTTTGGACCATACGAAACATAATAAAAAACTCTGAAGACCAAAGGTAATAAATAAAGAAAAAGAAGGGTGAATCCTTGGTTTTTTCCTTTCAAAGAAAAAAGTAATAAACCAGCTACAAATGGAAAAAACAAGTAAAACTTTTCTTCAATAGCAAGAGACCATGTATGTATATTATAACTTGCAAAATAATCAGATAAGTAAATTAAATCATATTTAAAATTTTGATAAGACATCAATAAAGAACTGTTCGGGTCTGATTGGTTGCCACTTAGAGAAAAGTTTTCTCCTCCTTTTTGGAGGATGGCTGTAACCACTAAATAGGTTATGATTAAATAAAAATAATAGGCAGGAAAAATTCTCAAACTACGTTTTATAAAAAATTGTTTATAATCAATCTTTTGGTTGAGCAACCATTCTCTTTTAAGTCCATTTGAAATCAAATAACCACTTAATACAAAAAATAAAGCAACACCAGAATCTAAAGTATGTAAGAATTTTGTGAAATACGTATTTTCCCAACCAATCATTCCGATACTGGGCACTGTGTGGAAAAAAAGAACACTTAGAATCGCAATCGCTCGTAAACCATTTAGGGCTTCGTTTTCTCCATGTTTACGTATCCATGTTGATTGTAGTGCTTTCCATAAAAACATTTGTCTTTTAACCCTTTTGCATATTAGAAAACAAACAACCTCTTCGTCGAGTGGATTTTTTGGATTCTATAACGCTTGGTAGTTGTTTAGAATGGCTTCGTTTTTTGGAATGTTTTTGTATTTAAAGATTCAAAAGAAGAAGGATTTGCCTTTTTTTACTTTACATTATAAATAATTAATTTCTAATTTGCCTCGTTTGTAACGAAACAAAATAAGTGATTCACTGGAAGGTAAAACTATATGTCATTCCAAGATGCGATTAAGGTATGTTTACAAAAGTATGCTGATTTTAGCGGCAAAGCAAAGCGACCAGAGTTCTGGTGGTGGGTTGTTGCCTCTATCATTATCAGTGCTGCTCTCAACATGATCTTTCCTCTTATTGGAGGAATTTTTTCTTTAGCAATCCTGTTGCCAAGTTTGAGTGTGGGTTCAAGACGCTTGCATGATGTAGGAATGAGTGGTTGGTGGCAATTGATTGGACTTACGGGAATTGGACTTCTTGTGCTGATTTTCTTTTGGGCTCAAAAAGGAAAAGGTTAGAAATTTAATTCAAAATTTTGTTTCCCTTCCAGCGTTAGGGAGACAAAGGGCTTGGTCACCTGCTATCGTTAGATGGTGGGTGACGGGAGCGAAAAGCGGACCCCGGAGTGGCCCGACCCTTTACCTTTAAGATCTAAAAATTGTTTGGATTGGGAACGCACCGAATCTTATTTTTCTTTTTCTAAAATGGTAAGATAAGTTTCACGTAATTGTTTGGAGACTTTTCCTGTTTGGTTTGCGAAGGTAAACATTGTTGAGTTTGATTGGTTAGAGATCATGCGAGTGATTTCAGTGGATGCAGGCCAACCGTTACATCCTTGGTGTGACCATTCGTAGATGATTTCATTTGGCGATTCTGTGATGGTGTTAAAAACAAGACTAGGGCAGTTTTCGGAAAGACCATCTTTGACCGCATTCATAAAGTTAGTTCTATTGGATGTACCAATTGTTTTTAAAAGGTTCAATCGATAGATTTCGGTCCATGTTTCTATTTTTGTGCCTTCTGGAATCATTTCAATTAACACCTGTTCGTTGTTTTCACCTGAATTTCCTACATACCAACGCCTGCCATCTAAGTTGCGGAGAAAGGGAACTTTAACAGTTTCTTTTTTGATATTCAGATTTTTTTCCATAAACAGACGAAGGGTTTCTTTACTTTTTTCTGAAAAGTTAATAGGAACATTCAAAGTCTTTTTTTCGCCTTTAGAATTTGTGATTTCGAAGGTAAAGAATAGACTTGTATTTCCTAATTCGTAAATCCACTGGTATTCTTTTTCTAAAAGTGGTTCACTCGATAGAAAAAGATCTCCTGGATTTATTTTATTTGTTTCTGAGATATATTTGGTTTTTTCCGGCCATTTGACTTCATAACCATGGATACTTTCTAAGTTGTCTACTTTGATCTCGGCGATAAAGTTCCAGCGAATGGCGGATTTATCGATAACCGGTCCTAAACTTTTGGATCGAATCCAGTCGTTTTCTAACTCTGGTTTGAGTTGGGCAAAAATTTGAGAAGAAAGAAAAAGTAAAAATAAGGCAGTGGTTAGGTGTCGCTGTTTCATTGTTATGCTCTGGTTTTTGATACAAGGGAGAATGGATTGTAATGTAAAGGAAGATTGGATTTCGTCAACAAATTGTTTGGAAGATCAGTTCTTATCAGGATTAGAAAGTTTATTTATTTTTTATTTGTGAATGTGTTTTTATTAGTTTTACGTTTTATCTCCACTCGGATTGTTTTTATCCGTTGTGGTCGGAATTCGATCTAAGGGACTAACAATATTTTCTAACCGAGTTCTTGCCACTTTTGTATAAATCTGAGTGGTTCGGACACTTGTGTGCCCGAGTAAAGTTTGGATCATTCGTAAATCCGTTCCCAGTTCTAAGAGATGGGTGGCAAAGGCATGTCGCAAACTATGAAAACTCACCTTCTTTTGGATTTTTGCTTTTTTAGCAGCATTTGTGAATATCATTTCCGCCGTACGGATATGAAGTGGTCTATTTTTAGCACCAGGAAACAACCAAGGATTGGCACGTACTTCATTATAACTTTGTCGTAAGAGTAAGTTGTATTCCCTTACTTTTAAATATTCTTTTAGTTCCTCGATTAGTGATGAAGCAAGCACTGTGTATCGATCTTTTTTTCCTTTACCTTGTGTGACTCGAACCATATTTCGTTTCAAATCGATATCGGTTATTTTTAGGTGGATCACTTCGCTGACTCTGAGACCAGAGGAATAACTGATAAGAAGTAATATTTTATGTTTTCTATTGGGAAGTGCATCGAAGATTGCCCTTGTTTCTTCTGCTGATAAAACCTCTGGAAGTTTTGATTCAACTTTCATTCGTGGAAATTTTAAATGAGTGAATTGTTTTCTCACTTCACGAAAATAAAAGATAAATGCTTGTCTCGAGGATCTGATACTTGCGGCTTTTGCTTTGCGTTCTGTTACCAAATAATCTAAATAAGTTTCTAAATCTAACATTCTAATGTTTGAAGGTAATTTTTCTGTGAAAGTTAACAATCGAAGCAGATGAGAATAATATGTTTTGGTCGTACAAAAGGTAAAGTTTCTATCCCTTGTTGCTTTGAAAAAATCTTCTAGAATTCCACATTTTTTTGGAATTTCTTTTGGTAATATTCGGATATCATGAGGTTCAAATGCACTTAGTAATTGTTTTAGGATGATTGGATCGTTGGGATATGACCAAGACTTATCCTTTGGATGGTAACAACCATTAGGAATGGTTTTTGCAATGGTGAAAAAGATTTTTGAAAATCGAAATCGTAAATGAAATCGACTGTCCTCGAGAGAAAAACGAAGTTTGATCATATAGCACCTAACCTTGTGTTGGTAGTTGATTAGGTGGTTTCTTTTCTGTTTGGTTCTTAAATTTTGGGAGGAGCGGAGTTTTTATTCGAATTTCGAGTATTCGCCGGTTGGTGTGTGAGAATCTAGTATCCCCGCCCTGATTAGGGAGGGGTTCTAGACCCGCCACCCAATGCCTTCTCTTTACCACAACCTCACTTCATTTGATACCCAAATCTTCTCCTAACGATTTTTTTTCTTGGAAAGTTCGTATTCTCGCACAAGATACGATAATCAAGGTAACTTATGAACTTAATCACGGTAGGACTCGGTATATTTTTTATCCTTTATGGAACTACAACGTACATCTTACGCATCTACAAACCTGGCATCTTTTGGAAATTAGAACCTATGAAACAAAAATGGGGCGAAAAAAGAGGACACTTCATTCATGTGTTTAGTTATTCGATCCTTCCCATCATTTTTGGAATCGTTTATACCATTCTGGGGCTAAAAGGATAGCGACTGTTTGGTGAAATCCACTGACTTCTTTAGCTTTGAATGCGTCAAATCTAAGTTATGTGGGCGCCTCCAATTTGGTTTTGGATTTGTATTTGATTCTTAAAAGGACCGGGCCCTCCGCTGCAATCTTTCTCTTGCGAGAAAGGATTTTCGCTAGGGTCCCTGGCGCTTAATATTTGTTTGTTGTTTAAAGTTTGTGAGAAAGGATGGTATCTTGTCTAGAAGGCGTTCTGTCTTCTGGATAGTCCGTACTATAGTGAAGGCCACGACTTTCTTTTCTTAGAAGAGCAGAGCGAACAATCAGTTCAGCCACTTTCACCAAGTTACGAAGTTCGAGTAATCCAAGAGATACAGTAGTCCGATTGTAATAGTCTTTCACTTCTTCTGAGATTAGTTTCAATCGTCGGAGGGCTCTTTCTAGTCGCATATCGGAGCGGACAATTCCCACATAATTACTCATAATGGTTCGAATTTCTACCAAATCATGGGAAATCAAAACCCATTCTTCTGTGTTTGTAGTTCCTTCTTTGTTCCAATCAGGAATGAGATCTGTTTCTGCGGAATAACTGAGTTTACCCTGGTCACGAATATCTCCCGCGATTCGGTGTGAAAACACAAGGCATTCGAGTAGGCTATTCGACGCCAATCGGTTACCCCCATGAACTCCTGTACAAGTGGTTTCTCCACAAGCATACAAATCAGCAATATTGGTTCTTCCGAGAAGATCCGTCGCCACACCACCACACATATAGTGAGCCGCAGGCACAACGGGAATGGGATCTGTTGTGATATCTATCCCTAGTTTTTTACAACGTTCATAAATTGATGGGAAGTGGTTGATGATATCGTTTGCAGGTCTATGAGTGATATCGAGAAGGACATGAGGTTCTCCTCTTTTTTTCATCGTATCATCGATGGCACGAGCCACAATGTCACGTGGTGCCAATTCACCCATATCGTGGTAGTCTTTCATAAAAGGTCTACCACCTATCTCTCGTAAGATGCCACCATGACCCCGAACAGCTTCGGATATTAAAAAACTATTTCCTTGTTCGTGAAAAAGGGAAGTTGGATGGAATTGATAGAATTCCATATTTTTTACAATAGCACCTGCACGGTAAGCGCTGGCAACACCGTCGCCAGTTGCAATATTGGGATTGGTAGTATGCAGATAAACTTGGCCCGCCCCACCGGTTGCCAAAATTGTTTTTTTCGCCAAAACAGGGAAAACCTCTCCTGTTTCTGTATCCACAATATAGGCTCCATAACACCTTAAAGGAAGATTGTCTTTGTCCTTTAAATGGTGTTTGGTGATTAGATCCACACAGGCATGGTTCTCTAAAATTTGAATGTTTTTGTTTGCATGAACATGGTCAAGTAGCGACTGTTCTACTGCACTACCGGTTCTATCCAAAGAGTGGATGATTCGATTTTTGCTATGTCCACCTTCACGGGCAAGGTCCAGTTCTCCCGTTTGGTTTCTGGTAAAAGGAACTCCTAAATCAAGAAGTTCCCTCACCCGAGTGGGCCCTTCTTCGACAAGGACTCGCACAGCTTCTAAATCGCAAAGCCCCGCACCGGATTCCAAGGTGTCTTTGATATGTTCTTCAAACTTATCCTTGTCATCAAAAACAGAAGCAATCCCACCTTGTGCATAATTGGTATTGGATTCGTAGTCTGCTTTTTTGGTAACAACCACTACGGATCCAAGCGGAGCCAATTTAAGCGCAGTAAAAAGGCCACTCACTCCGCTTCCAATAATCAAAAAATCCGATTTAATTCGTGTCACTTGTTTTCCAATGATTGTATTCAATCAAAATCCTTCTTAGAAGAAGGATTATTTTGTATTTAACATTCCTTCAATGTAATCCAAACTTCTGATTAACATATAATCTGGTTTGATGGCATCGTTTACATGTGATTTTAAGAAAGCGTCAGCTTTTCCATTTTTCTTTGCATATTCTTTGATACCGTTCACATTAAATTTAGATTTTACAACCCCTTCGTGTGGAATGAGAGGGAGGTGGTTCCACATATCTTCTTCACGGTAACGGAAAGGAAATCCACCATCTGGTTCTTCTGAAACTTCGATGTCAGGAGATACTCCTACTACTTGGATGGTTTTTCCGGATGGGGAATAGTATCTTGCATTTGTGATTTTGAGTAAATAATCAGGATTGTTTTCTAGGTTATTCAAACTTTGAACGGTTGCTTTTCCGAAAGTTCTTTCACCTAACAAAATACCACGACCATGATGTTGGATGGCACTGGCAACAATTTCAGAAGCAGAAGCCGACTTAGAATTGATCAACACAACTAAAGGAAGTTTGGTGATATCTTTATTTTTTGCATATTTTTCTTCATCGCTACGGAATGGAGTTCTTGTGAATACAATCATTCCTTTTTCGATAAACATATCAGCAATATCAATAGCAAGATCCAAATACCCACCAGAATTTCCGCGTAAGTCTAAAATAAGAGCTTTCAGTGGTTTTCCACTTTCTTTGGCTTCTTGTTCCATCTCCACAACTGCGTTGGTAATTTGTGTTTCAATTGCATCTTCACCTGGACCAGGTTTTACGAAACCAGTAAGTTTGATATAACCAACTTGCGGATTTTCTTTTACGATATGATGTGTTACGTTTTTAATCGTAATTTTATCACGGATCACTTCGATATCCGTTTTTCCTGTATTCCCTTTTCTAGTGATGGTAAGAACTACTTTTGTAGCTTTTGGACCTTTGATTTTTTTTACCACTTTGTCGAGTGAAAGGTTTTTGATCACCTTACCATCTACGGCAACAATTGTGTCTCCACTACGAATTCCGGCACGGACTGCTGGACTTCCTTCTAATGGATTTTCTACTACAACTTCACGGCTTCCCCCGCCAGAAAGGATGGCTCCAATTCCTTCAAAGGAACCGTCGCTGATTTTTGCCATGGACTCTTCCCACATTTCTTTTAGGAAAACGTTGGAATGTGGATCAAGAGAATTCAGATAACCATTGGCAGCTGCAAGAAACACTTGTTCCATGCTAAATTCTTTTTTATCTTCCTCTTCTTCTGGAAGTTCTCCGTCAAGTTCTACAAGTCCTTTGAGAACTGGTGTTTTATAAGTTGCTAAATTATCTTGTATATAAGAGATCACTCGATCAAATTCTTTACGTGAAAAATTGATTTCTTCCCATTTGGAAGCGATGACGGATTTTTTCAGTTTTTCTTTTTCGATGAGTTTTTTTAGTTCTGCATCAGAAAGTTTTCTGTTTTCGTTTTTCTTTAATTTTTCTTTTTGAATTTTTTCTACAAGAGTGTAGTCTGGATCAAATAACACGAATTTGTCGGAAGGGGAAATTTTAAAAGTTTTTCCTGGCCAAAGATCTTCTTTGTCATCGTATTTTTCTCTTTCGTTAAAATAACTTTCCGGGTAAATATAAAGTGGGTGAGGCATACTAAGAACGGCAAAGGATGCTGCATCAGTGAAAGCTCGGTTTTTATTGATATTTTTATCAATATAGTATTTATCTACCGATTTGACCACGGTTTCGAAGTCTTGGTATGTAAAATTGGTGACTCGGTTAGGAGCTTTTTTTGCTTCCGGTTCACAGGAAATGAATCCTACCGGGAGGGCAAAACTGAGTAGGGTGAAAAAGGAAAGTAGGTAAACAATTCGTTTCAAGGGATCTCTCGTAAAGTGGATAGATTATCCTAAGAATTTCCGATTTTCCAGTCCATGCAACTCAAAAAAAATCGGGACAAATCTAGGACACACGTATATCATAGACGGTGCAATGCGTCCTTTGGTTGTCCTGATTTTCGCTCTTTCCCTTGGGTTTTGTACTTCCGAACCACAAAAGAACCCAACCCGAGATCCTTATAGTTTGGAGACACTAATTTTCTTAGAAGAAGTGCTTTTGGATGTTTGGGAGTCCTCCGAATCGAGAGAGGGAGCAATGTCCCGACTAAGATACGTTTGCCGAACTCGAGATACCGATGATGGGTATTTATGTTATACTTGGGGATTACTCGAATACCACCGAGGTAATTTCGCTGAAAGTTATACTGCCTTTAGAAAGGCTCTAGAAAAAAATCCAAACGATAGCCTCTACAAAAATATGTTACGAATTTCCGCTGAAAAATCCGGAAATTTACCAGATTTAAAGGCACATTCCAGAGATGGCGAAGTCCTCGCTGTATTTACAGAAACTCAAAAACTCTGTAAGGATAACAAACCGCCAAAATCTGAATCTTTTCTATTTCTTGCCGAACGAGGTGTTCTCACAAAGGAAAGTTTGCGACGAGGGGTTCTTGCCGATTGTTTCCAAAACTTGAGCGAAGCTGACCGCTCACAAATCCAAAAAGAAATTCGCCTCTCTTCTCTTTCTTATAAGGAACGATTGTATGCCGACCAAATGAAGTCCGATCCATTTTCTCGGATTTGGGACACTGCAAGTTATCACAGGGGGGAAACTGGGAAAGAAGCTGTAGGTGCCAGTGCGGGTGTGGTATCTGTTAGTTCTTCTCTTGGAACAGAAGCGGGAGTTCCCTTGCAAGGGACAACCTTCCGACCTGGTGCGCCCATCACAGAGGCTTGGAAAAAAGTAAAACTTGCCGCCTCATCTGGAAACGAATCTCAAGGAAGAGAAGGCATTCGTAGTTTTTTATCTGAAATCCAATCGGCAAAACGAAAGGGAAAACTAGAAGGTCAATTGGCCCTTGCTTTAGAAAGGGCCGCCAAGTTACTTCTAGAACAAGACCCACAGTATTCTAAACTTCGTTTTTTATCGAAAGAACTTTGAGATAATCTCCAATGGTTTTTTCCATTCCATCCACAAGACTTTGGCTTACTAGTCTATGGCCGATGGATACTTCCGCTAAATGAGGGAGTTTGGCAAAAAGTTTTAAATTGTTTGTGTCTAAGTCGTGGCCTGCATTGACACCTAATCCCAGTTTGTGGGCTTCTATTGCTGCCAATTCATAACTTTTAAAACTTTTGGCACCATCTTCAGCTGAATTTTCATAAGCATAAGCAAAAGGTCCAGTATACAGCTCAATCCGCTCCGCCCCGAGTTCCTTTACCAGAGGATACTGTTCAAAATCCGTTTCCATAAACAAAGAGACTCGAATTCCTTCTTTGTTTAACCTTTCCACCATTGGTTTTAAGGTTTGGAACACTGTTTTGTTTTTTAAGTCAAATCCATGATCGGAAGTGATTTCCCCAGGTTTCACCGGCACGAGTGTGGCTTGGTCTGGTTTTGCAGCAAGGACTAGGTCCAAAAACCTATCACTTGGTTCTCCTTCAATATTGAATTCCTTTTTCGGAGATCCGTTTTTTATCATTTTTTCGTTGTAAGATTTTAGAAAATTCTGAATTTCGAATACATCTTGTTTGGTGATATGCCTTTCATCTTCTCTGGGGTGGATGGTAATGCCGTATGCACCAGCATCCAAGATGATTTCTGAGATTAGAATGACACTAGGAATGGATCCACCGCGAGAATTACGGAGAGTGGCGATCTTGTTGACATTGACACTTAATTGGGTCATAGGAAAAAAAAAACTTTTCATTAAATTTCATCCAGGAGAAAACCGTCCAATTTCAAAAAGGTTGTCCCCGAGAGGGGATTTCCAAAACTGTCAAAAGTACGTTTATGGTCGCAAAAAAAGCAGTCAAGAAGCAGGCCCCGCCCAAGAAAAAAGCGGTAGCCAAAGAAAAACCAACCAAGGACGCCAAGTCCTCTTCCCCGAAGGAAGATAAAAAAAAGGCCGTAGCCGGCGCGAAAGCCCCCGCTACCAAGGCGAAAGCCGTACCAGCCCCCAAAACAGCAGTGGTAGCCGCTAAAGACAAACCGGCTCCTGTAGCGAAGGCTCCGGCCGTCAAAATTGATCCGAATAACCCTCTCGGCAAAAAGTTCAATTGTTACTCTTGTGGTACGAAATTTTACGATTTATACAAACCGGAAAAAAAATGCCCTAAATGCGGTGCCGACCAATTGGCAAAACCGGCCATCAAATCTAGAATGGCAGCCATCCGAAGTTCTGAATACGAAGTGGAAGAAGAGGAAGAGCCAGTTTTGGAAGATGATGAACTCATGGAAGAAACGGAAGAATTGGAAGAGTCTGAAGAAGAGGAGGCCGCAACCGAGGAAGAGGAGTGATCCTCCCCGTACTTGGTGGCCCCACTGGGTCTGGAAAGACCTCGCTCACCCAAACTCTCGACCCCAAACGTTTCGAAATTGTTTCTTTTGACTCACGCCAAGTCTACCGGGATCTTCCGGTAGGCACAACGGCCCCCACATTAGCAGAGTCCTCTCACATTCGCCATTGGCTTGTTGGTTTTTTAACTGCAAACGAATCCATCAATGCAAGTCAATTCTCCCTCTGGGCTCGCGAAGCCATCGCAGACATCCAATCCCGAGGAAAAATTCCATTTCTCATTGGCGGTACAGGATTTTACCTTCGTGCTTTTCTTTTGGGGATGTATCCCGTACCAAATGTACCCAAGGAAACCAAAGATTATGTTTTGGAACTTCCTTTAGAGGAAGCAAGGGTACAACTTTTTGACAAAGATCCAAAAGCACTCGCTACTTTGTCGCCGCAAGATGGATACCGAATCAAAAGGGCTTTGGAAGTCGTACTCACTGGCGTTTTGTGGTCAGAGGTTTCAAAGGAAACGGTCGGAGGTTATTTAAGAGATTATCCAAACGTCCAAGTACTTGGGCATTGGTTGGATTGGCCTCGTGAAATCCTCTACCAGAGGATCGATGAACGAGTGAAAGAGATCACCACGGGTATGTTAGCGGAGACAAAAGAAGTGGTTTCCAAGTTTGGACCTGACTGTCCGGGGCTAAGAACCTTAGGTTACAATTTTGCGCTTGCATTCCTAAATGGAACCATCGACAGTAATACATTCATTGAGCAGTTGGCCCAAAGCCATAGAAATTATGCGAAACGACAGATCACTTGGTTCAAAAAAGATCCAATACTTTCGCCCATTTCCTTCGAAGCCGCTGTCCAACTGTATACAAATATAGATAAAATATAGAGAAATCACTCGGGATGTCCAATGTCGGCAAAAAATAATATCCAAGACCAACTTCTAAATACTGCAAGAAAGGAGAAAATAGATCTCACAATTTACTTGTTAAACGGAGTTCCGCTGAAAGGAAAGGTTGTTAGTTTTGACAACTTCACCATCATCTTAGAAAACGATAACAAACAGAATTTGGTGTACAAACACGCGATTTCTACCATCATCCCAGCAAAACCCATCAAACTTCACAGTGAAGAAACACCGAAAGAAGCGGGAGGAGCCTAACTCTTTTCTGGTTTTCCTCTGTTTCGATTACTAAATTCTGGTTCCAAACCCTATGGCAAAATTACCAAAAGAATCCCCGGTTGTCCTCATTATGGCTGGTGGAAAGGGGGAGAGGTTTTGGCCTCGCTCCCGCACCAATTCTCCCAAACAACTTCAGAAAGTTTATTCTAATAAAACTCTTCTTCGTGAGACCATTGATCGTGCTCTCACCATTACAACTCTCGACAGAATTTATATTGGAACCAACGCCAACTTAAAAGCGGAGATTCTCAAAAAAGATCCTAAGTTTCCTTCTACCAATTTCATTTTAGAACCAGAGGGAAAAAATACTGCGCCGATCATCGCTCTTTCGGCCCTTTACTTCCAGAAAAAATTTGGGAATCCAAATCTCATTGTATTGTCAGCAGATGCTTTTATTGATCCCATCAAAGAATTTACTAAAACCATAGAACAAGCTTTATACGAGACGGAAAATGGAATGGTTCTTCTCGGTGTCAAACCGAATCGCCCGGAAGTGGGATACGGTTATATTAGTACCGGAAAACCAACTGATGTAGGTTATACGGTAAAAGCTTTTTTTGAAAAACCTGATTTTAAAACCGCTCTAAAATATATTAAAAAGAAGAATTTTTATTGGAATCCAGGGATTTTTCTATTCAGGACAGAAACCATTCTTTCTGAATTGGAACGTCATGCCCCTCATATTTTAGGTCCTTTAAAAAATGGATTTCCTTTTAAGAGTTTTGGGGATTTAAAAACTGCCTTCCAAATGCTTCCTTCGGAAGCGATTGATACTGCCATTATGGAAAAATCCAATCGGATCCGAATGGTGGAAGCAACCTTCAATTGGGATGATGTAGGGTCTTGGATGTCACTCGAACGAATTTTACCGGGTGATAAAGAAAAGAACCACCACCAAGGAAAAGAAGTGCTATACCATAAGGCTTCCGGAAATATTTCTTCCGTTCAGAAGGAACTCATTGCCTTTCTTGGTGTTAAAGATCTCATCGTTGTGGAAGAACCAGACGTTTTACTTGTCACTTCTCGTGATGGAGTTGGTGATATCAAAGCGATGTTATCCACAATGAGGAAAAATAAAGTTTTACAAAAGTACCTCGACTAGAAATTTGACAGAACAGGCTTGATATAAGGAGGAAGGAATGCCTTCCGGAAAAAAGAGAAAGCGTAGAAAAATCGCAACCCACAAACGTAAGAAAAAACGCAGAGCCAACAGACACAAAAAGAAGAAATAATCTTTCTTCAGTGACTTAATGTTTCCTCCGATAGATTTGTTATGAAACAAGTCTGGAGGAAACAGAAACCCCGCACACCCGGTTTCATTCGAGCATTCACCATGGAAACTCCTCTTGGAGATGTCCTGGAGGCTGAGTTCAACTTTCACGAACGTCTCGTTCGTTTAGCTGTCGAAATCAAAGAAGAGAAGGGTCGGATGTATGGTGCCACTGTCAAAAACGGTACCGTACAAGCTGAGAAGGATATTACTTCTGGCCGTGCCTATCCTGTGTTTCGAAAGCTTTGGCCCTTTCGTGAATATTTTAGTGCCCTCCCCGACAAAGACATGCTTGCATGCATTGGTGGGGCGTACGAAATTTATCCCCCCTTTGTACCTGATGCCCAAGAGAAAGGTCGTTCTTCAAAACTTCCTTTTGAATCTTCACTTTTTCCTTCTACCCGTTATGATTCTATTTTTGGGATTGTTCGCGAAACCCGTTTCCAACGTTGGAGAAGGGAAAGGCGTGCCGCGAGAGAGGCTCGAGGATCGCTCTGGCTGCGTTTTAAGAGACGGGTCTGGGGTGATTTGCAAGATATCTGTATGGGCGTTGGATTCGGATGTTTGGTTTATTACCTCTATTATGATTATGTCGTATTAGGACTGACTTTGGGAATTTTGGGTATGGCCGCTGGGCTCCTGGATTTTCTTGTGAGAAAACGTTCTGTCTTAATGACAAAAGTGTTGTCATTTCTCAGTTTCGGTTCATATTTTTTCTATAATGGCTACGTCTACTTTTAGTGCGTAGGTTACATTGTAGAAAGTTATATGGCAAAAGAAACATCATCGGCAAACCAATTCATTCATGAGCAGTATATAATATTCAATTTGGGCGATGAAGAATATGCGATTCCCATCACCATTGTCGAAGAAATTGTCAAAATCACCAACCTAATCCGTGTTCCACAATCCAAAAGTTTTTTTGCAGGAATTATGGACATTCGTGGAAAAGTAGTTCGGATGATTGACCTTGCCAAACGGCTTAACATCAAAAATATTTCAGAAACCGCAGACAGAGCCATCGTCATCAATGTTTCTGGAAAATCCATTGGTGTGATTGTGGATAAGGTTTCCCATGTGGTTCATTTTCCAGCAAACCAAGTGGATCCACCTCCACCATCAGTGAAAGGAATTTCATCTAGATACATCACGGGTGTGGGTAAAAAAGACAGTCGATTCATTATCCTCATCGACATTGAAAAAATCTTAACCGTGGAAGAAGTTACCGAACTTGCAACCGTCTAACGGTGCAAGGGTTCTCTTTCTGTATTATTAAATATGATCATCTCTAAGTTTTATTATTTAAGAAAAAATTTGTACTCCATGGCAGAACTTGTTTTGGAGCAGGTGATTCTTTTAAGTGAAGCTTTGGAAGATGATGATTATGCCCAAGCAGAACGGATTGTAGAACGAGATGATCTGATTGATGATTTGGAAAAGGAAAATGATAACCTTTCCCAAAATGCCATTTTAGAAGCGGTGAGTAATCGTAACATTCTCGGAATGGGTGATGTAGACAACGATATCGTTTTAAAAAAAGATCCCCTTCGGTTTGCACTCTCTGCCATTCGGATTACCAGAAACATGGAACGGATGGGAGACCAAGTGGTCAATTGTGCCGATGTCTTTCGTCACAAAACCATTCGCAAAGGCCTATTCAAAAACGAAGAACCAATGACTCTCATTTTATCTCGAGTGACTACACTTGCAGGAATGGCCATAGAATCTCTCGTAGAAGAAAAAGAAAGATTTATGGGCAGTGTCAATACCCTGGAAGATGAGTTAAACGCACTTTGTGACCAAGCTTTTCAAAAGTATAGGTCCGTTCCTGATATGGAAAAACAAGAATTTGCTGATGTATACCGAATCATTCTCGCACTTGAGAGGTTAGGTGATTATGCGGTAAACGTTGCGGAAGAACTTGTGCGACTCAATACAGGAAAAGACATCCGCCATTTGGAAAATACTGGCAATAACCGTAATTTATATCAGTAGTCAAATAACGAAACATTAGTTGGGAATAGACTAACAAAGTTCAACTCCACAACTTTCCTGTGTTTTAATGACTTTATATTACCAATAAAACTTCTATTTTCTCCTGATTCTACCCACTCAAATTCAGTTAGATGGGAAGAGGTTGAGTGCCATTAACGGCCTCCGAGTTTGTTTTGTAATCAGTCACTGAAAATTAAAATTCTTGATTCTATCGTTAAATCGAGAGTTATCATTATTTAAGTTATAAAATGATCAGTGCTACTTTTATTTTTAAACAAAAAAAATCAGATTCCGAATTTGAAACTTTGGACAAGTCTATTGAATTGTTTGTAGAAAATCATCCTGAATATCTTGGAAAAGATAGTTGGGTGAATTTAGAACAAGGAACCATGGCAGTTGTATATTATTTTAAATCCTATGTTGGTTTGGAATCTTTAAAGACGTTTACCGATCATAAGTCGGCAAAATCTCAATATAAGAAATGGTATGAGGGTTACCAAGTCGTCATCGCAGAGGTCACAAAAACTTACGGTGATGGTGGGATTGTCCATGTAACTAATTCCTAAATAAATTGGGATTAGTTACATGTATGGATTGGCGGGAATGGATTTGATTCAGTTATGCCATGTCCTTTGTGGTGCTGATTTCATTATAAGTTTGAAATAAAGTTTCTATATAAAATGGTTTGCTTATAAAACCATCCATTCCTACTGCAAAACACTTTTCTTTATGTTCTTTAAGGACATGTGCAGTGACTGCGATAATGATTGTTTTTTCCGATTTGTTTTTTTCGAGTTCCCGAATTTTCGTAGTGGCAACAAATCCATCCATCACAGGCATTTCGCAATCCATAAGAATCAAATCGTATTTGTTTTGTTGGAAAAGTGTTACCGCTTCCTCTCCATTTTCCGCAACATCAAAATTGATATTAAATTTTCGTAAAAGCCCACCCATCACTTTTTGATTGAGGATGTTGTCTTCGACGATTAGAAAGTTTTGATTTACAAACATAGATTCTAACGAATTGAGTTTGTTTGAGTTTTTATCAGATGGTTGATTTACATTTGTCGAATCTTCATTTTCGATAGGAAGAATGCAGTAAAATAAACTTCCGATCCCTAGTTCACTACTGACTCCAATCGTTCCTCCGAGTAAAGATACCAAACGTTCTGAAATGGAAAGTCCAAGTCCCGTGCCACCATATTTTCGTGAGGTGGAAGTATCCGCTTGTGAAAACTTGTGGAATATAGATTCCATTTTATCTTTTGCGATTCCGATCCCTGTATCTTCAACTTCAATTCGAATTTTATCGGATTCTCTTTTGACGCGAAGTACGACGGAACCTTTTTCCGTGAATTTGATTGCGTTACCCAGTAAATTGAATATGATTTGGCGAATTCTACCCGGATCTGAATAAATATATTGAGGAACTTCAGAATCAATTTCCAGTTTTAAATCAATGGATTTCCATTTGGATTCAATGGCTAATAAATCGTAAACTTCAGAAACTAAATGATAAAAATCAAAACTTAGTTTTTCGATTTTCATTTTCCCAACTTCTATTTTTGAAAAATCAAGTATATCGTTGAGAATGATGAGGAGTGATTTTCCAGCAGAAGCAATCGTTGTTACTAAAGATTTTTGTTCTTCATCTAGATTGGTTTTAAAAAGAATTTGTGTGAGGCCAATCACTCCATTCAAAGGAGTTCGAATTTCATGGCTCATGGAAGCTAAAAATTCTGATTTGGCACGGTTGGCGATTTCTGCTGAATCTTTTGCTCTTTCTAATTCATTTTGAATTTCTTTTGTGATACTAATATCGGTTGAGATACCACAGAGCGCGTAGATTTCTCCGTTCTCATTTCTTAAAGGCAGTTTTACAGTAAGATAAGTAGTAACCTTTTCATCTATTAAATTTCGAATGGATTCTTCTGTTCGAAGAGTTTTTCCATCAATAAGAACGGATTTATCATTTGCGATCAGAATCTTGGCAGCATCTTTGTTCAAAAACTTTTCATCAGTTTGGTTTATGATTTCTTCAAATGGATGTCCAAATAAATTACAAACTTCTTTATTTGCAAATATGTATTTCCCGTTTATATCTTTTAAATAGATACAAGCTGAAACATTGTCTAAAATTTCGCGAAGCCTGGATTCACTATTGATTAATCGTTGTTTTGTGGATTCCCCATTTTCGTATAACTCCTGAAGCCTTTTTTGGGTAGTGTTTAACCTACCTAAAATAGAGTTTCTATGATCAACGGGATGGATATCACCATAAAAATTTCCATCTCCCAGTAGAGATATCTTTCGAAACGCTTCGTCTACACTACCTCCGATGATGGAAGTTAGGGATCTATGTGTTAAAAACAAACTAATTGCAAAAAATATACCTGTAGCTATGAGTATTGTCCGCAGAAAAAAAACGATATCTTTTGCATCTTCAATGGCTTTTGTGGTTCGATCATTTAATTGATTGTATAAATCATTGATCGGTTTCATGATTTCTGCTTTTGCATGTAGGTAATTGTCATCGTATAACAATGCGATGGCTTTAGGATTTGGATTTGATCCCTTCCTCATGTCTCTTTCTGCAATGGACATGGCCTCAAATTCAATTTTTGTTAGCTGGTCCGATTTAAGTTTTGATTCTGAAAGTAAAATAAAATCGGATTCATGGAAATTTGCATTTCTCATCGATTCGTAAATGCTGATTGTTTCTCCTTCTTCCGAAGGGGCAGGGAGTTTGTTTGCAATGACAAGATCCCAGTAGGCGTAACTATAATCATTCGGTCTAGGGCGTTTGCCATTCCGAATGTCTAAGATCATTTGGAAGTATGTTTTATACTTTTTGTCTCTTTGGATGACATACAACCTCACTAAGTTTGTGAGTTGGTCTGAAGATTGGCGAAGTTCATTGGCAATTTGTAAGGATTTGTATCTGTTTTCTTCTGCCTCATCAATATTCCTTTCGCTCGCAGTATAAAATAAAAAGGCAGTAGCGACAAAAATAAAGAGGACTATGTTCAATAAAAGGTAGGGAAATAATTTACCTCTTTTTGACCAAATTCGTTCCGGCATGGCAGAAATTTAATGATTCGATTTTAAAGGTAAACAATAATATTATGATCGGATGTAAATACAGAAACAGGGAGACGTTCCTAGTCGACACACCCATCGGAAATGTGACAAGTTGTTCGTAGCTTAAAAAAAATGGATCAAAAACTCGTACACTTACTAGAAATTAGGAGGGTTTTCCCTTTCCTTCCATATACGCTTGTAGTTCTTGTTGTAAACCTTCGGGAAGGTTTAGGCCTCTTGCGCGAATTCTTTCGTTGTATTTGTTAAAAGACATTCTGTGTTGGTTGGTGTTGAGATAACCTTCCAATGCTTCGGCCGCCCAGGACATAATTTCTTTTACAAAGTCGTGGTTTTCTTCCAATTGATCACAGAAAGGAATGAAGAGAGGGCGATTGACCGGCCTACCAATATTTCGATAAAACAAAAGGCAATACAAAGTTTCATCGCCTAAAACCGATTCCGTTCTAATTTTTTCTTCTACATATTTTAGATTGATAGCATCCAGATAATCAATGTTAACTGTTTCGGGTGCCAGTCGTTTCGAAACAAATTTTGAAATTTCAGCTTTTACAAAACTCAAATTCGTACAATGTGCGGGACAACAACTTTGGTCTTTGTGAAGATCACATTCCAACATTAAAATACAATCAACATCCGAGGTTGGATCTACAATACCGAAGTTGATGGAACCTAGTAGTTCCAAGGCAACTTCATACCCTTTTCGTGATAATTCTTGAGTGGCCAGCCGGAAAGCCTGCATACGTTTTAGGGCATATTTGGTATCATAATTTCGGTATTTGTTTTTGAGGACAAGATACCTTTCGACGATGTTTTTTGACATAAGAGATCCAGTTCTGCTGGTGAATTGCCTTACATTGAACGCCAGTCATTCCAATTATACAACACCTTTTGGTTGTCGAAATTTGATTTTTCGCCGATAGTTAAGATCAGGGAACCCAAGCAAATTGAACCAGAAGGAAAAGATCCAGGGAAACTTGGGGAAAAGTAACAGAGTGAAATTGGAAAGTCACTTTCTTTGGAAACTGGGGCAGTTTTGTGAGCTAGTGAAAAAGGTAAGTCAGTTACTTTTTCGCGTGGCTTACCTTCGATATTGCCTTACCTTTTCATTTGGATTTATTTATCTCATCCTCTCTGGAAATGGGAAGATTTGGGCAGGGGAGGAGGACCGAAGGAATCCTTTGTCAGGACTCTATTTATCTCCCTTACAAGTGATCTCAACCGAAGAGATCAAAACATTAGATTCTGAAAAACGAATTCCTATAGACGAAGATTCTGGAATTGCCCTTCGGGAAGAACCAAAGGCAGTGGATCCCAATGCGGCGGATGTTCCGGTAGTTCCTGGGGCAGATACTCCCGTTGAAACCTCGGGTTTGGAAACAGGGCCTAAAAATTTGGAAACTAAGATTCGTGAGGCGGAAGGTCTTCTCAAACGTTACTATAGCCAGTTCATTGAAGAAAAACGAATTTGGGAAGATCGAGAAAAAGGAAACGTTTATAATTCAAGAACAGAGATGAATGACATTCGTCTTTTGTTATGGCAAAGCACTCATAAAAATTCTGAAACTTATATCGTTCGGGATTCTCCATTATTATATAATTTACATATAAGACTTGCTAGGTTGTATGTTGAGTCAGAAAAATTTGCACCTGCGTTACGTCATTACCTTGCAGCGTTTAAATACCATCCTTTAGAAATGACCGAAGAGGGATTTAGAAAAGGGGAATGGCAAAAAGAAGATATTTTGGGTTATGATGCATCATCGGCCAAAGAACATGATCGTTTGTTTAATGAGTGGAAACTATCAGAAGAAAAATTAAAAAAAACTAAAGATGAAATCCATATAAAAGAAAGTAATTGGATTCGCGAAGGGAAAAGTTTATCAACCTTGGCTCCGCAATCAAAAGTATGGAAAGAAGAGATTCGGATTGCAGAAGAAAATAGAAAATCAGCCAAACAGAAGTATGATGAATCAGTTAATCTTAGATATATATCCTATCTTGATAAACGAAAACAAATTGAGTCCAATGATTTATATGCATTTGCTAATGTTATCAGAAAATTAGAAGATGATAACAAGGAACGTTTAAAGATTGTTAACAAACTCGGTACTGCTGGTAAAGGGATTTATGTTTTATTTGATTACAAACGGAACACGGATTTTTTTGCTTATGAATTGATTTTGGAAAGAGCATATCGCATTTGGAATGAAAATCCTTCTGTACTCACGGATATTGCGGAGCAGTATAGACAAGATGGTAAAAAAGAACGAGCCACAGACTTTTATGAAAAAGGTTTAAACGAACTTTTAAAAATTAAAAATCCATCTGCGGAAGAACAAGAAAAAATTACCAAATCGAATTTACGGTTAGCCACCATCAATGCTGACTTGAAGAGAAATATTCTCGCCGGCCAATACTATGAAAAGTATTTCAATTTATCGCCAGATTCTGTTGATAAAACGAGAGTTTCCTATGAAATTGGAGTGTTTTTTAATGCACAAATTGGTGATCCTGATCGAGCCGCGAATTTTTTAGAGTATTGGTTGGAGCGCAATAGTAAGGATTGGAATCCTTCTTTGGATGTTGAGACAGGTCTTACGGAACTCGAATCGATTGCTTATTATTATCTCAGTAAAAAAGATAAAAAACACAAACGAAATGAATTAGAGCGAAATAAACTCAACATTGCTTTTGCCCAGTGGAAGAAATTAGATGAAAAGTTGATTCTTGCTGAAAATGAATTAAAAGATTTAATTGAGAAAAAACAAACTCTTAAAAAAGATCTGATGGTAACTACACTTGATGATATTCTTTCCCAATATCGATTGATGGATTTAAAAATCGAAGACCAGGAAGCTGTCATTCGTGTATTGGAAACAAAAAAAAGTAAAATCCCTCTCATCAAAATTTTGTTTCGATTGGGTGTTCTTGCCGAGGAATCCAGAGATTTTGTCAAAGCAAAAGAATTTTACGAACGTATCATCAATGAAGGTGGCGAAACAGACATTAGAGTGGCGTTAAAAGAATTGGAACGCGTTAGAAAAATTTTAGAAACAGGAAATATAATACCGCCGCTTAGCGAGAGTATTTGATGATTTCATCAGTTTGATCACCAGCTAATTCTTGTTCCAGGTTCTCTTGTGTGTAACCTTCAACTGGTAAAACACGAAATTTTACCTCGTCAACTGTATCACCTTCATGAACAATTTTAATTAAGTATTCACCAGTTCTTAAAAGAGAAAACTCATCTCTAATGGCATGAGAATCTGGTTCCGCTCTTTTCTTTTTGATATCAATTTCGACAAAGTCCAATTCATAACGATTGAGTGAAATATAAAAGTCAGTTTCTGAACCAGGGTTTCTAGAGAACTGGTATACATAGTGAATGGTATCAGTTGGAGAAAAGATAAGATCATCCCGCATCATTTTATAATCGGTGATGGTCTGGATGTGTTTTTCCAAAATATCCATTTCTTCCATTTGAGTTGTGGTCCAACCGAATTCGCCTTTTGGAACTCCACATTGGATGAGAGTGAGAACAAACAGTATGGGAAGGAGCGGAAATATACGTTTGGAAAAATTCTGAATGAGGGGACTTGGCACCGAATTCTGTCTCATCTTAGTTTTATTTTCGACAGAATTATGAATTCACAAGGCAGGAAATCGGAACTTTAGTCTATAATTTTTCCGCGTTCCGAGATATCCTTTTCTTTCGGTGGGAATCCATTTACCTCTCGTGATTCTGTTTCTCTTTGGTTTTTGCCAAATTCTTCCGCGATTTTTGCAGGTAAAATGAGGATGCGGCTCACCCAACGCAAAACCAAAAAAAGGAGAATGGAAAGGACAATGATTTTAGCCATAACACCTCAGCGAGCGCGAAGGGATTTGGGAAGGTGTCGGTCTTCCTCATTTTCTCCCCATCCGAGCTTGGTAACACCATACAATCCCACTAGGAGAAAAAGGAAAACGGAAAGATAAAGAATGGGGCTGTATTCTTCGGAATAAAAAACCTTTCCTTCCCCGGGTTTCGGAACTTTTTTCGGTGTTTGGGGCAATCCGAATTTCCTGGCAAGGGACTCAACCTGGATGAAGTTGATGACGGGAATTTCTTTTTCCAAAAAGGACTTAATGACGGAATTTGGAATATGGACTTCCTCGGGCAAACCGGTGATGAGGCCATTTTTAAAAACTTGTTTCCCAAGGTTTGTTCCAAGGATCGTAGTTCCGCCGCCAACATTCACAAACAGTTTAATTGGTTTTCCAACTGCCAACTCTTCGTATAGTTTCATCCGTTTTTCGATGGAATCATCAAAGTGAATGGGATCAAGGAGTTTGGTTTTGTTTCTTTCTAAAGCGCGGCCAAGAAGTTCTTTTCCTTCTTTTGAAATCCCCATAGCTTTGTCTTGGATGCCTCCAAGAGACGCATAACTCGACTTAAACGAAAAAATTCCAGACTCAACAAGTTCTCTTTCCATATCCAACCAAAGCATTTGTGGATGGTTAGCTCCAAATTGTGATGCAGAAGCACTAGAGATAATGATTGGTTTGAGTTTTAAAGTATCTAATGCTGCAAATAAACAAATATTGATCGCGGGAAAAGAACCTGATATTGCCACTGCGACTGTATCACCTTCTTCTAGTTTTGCTTTTTTTAAAAGCTGGATCATGATAGCAGCGAAGTTTGGATTAATGGATGTTTGTTTTGCGGAAAGAGAACCACTATTACTTGTAACGGGTGTTAGAAAGTCTCCAATGAGTCCAGAGTTTGTTGGATCTAATTCTTTATAATCTGGTTTTTTGTGTTTTAATAGTTCTGGTTTTAAAATTTGAAATCCACGTTCTGCTAATTTTGCTGCATGGAGTTTCTTTTTGAAATAAGATTGTTCTTTTTTTACCTTACAAGTTTCAATTAATAATAAACCTAAAACTCCGAGAACCGCTAAGAGAAATAATGCAATCCTGGAGTGTTTCCAAGGAGACCAATAAATTTTAGTCATCATAATGTTTCTAACTCTGTACCCAAAAGAAAAATAAGAAGTATTTTTACAAATATAGAAGCAAGTATGAGTACAGATGTTGTTTCTAATACACCTTGTCTTTCATACCAAATGGCAATGAGGCCAGGAATGATAAATCCAATCCCTCTTACTTCGGAAAGGTATGTGATATCTAAATCGGGAAGAACCTGGTAGTTTAACAAATATCCAAAAAAATAACCAAATAAGAGAATGAAGACAACTTTTCTTTTTCCAAAAATTAGTAAAAAATTAGACAATATTTCTACACAAAGATAAGAAAGGAAAGCAATCAAAAAGGTAAGAGCTATGTCTTTAGGATGATGAAAGGATAAAGCCAAATAACCTGGAACTACAAGTCCTGTTCCCAGAATACCAAACAGTTCTGAAAAAACCAAACTAACAACTAGGCTTAACCCTATAGATAGAGGAAGAATTTCATTCATTGGTTTGTTCCGACCTGTTTTTTAAGTATAAAGATAAGTCCATCCCTAGACCAACTATATTTCCAATTCCAAAAACCAAAGATTGTTTAGGAAGAATCGAAAGTAAAGATTCAAAAATTCCATCTAAACTTAAATGTTCCCAAACAAATATGGGAATGTCCTTTTGGGAATAAGTTTTTAAATATTTAAAAGCCAAGGAAGTTGATGATCCAATTAAAATGATTGCATCGTATCCTTCCCAATTGGCAAATTCCTTTGTTAGTTGGCGACTTCTTTCGGGTCTGTCCTCTCTTGTATGAAATAAAATGTATCTTTTGTTGTATTGAGGATATCTTTCGATAACAGATGACCAAATATATTTTGTGCTATTGGGATCATTCGCAGCCATCGCATTCACATATAAAAATTCTTTTCCAAAAAAATGGATGGGAGAGACAGAAAGAGCACCAGGATCTGGATTTACTTTCCACATGGATTCTAAAGCTTGATTACGATTTACTCCCAGTAATTTACAAACGGTGAGTGCAACATTTACATTTTCCTTATGTTCCCAATAAGAAAACTTACTCATTTCTTCATCAGTTATGTTTTGTAATGATTCATCTTTGGTTATGATGGCTTTCGAATTTCTATCCAAACAAACATCTAAAACTAAAGATTCAAATTCCGTGGCACCAGTAACTAGAGTTCCATTCACTGGGCAAGCAGATAGCAATGATTTTGCGACATCTAGTAAATTTGGTCCCATAACTTCCAGATGGTCTTCCCTTATATTGGTAATCACACCGATGTCTGATTTTAAAATTTGTCCTTCACTTGCCCATTGGTATCTCGGCTCTAAGGCCATACATTCCAATACAACAATTTCGGCTCCTTTTTGATTGGCCTTTTTTAGTATTTTGATTTGTTCTAAAATGGAAGGTTTTCCAAATCGAGATATAGATTCTTCGGATCCATCAGGAAATATCATTCGTGCCATAGTTCCTGTTGTTTTTGCAAAAACAGACATTCCTGTAGAGGAAAGCCCTGCTCGTATGAGCCTTGTTACACTTGATTTCCCTCTTGTACCGTTGACATGGATTCGGTGTTTGAACTTTTTTAAAGTGCGAGTGTGTAGAAAGTATTCAATAGTATAATAAAGTAACAATATGAGGATAATTATGAAAAAAAGGAAGGCATTCGGTTTCATCTGAAATTTTCTTGATGATACATTTCCTTCAAGGGAATGTCATTTGATTGTAACTCAAAACTGAGAAGATACACGTAGTTTTCTATGAGCATACGTTACAAATTCTTATTAATACTGAGTGTGAGTCAAATTCTTCTTGTAATTGCTCTCACCACTAGTTTTGCCTACCTTCTCCAATCGGTTAAAAATATCCCTCAAACACAAAGGGCCGAGGATCTTTCGCGAAATTTTCAAAGGGAATTGGAATTTAAAGAAGAAAAACTACGTTTGTTATTAGAAGAAATCACTTTTAATTCTCAGACTCGTGGAATTTTAGAAAGGGGTCTTGCAGATCGTTCGGTTTTGTCGAAGGAACTTCCTTATCTACAACAAATTCTAAAAAGATATGGTCTTTCTATTTTTGAAATTGGAGACAATCAAGGAAAGGTTTTGTTTCGTGTGCATCGTCCTAAAGATTTTGGAGATGATAAAAAAAACCAACCCATCATTCGAAATGCGCTGAATGGACAATCTACAGCAGCTTTGGAAGACGGGCATAGTGGACTTGGTTTTCGATTGGCAGCTCCCCTTTTTGGAAGAGGAACACTTCTTATTGGCCAAGTAGTTGATGATAATTTTACAAAAACAATTTCAAAAGACAACCGAATTCATTTAGCAATTTTTCAAGAAGGAAAAGTAAAAACAGTCGGATCAGATATGATTCGTTTGGTGATGAATGAAAAACCTGAATTGCTTATGGAAGAACAAAGATTTCATTTTCAAAACAAACCATATTATATGGTGAAAATTCCTTATGTTGGAAGTTCTCAATCGGTAAAACATTTAGTATTTCACGTGATGATTGATGAAAACGAAGTAGAATCCAAAACTTGGAAAATTTGGTCGTTTTTTGTTATCGCATCACTTGTGTTGTGTGGTGTTATTTTCCTCATTTCATTTTTGTTCTCTCGAGATATGGTAGAAGCAATCAAACTACTCACAACTGCCATGGTGGATTTAGACCAGTGGAAACCGGAAACTTTGCCAACTCATAGAAGTGATGAGATCGGGCAAATGGGAAGAGTTTTTGTGGAAATGAAAGAGGAATTGGCGGAACACCAAAATCATTTAGAAGAAATGGTGGACCAACGAACCAGAGAATTAAACGAAACTTTGTCGGAGATGCAAAAACTCCAGGACAAACAAGATGGAGATTATTTTTTAACATCTTTGCTCATCAAACCTTTACGCGGTTCATTTGCTAAATCAGAAACCGTTTCGATCAAAATCTTTGAACGGCAAATGAAACAATTTAAGTTCAGAAACAAACAATCTGAGATTGGTGGAGACCTTTCCGTATCTGATTCTATTTATTTGATGGGGAAAAAATACACAGTATTTTTGAACGCGGATGCCATGGGTAAGTCCATCCAAGGTGCCGGTGGTGCGCTGGTGATGGGAACAGTTTTTAAATCCATCATCACTAGAACACAAAAGTTACGTTATATGCAAGATAGACATCCTGAACGTTGGTTAAAGGAATGTTTTCAAGAGGTTCATAACGTTTTTATTAGTTTTGATGGACATATGCTTATATCCGCAATACTCGGGTTAGTTGATGAGGAAACGGGGACATTATACTATATCAATGCAGAACATCCTTGGATTGTATTATACCGAGATGGAAATGCAAGTTTTCTCGAAAATGAACATTCACTGAGAAAGATTGGATTCACTGAAATGAGCGGTGATGAAGTGGTGATTCAAATATATCCGCTTCGTCCTGGTGATGTGCTCATTTTGGGATCAGATGGGCGTGATGATTTGTTTGTTGGACAATCTGGCGGGAATCGAGTTATCAATGATGATGAAACTGTTTTTTTAAGGCATGTCAAGGAAGGTAGCGGAGATCTAAATGAAATTTGTAAAGTAATGTCGTTATTTGGTGATTTAACAGATGACTTAAGTTTGATGAGAATTGCATTTTTAGAAGAAGTTGCCTATGCGGCTAAAGAATCTACAAAAACAAATGTCTATTATCAAATGTTGGGTGAGGGGATTCAATCGTATCGTGATAAAGAATGGAACAATGCTATTTTTGCTTTAGAACTTGCTTTGGAATCCGAACCAGATGATCTCTATTGTTTGAGAGAGTTGTCCAAGTTGTATATGAAATCCAAGGACTATGAAAAGGCGATTGAACTTGCGAATCGTTACTTACAGTTAAATCCTGGAGATACTGACTTTTTGTTTTATATTGCTTACGCTCACAAACAAAGAAGAGACTTTGTGTTAGCGACAGACTTTGCAGAAAGACTTCGTTTTAGAGATCCGAAAAATTTTAATAACCTTCTTCTACTTGCTGAAATTCTAATGCACAGAAGAGATATCGAACGTTCGAAAGAGGTTTTATTGGCTTTGCAAGAAATGGCACCCGAAAACCCAAAACTTCTTAAACTAAAAAACTTTTGGAAAAAAATGGTAGCTACTTCTGTAACTTAAGTTATTTGAAAGAATTGATTGCTTCTTCTGTACTCTCAAAAATTTGAATTACGGAAGAAATTTTAGAAATGCGGAAAATTTGACGGATTGTTTTGGAAACATTTACAATTCGTAAACCGCCACCTAACTCCGACAATTTATCGTTGAGTGACATGATGAGTCCAAATCCAGAAGAGTCAATAAAACTGACTCCTTCTAAATCAAAGATAAATCGATGTTCTTCTTGGGATGCAGATTCTTTGATTCGTTCTTTGAGTATGCCGGCATTTAACATATCTAAGTTGCCGAATAATTTCAGAACAACAATGCCGTCGAATTTAGATTCTGTATATTCCATTGAACCGCTTTGAGAATAGCTAATTTTTGGATTTGGTCAATAGATTAATTGACGAACTTATCCCATTTTTCTTCCACCGAAATGGATCTGAGGATTCGCCAAATCAGTTTAGAACCGTTTTCCGAATTGGTCATAATGACCACTCCATATCCTTTTTCTGTGTTGAAAAGGGCAAGCGACTTATGTCCCTTTGTATGGCCGCCATGAAAGAAATATTCTGTTTTGCCAGTGCGATTTAAGAAAAACCCATGCGCGACAAGGGCATGCACCGTGAGGTTTGCTGCACTCATTTTGGGTGAGAGCAAATATTCGGCCGATTCTTTAGAGAGAAAGTTTGATTTTCCTTGTTTTGCCCTCGCCACTTCATGAAATAACAATCCCACTTCTTCAGGTGTTGTCCAAAGCCCGCCGGAGGAAAGTTCAGGAGTGACAAAGGATTTTTGAGGGAGTAGGTTTCCTTGTTCATCGTAACCGTCACAACGATCATCTTCGGCTGTTAGATTTTGTCGGAATGTACTTCTTGTCATTTGTAAGGGTTGGAAAACAACTTCAGACATTAGGTTTTGAAAAGATTTTCCCGTTCGTTCGGCTAAGATTTCTTGTACGATGCTGTATCCACCACCGGAGTATCGAGATTTACTTCCTGGTTTGTAATATAATTTTAAACCATTTCCTTTTGTGGTATAAGTGTCTTTTAATTCGCGTAAATGTTTCTTTCCTGAATTAATGGGATCATCCCAATTTCCTTTTTCCGTTAACCCACTTGTGTGAGATAATAATAAATCAAGATTAACAACGGATCTTCTTTTCCCTTTAGGAACGGACACTTTGTACTGCTTTAGTTTTCCAATCCAATTGGAATATAAATCAAGTTGACCAGATTCAACTAATCGAAGTGTTGCGGTTGCTGTCATTGTTTTAGAGAGAGAACCTGCTCGAAAAAGAGTATGTTGTGTTTTTGTTCCATACATCTTTTTCCAACTTAATCCCCCATTTCTAAAAACGGCAATCCCGAGGGAAGGAACCTTCTCGATTTTCATTAAATCTTCTATATATACTTCGTTTGGAAGATTGGTCTTTTTTTTAAGATTTAATTTTTTAGCATCAAAAATGATTTCTGTTAAAATTGATTTTATCGAAGATAAATCACCTTTGCTGTTTCCGAAAGGACTTACAATTGTGATAAAAATTCTACTCTTTAAGTCATGATAAATAAAGTTAGAAATTCCCTTTTCTTTACCATAAGTCCAATAAAAATAATCTCCAACAAAAGCCCCTTCACCGAAAGCGATCGGGTCTTCCGATATGGAATCGGATAATATAGTTTTTTTGATGAATGTATCTCTAGATACTTTTGAGATTAGTTTTGGTTTTTTAAGTTCCAGGCTAAAAATTACCAAATCTTCTGGTGTAGAATAAATTCCACTATTCCCAATTAAAACTTCCGTAGTATCAACGTTTGTATTTTGGAAACCTAACGGATCAAAAATTTTTTCTTTTAGATAATGCGAATATGAAGAACCCGAAACCTTTTCTATTATATAGGATAATAAAAGATAATCTAGACGACTGTATTTCCAATACTCTCCTGAAGGAAAGACAGGTTTTAGTTTAGATTCTAAAAAATGTCGTTTGATATCATCACGTTTTAGATGAGGTTTCTCTGTATCAAAATTTGGTAAAAATTCGATGATTTTTGGTAATCCGGATGTGTGGCGTAACAAATGTCCAATTGTAATTTTGGAATAAGGGAACCACTTAAGATGTTTTGATACAGGATCAGACAAAGATATTTTTTTTTCTTCTTCTAACATATGAATTGCATAAGAAGTGAAAATCTTTGTAGATTCACCTAACGGGAAATTGTGCTTTTTATAAAGTTGTGAGTTTTTCTTTTTTTTATTTGTTAGAATGGATTCTCTGAATAAAATATTATCATCCTGAGAAATGAGGACAACACCTTGAAATCCTTCTTGTTTGATTCTTTTTCGAAGTTTTTCTTTGGTTTCTTCTGAAAAAGAGCCAATTTCGGATTCTCCACAGTTAGTCAAAAATAAACTGAAAAGAAGACAAATGAAAATCCGAAATTGCATTTTGAAATTAGTCTCTATTAATTAGACTTGGATGGTATCCTTCTGGTGCTTCAAATCCTAAAAGATCCATCATAGTTGCCGCAACATTTGCCAGCCCTTTTTCCTTTAAGTTTTGATTGAGTTGAATTTTTCCAGATGGATCATAGAGTACAAATTGTACAGGATTTAGTGTGTGGCTTGTTTTTGGAACGGGTTTCCCGTCTTTTGATGTTTCTGCTGTTCCCTTTTTTGTTAGTTGATACATTTCGTCTGCATTGCCATGGTCAGCGGTAATACATAAAACTGTCCCAGTTTCGTCACAAATTTTTTTGATTCGATCTAAACAAATATCAAGATACTCTAAACTACGGACGGTCGCATCCATATTTCCAGTATGACCCACCATATCTCCGTTGGCATAATTAACTCGTAAAAATGGAAATTTGTGTGAAGTGAGAGCAAGCACAAGGTTGTCTGTGATTTCTTTTGCTTTCATTTCCGGCTTTTGGTCAAAAGGAATGATGTCGGATTTTACTTCTTCATATGTTTCTAATGTTTGATTAAAATAACCTGACCTGTTTCCATTCCAAAAAAAAGTCACATGCCCGTACTTTTGTGTTTCGGAGAGAGCGTATTGAGCTACACCTTCGTTTGCAAAGTATTCCCCCATAGTTCGATCGATTGCAGGAGGATCCACTAAGTATTGTTTGGGGATAAACAAATCCCCATCATATTGCATCATACCTGCAAATTCAATTTTTGGGAAACGTTTACGATTAAAATTTGTTAATGATTCTTCTGTAAAGGCTCTTGAAATTTCAATGGCACGATCACCACGAAAGTTAAAAAATACTACGGAATCGTTGTCTTCTACTTTACCAACAGGTTTTCCATTGGAATCTCCAATCACAAATCCAGGCAGATATTGATCAATGACTGATGGATTTTCAGTTCGGAAAGTTTCAATGGCTTCCTTCGCAGTAGAAAAAATTCGACCTTCTCCTTCAACGTGATGGTTCCAACCTCTTTCTACCATGGACCAATCGGCATCATAACGATCCATCGTGAGTTCCATCCTTCCCCCACCTGATGCGATTAGGATATCGATTCCTTTTTTTCTATAGGAATCTAAATATTCTTCAAAGGGATTCAAATAGTCTAACGCAGATTTTTCGGGAACATCTCTACCATCTAACAAAATATGGAGACGTATTTTTTTGATCTCTTCTTTGATTGCGTGATCTATTAGTGCTCTTAAATGATCGATATGGCTATGAACATTTCCATCGGAAAACAATCCAAGAAAATGAAATGTAGACTGATTTGATTTACAATTCGAAACAGTTTTTTTCCAAATGGGGCCTGCAAACAAACTTCCGTTCTCAATGGATTGCGATACTAATTTTGCACCTTGATCAAAGATTCTTCCTGAACCTAAAACATTATGACCCACTTCAGAGTTACCCATATCTTCATCACTTGGCATTCCGACAGCGGTTCCATGTGCTTTTAATAGAACAGTAGGTTGTGTTTTCCAAAGCCCTTTTAATACAGGCATATCAGCTTTAGCAACGGCGTTTCCGTTTTCGTATCCTTTTTCTGTAAACCCAACACCATCTAAGATGATTAATAAAACTTGTTTGGCCAATGAACCTTTGGGTTGTTTTTTAAGAGTTAACATAGATTAGATTCCCCTGTCTTTTTCCACTTTGAGATTTATTGAAGATTTTGCAACTGGAAGATATCAAAAGGTGTGAGTTCTACAGAACTTGGTATGGGATTCAAAAGAACATTTCCCAAATTGGAGTCGTAAACATAAATACCTGGTCGATTGAAATCCGTAGATCCAACCAAAAGTTTTCCTTCATTCGTAAGCAATAGACCGGAAAGGCTTATCCCAATATTCCCTGGTATTTGCAAAAGTGTTGCAATTCGTTCGCCCGTTCTTGGTCGAAAAGCTTGGACTGTTTTTGTAAATCCAGAATCAAGAACAGCTGCATATCCAAGTTCTTCATTTTTAATTTGAAAGGCAAGAATGTCGCCACCAGCAGTTTCTTCTGCAAAGAGACGATTGGGATGGAACTGACGAGTGCTTAGACGAAAAGCAATGATTCCCGCATCTATTTGAGAAATAAACCCAACGCGTCCAACGCATGCAAATACCAGATGAGGTTCACCGAACAAATTTACTTTTTGGATTTTGGAACTTGGATTTCTATAAGGAAGAGTATAAACAGCCCTGATTACGTTTAGATCCATATCAATTTCAACTAGATAAGAATCTGAGTTAGGTGGTAAATAACCAGATACATCATTTCGATCCAATCGTTGTAACAATACAAATAAACTAGATCCATCCTGGAGCATATAAGAAGATTCAACTGAACTATCTGGGATTCCTGATGTAGAATAAGTTTCTCGTAGAGAAGTGAAAGAAACTCCTCCAAGTTTTGTTCCGTTGGATCTTGAGTAAATAGCTAATTCATCAGAATTGTATAAACTGATAAAATATTTGTCATTCCAAACGGAAATGTCTTGAGGATTTTTTCCTTGGCCTACACTGAACTCTTGTTCGGTGAGAAATCCTAATTGAGGATTTAATACCTGAATGCTATCACGATTCAAACGATTGACTATAAATACCCTGTCGTTTGTATATCTGCCCACTGCATCGGAATGGATAGGAATGGATGTGGGAAACGTCGTAAACGAATTTGGTTCAAATGTTTTGAATCTCCCGCCACTTGCAAAATCAGAAGTGACAACACCTACAGAAGTGGGCGAAGCCGATAAAAATAAAAACCGAAACAAGTCTGGTTTTTCAATTTCCAATTGAGCGCATTGGAAATGAAAGAAAAGGATGGGAAATAACCGCACTGCGTATATCACCCGGACTCGCTGGGGATTGTATTTGTAGTTCAGAAATCTTGCTGTGAATAACCGCACTGCGTATATCACCCGGACTCGCTGGGGATTGTATCTGTAGTTTAGAAATCTTGCTGTGAATAACCGCACTGCGTATATCACCCGCCAGAATGCGAGAATCCAAATGTAATTTATTTTATCCCGAGAACTATTTTTGGTTTTAGTCATTAGAATCGATAGCTCCCTGTAAAATAATAACTGCGGCCAGGCAATGGATATCCTACCAAATCCTCAACACGTTTGTCTGTTAGATTACGAACCTCAAATCCTAAAATCAATTCGTTTCCTGTTTCTGAATTTTTATAAGGTATGTATTGGATGTAGAGATTCCAAAATTGTCGGGCTGGTAGATAACCTAGGTATTCATTAGTTCTGTCCCGAAAATTGGCACCAATGTATTGGTATTCTAATCCAATTTCTCCGAATTCTTTAAAGAATGCGAGTAGCGCACTGCCTTGGCTTTTGGAACGAAGAGGAAGATACTTTCCATTGAGTGATGGTGATTCGGAATAGTTTCTCGCGTCTTGATACGTATAATTAAAGTTAAATTTAACACCTTTATTCCAAATTAGGTTGTGACTTGTCTCTAATCCGCGAATGAAAGCTTGGTCTACGTTTTCTGGTCTAAGTGTAAACTGTGAATTTGGTAAAAACAAAATCATATCATAAATTCGTTTTTGAAAAATAGATACATCGGATTGTATTTTCCAATTGTTACTTGGTTTTGAATGAAGATAAAACCCAAAATCGCCGTTTCGACTTTGTTCTGGTCGTAATTTAGTATTTCCTACGATACTCCCTCGCTCACCAAATAACTCTAAGAAGGTGGGAATACGAAAATCTTTACTAATGTTTGCCAGTGTTCCAAATTCTAAACTATCTTTTTTGATCCAAATAATTTTGATTCCAAAACTTGGATTGGTGAAAGCTTGTTTTACATAAAAAACATCAGTGAGTGGATCTAGAAGTTGGTTACGAACACTGGTTTCATCTTTGCCGAACCTATCTGTGAATTTCTCAAAACGAACTTGAGGAACTAAAAACAGTCTGTTAGAAAAGAATCTAATTTCATCTTGGAAGGTGGCACTTAAAGAATCCCTTCTTTTTTTAGGTTCTTTCCTTTCAGTTTCATGATTGTACCTTTTTTCATATCGAGTAAAAAACTCTTGTTCCGTTTGGAAAGAAGCACGTAGAACTTGATTGTATTCTAATAAATATAAAGTGGGAGAAAGTTGGAATCCATATTGGTTGGTTTTGGTAAATGAATCGGGAGTTCCGTAACTAAATTCAGATTTAGGATCAAAAAGATCATCCTTGGAAAAGTTACCATAGGTTTTTGTTTCAAGAGTTAGGTTTTGTAAAAGAAATTCATTTGTTTCTGTTGTGATTGCCGAAGAAAGTTTGCTAAAAACTCTTTCTACCGCAACGGTTTGCCTATTGCCTGGACCGGGTAATCCTTGTTTTCTGTGGATATAATCATTTAATAAATTGATTTTTGTTTTTCCAAATTCAAAAGCGATGTTTCCTGTAAAACCCGTTTTCCGAAATTGTGCATTCCTTCGTGTATCAATTGTATCATCGTAAGTATTAAATAAAACAGTTCCTTTATTGTTGAGATAACTAAAGTTTTGGTCTGATGTTTCTTGAAGAGCCTGTATAAAATAAGATCCACCTGAAAACTGATCCATATGAGTCACTGAAGCTTTAGCAGTTTTAAAACTTCCTCCCATCAAATTGATACGTGTGAAAGGTTTTTCAACTTTTGATTTGGAAACTAAATTGATGGAACCTCCAATCGATGATCCTGAAAATCCAGCGGGTGTTCCTGATTTATAAATTTCTATTTTTTCTAAATTGTCAAAGGGTAGATCTGCTAAATTGATTTCGCCACCCATGGAATTATTAATCGGAACACCATTCCAATAAATTTTTGTTTGGTTGGGATTGGTTCCGCGTAAGGAAAGCGTGGAGTAAGAACCAAGTCCACCATATTGCCTCACCCGAACTCCTGCTTCGCGGTTTAATACATCTGGTAAACTCGTGTATCGAGTGTTTGTTGATGTTAAGTCTATTTCTTTTTGGAAACCTGTTGGGTTTTTGGCAAAATTAGAATTTTTTGACTGACTTTCTACATTAGCTCTAATTTCTACTTCTTTCGTTTCTTTGTTCTGAGCATGTAATGTAAGGGCCGAGAAACATAAAAAAAGAATAATAGATAATCGGAAATAGGAAATCATAGAGCCGTATTTTCTCGGTACTTGCCAACCTGGAACATGAAAATTGAGTGTCAATTCCCTAAAGGAAAAAAGCATTGTCCCCATGAAGCATTACGACGTATTCGGCGTAGGGAACGCCCTTGTAGATATCATTGCATTTATTGATCCCAATTTTCTACAAAAACAAAATATCACCAAAGGTGTGATGACTCTTGTAGATGAATCCAGACAAGGCCAAATTCTTGCAGACCTTCACGATGAAAAGAAAGAACTCCGCTCTGGTGGTAGTGCCGCTAACACGATGATTGCCATTGCAAACTCTGGTGGAACTTGCTGTTATACGGGTAAAGTTACCCATGATACGTATGGTGAATTTTATAAAAAAGATATGGAAGATGCAGGTGTGCTGTTTGAAACTACGCCTGATAAAAACGGTCATACTGGAACTTGTGTGGTTTTAACTACACCAGATGCAGAAAGAACCATGTTAACCAATCTTGCCATTTCCACATCACTTGGCCCGGATGATATCGATATAGAAAACCTTAAAAAAAGCAAATTTGTTTATGTAGAAGGTTATTTATGGGATGGAGATTCTACAAAAAAAGCGAGTGAACTTTCTATGAAAGTAGCAAAGGAAAACAATGTAAAAGTTTCTTTTACATACAGTGATCCATTTTGTGTAAATCGTTCCAGAGATGAATTCATCCATCTAACAAAAGAATACGTTGATGTTGTGTTCTGCAATTCAGAAGAAGGGTTGGCTCTTAGTGGCGCAAAAACTGTGGAAGACGCTGTTGAGTTTATTTCCAAACTTTGTCCTTTAGTATTTATGACTGCGGGAAAAGAAGGAGCATACGTTGCAGAAAATGGAAACATCACACTCGTTCCTGGTTTTCCTGTAAAACCAATTGATACAACTGGAGCAGGGGATGCCTTTGCTGCTGGAGTTTTGTATGGACTGACCCAAGGTTATTCCGCACAAAAATCAGCTCGTTGGGGTAACTATGTAGCTTCTCGAATTGTTTGCGAAGTGGGTCCACGTTTGTCCGTACGTCTTATGGGAAGACAAGACGAAATTTTGACCGGGTTCAAAGAAACATAAAATCTATCGAATTTTTTTAGAATCCTCCCAAAGGGTTTGAATTTTATCAGCAATTTCAAGAGGGGCAAAAGGTTTTTCAATCACACCAATGCCCCCTCTTTTTTGATATTCTAATATTTCATTTTTTAAAACACGAGATGTTATAAAGGCGACTGGAATCTCTTTTGTTTCTGGAAAAATTTTCAATTCTTCAATCAATTCCATCCCATTCATTCCTGGCATCAATACATCTAACAAGATTAAATCGGGTTGTAAGATGATGGCTTTTTGTAATCCTTCTGGTCCCGTTTTTGCAAAACTCACTTGGTATGGTGAATTGAATTCCAAGGCGATTCGAAGTATTTCTACAATATCTTCTTCATCTTCTACAATTAACACGTGTTTTAAGGTTTGTTCTGTCATTGATTGTATCCAGATGGAATAGATCCTTCACGTATAATAGGAAATTCAATGGTAAATACGGTGCCTTTATCATCTGAAGTAAAAAATATTTTCCCTTTCATCGCTTCAACAAATCCTTTGGTGATAGAGAGCCCGAGTCCTGAACCACCGACTAATTTATCTTTTGGTGGCGCCCCTTGTGCAAAACGATGGAATAATCTTGGTGCAAAATTGGGATCAATTCCTGGGCCATTGTCTTTAATCAATATTTGTGCATGAGTTGCTGAGGGAACAACAGTAATGTAAACTTCTGAGAACTTTGGTGTATATTTCACAGCATTAGATATTAGATTTGTGATACAATGATTCAATCTATCTTCATCTACAAAAACAGACGTGGAAGGGAAATTTTGATCATAGTTGAGTAAAACATGATATTGTTCAGCAAAGGTTCTCATCCCATCAACAGAACTTTGTAAAATTTCTTCTAAACGATAGGTTCGGAATTTAAAATTAATATTTCCAGAATCCAATGCTTCTATATCCAATAGATCCGTTACAAAACGCACTAGTCTTTGTGTGTTCTTTCGGCAGATATTCAGAAGAGATTTGGTTTGGTTAGAAAGTTCGCCAGCAACACCAGCAAGTAATAAATCGATAGATCCTTTAATCGAAGTTAGAGGAGTTCGTAATTCGTGGCTTACTAAACTAATAAATTCGTTTTTTAAGGCTTCGGCTTTTTTACGTTCTGTGATATTTCGAACAATGGTTAGAACTTCGTCTTCACCTGTTTTGGTGAACCGAGCTTCAAAATACTTTTCACCATCGTAATCTTCGATCGAATATTCGTAAGTTTTTGTCCCACCAATTTCGATAACTTGGTCCAGAATAGAATCAATTTCGCTTAGTTTTCTTTTTGGAAATAGATTTTCAATTCTTGTGAGTCGAACTTCTTTTTCTTCATGAAGGGAATCCCAACCTTTAAAATCAGGGAACTCTTTATGATCAATCACAGATCCATCTTTTCGGATTCCATACAATTTGTCTGGCAGGGAACTTAAGATGGCTTTGTTTTTACTTAGAACTTGACTGTAGTTGTCTTTTGCATTTTTTTCCGAAGTGATTTCTGTCGCAATGAGGATTGTAAAATTTTCCTGAGGATAAACTTGGGTCGCAAACCATCCTTTTGATTCCAAAAAGAATTCATCAGACTGGAATGATTCCTTATTTTTAATGGCATGGGATAATTGTTTGCCAAAATCGGTTTCGTCCAAATTTGGAAATAGGTCCCAAATATTTTGCCCTAACATCTGACTGGCGGATTTTTCCACCATACTCGCTGCAGAGGAGTTCACGTAGGTATAATTTAGGTCGTTATCTAAGACAAAGACGGCATTCGCACGAGTTTCTAGGATTTTGTCGAAGTATTGGGGGACAAATTTGTGCCAATTCTGTTGCAGAAGTTGCTTTGCATCAAAAAAGCTGTCTTCATCCTTGAAAAAGCTTTTGATTTTTTCCAGAAATTCATTCATAGGTGCAGGTATACGAAAACTAAACCAGAGTTATGATTCAAGTCAGCAATTTATCAAAATTTTACGGCGAAAAACGAGCCATCTCAGGGCTTAATTTCAAATTAGAAAAAGGCGAAATTGTGGGTCTTTTGGGCCTCAACGGTGCCGGAAAAACCACTACAATTCGAATCCTTACCGGGTATTTGATTCCTAGTGCGGGTGATGCTTCGATTGATGGAAAGTCCATCTTTGATTTTCCTTTGGAAGCAAAACAGAAAATTGGTTATCTTCCCGAAACTCCTCCTCTCTACGAAGACATGACCATTACAGAGTATCTTCAATTTGTAGGTCGGATTAAAAAAATTGAGGAAACCAAACTTGGTTCTGAGATTGAAAAGGTCCTTACTAAAACAAACCTTACGATTGTTAAGGATAAGTTGATTGGAACTTTATCTTTAGGTTTCCGCAAACGTGTTGGAATTGCTCAAGCAATTCTCGGTGATCCTGAAATTGTCATTATGGATGAACCAATTTCGGGACTAGATCCAAAACAAATTGTTGAGATTCGAAATTTAATTAGGAGTCTTGCCGGTGATCACACGGTTCTGATTTCTAGCCATATCCTCACGGAGATTTATAAAACTTGTGATAAGTTTTTATTTTTACACAAAGGAAGTTTGAAACAGGAACTTTCTCTCGGTCGTTTAGAAGAAGAAATGAATCGACTTGCTGGATGGGAAGTTGGTCTTTCTGGTAAGAGTGCCGATGAACTTCTTAATTTTATGAAATCAGCAATCGGTGATGGTGATAGTTTGTCTGAACTAGGAACCAATAAAGAGGAAATACAATTTTTAGTGCGAACAACAAATCCAAAACGATTCAAAGAATCTTTGTTTTCGAAAGCTTTGGCTAGTGGAATTCAAATTGAATCTTTAAAAAAACAAGAAGTGTCTTTAGAACAAATTTTTATGGAGAAAATATGAACTGGCAAACGGCTGTTTGGATCTATAAAAAAGAATTACGATTATTTTTTGGAACTTATATGGGGCCTTTGGTTCTCGGGGGAACTGCGTTTCTAAATGCACTTTTCGTAATGATCCTAAACTTTAATGGAACTGCAAACTATGAAATTGCAACGTACATCACATTCATTTCCTTTATGACAACCATTCTCATTGCCATGGTGATCATTTCTATGGGATCCATTGTAGAGGAAAGAAACAAAGGAACATTGGAATTACTTTTTACTTCACCAATTACCGATTTGGAAATTGTTTTTGGTAAATTTCTTTTTGGCGTTACCGTTTGTGGAATCATTACTGTCTTTATCAATGGACTTTTTCCATTGTTGTTATACTCCTTTTGGAAAGCTCCGTTTTATATGGTAGCCTCCGGTAGTGTCGGAGTGTTTTTGTTAGGTGTCTTTACCTTTACGATTGGAATGTTTGGGTCAAGTCTCGGCAAAAACCAAATGATATCATTACTCATTTCTGTTCTGATCATTTTGACACTATGGGTAGTGGGATATTTTTCACATCTCTTCCAAGCAACAACAAGAAAGGTTCTTTTCCACTTACATATTTTTTCTCACTTTGCCGCTTTTGCCAAAGGTGTTGTCCCTTTGACTGGGATTGTTTTTTTCTTAAGTGGAACATTTTTGTTCTTATACCTTACCGTAAAGGTCTTGGAATCCAGGAGATGGAGGGGGTAGGCCATGTTTTTAACAGCAGATCGAATTTTACCATTTATTAGTTTACTTTCACTTTTCGCCTACTTCTTGTTCGATGGGATGGTTGTAGATCCTAAAAGAAGAATTATTTTTCTAGGTGTTATTTTTTTATTTTTAGCTTCTGATACCATCATTCGTGCATTTTCCAAAGGTCTACGTAAAGAAGACCAAAACAGATACATTGCTGCCGGATTTGGAATTGGTGCTTTTTTATTGTCAGTTTTGCGGGACTTTTTGGATTTAAAACCAGTTGCGGGTTTTAATGAGGAAGTCAGTGCCATTCCGAAAGTCAGAGAATTTCTTTTACTTTGTGTGGTTCTTTTCTCTATTGTTTTTCTACTCCAAGTCATTTTGCTTGAGATTGGAAAATCATCTTTAGAAGCACAAAGTAATCTCGCAAAATCTAAAAATTCTCTATTACAAAATGCGGTTTTAGGGTTTTTGTTTGTTCTGCCAATTTTAGTGGCAGTCAATTATTTTGCGATCAAACGAAACTATAACTTTGATTTGAGTAGCCAGGGAAAATTTTCCCTTTCGCAAATTTCTAGAAACCTCATCAAACCAATCACAAAAGATGTAACCATCACTGCATTTTATCCACGTCCTTTGGAAGCAGATGGGCCAGCAAACGGTGATAAGTTGGCTGCGTTTGCTCTCACTCGAGTTCGTCCCGACATTGAAATCCTTTTAGACCAAATCAAAGCAGAAAATTCACATATTACGGTTCAGTTTATCAATGCAGATGTGGAAGTGGATTTATTAAAAGAATTTGGACAAGTTTCGAATGGAACCATTTTTGTTCGTTCCCAGAAACAATCTTTGTTATCATCGGGGACTCCTTTTGCGGAAGAGCGAGTGATTGCCAAAGAAACCAAAGATTTGGAAGATCTCGAACGTAAGTTAGTTGGTGCTCTCCTCAACGTAACTACTGAACAGAAAAAGGTTTATTTTACCGTTTCCAATGGAGAACGATTTGGAATTTCTTTTAAAGCACTCCCGAACGAACAAGTAAACCGGTTTGTTTCTTCCTTACAGTTTCTAAATTTCAAAGTGGCGGAACTTGGTTTTGCACAGGGTTGGCCATCAAAATTGCCAGAAGATGCAGAGATGTTGGTGGTCCTTGGACCAACGGTTCCTTTTTCGAAAGAAGCAAAAGAAGAACTTAGAAAATTTGTTTTAGAAAAAAATGGAAAAGTTCTCATCACTATGGAACCGAAAGGGAATGAAGATTTTAGTTGGTTACTTGCTAGTGCTGGCCTTAAATATAACTCTTCTCAGTTGATCGAAAGAGAAGAAAAACCTGGATTTGTTGTTGCGAAACAATTCCCAGACAATCGACTCACCGATTTACTTCAGAAAAAGGAAATGGGAATTTTGTTCCCTTATAGCGGTTATTTGGAAACAGATGCTACTGTCCCATCTCCTTATGCTTTTAAGTCAGAAACTTTATTAGAATCTGGATATGAAGCTTTTTCTGATGAAAACAAAAATGGTAAATTGGATCCAAACGAAAAAAGAGAAAGTAAAATACTTTCTATAGTTCTTACACCTTCTTCTCTTGTGAATGAAAAAACGGGGAAGGTGATTTTACATACAGGAACTTCTTGGATTACTGATCAGTTCATTCCGTACGCTATGAACTCTCAGTTTTCAACGGTTTCCATCACTGGTTTGTTTCAAGATACTGCTGTAGCTGAAATTCCACTCAAAAAAGAAGAACTCGATACTATCTCTCTTTCCGATAATCAAAAGTTAGTTGCCTGGGTGATTGGAGTGTTTTTGTTTCCTGGATTTATTTTGGCAGTAGGATCCTACTTTGTTTATGTTAGAAGAAAAAGTTCAATGATTGAAGTATGAAACAGAAAGTTAGTTTAGTAGGCGTTGCTTTTGTTGGATTGTTTTTACTTTTCTACTGGATGGAAGACCATCCAGAAAATATTTCAGAAACAAATTATTGGAAAGAAGATTGGAAGTCCATTCGTTACACCCCACCCAAAGCAGATTGGTGTGGTGTTTTGGAACCAAAGTTTGCAGAAGAAACTATGGTGTTTCGGAAAATTCCTCGTGGATGGAACCAAACTCCTTTATTCACAGTCACTTCTTCAAAAAATGACAAACTAGTTTCTTATGAAGCCAATTATAATGTGAAAAATAGTTTTTCGGAACTGAGTGTTCTCAAAACAAAGTTAATCGAAAAAACTTCTCCTGAAATTCAAAACTCTTATTGTTTGGGGATGAGTTCCCCTTCCTTATCTTTATCAGAAGAAAACGGACAAGAGATCGAATTTTCGAAAGACAAACAATTGTTTTTTGGTAAAAAAATCGGATCAGACGAAGGTCGTATTTCGGTTTTGGTAAAAGATGAGGTCATTGCTCCTTATAACTATTTGATCGAAAAGTTCCGTGCACCAAACACTAGTTTCCGTGAGAAAATGTATGTTACCTTTAACAATGGTTACATAAAAGAACTTTCGTTTTCAGGCCAGGTTGTGAATGTGAAAGCTGATAACCGTGCCAAAAAAAACCAATACAACGTGTATGTAAATGATTGGAGCCGCTCCACAGGGGAAAGGATTGTTTTACCACCTGACGTAGGAAACCAATGGGAATCGGTTGTTAAGGGATTAAAGGTAGAATTTTATTCCGATGAAGCTGGTGCTCCTTTGTTTCCTGAACTTTCCTCTACACAGCCGCCAGAAGCGGTTTTAGATGTTACCCAATCGGAGGGGATCAAATATCGACTCTCCTTTTTTCCGTTATGGGAATCTGAGTCTGGGAAATGGCGGCCGGTCCGAAGGGAGCTTGTTCCTTATTTTTCGGAAACGACGACTTGGATCAAAGAAGAAACCTTCCAAAATTTGGTGATTGCTGTCATGAAAGTGAAAAATGCTTCCCGTTACGAGCGTCCCAACCAGAAAATCCAATAAGGTGCAAAAAGTTTCTACAGTCGCATCTCGGATAGAAATGATCCGAGATTTATTTTATTCTCCCATGTCCGCCTTCGAATCCTACTATCATAAACCGGATTTAGGTGGTCGTGACTTATGGTTGGCTCATCTCCAACTTTTCCTCCTGGCTCCTGTTGCAAAGTTCCTGGGTAATTTGATCCAAATCCTTTTGTTCAAAGTTTCTACTGTAGATGAAGAAACAAAACTTACTTACACACAAGGGATGGTTACTTTATTCTTTTTCTATTTGGGTTTTTATATTATCGTTCGGCTTGTGGATAGTTTTCGTATGTATCATCAAATGCGTGATCGAACCAAAGATTGGGAAGGCCCAGAACCACATGTGTTTATGATTTCTTTTCTCCCGTTCAGTGCGACGGCAATTTTTTGGATTTTTCCAGCACCAATCCCCTTGTTAATGTTAGGTGTAGGTTTTCTCTATTCTTTGCATTTGGCATATTATTATCTATCTCACAGAAGAGAATGGTCATCGTTTGACTTTTTATTTTTTCTTATGAAAGTGATTTTGTTTTTTTTGGTTCTTGTTTCTGTTCCTTTATTTATTTACAACCTGGTTAGGACGGTACTCTTTTGAAAATCTTTATGGTAGGCATTGGTGGAATTGCTATGGGCAATTTAGCCTATATGTTGAAACAACAAGGACATGATGTGTCAGGTTCAGATCAAAATCTTTACCCACCTATGTCTGATAAGTTGGTCGAATGGGGATTGTCACCTAAATCTGGTTATCGTAAAGAAAATGTAAAGGGTTCCGATTTAGTCATTATTGGAAATGCCATTTCACGAGGAAATCCTGAAGTAGAAGAAGTTCTAAATACAGGAATGGAATACATGAGTATGGCGCAGGCCATCGGAACCTTTTTTTTAAAAGGGAAAAAACCCGTTGTGATTTCAGGAACTCACGGCAAAACTACGACTACTTTTTTAACCCATTGGATTTTGGAATCCATTGGATTGAAACCCGGTCTTTTTGTGGGTGGGATTCGTAAAGACGGATATCCTGGATTTGCCATTGGAGAAGGGGATTATTTTGTTATCGAAGGAGATGAATATGATTCTGCTTTCTTTGATAAAAGTTCTAAATTTTTACACTATAGACCATACTATTTAGCGATGAATGCTTTGGATTTTGATCATGCGGATATTTTTGCAGACCTAAATGCAATTAAAATTATGTTCAAACGTCTGTTAAATCTAGTTCCCGGTAGGGGAAAGGTTTTTTATTGGAAAGGATCCAAAAACCTAGTGGAGATCACCAAAGATTACAAACATGCTCCTGTGGAATCTTTTGATTTAGGGGATAAAAACTCTATTTTTAAATATGAAAAGGGTGTTCTGAGTGAGATCAGAACTAAATCTAAAATTAAACCATCTTTGATTGGGTCGCATAACTATCGCAATGTGGAAGTGGCAACTCGTATCTGTTTGGAAATAGCTCCCCAAAAAAGAAAAGAAATTTTAGAAGCAGTGGAATCATTTCCGGGTGTCAAACGTAGACAAGAAAATCTATTTGTTTCTGACGTAAGTCTCCTTGTTGAAGACTTTGCCCACCATCCAGTGGCCATCCAAGAAACCATCAAAGCCCACAAAGAAGCCTATCCAGGTTATAAAATCATCGCACTTTTTGAACCAAGAAGTGCCACTTCTCATAGGAATGTATTCCAAGATGACTTTGCAAAATGTTTTAAGGGAAGTGATGTGAGTATTGTTACCGAAGTCTATCAAGTGGACAAGGTAAACAAATCGCTTCGTTTGAATGTGAAAAAATTGGTAAAAGACATAGCAAAGAATACAAAGAAAGAAGCTTTGTATGCAAAAGATGCAAAAGAAATTCCTTCCATCCTAAAAAAAATTCTACCGAAATTACAAAAAGAAAAAGTAATCATCCTTGCTATGTCTAATGGTGCTTTTGGTGGAATTTATCCTGAATTAAAATCATTAATAGAATTAAGAGAAACTGTATGAGCCTATCCCAAGAAATTGAAGATTTAGTCAAAGAGGCGGAATCTGTTTTATCTTCTGCAACATCCGAACAGGAATTGGATACTTTCAAAAACCAATTCCTTGGTAAAAAAGGAAAACTCACTTCTGTTTTAAAAGGCCTCGCATCTCTTTCTGTAGAAGAGAAAAAAACAGTTGGTAAACAAGCAAACGAAGCGCAAGTCCGGCTTGAAAGTTTCGTAGAATCAAAAAGAATTTCCTTAAAGGAAAGTTTTTATGAAAACCAACTGGGCCAAGAATTCTTTGATGGTTTACGACCATTGGAAACCAAAGAAAGAGGAAGCCTCCATCCTATTTCTCAAATCCAATATGAAATCGAAGATATCTTTACTTCTATGGGATTTTCTGTGATGGATGGACCAGAAGTTGAAACCGATGAAAACAATTTTGGTGCTCTCAATTTTACGGAAGACCATCCTGCCCGTGATATGCAAGATACATTTTATACGGCTGATGGAAACTTACTCAGAACTCATACTTCTGCCATCCAGGTGCGTGCCCTTCGTAAATTAAAACCACCATTTCGTATCATTGCTCCTGGTCGTGTGTTTCGATACGAAGAGGTGGATGCATCCCACGAAAATACTTTTTACCAAGTCGAAGGTATGGTAGTTGGAGAAAATATTTCAGTAGCTCATTTGATTTACACAATGGAAACACTTCTTTCTCGTGTGTTTCGTAAAGAAATCAAAACAAGACTTCGCCCGGGTTATTTTCCTTTTGTGGAACCAGGTTTTGAATTAGATATCAACTGTTTGGTTTGTAGTGGGGACGGTTGCAGTGTGTGCAAACATTCTGGTTGGTTGGAACTACTGCCTTGTGGACTGGTTCATCCGAACGTTCTTGAATCAGCAGGACTCGATTCTAAAAAATGGACTGGGTTTGCCTTTGGTCTTGGTCTTGATCGTCTCGTGATGATGCGTTACGGAATCCATGACATCCGTTATTTCCAATCAGGGAATTTGAGATTTTTAAAACAGTTTTAGTGTAGTGATGCGATTGTGCTAAATCGTATGATTGGTGAATCAAAAGGCCAAGGACTTCCATCCCTGGCCTTTTTCTTTTCTTTAAAGAAGAACTGCTTGGATTTTTCCGTCTATTTCTTTGAATTCCACTTTTGAATTTCCAAGAGATAAACCTTCTTTGGATACAATTTCCACTCCATCTTTTCCATATAGATTGGTAAGAACCATCTCTCCATTGTCTTTTGTCGAACATACAATGAGGTATGGTGGTTTTTTCTCTCCCCCTGGGTTGAAGTAGATGGTGCTAACCGTGAGGATGGTTGCCTTTTCTCCCACTTTGGGATTTGGAACATTCACTTCCAATGGATTTAAAACCAAGGGTTCTCTTGGCGATTTAGGTTTTTCTTTGGAAAAAATAACCACAGAATTGATACTATCGATTCCGCCGTTTCCTCCCAGTAAACTTACATTAGGTTGGTTTGTTAGTTTTTCTGGAATTGGATCCACGGCGAGACCATATTGACTGACAATGTCAATGAGACCCGTAGCACCAGAGAGTGCCATCGCTGCTTGGTAATTTAAAATTCCCCCACCTAAATTGATCGGAATCTCTTTTGTTCCATTGGATATTTTTCCTTTGCGAAGTGCCGTTGCTGTTTCTTTTGGAGGAACTCCAAAATACAACCCTGCTTCATGGATGATCATTCCTGTAAAACAATCGTAAATCCAAGCGTATTCAATATCAGATCTTTGAAACCCAGAAGAGGCCACAGCTCTCTCACAAGCAAGGGCGGCTGGACTTTTTAAATTCTTTTTTTGGATGAAGTATTCCGCATGGGCACTATGTCCAGAACCTGCTAAATAGATATGTTCGGAGTCTTTTTTGATGATCTTTTTTTCAATTAACTTCTGTTTCATGGTTTCAGAAGTGATAAGAGTGGCAAATCCATGATCGGTGACAATGGCGATCATTGGTGTACTATAAACGCCAGAAAGAGGTTTCTTAAACTGTTTTTCCGTCACTGGTTTCTGGAATTGGAAGGCACGGGGATTTGTTTCCGCCAGTGTTCGAAAGTGTTTTGTGATTTCTTCTAAATCATCACTTGTTACACCAGTATCATACATCATCCGTTCACATAACAGCGAATAAAGACCAATAAGTGTTGCCCCATATGGCATTTCCCATTCTTTATGACAAACCGTAGCTGTGAGTCGTTTTAAATCCGATACTTGTTTAAAGACAGATTTGGGAACATCTGCGGCCGCAACAAGGACAACTGCATAAGGATTGGCTTTGACTATCGTATGAGCTTGCCCAAGCGCTCCGCCCACACTTGCCCCACCTAAATCCACTGTATGGCAAGCAAGGCCTCCAAATCCCATATCATTGGAATCTTTTACCGTGAATCCATATCCTTCGCGGCCAAGAGATTGGGCTTCGATAGAAACAAAGTCAGTCAAGTATGGCGCGATTTTGGAACGATCCGTTCCAAGAAAACCAAAGAGTTTGTCTACGGAACGGAAAAGTAGAGAGTGATATTTTTCTAAAGGAGAAAGGTTTTTATAAACTTCCGAATCAAATTCAGATTCGATTGTGTCTGCGGCACCTAGTAGAATTGGGTTCATGATGGCTCATTAGAATTATCCTTCCATATTCATCAACGCATTCATTCGAAAATCTTGTATGATTTGTTTGCAGCGTTCAGTAATCCGAGTGAGGCTTTCTCCAAATTTTTTTCCGTTGAAGGCATTGAAAGCGTTGGGATAATCCTTTTCATTTACTTGTACAATCATCTCAGGATTGATTCTGTTTTTACTGACCAAATCTAACACGGAAACCGTGATATTTTTAAGAGCAATACATCCATCTTTCAAAAGATTTTGGGAAGCTTTTTCAATAACGATATTGTTTCCATTGGCATCGAGTAATGTTTTGATGAACTCTTGCATTTTCATGGATGGAAGGCCACGTCTTGTCATTCCAATCCTTTCCACTTGCAAAACAGCATCTTGTAAAAAGGAATATTCGGGAGTTCCTTTAAAGATATAAATGAGAACAGGAAGTTCTGTTTCTGTAAAATCCAACATCGCTCCATAGAAATATCTCGTTTCTATTTTGGCGAGTGGATGGAAATCTACTTTTTTATAATTGGATAACTTCTCAATGGATTCATCCATGATACGATTTAAAGTTTGTGCCTTGGCAGCTTCTTTTTTTGCCGCTAGTTCTTGGAATTTTGATTTTAGTTGTTCGAGGAATGTGACTTCTTCAGTCAAAAATTTTGTGATATTACCACGGAGTTTGAGTATTTGTAAATATCGTTGTTCGAATCCTGTTTGGTCAAATGCCTTGGGATTCAGTTTTCCGTGTTCTTGGTATTCCGCTCTGATTTTTTCTAATATTGCTTTTGTTTCTGCTTCCGACAGTTCTTTCATTTCGATTGTTTCCAGTTCTCAATATCAAGTATGGTTTTATCCAAATCTTGTGCAAAATAAAGAGATGCATTTTTAGCATCAACATACATCAACTGGTTTGCATATTGTAATTGTTTGACCTGAATTTCATTCTTTAGGTTTAAAATATTCAATAATTGCAAACTAAGTTTTTTGAAGTCTTTGACTATAGTATCGGTATGTCTTTGCATTTCAAACAGATGGAGTCTGTTTAATTTTTCTTTATCCGATTCAATAAATTTCATTTCTTCTCTTTTTTCTGCGGGTGCTTTTGAGATATAATACGTAATAGGACGAGGATATGATGTCATTTCTTTGTGAAGATCGATCATTTTATCAAGGGATTCAAATACTTGTGATTCCATTTCACGAGCAAAATTTCCAACAATGTTTTTGTTTTCCGAAGGATCACCTGTCAGTTCGAAGATCCGAGAAGATTGTAAGTTGCGGATGATGGCTGTGACTCGTTCTCTATAAGTGGATAATAATTTAATAAAGTCCTCTATACTTTGAAACGCAGTTTTGTCTCCAGAATCTTCTCCCACTTGTAAGTTTGGTTCTGCATTTGCAGATTCATCTTCTTCTTCAGGTTTTGGTAAATCCGGAGTGTTGAGAAGGCCATCATGAGAGAGCGCTTCCTTAATGGGGGTAAGGGGTGGTGGTGTTTCTCCATCAAAAATATCTAAATCTACATCTTCTCGCATTAGATTTTCTTCTGGATTCGTTGGAGCCGAACTAGAGGGAGATTCTAAGGGTTTTTCCGTAGGATTGGGTTGAGATTGTGGAAGGGCTCCCACTAACTTCCCTAATATGGGATTTGATTTTAAACCCTCCGAGATTTGTGTTGTAGGAGGGGGAGTGTTGGGGGTATTTTGGTTTGTAGTAGGTTTTGGTGTATCCGACGAAGTGGCACTGCGAGATTGCGGAACCACTTCAAAATGGTTGCCAATAAGTTTTAAAATCTCAATTCTACGGGTGTCTTTATTAAAACGTAGAGCATAACGATTGTTATCTTTGTCGATATACCTTTGTTGGATCTGGGAAACTGATAATTTGATAGGATCAATTTCCGAAATGGATTCAATTTTTATGTAATGGTATTTTGATTTATCGGGAGTCACAGTCGTAAAATTTCCAACAAAGCTTCTGTGAAAGCATACGAGAGTAATACGTTCGGGTCAACTTCCTTCTCCCGAGAAATCAAAGTTAAGGTAAAAAAATCATACCGACTGAGTTCCATTCGTTCGTAATGGCCAGATTCTCGTTTCTCAAAGTTTCCAGGTTCCAATCCCTCTACTTTCAGGGACAAAATAGCCATTTTTATGACAAGAGCCAGATCCAAATGTTTTTGTTTTAGAATCTCAAAGAGTTCGGAATCGATCCAAAGTAGAATGGGGAACATGGTTTTCTCCTATTGGGAGAGGTTTCAAAGAACCTATTTGGTACCCATTTTTTTCTCTTTCGCCTTGACCGGCAGGGTGGTACTCAAAAGATAAGTAAAAATTCCTCGTAGGGGACATTCCTTGGCTAATTTAAAATCATCTAAAAAAGACATTCGTAGAACTGCTCGTAGAAAAGAGCGAAATGGTGAAGATCGCACTGAATTGCGTACATACGCACGCCTTCTTCTCAAAGCAATCAAAGCTGGAGACAAAACAGAAGCTCTTTCTGTATTCTCAAAACTTGCTTCCAAGTTAGACAGAGCTGCAAAAACCAAACTCATTCATAAGAAAAATGCGGATCGTAAAAAATCACGTATGGCACTTCGTATCAACTCCATCGAGACAAAAGCCGCATAACATTCGCTTTTAGCTAGAAGGAATGAGGCCACCTACTGGTGGCCTTTTTTATTTCTAAATCTTATTTACAAAAATCTCCACCTTAGTTTACTGGTCATACTAACGGGCGATTAGCTCAGCTGGGAGAGCAGCTGCCTTACAAGCAGCGGGTCGGCAGTTCAATCCTGTCATCGCCCAAACCGTTTTTCTTTTTATCTTCACGTTAATTCCACCTCACTGACACATTCCAAAAAGCAAAAAGATAGACTTGCAGTGTGAATCCACCAGCTTTGATAGTATTGTATGCGATTTACGAAAGAGTATGATCTGTCCTCACTGATGATTTCTATCTCCGGTGTTCGGGGGAAAATTGGGTTAGGATTTGGTTTGGAGGAAGCCTTAGCGTTTTCCAAATCTTTTGCTTCTATGATGAATGGTGGAGCTGCGGTGATTGGGCGAGACTCAAGGCCAAGTGGACCTTACTTAGAATCACTTCTCACGTCTGCATTGTTAGCTTCTGGAAATTCTGTTTTAACATTGGGACTCGTTCCTACACCAACCACAAAAGCGGTTGTGAATCTTTCGAAAGCCAATGGCGGAATCATGATCTCCGCCTCTCACAATCCAATGGATTGGAACGCATTTAAATTCATTTCTAAAAAAGGTTTTTTCTTTTCGGCAGAGGAAAACAAAAAACTACTTTCCATCATTCAAAATGGATCTTATCCGAAGGAACAAATTTCACCAAAGGGTTATATCGATTCCGGTGAAGATTACATTGACCTGCATTTGTCTTCTGTTTTGAAGCGAGTGAATGTAACCAAAATCAAAAAGAAAAAATTTACCGTCTTTGTGGATGCCGTTGGTGGCGCCGGTTCCTATGTTGTGCCAAAGTTTTTACAGATGTTAGGTTGTAAGGTTGTGGCTCATAATTGTAATCCAGATGGAACTTTCCCAAGACCTCCTGAACCGACAGCAGCGGCTTTGAAATCTGTAGAACCTTATTTTAAAAAATCTAAAGCAGACATAGGTTTTGCTCTGGATCCTGATGCAGACAGGCTTGTTTTATTTTCTCCCAAACGTGGTGCTGTTTCTGAGGAATACACTTTGCCATTGGCACTTATGAATGTTCTCTCTACAGCAAAGAAAAAAGCAAAGGTAGTTGTGAACTTATCTACTTCCTTTTTAAACGAAGAAGTTGGATCAAGATTTGGTGCCGAAGTCATTCGTAGCAAAGTGGGTGAAGCAAACGTAGTGGAAGAAATGCTGAAAACCAAAGCAGTGTTTGGTGGGGAAGGGAATGGCGGTGTGATCGATCCAACCATTCCCTCTTTTGGAAGGGACACTTTGTCCGGAATTGCTCATATTTTAAATCTTATGGCAGAAACTGGTAAATCTGCCGATGATCTTTTGGATGAACTGCCATCACTTTATATGGACAAACAATCCTTTCCTTTGGCATCGGGAATGTCTTTAGAAAGTCTTTATGAAAAATTTAAGTCAGAGTTTTCTCCGAAAGTGATTTCAGAGAAAGACGGACTTTGGATGTATGTATCGGATTCTTGGATCCATATACGCCCTTCGAATACAGAACCAATCTTTCGTGTCATTACGGAAACTAAATCCAAAGTTGATTTGGAAACTACCTTAAAGAGGGTAAAACAATGTGTGGAATCGTAGGTTATTTAGGAAAAAGAGAGGCACTCCCTCTCATCATCAAAGGTCTCAAACGTCTTGAATACCGTGGATATGATAGTGCCGGCGTTGCGTTGTTAAATGGTGGACTTGATATCGTCAAAAAGAAAGGGAAAGTTGCCGATTTAGAAAATGAAATTGGGAATCGTAAATTGGTTGCGACTCTTGGGATTGGTCACACTCGTTGGGCCACTCATGGCGAACCGAACGATCGTAACGCCCACCCACATACAAGTTCTGACGGAAAATTGGCAATCATCCACAACGGAATCATTGAAAACTATGCATCCATCAAAAAAGAATTAGAAGGGAACGGGCATACTTTTAAATCAGATACCGATTCAGAAGTTCTCATCCACTTAATTGAAGAAATCAAAAAACAAAATAATTGTTCTATTGAAGAAGCGGTTCGCCTGGCTCTCAACGAAGTTGTTGGTGCTTACGCCATTGTTATCTTATCGAAAGAAAACGAAAGATTGATGATTGCAGCAAGAAAAGGTTCTCCTCTTGTGATAGGGATAGGTGAGGATGAATACTTTGTTGCTTCTGACGCAACACCTATCATTGAGTATACGAACAATGTGACTTATCTCAATGACCAAGAAATGGCCATAATCAAAGATGGAAGTCTTGTGGTTAAAAACTTAGAAAACGTAACCAAGACTCCATTCATTCAAAAATTAGAATTAGATTTGGAAGACATAGAAAAGGGTGGATACCCTCACTTTATGTTAAAAGAAATTTTTGAACAACCTAAATCTGTGCGTGATGCTATGCGAGGTCGTTTGGTTTCCCGTGAACATCACTTGTTTCTTAGTGGGATTGACCAATACTTAAATCGTTTTTTAAATGCTGACCGTTTGATCCTTGTGGGTTGTGGTACTTCTTGGCATGCAGGTCTTATCGGTGAATATTTATTTGAAGACCTAGCTCGGATCCCTACAGAAGTAGAATATGCATCCGAGTTCCGTTACCGCAATCCTATCGTGACAGAAAGAGATGTGATCATTGCGGTTTCACAATCGGGCGAAACAGCGGACACTCTTGCTGCCATTGAACTTGCAAAGTCAAAAGGTGCTTTGATTTTTGGAGTTTGTAATGTGGTGGGTTCTTCTATCGCGCGTGCTTCTCATGCAGGGGCTTATCTTCACGCAGGCCCTGAAATTGGAGTGGCTTCTACCAAAGCATTCACTTCACAAGTCAGTATCCTTACGATGATGGCATTGTATCTTGGTTTGAAAAAAGGATCTATTTCTTTATCGGATTACCAAACACTTCTTCTCGAGTTAGATTCGATTCCTGATAAGGTGGCAAAAATTCTAACCAAAGATGAAGAGATCGTAAAAATTGCAGAAAAATATTACCGTGCGTCTAACTTTCTTTATTTGGGACGAGGTTTTAACTTTCCTGTGGCTCTCGAAGGTGCTTTGAAGTTAAAAGAAATTTCTTATATCCATGCAGAAGGATATCCAGCAGCGGAAATGAAACATGGACCGATTGCTCTTATTGATGAAGATATGCCCGTTGTGTTCATTGCTACAAAAGATGGATCTTATGAAAAAGTGATTTCCAATATCCAAGAAGTCAAAGCTAGAAAAGGAAAAGTCATTGCGATCGTAACGGAAGGGGATACAGATATAAAATCTATGGCGGATTATACATTTGAAATTCCAAAAACTGCGGATGCGCTCGTTCCTTTACTTGCCGTCATTCCTTTGCAGCTTTTGTCTTACCATGTAGCAATCCTTAGGGGATGCAATGTGGACCAACCCAGAAACTTAGCGAAATCTGTAACTGTGGAGTAAACAGTGAATCTCCTACTTGATGATTCTCAGAGAAATCCGTCTCTCCAACCTTTATCTAGATTTCATTCTTTTTTTGAATGGAATCTAGGTGGAATCACCTTACTTGAAAAACTAGAACGTAAATACCCTGGGGCAAAAATTTATTACAAAGGCCCTAACTTAGAATTTGAAAAACTGATCTTTCATAGATACCCACATGTTTTGCCTGCAAACTTAGAAACCTATGATTCGATTTATAGTTCTGATTCCTATTTGCCTTGGGAACTACTGGGCACGGTCACTTCTATCATTGAAGACACACTCAATTTAGAAAAAGATTGGAAACGGTTTCGCCAAAAATACAAAGCAAAACAATCTGGGTTTTCTATTGTTGGAAAAGAAAAACATCTCTACATCCATCCGGGGGCAACGGTGTATCCTGGTGTTGTTTTTGATACAACTCACGGCCCTATTCTCATCGAAGATGGAGCCAAAATTTCTTCGTTTAGTTTTTTAGAAGGCCCGCTTTTTGTAGGAAAAAATACCCAAATTGATAATGCTCGGATCACGGGTGGTTGTCTTATTGGAAACCAATGTCGGATTGGTGGGGAAGTAGAAAATTCTATTATTTTGGATTACACCAACAAACACCATGAAGGTTTTCTTGGTCATAGTTTTGTTTCTGCTTGGGTCAACTTGGGAGCACTGTCTACCACCAGTGATTTAAAAAACAATTATGGAATCGTAAAACTAAATATAGGTGACTCAATAGTTAATACTGGTACCATTAAGTTTGGATCTCTTATTGGTCCCTTTACAAAACTAGCAATTGGTGTGATGTCGAATACAGGAACCGTGTTTGATATCGCAAGTAATATCGTTGAATCCAGAATCCAAGGTTATGTTCCTGCATTCACTTGGATCAAACCCGGTGGGCGTTACCGGTTAGAAGAGTTCCTTTTTGATACAAAAAAAATTATGGCTCGTCGTGGTATGAATCTTTTTGAATTTGAAGATGAATATTTGAGAAAGTTATATGGAAGTTTTGCGGAGTAAACATGACACCCAGTTTGTTAGAACATATCAATTCTGGAAAAACAGTAGAAATTGATGAATTACGTTTTTTCTATTTAGATGAAGGGAAGGGAGAAGAAATCATTCTTCTTTTGCCAGGTTTTTTGACTACATCGTATAACTATCGAAAGTTGGTAGATTTATTATCCACTCATTATCGAGTGATTGCCCTTGATTTTTTAGGAACGGGATTTAGCACAAGACCCGATGGTCCTCTCTCTCATAGACTCCAAGCTCATTATTTGGCTCCATTTTTAGAGAAAGTTGTTGGAGATAAAAAAGTCCATGTTGTGGCTTTTGATTATGCACTTCCTATTCTTTGTTTCACTTTCAAAGAACATGCAATTCAGTATAAATCCCTATCCATTTTGGGTGGATTTATGAACTTACCTAAGTTTCGATTTTATTTTCCCTTACATTTTTTACGTTTGCCGTTAGTTGGTGAAATTTTTTCGTTTTTGTTTCGTCCGCCACTGCTTAGATTGTTTTTTAAATTATTTTTGGTTAAAAAAACTCACCTATTAACTTACGAATGGGAAAAGACAATGTATCATTTGTTATTCGAAGGTAAGGCGCGAAAAAACACTTTGGAGTTCGTTCGTAATGTGGATCGTTCCACACATGCTCTCAGAGAAATTGAAGAAGGTGCCAAAAACTTTGTGGGCCTACGTCAAATTTATTTAGGAGAAGAAGATTTTCGAATTTCTCCATCGCAAACAGAGTATATGAAGGAAACCCTTCGAACTAGTAGCCTTGTTTTCCTTCCTGCAAAACATCTGCCAATGGAAGAATGTCCAGAGGTGATTTTTGAAAAACTCCACTACTTTGTAGATTCCTTTTCACATAAAAAAACAAAAACCTTTCATTTTAATAAACAAAATAAGGATTAATATGGAAAGAATCATCTCCAAAACAAACCCAAATACATCTGATTTTGTTGCCAATCGTACGGCATATTTGGAAACCATTGTACCCATTCGTAAAATTATCGATAATGTAAAGTTAGGTGGCGGTAAAAAGGCCCTTGAAAAACATAAATCCAGAGGAAAACTTACCGCAAGAGAAAGAATTGCCGAACTCATTGATGCGGGAACGGAATTTATGGAGATCTGCGGGCTTGCGGGAGAAGGGGTTTATTCTGATCCAGTTCCTTCGGCAGGGATCATCACTGGAATTGGAAAGGTGGAAGGTATCGACTGTATGATTGTTGCCAATGATGCGACGGTCAAAGGAGGAACCTACTATCCTCTCACGGTTAAAAAACATGTTCGTGCCCAAGAGATTGCCGAAAACAATTCTCTTCCTTGTATTTATTTAGTGGATTCTGGTGGGGCATTTTTACCCATGCAGGATGAAGTATTTCCAGACAAAGACCACTTCGGTAGAATTTTTTTCAATCAAGCTCGGATGAGTGCTAAAGGAATTTCACAGATAGCGGTTGTTATGGGGTCTTGTACTGCGGGTGGTGCTTATATTCCGGCTATGTCTGACGAGTCAGTGATTGTGAAAGGAAATGGAACTATTTTCCTTGGCGGTCCACCACTTGTCAAAGCTGCCACAGGAGAAGTGGTCACGGGTGAAGAGTTAGGTGGTGCTGACGTACATTGTCGTGTATCGGGAGTGACAGACCACTATGCAGAAGATGATTTTCATGCATTAGAAATTACTCGTTCTATCGTCAAAAATCTAAATCTTAAAACAGAAACCCTCCCTAAAGAAACAGAAGAACCTTTATACCCAACAGAAGAAATTTATGGAATCATTGAACGTGATTCCCGTAAATCTTATGATCCAAGAGAAATCATTGCAAGGATTGTGGACGGTTCCAGGTTTCATGAATTCAAAAGGTTGTATGCCACAACGATCGTAACTGGATTTGCTGAAGTGTATGGATATCCTGTTGGAATCATTGCCAATCATGGAGTTTTGTTTTCCGAATCCGCACTCAAAGCTTCTCATTTTATTGAACTTTGTGACCAAAGACGAATTCCACTTTTATTCCTACAAAATATCACAGGGTTTATGGTGGGAAAAAAATACGAAAACAATGGAATTGCTCGTGACGGTGCCAAAATGGTAAATGCAGTTTCTACGACAACGGTTCCCAAACTAACTATCGTTACTGGCGGTTCTTATGGTGCGGGGAATTATGGAATGTGCGGTCGTGCCTTTGCCCCCGAATTTTTATGGATGTGGCCCAATGCACGAATTTCTGTGATGGGTGGAGAACAAGCGGCCAACGTTCTTTGGACTGTGAAAAAAGACCAAAAGGAAGCAGCTGGAGAATCCATCCAAGCCGATGAAGAAGCGACTTTTAAAAAACCAATTTTAGAAGACTATGAAAAGAAGTCTTCGGCTGTGTATAGTTCTGCTCGCCTTTGGGATGATGGGATCATTGATCCTGCAGATACAAGGAAAGTTTTAGGAAGGGCCTTGTCTGTCCTCAGTCGAAGGAAAGAAGAAAGAAAACCATTTGGTGTCTTTCGAATGTAATTTTTGACTTTTCATTCTCATTCGGAATGCAAACTAATTACAAATGATCATCCAAGAGAAGTCATCTAACCAAGTCGCCATTATCACCATTGAAGGTGAGGTTGATTTGTACAATGCAAAAGAATTGAAAGACATTCTGGATGATAAAATGCATAAACACCAATATGAAATTGTGGTGAACTTGGAAAAAGTTCCCTTTATGGATAGTTCCGGAATCGGAACTTTGGTGACTGCCATGTACAAACTCAAAAAATACCACGGAAACTTAAAAGTCTGTAGTGTTCATGGTTCGGTGGCTAAGGTATTCAAACTCACTGGAATGGAAAGTCATTTGGAAGTTTTTGATACGGAAGAAAATGCTGTCCTCTCTCTTGTCAAAGAAAGAGAATCTACTGAATGAATGACTTCACAATACATATGAATTTCACCTTACCTGTTTGGTAACAGAATCAATCTTTTGACATTTACATTTTTCTACTTAAGGCAGTTGTAACGCGGCTTTCACCGTTTCCATCACCTCTTTTCCTTCCAATTTTTCTAAAATATACAAAGCAAATTCAAACGCAGAACCAGGGCCAATGCTCGTATGGATATTGTTATGTGAAATAATCCTTTCCCCTGTATACTTCCCACCTTTTCCTTTTGCCAAATCATTAGAGGAAGGAAAGGCTGTATAAGGATCATCACCAGTAATGATATCCAAATTACGAAGTACGCTCGGCGCGGCACAAATGGCACCAATCATTTTTATTTCCCTCTGGAATGATTTTAGAATTTTACTAATTTCTGGATCATTCATGAGTTGTTTCGTTCCTTCAAGACCCCCTGGAAGGATGATGGCATCAAATTCGCTGGGAATGATTTCTGAAAAAATTTGATCTGCTAAGTGAAGGGTTTTTCTGGAAGCTAAGATGGGATCTTTTGATTTTCCAGCAGAGATTACTTCCACATTTCCTCTTCTCAAAACATCGATGAGGATGATGGCTTCCATTTCTTCGAAGCCTGGACAGAGGGGGATCAAAACACGGTTTGCCATACTAAGACTAGTTTGGTTTGAAACAAAATGTTCAAGTTTTTTTGTAAAAAAACGATCCCAAGAAATGAGAACTTTCCTGGAACTCTGGGGGTCTTATATAGTAGGAGAGAGTGTTTATTGTCTATGATTAATAAAAAAACGAATCCATTACGTTACCTTGCGATCGCTTTTAGTTTTTTACTTTTGGGAACTTTTTTGTCACCCATCCTCACTTGCGGAAATTCATCTGAAAATCCTCTGCAATTAAAAGCAGATGGGACTGATAAATTGTCACCGGCCCAAACACAGGCTGTTGCTTTGGAAGATGCCTTCCAAGAAGTATTTGATAAAGTATCTCCCAGTGTGGTTTCGATTGCCACAGAAAGGACAGTGAATGTCCAACAACATCCATTTTCGGGTGATCCGTATTTTGATCATTTTTTTGGACGCCCAGGTGGTGGATCAAGTCGTGTGATGAAACAAAAACAATCTGGTCTTGGTTCCGGTATTGTTCTTAACGAAGAAGGTTATATTATGACCAACCACCATGTGATCAAAGACATGGACAAACTCACGGTGAAATTTAAAAATCAAAAAACCTTTGAAGCAAAACTCATTGGTTCTGACGAAACCATGGACATCGCCTTACTCAAGATAGATGCTCCGAAGGGAACACTTCGTCCGATTGTACTTGCTGATTCCAATAAAGTAAAAGTGGGAAACTGGGCCATCGCGATTGGGGCTCCACTTGGATTTGAACATTCCTTTACTGTGGGAGTTGTTTCTGCTGTCCAACGCGGGGGAATCGATTCGTCAGGACTTTCTTATATCCAAACTGACGCTGCCATCAACCAAGGAAATAGTGGAGGCCCACTTCTCAACATCCGAGGGGAAGTGATTGGGATCAATCGTATGATCGCTTCTCAATCTGGCGGATCTGTCGGGATTGGATTTACGATTCCGATCAATGAAGCGCGCCGAGTTGCCGAAGAAATCAAAACCAACGGGAAAGTCACTCGTCCTTGGATTGGTGTCGGTCTTGATGCTATCAATGAAGAAGATGTAGAACAACTCAAACTCAAAGACACAAAAGGTGCCATTGTTCGCCAGATCATGAAAGGATCTCCTGCAGACAAAGCTGGCTTAAAATTATTTGATGTGATTGTGGAAATGGGTGGAAAACAAATCCAAACACCAGAAGAACTCATTGGTTTTGTGAGATCTTCCAAAATTGGGAAACGAATTGAGATAAAAATCATTCGAAATAAAAATGAAATCTTGACTTCCATCACTCCGGAGCAGAAACCAAATTGAGGTGAGTTTAAGAGAAGATTGGATCCAACCGGGCGAAGATGAACCTAGCCTTCGCCCTACTAAATTATCCGAATTTATCGGACAAAAAGAGGTTTTGGCCAATCTCTCGGTTTACGTGGAGGCGGCTCGGAAACGAAAGAGCCCCCTCGACCATGTTTTGATTTCAGGTCCTCCGGGCCTTGGCAAAACTACACTCGCCAATATCATTGCCAATGAACTCGCAGTGGCCTTCACTCCCACTTCCGCTCCAGCCATCTCCAAGGGTGCGGATCTTGTTCGGTTCCTAACCTTACTCAAAACCAACGAAGTACTTTTTATCGACGAAATCCACGGCTTTATCAAAAAACAGGAAGAGTTGCTCTATCCTGCGATGGAGAACTTCTTTGTGGATCTTGTTGTTGGGGAAGGTGTCACTGCCAATGCCCTCCAGATCCAACTCCAGCCCTTTACCCTTGTTGGTGCCACCACTCGCTCCGGTCTAGTCAGTGAACCCCTAAAGACAAGATTTGGAATCCATCTAAAACTTGATTTTTATACTGATGGGGAAATGCAAATCATCGTGGATCGTTCTGCCAAACTTCTCGGTGTTTCTCTTGGAGAAGGGGTTGCTTTCGAAATTGGAAAACGAAGCCGAAAAACTCCTAGGATTGCCAACCACCTTTTGAAACGAGTTCGGGACTTTGCAGAAGTTAGAAATGAAACATCAGTCAGTTTAGAAACTTGCCGATTTGCTTTTGATAGGATGGGCGTGGATCATTTAGGCCTCGATGTTGTGGACCGACAAATTTTGGACATCCTCATCAATCGTTACGGTGGTGGGCCTGTGGGCATCAAACCCATTGCCGTGGTTCTCGGGGAGGAAGAACGGACTCTAGAAGACACATACGAGCCATTCCTCGTCCGAGTGGGCCTAATTGACCGCACACCACAAGGTCGAGTGGCTACGAAAAAGGCTTACGAACATTTGGGACTTGTGTATACTGGAAATACCGGGGAAAATCGCGAAAATGGCCCAACTCTCTTTTGATTTCCGATTGCCTGAAAAGGAAGAAGGGGAACGTAGACTTTTCTTCGCCTTCACCTTTGTCATCCTCATTGCATCCTTTGTACTCGCTCATCTCATCACAAGGAATATGCTTTGGAAGATGTTGGCTGAAGAACAAGCTTCGGAAATGTTAGGGCAAAAAGAACAGGAAAAAATTTACGAAGTTCTCGTCGAACAACAGTTCATCAATCCAGACAAAAAAGATGAGTACAAAGCTCTCTCTAACAAGGATTCGTCGGGAGGTGGTGGTATCACAGAAAAACAAGGATTCCACACTCTGACACAATTTCGTGAATTCATCATGGGAAGTTCTGCTTCCACTCCGAGTAAAGCCCAACCCAAATCAGAACAATCCAAAGAGGAAGAACTTTTTGAAGTAGGGATTTTTAAAGCAGATCCTAAAACTAATTCTAATTCAGAAGAAAGTCCGAACCAATCTGCAAGTTCCGGACAAATGACAAAAATTCCTTTTAACTATAGATTCCAACAGGACTTTTTGTTTCGATGGGACGGAGCAAAGGCTCTCACTATCCCCACCAAACAGTTAGCAGGTTATTATTACTTTAAAAACATGTTGAAACGAATTGAGGAATCTTTTGCTCCACCAGGTGGTGGAAACTATGCTTACCGAGATATAGCAGGTGTTGTGGCAAGGGAAGGAATCAAAGAAGGGGAAACAAAAGTTTTGTTTATGTTAAGTGAACAAGGTCAAGTGTTGGATGTTCGTTTGGTTTCTTCGCAAGGTCAAGTGGTAGTAGACCAAGCCTGTATGGATTCCATCAAAGGCCAGAACTTTGGTCCAGTTCCTGAAGAAGTTAAATCCAAAGGTCTTATCTTTGGAATTAACTTTATTTTTCCAGGAATGCGATACTATCGTTAGTTGTTAATCGGTCACAAGAGTACAACCATACTCCTTTGAGAGATATTTTGCCGTATTGCTTCGTCCAAGTCCTTTCACAGTCACCGACATATTTTCTTTATCCAGTTTGAATTCACTGATCGGAACCCACTGGCGAGCAAAGTCATGGCATTGTTCTTCGGAGAGTTGCATTACAAAGTAACAACTACAGTATTCTTTTGAATAAAAACTAGAGATGATGGATGGAAAACTAGATAAATGTTTCCAGTTCCATTGTGCCCAAAACAAAACAAATAAAAATAACAAAGAAAGGATAACAGAGATTTTTCTTTTCATATGGTTACCGAATTACCGACTCTTTTACTAATTTTAAAAAATCATTTTTGATAAACGCTTTTTCGCGATCATCTCCAAATCGAACAATGATTAAATCTAGACTTGGAATTACATACAACATTTGTCCCCAATGTCCAAGGCCGGCAAAGGTATCTTTGGGAGCATCTGGCCAAGGTTCGTGAACTCCTCTTTCAGGAACTCCAGTGTTGGCATACCAATGAGCCGTGTAATTGTCCTGGTCTAGGTCTTCAGAAAAAGGTGTGGTTTTATACCCAGGGGCAGGAGTTCTAGTGAACTGCACCCAACCTTCAGGTAACAAACGTTCACCGTTCCAAATTCCATCGTTCAAATATAAATATCCGATTTTTGCTAAGTCTTTGGCAGTCATATAAAGATAGGAAGAACCAACATAAGTTCCAGACCCATCTCTTTCAAAAGTCACATTTGTGATTCCAAGTGGTTTGAAGATTTTTTCGAAAGGGAGTTTGTCGTATTCTTCGGCTCCGTATACTTTTTTCAAAATGGCAGAAAGGATATTGGTATCACAGCTAGAATAATAAACTTGTGTTCCTGGTTCCGCGCGGAGGGGAAGACTTGCACAAAAGGAACCCATATCTTTACGACCTCTTGTGTACAACATTGCAATTACGGATGATTTTAGTGGACCACTTTCATATCCTTCTTCGGCGGCAAGTCCGGAAGACATATTGAGGAGGTGTCGGATGGTAATTTTTTTATGAGCTTCATCACGGCTTAAGGGTTCGTAATGATAATAACCAGGATCGTCTAATTTAACAAGACCTTGTTTGACAGCGATCCCATACATGGTTTGTAAAATACTTTTAGAAACCGACCAAGTTAGATGGACTTTGTCTTCGGAAAAATTTCTCGCATATTTTTCATAGATTAGTTTTCCATTTCTTAAGATAACAAGTGCATCGGTCCTTCTTCCTTTTCTATCTGTTTCATCTCCAGTTCTTGTGAAGGCATATTCTTCTGCTAACTTGAGTTTGCTGGAAGAAACACCAACGGATTCAGGGGAAACTACTTTCCAGTTAGGGTTTGGCCATTCTGGTTTCAATCGAGGGTTTAGTGTTACAACTTCAGGTTCACCACCAAAGGGAGAAAGGTCTTTGCCACAGTGAATGAACGTAAATAAAAGAAGAAAGATAAGACTTCGTTTCATAGAATTCCTTAATCAGATTCGATTCAAAATTCTAAAGGAGGTTGTATCAGATTGCAAAGGAAAAAAGAAAGGGATTAAACTTTTTCTGCGTATCCTTTTAGTTTTTGTACCATAGAAAAAAGTCCGTTTCTTCTTGAAATGGAAAGAAACTTTGCGAGTCCCACTTCTTCGATAAAACCAAGTGAGGCATCCGCTATATCTTTCGGAGATTGTCCTGAAAATACGCGTATTAGAATTGCGATTAGTCCTTTTGTAAGAGCTGTATCACTATCTGCATCAAACTCCAATCTCCCAACTTCGAGTTTCGGTGCGACCCAAACCTTTGATTGGCAACCAGGGACTATATATTCTTCCGTTCGTTTTTCATCAGGATAGGGAGGGAGTTCTTCACCTAACTCAATAAGGTATTGGAACTTTTCTTCCCAATCGGTAAGATCGGCAAACTCTGCTATGATTTCTTTTTGGATTTCCTCAATGGACTTACTCATGTTTGGCATCCGGAGTTTGCATCTCGACAAACTTATCTTTTTTTCTCATATAGAATTGATTAAAGTTTGCTGTGGTTAGATTTTTTAGTTCTACACGGTTCACCGTAGAGACTGTGAGTTCATACAACTCATCATTGGATTTAAAAAAATAATCCATTCGAAGTTTTTCTTCCAATACATACTCTACATTGTTCCAAATTAATTTTTTGGATTCGAAGTCTACATACAAACATTCGGGAGGTTTCGCGAGCACATAACAAAACTCTCCTGCTTTGGGAACACCTTTATAAAATAATCCACAGTCAGAAAAAGACATGAGGATGATTATAAAAAATAAAATGTTGCTTGTGAATCGCTTCATAGACAGTACTAAAAAAAGTTTGATGAATGTTTGGAAAAAATCTTTCATTCTTTTTTTTCCGGCGTTAGATCTAGTTTCGATTTGATTCCGGGTTTTTCCACTATCATCTTAGCAATGAGGATGGGAATCTCTGGATTTTTTTTGCCTGTAGAAAGATAAAAGTCTTCTAAAAGATCAATTCCTTTTTGGGAAAGATTCTGTAAGTGAAAGATTGTGGCTTCCGTGATGATGGAAGTTTCTGTGATTCGGTCTGGATTGTTTGACTTCGCTTGTCTGAGAAGTGACAAAGCTCCCACATAATCTTTTTTATAATACTTTCCAAGACCACGTAAAAAATTTTCTTCCCTTGGTGTGAATTGGATACCTGCTTTGTAGGTTGGATCTTTTGTGATGGTGATGAGTTTATCGAGTCCACCTGCATCACCAGCTAACATCGTGTTGAAGGTGAGCAACCAAATATAAACGGTTTGGAACTCTGGGGAAAGTTTAGAACGATCCAAATTTCCATATTCCTGAATCAAAACTTGTGGCCGTTTGACATGGCGGTGAGTTTCTCCCAGAAACAATAATACCTTGTTGTTTTCCCAATCAGAAAATGGAGAAGAAGAAAAAGACTCAGCTGTCCTTGCGTTCCAAAATACAGAATCCAAAGTGGAATCTGCAAGAACCGAAGATCCAATAAAATCTTGGAACTCGGATCCTAAATGTAAAATCAAACTGTCGTGGTCAAAATAAATTCCGATCCGATATAAATTCCAAAACAAACTCCGAGCAATCAAATGAAAGGCTACAGGATCGGTTGGATCTTTTTCTGAATAGGTGGTTGCAATCGATTGGAAGTCTTCGATATCTTTTTCTTTCAGGTTTCCCGATTTCCAGAGTTCGATCGTTTTTTCTTTGGTTTTTTCCGCTCGGACACTTTGGTCTTTTGCAAAAAGAAAATAAATTTCTTTTCTATAGGTAAACCCTAACACGGACAGACCAAGCGCTAAAACCAATAGAAATAGCGGTGTCTTTGATTTCTTCTTTCTGTGCGGTTCGTACCGGGAGTAAATCGCCATCGTTGGTTCCCATTTTTTTTTGCCCTCCCCACTTGACACGGCTTTTTCTTTGTGATTTAGTGAGAAGGGTATGGAAGATGACTTTTTAGATGATGACGAATTCGATGCAGATAGCCTCAATGAAGACGTCGTAACGTATGCTTGTGAGGATTGTGACCACCGTTGGGAAGCCGAAGGGGAGGACGAATACCTTGATTCTTGGGAATTGATCTGTCCAATGTGCGGATCTGCGAATATCACCGAATTGTAATTTGTCTTATTTTCAGTATATTTTTGGTTTTTTGATTCTACCTTCGTTCCTTTGGGGCGAGGTTTCTGGTTTTTCAACCCTCTATACAGAATTTAAAAAAGGAAATTACGCCACGGTTTCCAAAGGTTCCCTTCAGTATTTGAATGGATCAGAAAGTGAGAAGGATCCCCGGATTTTTTTCCTCTATGTTTCCACGGAAGAGAATTGGGTCCAACTAAAAGGGAAGGTGGTTCGGGATGCTCCACCTAACTTTAGATCATCGGTTCATTATTGGAACGCAATTTATCTATTTATGGAACGGGCTCTTGTTTTTGGTGAATCAGATTTACTCATTGAATGGGGAAAAGATTTTCAAAAATTTGGAAAACAAAGTCCCAAATACAATGATGCCCTTCTTTTATACGGACTTGGTCTTATGGATTTAAAAAACGAATCAGAAGCCAAAAAGGTTTTTTCGGAAATTGAATCTAACTCTCCCTCCAAACATGTTTTATCTCAATTAGAAGAAATCAAATCTTCGGGTAAATGAATGAAAGGGTTACGTGTATCACAAGGAAAGTGGAAAGGAAAAGAAATTCCTTCTCCACCAGATGTATCGGGGCATTTGAATTTTACCAACAGCCTCGTCAAAAAAGCAATTTTTTCTCTTATGGACTCTCGCCTTCTTTCTTGGGGACTCGGTTTTGATTCCGTTTTGTTTTGTGATTATTTTGCCGGCAGTGGTCAAATTTCTGCCGAAGCCTATAGCCTTTCAGTTCACAGACTTCTTACTTATGAGTTAGACCAAACTAGGTTCAGGCAACTCCATTCGTTATTTCGTGGACTTCCCAATGTACAATTGTTTCGAAAAGATGCAACCAAACATACGTTAAAGTGGGAGATTGGCGAAGAATCAGCTTATATTTTTTATTTAGACCCACCTTATACATATTGGTCGGAAACACCAACGAGAATGAAAGAGATGTTGGAAGGATTACATAGTTTTTGTGTATCTTTGCAAAAACCTTTTCTCATTTTATGCCAAATACCAGAACACCAACCAATCAATACAATTTGGGCGGAAGTTCCTCATAAGGTCAGAGAATACGGTAGCCATTTGATCATTGAAACAGGTTATGAATATGCCGAGTCTTCCGATCTGTAAAACAGATCGTTTTGATTTTGGATCCATTCAAAAGTTAGTTTCGGTAATTCTAATTGTATTTTTAATCATTGTATCTCCCCTTTGGTCTTTACCAACGTATAAGGAAGTCAAATCACAATACATTCCTTCCGACATACAAGTGTTTGATCGAAGTGGAGATCTCATCCAAAGATACCGAATCCGCAATGATTACCGATCGGAAGAATGGACAGAATACAATTTACTTCCAAAGTTTTTAATCGATTCGGTAGTTCATGCTGAAGACAAACGTTTCTTTGAACATACAGGGATGGATTCGAATGCACTTGTTTCTTCTTTTTGGGGAAACCTTACGGGATCATCACTTCGCGGTGGATCCACAATTACAATGCAACTTGTTTCTCTTTTAGACCCTGAACTAAAATCATCTGCATCTAAAAGGAAAACTCTATTTCAAAAATTCAAACAAATCCAAAGGGCAGTGGAATTAGAAGAAACTTGGACAAAGGAAGAAATCTTTACTGCATATATCAATTTAATTTATTTCAGAGGAGAATTAAAAGGAATCACTTCTGCAAGTAAAGGGCTCTTCCGGAAATCTCCCGAAGCTCTCACACCTAACGAAACCTATTTGCTTGCGGCCCTAATTCGTTCGCCCCAAAGTTCTATTGAAAAAGTAATACAACGTGTTTGTTTGCTGAAAAAAGAAAGAGATGGTGCCAATGATTGTGAATCCATATCCCAGCTTGTGCGAGAAAGTTTGTTTCGTAATTTTGATTATCCCCAATACCCTTCTTTTGTTCCTCTCTACACAAAAACAATTTTAGATTTTTCTAAAGAAGAGGATAAAAACAAGTCACAATTTAATTCTTCTTTATCCTTAAACTTCCAGAGAAAAGTAGAAGAGATTCTAAAACGAAATGTAAAAACTCTGGCAAATAAAAATGTAAAAGATGGGGCTGTGATTGTTATCGAAAATCGCACCGGACAAGTTTTGGTTTACGTTCCTAATATTGGAGAAGAAAGTTCTGTATCCAAACTGGATCTCATTCGAAGCAAAAGACAAGTGGGTTCTACCTTAAAACCATTTGTGTATGCAGAAAATTTCCAAGAAAATAAACTCACACCCGACTCCATCCTTTCCGATTCTCCTGTGGGGATCCCTGTTTACCAAGGAATTTATCGGCCGTTAAACTATGATAAGTCTTATAAGGGAAATGTAACGGTTCGCGAAAGTCTTGGTTCTTCTTTGAATATTCCTGCCATTCGGGCTTTGTCCTTTTTGGACATCAATGAATTTGTTTTGGTATTGGAAAAACTTGGAATCACAGGACTTAGATACCCTGAGTTTTATGGTCCATCTTTGGCTCTCGGAACGGCCGATATTACACTCCTGGAGTTGACTAATGCTTACCGAACGTTAGCGAATGGTGGGATCTATTCTGAATTAAAATTTGATCGTTCCGAGGATATAATCCATTCTCGAAGAGTATTTTCACCTAAATCAAGTTATATGGTATCGGAAATCCTCGCGGATCGAGAAGCCAGATCTTTAGGATTTGGATGGGATAATTTTTTATCTACTTCTTATTACACTTCTGTCAAAACGGGAACAAGCCAAGATATGAGAGATAATTGGTGTATTGGTTATTCAGAAATTTATACCGTTGGAGTTTGGGTAGGAAATCCAACAGGAAGTCCTATGTTAGATGTATCGGGAATTACTGGAGCTGCTCCTGTGTGGCGAGAGACTATGGATTTATTTCATGAGTCAATTGGTTCAAAATTAACTCCGCCTACAGAGGAGAGTTCATTAGAATTAGGTTTTGTTTCGTCTAAAGAAAGTAGGCTAGAAAAAACAAGATCAACAAGAATCCTTACACCGGTGAATGGAAGTATATTTGCTTTGGATCCAGATATTCCCTTGGGTCGTCAAAAAATCCTCTTTACTTTCAGTTCTTACGATGTTTCGTATTCTTATTATTTAAACGATGAAAAGATCGGGTCTGTCGGAGGGCCTTACCTCTGGGAACCAAAGAAGGGAGAATATCGTTTACAAGTAAAAGATAAAGATGGCAAACTTTTGTCTCTTTCTTTATTTGAAGTTCGGTAACAAACACATGCCAAAACCAATCAAATACAAACATAAATTCACCCAACAGGTTGTTTGGGGCGAAATGGATGCTTTCGGTCACGTAAACAATGTTACGTACGTTAGATACTTTGAATCTGCTAGGGCGGATTATTTTACAAAGGAAGGACTGTGGGATTCTCCACACAAACCTGTGAAAGCTGGACCAGTGTTAACACATCTTGATATGGATTATCGCAAACAAGTTGTTTTCCCCGCTACTTTAGAAATTAGTTTAGAAGTAGATTCTATTTCTTCCAGAGCCTTCACTGTGATTTGTTCTATGTGGAATGAAAATGATGAATGTGTTTTAACAGGAAATGCTTCTTTTGTTTGGTTTGATTTTGAATTACAAAAACCATCTGCACTTCCAGATCATTTTAAAACAAAATTTGGATCTAACCATTTGGTATGACAAAACAATCCTTCCAAGAACGATTTAAACTAGACGATGAGGTGATGAAGATTTCACGAATTTGCCTCATGGTATTTTTTAGTTTTATCGGTTTTGGAATTTTTGCACCTATTGATGAGTTAGGATTGTATGATCCGAAATGGATTCGTATTTTACATGCATCCGTCACTTTAGGTTTTTTCATTGCTACATATTTTTCTGATTGGGTTCGTAAACAGATCCAGTCGATCATGTTAGTGTTCTTTTATACAATGAGTGCACATTCTCTCATTTTGTTGTATTGGAATTCACTTTATATCGGTTATCTGGTAGGAATGATTTTGGTATTGTCTTGTATCGGAGTCAGTTTTGTCGATCGTCGTTCGCTCGTTTCTTATTTGGGAACAGTAACTTCCGCTGGAATTCTAATTGGCATTTATACCAAAGAACCACAAGTGAATTTGCCTCTTTACCTTTCTTCTATCATCACACCAACCCTTGTTTCTTATCTCACTCTGAACATTCGCCTCAGCTCCGTTGAAAAACTCAGAATTTCCGAATCCAAACTCAAAGGATTTCAGGATCGGATGTTGAACGAACTTGATATGGCAAATGAAACCCAATCCAATTTAGTGACTACCCAGTGGCCTAAAACAAAAGGTGTACGCCTTCATTCCTTTTTCCAGTCCTTTGGACAAGTGGGTGGTGATGCGATTAGTTATTTGGAAAGGGAAGATGGGAAATTAGCTCTTTTTTTTGCCGATGTTTCGGGGCATGGGATTGCTTCCGCTATGGTTTCTGCCATGGCCGTTCTTGCCTTTAAAATCCATGGAAACCAAATGGAACCTTCTTCTTGTTTAAAATCAATTCATGGCGATTTACAAAAGTTAGTTCCTAATAATCATATCAGTGCTTGTGTATTATTTGTAGATACGAATACAAAAGAAATCAAATATTCCGTAGCAGGCCATCCTCCTCTTATCCTGTTGGAAAAAGGTTCAGATCCAAAATTTATGGAAGGGATGGGAACTTTAATTGTTTCCTATTTAAAACCTAATTTGAAAGATTTTACGATCACTCCGAACTCGGGAGATCGAATTTTACTCTATTCCGATGGTATTTTGGAAGTTTTTGATGAGGCGGGCGAGATTTACGGAGATGAACATTTGTTTGCATCCATAAAAAATCATTCTGACAAAAAAGGTGAAGAATTTTTGAATGCTTTATATGAGGACTCCATGTCATTCTCGGCAAAACGAATTTCCGACGATATGAGTATGTTATTACTGGAAATTTTATGAATTTGTTGTTAACACCATTTTTATGGTTCAAAAGAGAGTTCATCCCTTTTCGAACATTAGATCGTTATTTATTTTTAGATTTTTTCAAAACCTTTCTTGGAACTCTCATCATGTTAACATCCATGATTGTGATTTATAAATTCACAGATGTGATGAAGTATTTGGTTTCTTCAAAAGTAAACCAATCTCATGTGTATTTACATGTTTTGTATTCCTTACCATCCATGGTGGACCAAGTTGTTGCACCGGCTCTGATGTTTTCCGTTTGTTTTGTTATCGGTCAATTCAGTGTAAACAAAGAACTTGTTGCGATGATGGTGGCAGGTGTGTCTTTTATTCGCATCATCACACCTATTTTATTTTTTGGAATCTCGATGTGGCTGATTATGACTTTGTTTGGACAAACGGTTGTGATACCGGCAAACAAAAAAGCTCAAATCGAATTTAGCATCATGGCAAAAGGTTCCAATCGATTGATCGATTTTGTATATCAGTTGCATATTAAAGGAAAAAAAGGATTTTATTACGTCTATTGGATCGATGAAAAGGAAAACACGGTTAAAGGTGGATTCAATTATATTGAAATCAAACCAGACGGACATCCCACTTATACTGTATCATCACAAAAAGCAAAATTCATTCCATCACCTCATAGTTGGGTATTGTATGATGCTGAAGAAATCAGGTTTAACGAAAATTTAGAATTAGTCTCTCGGATAAAATATCCTGAAAAAACTTATGATTTCCCGGAAGACTTAGCTTACTTTTCTAAACCAGTTCGTAATCCAGAGGAAATGAATTTTTTCGAATTAGCAGATGAAATTCAATCTAGGATTACAAAAGGTATTCCTTTCCGGAATGTGATCATCCAACAACATATGGCATTTGCTATGCCTCTGATGTCTTTTGTTGTGGTTACTTTAGGGGCTCTTGCGGGTGCTATCACCAAACGGTCTGCAGGTGTTGCGAGTCTTGGTCTTACCATCGCCGTTGTATTGTTGTATTATATTTTGAATTCGACTGCCAAAACTTTGGCAGAAAATGGTGCTCTGCCCATTTGGATTGGAATGTGGATGACACCAGTGATTTTTACTTCAGCTGCGTACTTTTTGTATAGAAGAATGAATATCTAAATCCATTCAGTTCTCAGTTTTACTTTGAATCTCTCTAGTTCTTTTTTTTAGAATTTAAATTTGATAAAAACGAGGAGAGTCATTCTCCTCGTTTAAAGATTGTGAAAGTTTTTAGTTTCTTTGTTTGAAACCGTTTGTGATTTAGTTTTCTGTTAAAAACACTCGTTTGTAAAGATCAGTTTGTAAAATTCCCTTTGGATCATATTTTTTCTTCAAAGAGTAAAACCTTTTCAGATTGTCTTTAGGAAAATAAGATTCCATCACACGTTTGCGAAGGGTGGAGTCTTTTGCAAAATAAAATCTTCCTTTGTGTTTTAAAACAATTTCATCCATTTCTTTACAAAGTGCCCAGAGTTTTTCTCTGTTTCCTTTGGTGACCGGAAAGTCCATAGCCATTGAAAATCCATCCACAGCGTGAGTGAGTAAAAATGGATCTGGTTTATGTTTTTTGAAAACAGATAGGTAATTTACTATTCCACGTTCTTGGCAAATGGTAAAAATTTCACGGAACGCTTGTTTGGCGTTTTCTTTCGGAATGAACACTTGGTATTGGATCATCGCACCTGGTTTGTAAACAAACTTCCAATTGGGAACGTAATCTAATAAAAATGCATATTCCGCATGGCCTTGGTAATAGGCTTTATTGTTTACGAGAATACTTGCGATACATTTTGCCAAATTGATGAGCCGCATCCCTAAATTAAAACTAAAAGGACGCATGAGGATCCACATCCATTTTTTAGGAATTACGTAGAATAGGCGAGTGGGAAGGTGTTGTCTTTCGAGTAAACAGTTACCCGGAAAGTCAGGATCTTCGCCTTCTTTTAGATTTGTGGCTTTGTGAATCTGGCCTCTACCCATTGATTTTCCAGAAGCAAAAGCATCAATCCAACCAACTAAATAATCAGATGTTTTGTAATGTTCTTCGAAATAAGCGAATAATTCATCGAAGTTTCTTACATACACTGGATCAATTTTCATTTTGCCAGCATAGATTGGTTTCATTTTGATTTGGACTGTTAAAAAACAACCTAACATTCCAAAGCCGGAAATAGCAGAGTAAAACAAATCTGTATTTTTTTTAGGAGAACAAACTAAAATATCTCCTTTGGCAGTGAGAAATGTAAATTCTTTGATATGTTCACCAATGGTTCCTACTTTGAAGTTGTTTTTTCCATGAATGTTCATAGAAAGAGCACCACCAAGTGTAGGCATCATGGTTCCTGAAACAACAGGAGGCCAAAATCCATTTTCGATTCCTGTTTCCCAAAGGTCTTTGATGCGAGCACCTGACTGAACCGTCATCACACCAGTTTTTAAATTAAAATCTAAAACTTTATTGAAGTGAGTTAAATCTAAAACGATTCCATCTGTGTTTGTAGAAGCATCACCATAACTACAACCACCACCACGTAACGCAACTTTGGTGCCAGTTTGATTGGCCCAAACAAAGAGTTCTTTGATTTCTTCTTCCGATTCTGGACGAAATATGGGTGATAGAGAAAAAGAACTCATACCCCATGCTTCGACTTTTTCCTTTTTGGGAACTTTTAAATCAGGAATGGATTTTGTTTTTTTAGCGACCATGTTATATACTCAGTTTTTTAAAAATGAAATTGGGAATGTTACGAATGATAAGTCCTACTAGTGCCCAGATTCCTGGAACAAATGCTTCGTCTTTCCCGCTAGCAACGATTTGGCGGATTTTTTCTGCGGCTTCTTCGGCAGTGATTGCTTTTAAAAGTCCTTTCTCAGGAAGATCGAGACCTTTGGTCATCTCCGTAATCACAAATCCTGGTTTAATCGTTGTTACTTGGGCATTTGATTCAGAGAGGCGATTGCGGAGAGCTTCCAAATATGTGTTGAATCCAGCTTTGGATGTATTGTAAACTGGATTTCCTTTTCTACCGCGTTCACCGGCGATGGAAGAGATCCCAATAATTTTCCCAGACTTTTGATTAGTAAAATAAGTAGCAACTGGGTTTAGGAAAGCAACAGCACCTAGAAGATTGACATTTAACATTTCCAAATCTTTTGTCGTATTGTACTCATTAGGAGAAATTTGTGGCATCACACCCGATGCAAAATACACTTCGTCCACTCCGCCAAGCAAACTCAATGCTTTCGCAAAAGTTTTCTCTGCTGTAGAAAACTTTGTCACATCAAAGACCAAAGGGAAGGCTCTTTTTTCTTTGGTTGTATTTGCTTTTTTGGCAATGGACTCTAAGGGTTTTTCCCTTCTTGCCAAAAGAACCACAGAATTCCCTGCGTTCAATTCAGCTTCTGCAATGGCTTTTCCGATCCCACTCGAGGCACCGACGATGATTATTTTTTTCCCCATGTTTACGTTTTTTTGGTTTAATCGAATCTGGCAAGTGGTTTCAATAGAGTTGTGCCCGTAATTGAGAGAATCCTGATCGATGGGATGAATCTAATGTATAAATTTCCCGATTTGGCTTTTTGTTTGGGTGAATACCGCCTGCAAGATGCCCGGGATGGGTTGCTTGTCCATCTAGATCGATTCTATCTTAAGGACCAACATTCCAAAATTTTGGTGTTTTTTGACGGCAAAAAGGATCTTACCTCCGACTGTTATTCGGAAGATTGGGGTAAATTTTCCATCCATTACAGTCATGAAAAAAAAGCAGACGAACTCATAATTGGTTATCTCAACTTATGTCCAATACCTTCGCAGTGTTTGGTGATCACAACAGACAAGGAGATCATCAGTTTCGCAAGAAGGCTTCGGGCCAAACGAATGACCTCCGAAGAGTTTTATGCCGAATGGCTCAAACGGGAAGCGGAAGAGGACGAAACGGAATTTAACCACCTGAAAGAAGGATTGACACCAAGTTCGGAAACCGATTACTGGGAGAGACAATTCCTTCCTTGATATGTTGTTCAACTCAATTCCATTTTTAATCTTTTTTTCCATTGTTTATTTACTCTATTGGGCCATTCCCAAAGAGATTCGAAAGTATTTCCTACTCATTGCAGGGATTGGTTTTTATGCCTACTTTTCGCCTGCACTGACCGTTCATTTTCTCATCGTCATCGGTATCAATTATCTATTGTATCGCAAAATCAAATCCACTCCCACAAAGTTTTGGATTGGATTTACTGTATCACTCAACTTAATCAACTTAGGATTTTTTAAATACGTTTATTTTTTCAGTAGGGCTCTTGCTGATCTTACGAACTATCCGTTCTTTAAACAAGTTCCCGATCTCATTCACATTGCACTTCCACTCGCAATTAGTTTTTATACGTTCCAAGTCATTGCTGCTGCCATTGATACTTACCGTGATTCCTCAAAACCCGTAGTCAAAGTAGAAGATTACTTTTTGTTTGTAGCATTCTTTCCTGTTTTGATTGCCGGGCCCATCATGAGGATGTCTGATTTTTTTCCAAACTTGGACAAACTAGTTCCAAACAAAGAAAAGATGTACAGGGCCTCTTATCTACTCATGTCGGGTCTTGTGAAAAAAGTTCTAGTAGCTGATCCTATGTCCCTCACCATCTCGCCGGTGTTTGGTTCTCCAGCTGAGTATGATTCCTTTTCTTTATTCATCGCAGGGGTTTGTTATGCGATCCAAGTCTATAGTGATTTTTCGGGTCTCACTGACATGGCGCGTTCTGTGGCATTGTTTTTAGGATTCGAAACACCAGAAAACTTTAAAGCTCCCTTTTTCTCTACATCTGGTAGGGAACTTTGGAAACGTTGGCATATCACATTATCTTTTTGGCTAAGAGATTATATTTATTTTCCACTCGGTGGTTCTCGCAAAGGTGAGGTTCGTACTTACTTAAACCTCATCATCATCATGACACTCGGTGGTTTTTGGCATGGGGCCGATTATACCTTTATCTGTTGGGGATTTTATTGGGGTGTGCTTCTTGCTGCGGAACGTTTTTTCGAAGACAAACTTGGTTGGAAATTAACTCCAGAAAAAAACAAATTCTTAATCGTATGTAAGGCTCTCATTGTATTTGTTTTGTTTTCCATTTCGGGTCTTATGTTTCGTTCCAACAATGCATCAAACATGATTGATCATTTCCATGGAATTTTTACACACTTTACAGGCAGTTTGGAAATTATGTTTCTCGGTGATTCCAATCAATGGTTGGTTCCTGCCACATCTTTATTTGGAAATGGATCTTCTTTTCGATTCCAACACATCGAAAATTTAGAACGAATCTTTTATACTTCGATTGCTTTATTGTTTTTTCATCATATCCAATATGTTCCTGAGTTTTGGGAACGTGTCCGTAAACATGATGTATGGCTTGCTCCCATACTTGGTGTTGTTACTATTTTCCTTCTCGCCACACTATCCCAAGATGGTGGAGAGTTTATCTATTATAAGTTTTAGGAGACATTGTGGATTTAATTCGTAACCGATATTTACTTGTCCCGTTTTTGGTTGTATTCCTAACCTTTTGCCTAGACAAACTCTTACTTCTTGAGAATGTACATACTTATTTTTCAAAATCACTTTCTGATATTAATTACATCCAAAAACATCAGTTGTATGAAGATTTAAAAGTATATTTATCAAACAAAGACCGAGACAAGGTTTTGGTTTATTTTGGAAATTCCCGTGCTCTTTTATTTGATAATGAATACATCCATAAAAAATATCCAGGTTGGGTGATGTTTAATTTCTCCGTACCGGGAGGAAAACCTGATTATGTATTACAATGGATGGAACAATTTCATAAAGACAAGGTAAAACCTGATTTCTTTTTGTTTGATCATTCCGTGGAAATGTACAATGCGGCAGCAACTTTAAAAGTCGATGAAACACTTACCAATGGATTGAATGTATCTTTTGTTTTAAAACATTTTTCTTTATTTTCAACGGATGATATTTCCACTCTCATCGCCAAGCGAATGTTCCGTGCTTATCAATATCGTCCCAAATTAGAAGTTATCCTCACAAGAGCCAAAAACAAAGAAACTTTTCTCATTCCTTATAGAGAACTTCGAAACAACTTGATGGAAAATTTAAATCAGGGGAAAGGATCTGCAATGACTCCGGGTACACATAAGTCTGTCCTTCCTCAGGAGTTGTTAAAAAAATCGGCGTTCGGAGACTTTCATTCCTATTTAGTCCCTTTTCATTTTTCGGATCAGGTACTTAGTTTTACAGACCAGTCTTTAGTTTTGGCGAAAGATCTTGGTGTGCCATCTGCTGTGATTTGGGTTCGACTTTCTTTACCTTATATGGATCATATTCGAAACTTAAAAGTTTCTGTAGGAAATGGAAGGGAAGATACGGTGTATCATGATTGGTATCCAAGAATGATTGAATACCATAAAAAGAATGGGGTGCCGTTTTGGAATATGAACGATGACCCAAATTACACCTGCAACAATTTTAGTGATGCAGGTCATATGTCACCGACTTGTTACGATGAGTATACCGACTTTATTTTTAAAAACTTAATTCAGTCTTTTGTAAAAGGTGCTCGGTAAAACTCAGTTCGATTTTGAACATCATTTGGTGAAAGTTTTTCTGGATCGGTTGGGTTTGGTTTTGTAGGATTTTGTGGTTGGGGTTTGGTATTGTTTTCCTTATCCACCGAATATCCATAATAATAACCGTGCACTATCTCTACTACAGAGACGGGTGTGTCTGAATGTAAGTTTTGAATTTCTACCGTGATTTCTTCTGGTGGTGCTAGTAGTTCGAATACCCATTGCACTTCGCCTTCAATTTTTTCCTTTCTTAGGATGGTTGGGTTTTCATTTTGGCCGTTGCCAGAATAAACAGTAAGAACCCATTCTTTCAATTTTCCGTCGGTTGCAACACCAATGCCAATGGATTGAGGAGAAGACTCTCCTGCTTTTAAATCGAATCGAATGGCACCACCTTTAGAAACGGCCCCATAAAGTCTTTTTTTAGAAAGAGTAGGATATAGAGCCAAATCTTGGATTCTTGTTGTGACTTCTTTCACATTTTGGCTCAGAACGGATGGTTCGGAATGGAGGGTATGTACGGTCGCAAGTACAATTCCAACCGATGCTATCAAAGAGTATCTCATTCTCTTAATAGGACTAAAAAAAGGGATTCATTACAAGCAAAAGAAAAAGAAATTATCTCGAACAAGTTCGAAATTTAGTCAATTCTTGGAGTAGTGATTGCCGTTCATCAGGGTCTAGATTGCTTCGATTTTTCGATTGTAGCTCCATTCTTTCCAAAGCAGGTCGAAACTTGGGAGAACAGTTGGTACTAAAATATTGATAGGCACTGATTCTGTCAGTTTCATTTTCACTAACCAATTTATAAAACTCAAATACGGAATGGTTGTCTTCATTTGCGAATTTAAGAATAACAAATGTTTTGTGGCATTCACTTAAGGTTAATGCGGGAACTTTTGTATGTTTACAATTAACAGCAATGTCAGATTCCAAAAAAGCTAACATCTCTTCATAAGAATAATCATTAAACATTTTACCTTTGGGAACGGTTACCTTTTGTTTTTTTGGATCAAGATTTTCTTTTGGATTTGTTTTTTGTGAAACCGAAGGTTCTTGTTTAGCAACTGAGCCCGTCAAATGATTTGATTCTAAACCTACTGTATGTTTTGGTTCTTCTATCTGAAGGAAGTTTGAAACCACTTTTGGTTTTTGGTAAGGATTGGTGACTGTTAAATCATAAGGACCAGTTTTTGCCTCTGTGGTATCTACTTTTAAATCGATACGTTCTGATGATTTTACTTCCTTACTCAAAATAGGAAGAGATTCATTTTTCTTAGTTAGATCAACTTTCGTTGCTTCTAAAAAATGTTCCCCTTCAATCGTCAGATTCGAAACCGTTTTTTCTGACTTAATTTCTGATTTAGGAAGGATGATTGGTTTTTCTTCTTCGGTCACTACTTGCGGTGGTTCCGAGATAATGACTTCTAAATCTTTCCAAACAGACCAAACGGCTGGTTTTTTAAATAAGTTTAAGGGAGCTGTCCTTACTAAATAAACTCCAGAAGGAAGATCTTCGATGGAATGGTAAGGTGTATCGATTTTTTTATCGATAACGATTTTTCCTGATTTTTCTTTTACTTGGATTTGATACCCACTGGCATCGGCAATTGGTTTCCAAGCAATGAGTTTGGTTCCGTCTTGTGCTCCCAGTGAGAAAGAGACAAAACAGAATGCTAATAAAATTCTTTTTGTATTAAGTTTCATCGTTTCTCTTTGTACAATCGTTTTGGCGAAATGAATTCGATATCAGTTGGTTTTAAAGATTTAAATTGATCCAATGCTAAGATAAAACTTCCCTTTCTGGAAAGTAGTAGGTTAGAATCCTTGTATACGCTGAGATCCCAAGAGAAGGAACCTTCATCCAAAATTCCTAAATCTTTTAGGTTATGTTTGGATTCTTTTGTTGTGATTTTATAAATCGCAGTTTTTTTATCAGCTGTATGTTGGTATAAAACCAAATCATATCTGTCTGGCGCGGTACCTGTGACCTTCCATTGGAAGTCCAAACTTGATTTTCCTTTCATTTGGACAATGGTTCCATTGGGAGACATCATTTCCAATTTTGGTTCTTGTTTAGTTTCTGTTGGTTCTTCTTCTGGTTCTATTTTTTTCTTTTTGTCTACGACAGTAAAATTTAAAGTAGATGAAGTTTCTGTTTCTTTGCCTTCTTTTGATTTACCTATGAGACTCGCATAAAAACTTCCTTTTCCCATCTGAGCCCAGTTAGGTACAAGAAAGTTGGAAACAGTTTCTTCTGAAAAAACAATATTTTTCATTTTGGGATCACTGGCAATTTTTAACTGGTAGGATTTTAATTCTGCATTCCCATCCCAAATCAAAATGGCTTGGTTTTGTTTGATTTCTTCCGCCGAAATTTCTGATCCATTGGCCGGTCGTAACCATTTAGGTGCAGGTATGGTATTTTGTTTTTTGATAATAAAGGATAGGACTTGACTCTCCCTATCTTTAGTGTCAGGAAATGATGATTTGGCAACTACCTTCCAGTAGTATGTACCTTCCTTTAAATCGTCATAAGAAATTTGGTTGGCTGTTGTATCCAATTGTTTGATTGGATTTGTGAATTTCGGAGAACTCGATAAAATTAGTTTATAAGAATTTGCAGTAGTTAGTTTTGTCCAAGTGAGAGTGACGAGCGGATAGGTTTGGACGAAAGGAAATACAGTTCCTTGTTCGGGAGATTCTCCTTGGAAGGATTCCAATTTTGTGACAAAGAACTTATTCACTTCACTAAACTCAAAGTCCGTTCCTTGTTTGTTTTTAACCTTGATTCTCCAATAAAAAGTCCCTTCTTTCAATCGAAAGTTGCTTCCAGTCCCTTCCACTTTTTCATTAATAAACGTCATCTGAAAGTTAGGTGATCTAGAGATTTCTATATTCGGGTCTCCATATCCAGGTTCTTGTTTCCATTTGAAATTTACAGATACATCGTCTGGATCTGTAAAAAATAATTTTTGCGAAGTAGGAGCCAAAAGAACTACGGGAATTTTTTTAATTTCGATTCCTGTTTTTTTGAATTCCGCTTTTTTTCCTTCTTCTACGGCCACAGACTTTCCGTCTTTTTGTTTGACCGTGGTTTTTCCTTTTTCTACAAATAAACTAAGTTCTCGTTCTTTGGATTTTTCTATTTTAACATTTCCGGAGTCTACGTTGATTTCACTTCCTGCACTGGTGATTTTAAGTTGGTTGGGTTTGGAATCATCTTTTTTAACTTCTAGAGAACCTTGGGTAAATTCAAGGTTTGGTTCTTCGCCCGTTAAATCTAAGTTAAACATTGAATTTTCATCAATATTGATTTCGGTTCCATCTTTTAATCGAATGAGGGCATCGGAAAATGCTTCTGAACGGATTGTATCTTTGTTGGTGAGTGGACTATTGTTTTCTAGTTTTTCCCAAATCACTTCATCTTCAAATTTTCTTTGAACAATATTGTTTTTGAAAAAAATAGTTCCAACTACCTCGCGGTCTCCAATTCCAATTTTACGATTGATATCCAGATAAAACAAAATCGAAAACAAAATAGCAACAGCAAGTAGGGTAAATAATACGAGGCGATCTCGTTTGTCTAAATTCATTTTTTCCCCTTCTTCACTACAGTGATGCCCACTAACTTCTGTAGTTCGCCCAAATTCTTTGGATAATCGGTGTCTGATTTCCTTCCAAGGACGGCATAAACTTTTTGTGCTTTAGATTTACCTTTTAATTCAATTTCGCCCATGCTGATCACATGGAAGTCGGACTTGATTTCTTGGTAAGTGGATTCTGTGATGAGGATATCTGTGTTGGTTTCTTTATTGAGTGATTCCACACGGGATGCAAGATTCACAGAATCTCCAATCACAGTGTATTCCATTTTATCGGAACTTCCGATTTGTCCTGCAATCACATAGCCAGTGTTAATCCCACAACCAATTTGAATGATTGGTTTTTTGACAGTTCCTCTGTCTTTGTTAAATTCGATAAGTACTTCCCGCATACGAAGGGCAGCTTCTACTGATGACTTTGCATGTTGTTTGGAATCACGTAGGGCTCCCCAAGTTGCCATGATGGCATCACCAATAAACTTATCTACGGTTCCTCCTGTGTCTTGAACACATTTCACCATCTCGGTCATGTATTGGTTTAAAAATTCTACAACCTCTTCCGGTTGGAGTTTTTCTGAAATGGCCGTAAAACTTCTGATATCCGAGAAAAAGATCGTGCAGTGTTTTCTCTGCCCACCAATAGATAGTTTTCCTTTGGCTGCAAGTTCTGCAATGTCTTGGTTGACAAATCGTCCAAAGGAATCTTTTAATTTTTCCCTTTCTTCCAAACCTCGTCCCATACTTACGAACGATTTGGTTAAGGTTCCAATTTCATCATGTGTTGTGGCATGAAGTTCGATATGATAATTCCCTCGTCGAATTTCTTCTGAAGCATCTACCAATTTCAAAATGGGTGTGGATAGAGATTTTGCAAAAATATAAACAACAATAAACGAAAGTGCCAAAGATACGATGAGTATGTAAACATTCCGTTTTTGAATGTTATTTACTTCTTCAAAGATTTTAGCTTCCCTAACTTGGGATATCACTCCCACACCACCGAGTCCCAATTTTTTAAATGAACCAAGGTAGGAGACTCCATCTTTGGATTCATAACGAAATTGACCATTGTCAACAGGAGATTTTTTCATTCGTTCTACAATGGGTAGATCGTTTAGATTGATTCCTGATAATACAACTTTAGCATCTGGATGTGCGAGTACACTTCCATCTTCACTGACAAGAAAGGTTTCAACAGGTCCAGATGTTTGAAAGGCATCGAGTAGGCTATCGAGTTTAATTAAAGTAACAAGGATTGTATGTGTGTCTTTAGATTCAGACAGGGGAAAGCTGAGGCAAAGTATGGGATGACGGAAGTGTGGGCTTGCATTCCATATAACAGTTGTACCACTGAAAGATTTTTTTAACTTAGGTTGGATGTTACGAAGTAATCCCTTTACTTCTGATTTTTGGTAATCGTATTTTTGTAAAAACTCATCATTCAATGCTTCAAACTTTGGATTCAAACTAACATCATAGGCTCCAATCAAAAGAAAGTTTTGATCTTCTTCAAACAACTCTTTGGCGATTGCATTTGCTGAGTTTGGGCTTCTTAGAATGGCAGATGCCGTAATGTGCACATCTTGTTTCATCGAATGTAAATCTGATTTTACCTTTAAAGAAAGGATTTCATTGATTTTAATATTGTTTTCTTTAACTCGAACCTCACTATCCTTTCGAAAAAAATAAGAAGCGAGAAAGATGATCCCCGACATGGAAACAAGTAATACAATCGAGGTAATGAGAAGGAGTTTGTAGCGGATCGGAAACTGCAGTTCCCCATGTAAATGGGAATCTTTGGAAAAGAGGGATCGTAGTTTTAGCAGAATCGTTTTCATATCATTGGTACTTTTACCAACTTCACAAAAAACGGTGCTAGAAAAAAAGTAAAATTGAAAAGATAAACTATTTTTTTACTAAGGGCATGTCAAATCAATGTTATATGTTTGTCTGAATGGATATTCGGGAATTGTGAATGTAGTCTCTCGTACTACAGTGTCCGGATAACCGTCCCGTTTTGTTAGGTCTCCCAAACAAACTGCCCTATATGTACCTGGGTTTAGGTATTTGATTTTGGCATCTTGTTTTGCAGGTGTCGCCGCAAGAGGCAAAACGTTGATAAATTCATTTTCATGGAATCGAAAGATGCCATAATAATGTAACAATGAATTGCCACCACCGGAAATAGTGATGCTAGACGCAGTTTCTGGGTAAATGACTCGTGCCCTTGTCAATATATTTCCACCCGCATCTCCTTCCCCTTTGTGGTCAAAAAAGATATCACTCACACCAACATAAGTGACAACTGTTGAACGACTTGTTAGGTAAGAATGTAACATTAAATTTTCTTTTAAATTGATCCGTACTTCTAAAATATAAGGATCGAATCCATCCCTTATTTGCATATCGGATTGGATTGCTTGGGTGGGAAGTTGTGAATATAAAGCCGGAAACATCTTTGGTACAATACTACTTTTAGCAGCAGAAGTTGTGCCGGCTATGTAGTTGTTACGTGGGACAATATTGAGTGCATTGATGATGGGTCTATTGTCAAAACGTCCTGAAATGGGAACTCCTGCATCCAAAGCATAACCTGTCATCAGAGAGCGGAAGTAAATCCCCGCATAATAATACTGACGTCCAAACCAAGGTTGTCCAGAGCCAGCTGATTCAAGCCATCCGATTGTTTCAGAAGAAGGGTCATTGGATGTAAACTGAGCTCCGATTCCATTAAAGAAATCGTAAGCCTTCAAAATCCCATTATTTTCTACACAAGTGTTATTATCAAAAGAATATGTTACTGTACAAAATACCTGTCTGTTAGGTGCAATATAGTCCCAGAATTTATTGGAATCCACTGTATCACGAATTTGTGTCAGTTCATTTAATCCTTTTACAAACTTACTGGAAATCCGAACCTCTCCAATATCCAAATAGATAGGCATGTTTCCGGCTTTCGGTTGGTTGACCAAAGTCATACCTGGGTCTAGACCTTCCCCTTGGTCATCTACATACAAATCCCCAGTTCCATTATTGAGTTCGCTCCAATCCAGTGGATAGTCAGTAGCGTATGTTCCTTTGAGGAGTAATAACATACGATTGTTGAAGAGGGTGGAGATAACGGGAAGTTTTGTTTCATCACCTAAACTGACTTTGGTTTTACAATCGATGAAAAGGGTTATATGTAAAAGAATAACAAAGAAAAAAAGGAAAATAGATTTCATGTTAAAATAACACTCCAACTGTTAGACCGAAGTAGAAAAAATCTACGTTCTGCAATGAGTAGTTTGCCGGATTTTGTAATCTTGGATCATCATAAGGACTAGAAAGTGGGTATCTGTATTGGTTTGGAACATCCATATGAGTTTCAAAGATCTTATAATAATCCAATCGTACACCAATCCTAATCCTACGACCAGCAATAAAACTTGCCTCTAACCCACCAAAGGCGGTCGGATTCCACCGAGCCGTATCGGCCGGACGAGCGACAACATAAGAATAACCACCGCCCCCTTTTAGAAAGAATTGAATGGGAAGTTCTAGAGGAATTTTGTAAGCTAGGGCTGCATAGAGGGGCATTGCCGTGAGGGCCCTTTCCGATCTGGATAAAAATACTGCGTAAGAACCACCGACTTCTGTATAAAAAACCCAAGGCCATGGCATCCGAGCATAAAAACCCCCACCGAGGGTTGTGTCCAAAATACGAACAGTAGGAGTTCCTGGCATGGGATTGGCCGCTCCTACCCAACCACCAATTTCATACCTTCGTTTGTTGTATTCTTCTAAGGTTTGAGCGGAAAGAAGACCGGAAAACAGAGTGAGTGCTAAAAAAATGCTAAGGAAGAGTGATTTTATACAATTCATGAATTTCCGGATAATCTTCGTAATATGCGCGGACAAAATAGAGTCCGTCCGGCGGGAGGGTGATCCCTGCAATCGTACGGTTCTTCTCTTCCAAAATGGAGCCGATGGATCTAGAATTCCAACGTCCCTTTCCGATGTCCAGTAAAGTTCCGACAGTAATACGAACCATATTGTGCATAAATCCGTTGGCGCGGATTCGGATTTGGATCCAATCTGGTGTCAATCGTTCCAAACGAATGTCAAAGATCTCACGTACCGCCCGTTTGCCGGCCATCGATTTTGCTTTTGTGAAAGATCGAAAGTCTTTTTCTCCCACAAGTGTCTTTAGTTGGTTTTCCACAAAATCCCAATCGACATGGTGTTTGACCCAAAAGGCTCTACCTTCGACAAAACTACTTTGGTATTTACTATAATATATTTTGTAGATATACTCTCTGCCTGTACAACTAAATCTTGAGTGAAACTCTGCTGGAACTTCCACTACGTTTTTAATAGATACACCTTTTGGTGTGAGTGCATTGATGGAGACAAGTAGTTTATGGAAATTGGGAATAGGCAAAAGTGTTTTAAAATTGCACACCATTCCTAATCCGTGAACACCGGTATCTGTTCTTCCAGCAACTGACAAACGTGATGCGGGGTTTTTGTTTAGAATGATTTTTAGAGCAGATTCAATGGCAGACTGGACAGTCGGTAAATTTTTTTGTTTTTGCCATCCGTAAAAATGTGTGCCGTCGAATTCGACGAGAAGAGCGTAGTTGGGCAAACCCTTACTTCTCGCCTCCCATCGCTTCTAGAATGGCATTGTATTCATCGTACAATTCACGTGTCATTTCTACAATCGGTCCTGGTTTTCCTTTGGATGCTTTTCCTGAACCATAAAGTCTTGCTAACGTTCGTTTGGCGCGAGATAGAAGGAGAACTTGGTCTTCCGGTTTGGGAGCCATTTGGTCTTTGAATTTTTTTGTTAAAAATGCATTCAAATAAATAACACCATCGAATCCCCAGTTGTTGTCTGTATCGGGTCCGAGCATCCCTGCAGCTTGGTCCACAGGTTCGTTTCCATTTTGCATGAGTTCTAATGTATAACCGTAAATGACTGCTGCTTTTTGATAGAGTAAGTCTCTGATTTTGTCATAACCGATATGAGGAAACTCATCATGAAGGTCGGAAAAATACCAAGCAGCACGGATGGCACAAACTGCTTTTTTGGGAGTAGGGGCCACACTGGCACCACGGAGTTGGTAACAGTCCATTCCGAGTAAGTAAGAGGCTGCACCTAACGCAATTTGGCGATCTGCCGTAAAATCAAGTGGTCCAAGAATTTTTTCAATATAACTTCTACGACTGTCAGTGGCCATTCGAATGGCTTCGTTGTCTGCCGGATTGAGTGAATTCCAATCTTTCGGAAAAGAGGAATAAAGGCAACGGGGACAAACAGACATGACATAATCCAGGGGGCTGACACGACCGAATTTTCTGTTTTTTTCATACAGACGTCGTAAATCTTGAGCCAACTTCCCGGCGATGAGTCGGCCACCACCTTGGAACATTTGTTCTTTTTGGTGATTTTCATCACAAATTGGGCAGGCTGTGGACTCTTTGGCGCGAAAAGATACTTTTTTGGACTGGGCAGCGGCTAGGGACATAGGAAAAATCTAGGAAAAGGCTCAATTTTAAAATACAATCTGTCAATCCAATATCAGAAATCTCCGATAATACTCACAGGGGCCACCCCGAAATTACTTGTAAGATTCTTCGAAGGAAGGAAAGTACGGAAACGGAATGAACGGCAGAGCAATGAAACAATCCCTTCTTATTCTCATGATGAGTCTCATGATGCAGGCACCTATGTTTGCAGAATCAGTCTCTAGCAAATCCTACCACAAACGAATTGAGCTTCTGACATACTTACGTGAGTTAGAACCTATCGTTAAAAATTTCCGTGGTGAAGATCCGGAAGGAAAACCTACGGAAATAAATGCACCGGAAGGGAAAGAAGGCTTTCGTATGAAGAAATACAACGAAGCCAAACGAATTTACCAAGAAGGTTTACAATACCACTTCGAAGGTAATTATTCTTCCGCATACCAACGTTTTCTCGAATGCCAATTGGGAATTGAAAAAATGACAGAAGAACTTTCTCAACTCTACATTTTGCGTGCAGAAGAGATGATGAAAACGGCTATGGAAAGAAAAAATCCAAACAATCCTATGGATAAAGCCCTTCTGGATATTTCCATTGAATATGGAAAAGGCTCTTATTTTCGCCAAGACGTGATGGACATTCCAAGAGAAGCTCCCTATTCACGTCGTATGTATGATCCAAAAGAAGCTCATTATAGTTATAACAAATATGCTATTGAGAAAAACTTAGAGTTAGGATACAAACATCTTGGTCTTGCAAAAGAAGCAAGAGCTACCGCTTTGAAAGTGGAAAAGAATTTGGAAAAACACCAAAAACTCCAACCATCTCATAGAAAGTATCGTATCGATTTGTATTTTGGCGCTATCAACTTAGGTCGTGATTCAAAAGCAAACGCGATTAACATCTATAAGTTGAAATATCCTTACGACAACTATTACCTGAACAATTCACAAGCAAAATCAGAAACATTAAAAGATGAAAATGGTGCTGCTGTGGAAGGACAACCAGTGAAGGTAGACGGAGTGACTTACGATTTTACAAAAAACCCTTATATCAAATATGACAATAGATTACAAGCTATGTTTGATGTTCGTGTACCTGAAGATTATCGCGTGGATCATGCCGACGTAAGAGGTCGAGTGTATGATTTGGACTCCAACAATATGGTGTTCATGAAATACGACCAAGAACGTAAAAAAGCTTTAAATATCCCAGTAAAACCTGCCGCCGGAGCGACATCCAATCCGCAACAATAAGAAACGTTAACTAACACCGTTTCCAAATGAGTGAGCCCAAGATTTTTCTTGGGCTTTTTTATTTCCACAGAATGACCTCTTTTGTCTAATTGTTGCTATGGCGAAAATTCCGGTCGTTGACGATCTCATTAAGAAAAATTTACACGGACTCAGCGTCCACTACGGGCGTTTGGTGATGAAAGTTTACTTAAGAATCACCCTTCTTGTTTTTGGAAAAGCAAGTCCATATTTAATCAGAGGATTATATCGTTCACTCACTGGTAACAAAGAAGCTCGAATCAAAGAGTTTTTAGAAGGAACCAAAATTTGGGCGGAAGATGTTCTAGGTATTACGAAAACCAAACTCATCGTATTTAATGAAATTAATGTTCCAGTAAAAGGACATATGATATTTTTAAACCATGTCAACGAAATGGATTTTCCTTATGATTGTTATGTGATCCGAAAACCATTTTTAGCAAATCAGGTGATTAAAAAAGCATGGTTTGCGTATTGGTGGATGGTGGCCATGGGCTCACAAGTATTTGATAATTCAAAAGCCATGTCTGTTGCCGTTTCTGTTAAAAACTTAATCGAAGGTTTAAAAACCACATCGTACATTGTGTATCCAGAAGGAAAAAACACTTATTCAGAAGAAATCCTTCCTCTAAAAAAAGGTATGGTGAAAATTGCTTTTGATCAAAAAATTCCGGTATTTGTGGCTCTAAAATCGGGAATTACCACTTACCAAAACTACCAAAAAGGAAATGTAGTAGGTTATTTGGGTTTGGGTTCTCACGATCCTACAGATTTTTCTTCTTGGGAAGAATTTCAAACGTATCTTCAAAACTTAATGCAATCCAAAAAACAAGAGTTAGATGCACTAACAGAAGCAGAAAGGATCAAAGTTTCTACTGTTTAGATTTTTTGTTTGATTTCTTTTTCCCAAAGTTCTAAGAATCGAATTTGTTCGAGAGACTCAACGGCTCGTTCACTTCTCGATTCTCTCACTTTTTGGATGGCAGACTCCGAATCCAATCCATGTTTCCAAATCAAATAGGCTGCGGCAACGGTTCCAGACCTGCCGAGTCCTCCTACACAATGAATCAGAACCCGATGTTGGTTCACTAGAGCTTTGTCCATCCATTCTAAAGTTTCTTTCATTTGGGTGAGGCTTGGAACTCGTTGGTCCAAAATGGGAACTTGTTTTTGTTCGATTCCATTTCGTTTCAATTCTGGTTTTAGATCGGTGACACCATAGTCGACATACTCTTGTTCCGTGATGAGACTGAGGACATGGGTGATCCCTTCCCTTTGTATGGTGTTTAAATCGTCATCTAACACACGGGCTCTATCTTTTCTACCAGGAAGGATGGTGAGTCCAATCCGAGACAAATCGTTATGATCCGAATCTGCCAATGGTTTTAAATAATCAATTCGTAAGACTTTAGACCTTTGGATGAAGTCCTTGATTTTTGTAATGAGTTTGGATCCTGCATACAAAGCCCATTTCCTTTGCCATTCATTACTTTCGTCAAAGGATAAAGTATGCATCGCATACCGCAAAGCACCCACATGCATCTGGTAAGGATCTCTGTCTAACTTCACCAAACGAGGGTAGTAGGATCGAAGTTTTGCTATTACGCGATAGGCTTTTTTTAGTTTTTCATTACTGATAAATGTTGGTGGATCTAGTTTTAGTTCGATTCCTAAATCTTCTTGATTGTGTAAAAAATCGGTGAGTTTCACTGCTTCTTTCCACTCCGCCTCCGATTCAATTTTACAAAAAATAAAAAGTACATCATTTTCCAATTTCAACAAATCACGAATGATATGACCTCTATGGGTGTGAAAAAAATCAATCATCCAAACATTTTCTTGTCCATCAATGATGATATTGGCCCCATTCAAATCACCGTGCACATAAGAAGTATTGTGTGTGATGGCATTGTATTCTTTTAACTTCAGTAGATCTTGTTCGTAAAAGATACAAGGATTGGGCACGGAATATCCAGAAACGATTTCAATTTCTGGATTGTTTTGCGGCCCTCCAAGTAATGATTCTACTCGGGAACGAACCGATTTAGAGTATTTCGATTGGAAGTCGTAGTATTCTAAAAGGTTTAGTTTTTCCGTGGCAGCCGCTTCAAACAAACGACCCAGTTGTTCACCAAACACAGTATCGATGATCCGATCAAGTCCCGTACCGTCTGGCATAGAACCATATACCTTTTGAAAGGTTTTGACATTCCCATCTAACATCGCCGCATATCGGTATTTAATGGCTCCTCGATTCTCTAATTCACAAAAATCTACTATGGACGGGGCATTGTTTCCAAGGACTTCTTGGATTCGTTCAAAGGCAGTTCTTTCTTTGGCAATGAGATCTCTTTCTCCAATTTTTACAACACAAGGAACTTGTAAATGACCCAAGTGGTCCGTAGACTTTGATTTTAAAACTACGTTTCCTGAAAATCCACCATCTAAAGTTTTGAATTCTACCTCTTTACAATCTCGAAAGAGATAAAGTAAAATTTGATTGTCCGTTTTTGAGATGGGATACTTTGGATCTAACTTTAATTTGTCGCTTGAGATACGTGCATTTGTAGAAATTCGTTTTTCTAGATTAGGTTGGCTTCCGGTGAGAAATTCAGTAAAGGCTCCAATAGAAGAAAAGACTTTCACTCCTAAAATCTGTTTCAATTGGTCGAGGGCAATGAAATGCATGGAAAGAGAAGAACTTGCAGTGAGTGCCGAACAGACTCCAATTTCAAATTCGGGGTATCTCGTTTTTAAATCATAAGCAAGAAAAGTTACTTTTGCTTCTGTCCAAACTCCGGTAATTCCTACCTTTACGGATTTTCCTTTGTATGGTACTAGAATGGATTCTAAATTTGTATCTACAAAATCATTCAACCCCGAAGCATTCACAACATCCGCTCGGTTTGGATATTCTTCGATCCATTTCTGGAATACAAATTCAGCTCCTTTTGTATTTTTTAAACAATGATCGCCAAATTGCGTTAGGTGATCTTCTTGTGATTTTGAATTAGGGTCGTGCCAATCTCGAATGTGAATTAGTTTTAAGTGATTGGGGTCTGTTTCATAAGCCCAGTCTAAAAGTGAAAATACTGGACCCTCTTCCATCATCTCTCCCAAAAGTCTGTTGGCTTCCTGATACCCAATGTGTAAGGAATTGGGAAGTGGATCGTATTTATCGAGTAGAGCTGCAAAGTCATTTTGAAGGCATTGGGTGAAAAGAATGGAAGATTCCGAATTCATGGACAAAAGGATTGACAGGTTGGAAAATAAATCTAGAATTTATTTCTTAAAAAATAGGCGTTCGTATGAAGAAGCTGATTGTTATTATATTGGAAATTTTATTCAGCTCGGCTCTATTTGCAGGCGAAGTGGGATCTGATTGTACTTTCAAAGGAAAAAAATTAGCTGGGAGGGTTAAGTTTGTCACGAGTTACCCTGACATTAAAGTAAAAATCGTAGATAGTTTTCCAGACCTCAAAGTAAAGAAGGTGAGTAGTTTTCCTTCCGATTGTGGTAAGTGGAAAGTGGTCAGCTCCTTTCCTGATTTCAAAGTAAAGATTGTGACAAGTTTCCCCGACATCAAAATCAAGTATGTAAATTCATTTCCGGGTGTACCGTAGAGAACCTTCTAACGGATAAACAGAATTTCGATTCATTAATTCTAAGGATAAATTGAAAAAAGCCTTTGCTTTCTTTGTTTGGTGGAAACATTGTTTTTGGTCTGCTTTACAAGCCGGATCTTCGCCATACGGTGGAATCATTTGGAAAATAAATTGAGTATCCCCATCAACACTTTGGTAAAGAATTTTTTCTTCATCAATCCAACCACAAGCACTACCATATGCAAAGTAAGTGCTACCAGACTTTACTGATTTCGCACGTAAATCTTTTCCGAATCCTGCAAAGTAAGTTTCGTTTCCCACCACTCCTAAAATGGTGGGGAGAACATCAAGTTGGGAGCCAATTCTTTCGTCTAACTTTGGTTTGATGTATTTTGGCGCATATAATAAAAAAGGAACCATTCTATCTTCATAATAAGAGAGATATCGATGATGGGTGTGATCTCCAACAAAGACAAATAAAGTGTCTTCGAAATATTCTCTCTTTTGAATTTCCTTCATGAATACCTCCAATGCTGCATCGGAATAATGGTATGTATTGAGGTAATCATAATCGGTTACAGTATGACCATAAATTTCATACTTTGGATTGGGTACCTTGTATGGGTAATGTGTTGTCATTGTAAGGATGGTCATAAGGAATGGTTTGTTTTCTTTTTGGTAAGAATCCATTTCTTCCAATGCTTTGGAGTAAAGATGTTCATCATCATAACCCCAAGCACCGATGGAATATTTTCCAGCTTTTCGAAAGTCTTCTTTTCCAATCAAAGTTTGGAATCCAAAATGAGGAAGGATTGTTGCTAAACTATCAAATTTTAAATCATCACCCGTAATGAAACTGGTTTGGTATCCAAATCCAGAAAATAGATTTCCAATCGCAGAAAAATTGCTGAGAATTTGTGGTGTCCGAATGGCCGTAAGTCCTGGCCTGTCGGGAACACTTGTAAGAACAGAAAGTAATGCATTACTTGTTCTCCCTCCATTGGCATAAAATTTTTTAAAACTATGACCTTTTTTCGCCAAAGTGTTGTAATACGGTGTTACTTCTTTTCCCAACCAAATTCCATTGGAAACTGGCCAAACATATTTTCCTGTCCAAGATTCTTGGATTACAAGAACTACATTGATGGGTTTTTTACCTGGAATTCCTTTGATTTTTCGTAATAATGGAAACTCGGGATCCTCCACAAACTCTGCACCTTCGTAACCAATTTCTTCTTTCACAACTGCCAACATATCTTCATCTGTCATTTTTAAATGTTTGGGGATGGATTGGCTTTTAAAATCATTGATGGTGGTGTAAATTCCATTTAATGCAATTTGGTTGATGAGAGCATTGTCGGAAATGATGGCTTCACTCGCACGTAAGGGAGATTCTTGTGGCCCACCCCGAAGTCCAATAAAGAAAAAAAGAATCCAAACTGTGGTTTTCACAATTTTAGAAACAAAGGTTTCTTCTTCGTTTGTTTGATTTGTGATTTGTTTTTTACGAAACCAATACCGAATCCCAAAAATATAAAGAACGATAAATAGGACAAATAACAGAATTTTAAAAGGAGCTTCTTGGAATGCGGAAGAAACTAACACATCTAAATCTCCCAAAAACACAATGGCCTCATATCCGATATGTTTGTTGGCGTTCTCAAAGTACAACAAATCAGCAAAAAGGTGGATCAAACAAAAAGGAAAAAGAACAAGAGGAGTGATCATCCAAAAATAACGGTAGGATTTTAGTTTGGAAGCCCCATTCCAAAGAGAAAGGATATAAAACCCAACTAACAAAATGGATACGGTAACCCAATCAAACCGAAACCCTAAAAGAAATGCTTTGAGTAAAACAAAAACTGGGAATTCTTCCAAACGATAGGAATAAACCAAAAAAAACAAAACTCGGTGAAGGAATAGGGTTAAAAATCCAAAGAAAAAATAAGTTAGAAAGATTCGATCTGAAAATCTAAAACTAGGGAACTGTTTCACCATAAAAAAAGAATTTGCGAATGATAAGTGCGGTCAATCGACTTACGATCTTTCAGTTGATTTATTTTCAAGGCAGTTTAGTTTTGATCCTACTCACATGAAGCCGATCCAAAAAATACTCATCGCCAACCGAGGTGAAATTGCCGTTCGTGTCATTCGCACCGCAAAAAGAATGGGCATCAAAACTGTTGCTGTCTATTCAGATCCTGATGCCCAAAGTTTATTTGTCCGATCAGCAGACGAAGCGTTCTCACTCGGCGGGACAGATGCTCGTTCCTCCTACTTAAATGTAGAAAAGGTCATCCGCGCTTGTATCGAAACGGGAGCCGATGCCGTTCACCCAGGATATGGATTTTTATCAGAAAACACTGACTTTGCGAAAAAACTAGAAGAAAAGGGAATTCGATTCATTGGACCAAAACCTCATTCGATCAATGCGATGGGAGATAAGATCGGCTCACGATTGTTAGTTGCAAAGAATGGAGTGCCAGTGGTTCCCGGTTATGAAGGTGCCTCACAAGAAATGTCCGTATTCAAAAAAGAAGCGGAAAAAATTGGATACCCTATTATGGCAAAGGCAAGTGCCGGTGGTGGCGGAAAAGGAATGCGTAGGATCGATTCCCCTGAAGAATTAGAACCAGGAATTCTTTCCGCAAAACGGGAATCTCTTTCTGCTTTTGGTGATGATCGAATCCTTTTAGAAAAATACATTACCAATCCGCGCCATGTTGAGTTTCAAATTTTTGGAGACTCTCAAGGCAACATCATCCACTTACACGAAAGGGATTGTTCCTTACAAAGACGCCACCAAAAGGTCGTCGAAGAAACTCCTGCTCCCAGTTATAGTGCTGATTTAAAATCACAAATGTCACTAGCTGCAGTGAATGCTGCGAGAGCCGTACAATATGAAGGTGCTGGAACCGTCGAATTCATATTAGGTGAAAGTGGGGAATTCTATTTTCTTGAGATGAACACTCGTTTGCAAGTGGAACATCCTGTCACGGAAATGACCACGGGCCTTGATTTAGTGGAATGGCAAATTCGAGTTTGTCAGGGAGAAGCGTTACCTGAGTTACAAACCCCACCACAAAAGGGACATGCATTAGAAGTGCGAATTTATGCGGAAGATCCGAAAGAAGGATTTTTACCTTCTACTGGAAAAATCCACCATCTATCTTTTCCGGAACGAGATTATTTACGAATTGATTCGGGAGTTGTTTCTGGCTCCGAGATTACAATGTTTTATGATCCCATGATTGCCAAAATGATTGTATGGGGGGAAGACAGAATCACGGCCATCCACCGCCTAATTGAATGTTTGTCTGAGACAATTGTTTTTGGTCCTAAAACCAATTTACAATTTTTACAAAGGTTAGTTTCTACAAAAGAATTTGCGGAAGGAAAAGTTTCCACTCATTACATCGCAGACCACGAACCTGCACTGTTGGCAAACAATACAAAGGAAGAGCTTAAACTCGCTTTCGCCGGTGCATTTTTTACTTCTAAAGAATCAAGTAACCCTTGGTTGAGTGAGACCACATAATATGGATTATCTATTTGAAACCAAATCTGGTTCTGCATCTGTTTTTGTAAGTGGCTCCAAAGTTCGAGTGCGATTGGAAAAAGATTCCTTTTCTTTCCAACTAGATGATTGGATTAAAGAGGAAAGAAAGTCAGATACAAATCCGCTCCGTTCCGTTTTTATGAACGATGGATCTATATTACAATATCTTAAAGTAAGAAATGAGATTTTCCTCCATTGGAAAGGTGAAATTTGGAGTGGAAAACTCGCCGAACGCCAGTATGAAGGTGCAGGCCAAACCTCACCGGAAATCAAAAGTCCTATGCCGGGAAAAGTAGTGCAAATCTCTACTGAGGTCGGTCGCGAACATAAGGGAGGAGAAACCCTCCTCATTTTGGAAGCAATGAAAATGGAGAACGCCGTTAAGGCACCGTATCCTTGTCGAGTGGAAGAAATTCGCAAGGCACAAGGGGATTTGGTCCAACAAGACGAAGTGCTCATCATTTTACACAGAATCGAACCGGAAAAAACATAAATCTTCGAATCTATTTGACATATTTTTCAAACTTCCCAGCATAAGGCAGTTTCTTTGGCTGATAGGTAGAGAATGTACAATCATATTTTAAGAAGTTTCACACTTCTGTTGTTTTTTTCGTTTTTCCACGGGGTTTTCGGTCAGGAACGTCAACCCCGTACCGACCTTCCGTTCGAGATCTCTGAAAAAAAGAGGCTGAGCGAGCGGGATTTTAAGAATAAAAAAGAGGGGGGATACTTCACTGGACTTCCTCTCATCAACTCCGATCCCAATGTGGGGGTAGGGTATGGGGCACGTGTGCTCTATTTTTACAATGGGGCCAAAACATCCCCCATGTTCGAATACACTCCCTACCGTGTCCGGGTATTTGCTCAGTATTTTAATACGACGAAAAGAGCACCTTACCACCAATTGAGTATCGACGCTCCTTATATTTTTGACACAAAATGGAGACTTCGTGCAGATTTGGTTTATGAACGAAATCCCAATTCCCTTTTCTTTGGAGTTGGATCTGACACCCTCCAACCGCTTTCTTATTTAGAAAGGAACGATCCCAATGGTCAAATTCGACGAAATGCTCCTTTTTCCGATTATGAAGACAATTTGAACTATCGTCGTCAAGGGGATGCCGGGGTAGGAGAAGCACCTATCGTCAGTGATCATAGATACAATCGATACGATATTGAAAATCCTAACTTCAGCACTTCTGGTGAATATTCCTTCTTCGGAGGAACACTTCGTGCGGTGACTGGGGTTCGTCTCTCAAAACAAATCATTCGTACTTATGATGGAAAGTATAACAACGCCCTATTGGGTCCAGCGGATGGAATTTTGGGACTACTCGATGTCGACCGTACTTTTGGAACTCCTCAAGGGGAAACAAAATTAACTCGTGAAGATAAAGATGGAAAGATAAAAGGTATTAACGGTGGTTATACGAATACAGTCCGAGCAGGGATCGTATTTGATACACGTGACTTTGAGCCGGATCCTAACCGCGGGGTATTTTTGGAATACACACACGAACGTTCCGCCAAGGCAATTGGTTCTACCTATGATTTTAATAAAAACTTAGTGTCGGGTCGTATTTTCCTAAGTCCAGTTCAGTGGTTCACAAGTAAACCTCCGGAAATTTTGGAAAAGTTTGTTCTTGCCGCTCGCGGAACAATGATCCAAACCAATGGGGACGCACCATTTTACGAATACCGCAACATGTGGGGAACCGAAACCAACCAATCAGGTCTTGGCGGAAGAACTACCATTCGCGGTTACAAACAAGATCGTTTTGTAGGACAAACCATGGCATTTGCTAACTTCGAAATTCGTTGGAAGTTTGCAGAGACTGAGTTTTGGGGACAACACTTTGACTTCCAATTGGTTCCGTTCTATGATGTAGGACGAGTTTGGGATCGAACAGAAGATGCAAATCTTAAAAACTACAAACATTCTAGAGGGATTGGACTACGAATTCCGTGGAACCAAGCAACTGTTATCTATTTTGATCATGCGATTTCAAATGAAGATAGACAAACATTCATTAACTTTAACCATATATTTTAGGAGAGCAGAGATTATGAAAAAAATTCAATTTTGTTTCGCTCTTTTGGTCTTATCCTTTTTCATGAATTGTGAAATGAAACCAGTAGAAGATGTCTACGGTTTAAGCCCGGAAGAAACCAACCAACTATTTGCAGGACTAATTGCAAACCAAAGTCTTCGGGATAATGGAAATGGAACCATTTCCGATTTAGCATCAGGTTTAATTTGGCAGAAATGTACTCACGGCCAAGTGTATCGTGCTGGGTTTAACGATTGTTTAGGGGCTCCACAAGGTTCTATCTTCAATCCTTATGACACAGCTCGTGCAGGAGCAGCAGAAGTTGCCTTTTGTGATTCCAAAACACATGCTTGTAACTCAATTGCTTTCCCACAAGTGGTCCAAGGATTTTCGTCGATTGGAATTGCTGGATCTAGTGAACTCTATGGTGCTTGCCAAAATAGCAACTACTTAGGAGCCACTTGGCGAGTTCCTACTGTGATCGAATACCAAAGATTAGTCATTCCTGGTAGAGCCGCAACCCTCCAATTCTTTCCATCTACCCAAGAAGGTGATTATTGGACTGCCTGGTCCAATAATGAAGATCTTCCGGGAGAAACGGCTCATGCCATTTCTTTCGACAGACAATCTTACGGAGTTGAAAAGACTGTTGTGAAAACACAAAGGAATTTTGTCCGCTGCATTCGCACCGGCCCATAAATTACCAGTTTCACTCTAATTTCACCACTCTCCTGAACTTTCAGGAGAGTTTTCGCTTTCCAAAAACTCAATTTCCTACTAATATTTTCTAAGAATAAACCGAAGTACCCATTAGGTGGTGAGGTTTCCATGAGAATTGACGAGTCCCCATTCAATCGTATGAATGTAGATCTTCTAAAAGATCGGCGGGTGAGTTATGTCGGTCATGGACAATTGGAATCTGCCCCTGAATCTCTTTCCGCTCTCCATGTCATTTCTCATGAACTAGGCCATGCAGCCGAATTCAAAAATCAAGCTTTCAGGGAAGGACGAGATGTCCAAGAAGTTCAAGTCAAAATCAATTATGAGCTAAGAGATGGTCGTATGGTAGCAGTTAGTGGAGAGACTCAAGCTGTTACTCGTACAAAACCAAATTCGGAAGAAGACCCGGCCCTAACTCCTTATTCGGATGGAAAATCCATCAAAGATCTTTTTCAGTTGAAAGAAGAAGAGGACAAAAAAACTAATTCGAAAGAGAAAACCAAATTAAATCCAAAAGAGATCATGCAGAAATCTCATGAAAAAGATTTGGAATCTAAAATCAAAGAATTGGAAACAAGGTTAGAGTCAGAGAAAACTAAAAAATCTGCAACCGATGTTCATTCTGCGGAACGATTGAAAGAAATTGAATCTGAAAAAAAACGTTTGGAAGAGGAAGTCAGACTTCTTCGTGTGAAAGAACAACTAAAAGAAACTTTTGCGTTGTTAACAGATTTTCGTAAGATGATGACTTCTAATTTGTTTGGAATGATGAGTCTTCAAACCGGATCAAACTCCGGTAATTACTTAGACACTTTTGTTTGATCCACCATATTTTCTACGATAAACTCTCTTAATTCTCCAACACCTCTACCTGTTGTTGCCGAAAGGTAAAATACTCGAAAGGGAACTCCAATTTCATTCATTGCTGCTTCCATGTCTGTACGCACTCGGTGTTGTTCGCTTTGGTTGAGTTTGTCAATTTTGGTGCGGATCACAACAGGTTTAATTTTTTTTTCCATAGCCACTTCTATGGTGGAAAGTTCTTCTTCAGGAAATTCTCTTTGTGAATCACAGAGGATAAATAAAATTTTTAAATTTTTCCAACTATTGAGAAAACCTTCCAAAAGTTTCATCATATCTTTGTGTTCTTTATGAGATGCTTTTGAATAACCAAATCCTGGTAAGTCGATGAGATTAAACCCTTCTTTGGTTCTAAATATATTGATGAGTTTTGTTTTTCCTGGTGTTTTTGAAACTTTGGCTAGTCCTCTATGATTTGAGAGTGCATTCAGTAAACTGGACTTACCAGAATTGGATCTTCCCATAAATGTGATAGAAGGCACAGAATCTAATTCTTCCTTTTCACTTAGATGTGCAATCGATGTAAAAAATTTAGTTTCTGGAAAGGGAATTTCTTTGGAATACTTATGCATCTAGTTCACCTTTCCAGATAGATTCGTTTGGGATAATTCTTTTCACTTTTTGAAAACAGAGAAAACAAAATTTGAATGGGTTCTCCTTCAAAATAAAGGATAGGAATGAAGGTTCTGAGGAAAAAAGGAATCCCGTTTTCCCGCATACATTCAGAAATTTCCTTATTTCCTGAGCGAATTTGGATTTTTTGGCCATGGTGCCAAGATCCTAGATTGTATTTTTCTTCTGGATCAGAAAGTTTAAACCTGTTTTGGTTCCAATCAATCAAAAGAAAATTTCCTTCCCGGTGTGAGACCGCCTTTTTAAAGGCAGGAGATTTTTTATCAATGATGAAAAGATCACCAAACTTCGATTTGTATAAAAAACAGTTTTTGTTTTCTAAAAATGCTCTTTCCCCTTCTGATTGGAGATGGAAATTATCAAACCCTGATTTGTATAGAGGATAATGTCCCAGAAGTTTTAAATGAAAGTCGATGAGTTCTTTTTTTGCGGATAAATTTAGGCTCACCCAAGTTTCGTGAGGGATTCGAAATAAATGAGGTGTAGGTTTTTGAATGTTTTCGTTTTTTAAATCAAACTGTAAACTTAGTTGTGACCTATCATGAAAATTCCAATAGGTTTTGTGAAAGTTCCAGTTTTCTTTTTCTAAAACTGGTAATAATTCCATACGGAGACGGTTACGTTTATACACTGAATCTTTATTGGATTCGTCTTCAAAGATTCTCATCTTTTCAGAAACAAATAAGTAAAGTTGTTCTAATTCTTTATCTTCAAAAAAAACTAAAGGTAAAAACCGTTCTCCATCAAAAGGAGGAAGGGTATAAAATGCTTTTTTACCACCACCCCGTGTTAGGTGTAAAAAAATAGATTCTGTATAGTCTTTGCAGTGGTGTCCCGTAAGGATGATGGATGGATTTTGATTCGTAATTTTTTTTAGTTCATGGTAACGAACAAGTCTTCCTGTTTCTTCTAATCCCTTTTTTAGTTTGAGAGATAAATTTGGGATTTTTTTTTTACAAAATGAAAAGGGAAGTTCGTGGATTTTAAAAATTGGAAGAGTTCTTTTTCTTCTTCTTCAATGGAACGAATGCCATGAGACAAATAAAACAAAGTTGGAATTTGGATTTGGTATCTCTCCATTAGATATTTCCAAAACAAAACCAAGATAGAGGAATCTTTTCCCCCAGAATAGGAGATAAGAAACTGAGTTTTGTTTTCTGCCCAAAGTTCGGGGAGTTTGTTTCCCATTCGGCTAAGGGCCAAATCAAATAGTTTTGTGATTGGAGTTGGAATTTCCGAAATCATATCTTCCTTACTGCCACCATAGTGATATCATCGTGTTGTTCCTGTTCTTTGACAAATTCTTTTAGTTCGGAATAGATCTTCTCGAGAATGTTTTTTGGCTCGAGGGAGATCCAAGAAAGAAAACTGGATTTGAGTTTTGGTTCACTAAACTCGATTCCTTCAGCATTTCGTGCCTCTGTGACTCCATCAGTATAGAGTAATATGGTGTCACCAGATTCAAATCTCAATTTGGACTCATTCCGAAATGCGGAAATATCGGGTTGGATTCCTAAAATGACTCCCTCTGTTTCAATCACCGATAGCGATTTGGAATTTGCATGGTAATGGTAAAAATTTCCATGACCGGCACCTGAAAATTGTACTTCCCCTGTAATCAGGTTCCATCTTAGCAAAATCATACTCATATACCTTGGAGTGATGGCTTCTTTATAACTGGAATAAAGATAATTATTGATATCGTTTAGGATTTCCCAAGGAGAATCTTTAACGCGAACTAGGGAATGTAAAATGGTTCTGACGGTTGCCATCACAAGTCCTGCCGCCACTCCTTTCCCACTGACATCTCCGATACAGATAAACAACTCGTTTCTATTAGGTGAAAGGATAAAGTCATAATAATCTCCACCGATTCCACGAGCGGGCACCATAAAACCACCAAAAGAAAATCCTTCGGCTTCGGGAGCTTTTCTAGGTAAAAGTGTACTTTGGATTTCTTTTGCGATTTCAATTTCTTTTTCCAATCTTTCTTTATTGGAAAGGTTTTGGTATAAATTAGAATTTTCCATCGTGATTCTGGCTAAGGAAACAAAGGCATTCAGTGCTTCAATTTCGTCATGTGGGAATCTACTATTTTGTTTGGTTAAAATGAATACACAACGAGTTCCATTTTCTAAGGTTAAAGGAAACACCATGGATTCTTTCCCTTCGATTCCTATTGTTTCGAAATCAAGGATAGAGTTTGGATCGATGGTAATGGTTTCTTTTGTTTGCAAGAGTGAGTGAATCTTTTGTACATCTATGGTTTCGGTTTTAGTTTGGATTTGTTGGTTTTCTAAATCACGATGAAGTTTGAAAATTTTTGCTTTTGAGGAACCTGGTGGATTTTCAATCAGAGAAGTGACCGAAGATTCTACAATTCCAGAGAGAGTTAAAAGGATCATCCTAACCATTTCATCATGGTTGTTAAGATAGAGTTGGCTTAGGGTGAGTGCGGCTGTATGTAAACTTTGAAAGTTTTTGGATTGGTTTTCGGATTTAGAAAATAAAAGAGAATTTCGAAGGGAAACAGCAAATTGACCAACAACAATTTGCAAAATTTCCTGATCCTCCACAAAATAAGAATCATCTTCGTCTTCATAATCAATGGTTACCATTCCCACAGCTGTGTTGGCGTAAAGTATGGGGATGACTAGTTGTGATTTGGTTCCTGTCAGTTTAGAATAGAATTGATAAAATGGATGGGTTTGTTCTGAAAATTTATAAAAACAAGGTTCTCCCTTTGCCATGGACTCAATCAAAATTCCATAACTCAAATCATAATCTAAAGTGATTCGTTTGATGGCCCTTTCTAAGGTTTTTTGTTTGGTCGAATAGTAAGCTAATTTAACTTCACCTAATTCTAAATTGGTGATAAACACGGCCACCTTATCTCGTTTCAAACGTACTGAGATGAGTTCAGTAAATCTTTGCATCAAATCTTCCAAATCAATACTTGAGTTGAATAGAGAGAGATTGTCTAAGAGGAACTCAGTTTTCTCTTGGGAGGAGAGGATGTTTTTCCCAATCCGAGGGATTTTGCGTTTTTCCAGAATCCATTCGCGATTGCAGGTTTGGCAGAAAAACCGACCATTCTTCGTGATCCCATTGGGAAGTTGGGGTTCCGCACAAAGCAAACAAATCCGGTCTTCCATGGGTTCTCGGTTCATCCTTAGCCAGGTTATTCGATTTCTTTTTTCATATGCTACAAGAATTTCCTATAAATCCGAGAAACCTGGTACGATTCATGCTTAATCTATAAGCAAAAGTTGTTTTTTCTGCAGAAATCGAAAGGATGTCGGCGAATATGATTAAAAAATGGTTTATTTGTTCAATAAATAAGCATAGTGTTTTGGTCACTAGCAGTGTCCTTCTGTATTCTTTCGAGGCAGGGCGTAATAATAAAGAGCAAGAACTATGAGCGTGAAAAAATTTAATCCCATCCAATCCATCCACGAAGTTGCCACAGCTATGAATTCTACCCAAGACCCAGACGGGCTTCTTGAGCTCATTTTGGATCGTTGCATCCAAATTTGTGGGGTGGAATCTGGGTCCCTCATGCTCATTGATGAAAAACATGCAGTCCTGGATGCAGTCACTTCTCGGGGGATGAACCAACAACTCCTTCGGGAAACCAAACTGAAAATTGGGCAAGGGATTACTGGGGTGGCTGCTTCTACAGGAAAAGCGAAGCTCGTCAATGATGTTTCTAAAGATCCGGACTACATTCAAGTAAAGGAAGAAATCAAATCAGAGTTAGTTGCTCCGATGATTGTGGAAGATGATATTATTGGGGTTATTTCGCTCGACTCCAACAGATTGAATGCGTTTACAGCAGAGATGTTGGAAATTGTAAGTGTCCTTGCTCACCAAGCAGGTCAAATTTTTAAAAACTTACAAACCATTCGTAATTTAGAACAAAGAACTAAAATTCAAGCAACCCTTATTGAAATTTCTAAAGTGGTTAGTTCCACATTAGATCAAAATGAAGTTTTTGATTCCATTATGGTCACAATGGAAAAATCACTTCGTTTAGAGAAGGGAAGTATTGTTTTATTTAAAAAAGAAGAAGGACTACTCAGGATCGTTGCTGCCTCTGGGTTGTCTCCAGAAGAGATTGATAAAGGTAGTTACCAATCTGGTGAAGGAATTACTGGAAAGGTATATGAATCCGGTGAACCTATCATCATTGAATCGGTCGCAAGCCATCCTGATTTTTTAAATCGTGTTGGATATTTGTCTCATTTTAAGCATGATCCACATAACGTAAGTTTACTTTGTGCACCCATTCTCAGTGAACAAACGATGCTTGGTGTTGTAAATGCATTTATCGTTCAAAACAAACACACTGATTTAAAATCTTATTTAGATTTTTTACAAGTGGTTGCTTCCATTATTTCCCAATCGATTAAAATTCAAAACTTGGTGGAAGAGGCTAAAAAAGAAATATCTCGTGAAAATATCCAACTCAAAAGAGAATTAAAAAATAAGTATAAGTTTGGATCTCTCATCGGTAAAGCTGCCAGTATGGAAAAGATGTTTGAAAAAATCCAACTGGTTGCCGATTCCAGAGCATCTGTTTTGATTACGGGTGAATCAGGAACTGGTAAAGAGATGATTGCCAATGCCATTCATTACAATAGTTCTCGTTCTGAAAATCCATTCATCAAAATCAACTGTGCCGCAATTCCTGAAAATTTACTTGAGAGCGAACTTTTTGGTCATAAAAAAGGATCTTTTACGGGTGCGGTGACTGATAAAAAAGGAAAGTTTGAATTAGCAGACACAGGAACCATATTTCTCGATGAAATTGGCGAAATGGATTTAAACTTACAATCTAAATTGTTACGTGTGTTGCAAGAAAGAGAAATCGAAGCGATTGGATCTACCAAAGCAAAAAAAGTAGATGTTAGAATCATTGCGGCAACGAATGCAGAGTTAGAACAATTAGTTGCAGAGAAAAAGTTTAGAGCCGATCTTTTTTATAGATTGAATGTAGTCAAAATCAATACACCAGCATTACGTGATCGTGTTGAGGACATTCCTCTACTCATGAATCACTTTTTGGAAAAATACACAAAAGACAATAATAAAGTGGTAAAAGGGATTTCTAGAGAGGCATCCAAACTTCTATTGAAATACCGTTGGCCAGGTAACGTCCGTGAGTTGGAAAATGTGATCGAAAGAGCCGTTGTTCTTGCTCAAGACGAGATCTTAAGTGAAGAGGATTTTTCTGATATTCTTTCTAGTTTGGAAGATATGCCGGAACATGCAACAGAAGTGACCCAATTGAACCATGTAGAATCCGTGTCTGGTGCTGAACCTCTGGATTTAGGATCGGGTCGATTGACACCGGGACAACTAGATGGCCTTGATGGTCGCGCTATGGAAATAGTTGTGAGCGAAGTGGAATCAAGACTCATCCAATATGCAATGAAAAAGTTCCGTTATACAAAAACCCGAGTCGCAAAGTTTTTGGGAATCAACCGAAACACTTTGGATAAAAAAATCAAAGAACTCAATATCGAATACTAAGTATTGGTTTAGTTGGTTGGTTCTGGAAAATGATTCAAATGGGAAATGGGTCCCGTTTGAATTTCATCTTCTAGTGTTAGGTGAAGGTATTCTTTTGCTGAACCAACTGCTTCTGGGAGATTTTTTCCGTGAGCTAAAAAGGATGTGATGGCGGCGGAATAAGTACAACCTGTGCCATGTGTGTTTTTACCTTTCAAAAATGGTTTTGAATATAGATAAGATGATTCTCCATCAAACAAAACATCTGTGGCTTCCGAAGCATTGGGGAGATGACCGCCTTTTAAAAGAATAGGCACTTTATACTTTTGGAATAATTTCTCAGCCATAGGAACCAGTTGGTCGTATTGGTGGATTTTTTCACCCAGAAGTAATGACGCCTCATCTAGATTAGGTGTGATGAGCTTTGCAAGTGGTATTAGATCTTTGATTAAAGAATTGATGGCGTCGTCTTTCAGTAATTTTGCGCCACTAGTTGCGACCATGACTGGATCCACTACCAGTTGGATGTCTGGGTTTTCATAAAAAAATTCAGCAACTACTTCGATGATTTTGGCAGAGTATAACATTCCGGTTTTTGCAGCTTTGACGGGAAAGTATCCGGAAACTGCTTTTAGTTGTGCGGCTACAAAGTCGGGTGAAATTTCGGAGATACCCGTGACCCCATCAGGATTTTGAGCTGTCAAACAAGTGAAGGTTGTGGTTCCAAAAGTTGCGAGTGAAGAAAAGGTTTTGAGATCGGCTTGAACCCCGGCCCCACCTCCGGAATCGGATCCAGCAACAGTTAAGGTAATTGGAAAATTTTTGATCATACTATGGGAACCATCCGTACTTGTCAAAATTCAATGTATCATCGTTTAGATCAAAGGAAACACCTTCTGATTGTAGGATTTTTTTCTGAAGGTCGGCACGGAAAATATCTCCACGAAAAGAAATTTTCCCTTGGGCATTGATGACTCTTTGCCAAGGAATCTTTTGTTCCATTTCTTTTTTGAGTGCGTTTAGTGCATAACCGACGGCCCTTGCCGCTCTTGGATTTCCTAGAAGTAAAGCGATATGTCCATAGGTAGTGACTTTACCCTTGGGGATTTTTTTTACGACAACATACACGGAATCATAAAAATTCTTACTTTTAGTTTTAGGACTCTTCATTGAATTTGGATTTATATTCTAATTTTAATTTTTTTTTTGTAAATCCCTTTTCAGAACCGAATCGAAATGAAAATTTCCGAATACGCAAAACATTTGTTACTCGCTCCAAATTTGGAAGATAAACTATTACCTCCCAGTAGGCGTTGGGATGAGGAAACCGATGTTATGCCCATACGAATAGAATCACCTGGCCGTTCTCCCAAACTCCAGTTTTCGGATAAAAAGGTAAAAATCCCTCGTTTGGAACATCTAAATTTAGTATCCAATCGTGGGCTGAGCCTTCATCATTTTGCAAATCATGAGCTAATGGCGATCGAGTTATTTGCTTGGGCTCTTTTGGCTTTTCCATCAGCACCCAAATCGGTTCGGAATGGTTTTTTAAAAACGATCGAAGAAGAACAAACTCACTTAAAACTCTATTTAGATCGAATGAGAGAGTTCGGAGTTAATTTTGGTGACCTTCCATTGAATTATATTTTTTGGAAACAACTCGGTCAATTTGGCACTTTGGAATCTTTTGCAGCAGTAATGTCCGTTTCTTTTGAAGGAGCCAATTTAGATTATGCTCAAGTTTATGCACAAGTTTTTTCTTACTTCGGTGATGATCTAACTTCCGAAATCATGCTCACAATTTTTGAAGATGAAATCAAACATGTGAAAAGAGGACTTCGTGCTTTCGAACATTCTGTTCCAGAAAATAAAAATCATTGGGAACATTATCTTTCTCTGATTCAATTTCCATTTACTCCTAGAAGAGCTAAGGGTTATTTATATTTACCGGAAACAAGAGCACTTGCGGGTATGAACCCTGAGTTCATTTTGTCTCTTGGAAGTTATGAAGATGAATATACTGGTAGGGTCAACCTCGAATCTGTAAAAAAATTCGGATTAGGAGAGACCATCCTTCGTAAAAACAGACTTGATTCTAAGTTGCCTAGTCCTTAGGATTTCCAGCGGAAGGTAATTATGAAATTGAGAATGGTATTGAGTTTATTATTATTTTTTTCTGCACTCGGAGTAGTACTGAATGCTGAAAAAAAAGTCAAAGCTAATACGGAAATGAATCTTCATGACTTCATGGAAGACTTTACCAAACCAGCAACCAAGTTGTATGATAAAAAAGACAATGCAGATTATCTGAATAAAATCTTAGAAAAGGTTCCAGACATGGCACCGGATGATCAAAAAGCAGAATGGAAAGAGATTATCGATGCAAAACTTGCAGTGGGAAAACCAGATGAAACTTGTAAGTCATGCCATACAAAATTCAAAAAAGAATACAAAGCCAAATTTAGAAAAAAATTAATTGTGATCCCTGAAGAACTTCTCAGTTTTCCAAAAGAAATCAAAGAGCTACTAAAAAAATAAATATATTTCCGCTCTTTCGGGAGCGGATCTCCATGAAAAAAATCGTTTATTTAAAATTCGCAACACTCGTTTGGTTTTTGATTTTTAGTTTTTCCGTTTTGAATGCTGAAGAAACAAAACCAACAACCGTGGAACCTTCCGTTCCAGTCGTTCAACCAGTGCAAACAAACCCACTTCCCGCCAGTTTGAAGTTTGGTGCCTTTGTTGATACCTATTATTCGCATAATAACAATCATCCGATATCGAAAGAACGCCAATACACGACACAAGCAGTCCGTAATGATGAATTTAACATCAACATGGGATTTGTGGATGCTAAATGGCAAGAGGAAAAGGTGAGGGGTCGAATTGCTTTGCAATTTGGAACTTCGGTAAACACGAATTATGCGCCAGAAGCCAATAAAGATGTAAGTTCCAATCAAAACTCTGTGAAACATATCCAAGAAGCCTATGTCGGTGTAAAAATCGCCAAAGATACTTGGATAGATGCTGGAATTTATTTTGGTCATATAGGACACGAATCTTGGATATCCTCAGACAATTGGAATTATACCCGGGCGCTAGCACTAGATTTTGTTCCATATTATGCATCTGGAGTCAGGCTTACGACAAAGTTCACTGATAAATTCCAATTTCAATTCCATGTTATGAATGGTTGGCAAAATATTACCGACCAAAACAAAGATAAATCTCTAGGAACTCAGTTTAAATTTTTTCTAACACCTAATTTTACAATTATCGCAAATCAATTTGCAGGTAATGAAGCTCCTGATTTTGAACGCAAACAAACAAGATTTTATAATAATACAATTCTCGAGTGGAAGGCATTAGATTGGTTGTCCTTTGCTGCTTCCGGTGATGTCGGGGCACAAAAGGCGAAAGAATCGTTTCAATATGAACCATGGTGGAAGGAAGTCAATCCCACACTTGGAATTTACACCAATAGAGAATCCAATGTTTATAATCAGTGGTACCATGGAACTTTTTGGGTCAGTTTTCGGTATGAGGATTTATACCGTTTGAGTTTGCGTGCGGAACGATTTTATGATCCAAAACAAGTGATGGCAACAACATATACTCGAAATGGATTTTTAACCAATGGTTATACAGTTACTTTTGATTTTTTAGAGTGGAATCCTGGACTCATTCGTTTTGAATTCATTCAAAGAGAATCAATGGATCCGGTATTCGAAACCGATAAAAATAAACACACTCGTGTAGAGCGGTTGTTTGTCGCAGCAGCCTCAGTTCGATATTAAATAAAAAAGCCCACGATAGAAGTGTATTCTTTCTAATCGTGGGCAAGTTATAGGAGAAACGAATTAATTTATCTAGATTTCTTCTTTGGCTTTTTTTCCTTCTTTAGCGATGAAACCGGAATTTCTTCTTCATATTCAGATATTCCAAAGGATTCAGGCTCTGCATTTTTATCACGTGGATCTTCTTTCCTTCCGCTCATGACTAGGATATAAAGACTTGGCATAACCGTTAATACTAGGAATAACGCAGAAGCAAGACCTCCTACCATTACCGTTGCTAGCGGTCTTTGAACGTCAGAACCAACCCCACTCGCCATTGTTGCAGGAATGAGTCCAAGCATCGCAAGTAACATAGTCATCAGTCGCGGACGAAGTTGTGTGACGGCTGAATTTATGGAAGCTTCTCTGATTGTCATCCGTGGATGATCTCTTAACAAATGATTGGCTTTTGAAACAAACAGAATCCCTGCCATTGTCGCAATACCGAAGAGTGAAATGAATCCTACACCGGCAGATACGTTGAAGTAGTAACCACGGGCAAGTAATGCATAAATTCCACCAATCAAAGATAAGGGGATACAAGACAATGCAACCACAACAGATCTTAAGTCCCGATAGAGTAAAAACAGCAATCCGAAGATGATACCAATCGTAATCGGAATCACGATTGCTAACCGTTTCGCAACCCGTGCTAAGTTCTCGTACTGTCCGCCGTATTTTACATAATAACCTTCTGGAATTTTAACTTCTTTGGAAACTCGCTCACGAAGTTCATTTACGAAACCTCCCTGATCCCTTCCTCGAACGTTAAGTCGAACAGTCATCGTTCGTTTTCCATCCTGGCGGAAGATCATAGTAGGTGAGTCTTCTTGGGTTATGTCGGCCAACTGTGATAAAGGAATCCGTTCTCCTCGTGGAGAAATGATCGGAATACTTTGGATTCCTTTTAGAGATTGACGATAGTCTTGTGAAAAACGAATCGCTATACCAAAAATGGCACGGTCTTTTGGTGGAGTATCCATTGGTCCTTCGTAGAGATAACTGATCGGCTCCATCCCCACTGCGGCTTCAATAACGTTCTGAATATCAACAACATTGATTCCATACCGGGCCGCTTCTTCCCTTTTGATACGAATGACAAGCTGAGGTGCTGGAGCTTCTTGTTCGATTCCATACTCACTGGCACCTTTCATCGTCTGGATGATTTCAAGAATCTCTAATGAGATTTCTCGCATGACATGTAAATCCTGACCGGAAACAAATACCGCTAAATCGGCGATGGTTCCCATGATTGCTTCGGACAAATTGTCCATAATGGGCTGAGAAAAACTGACCCTAACTCCCGGAAGACCTTCTTCTAAATGGTCTCGCATTCGCAAAAGCAATTGTTCTTTTGTGATTTTTTCCTTCCATTTGTTATAGTCTTTTAAACCAACATAAACTTCCAATCGGTTAGGTGGGAGTGGATCTGTTCCATCATCATTTCTTCCGTATTGAGAAAGAATTGTACTTACTTGTTCGTTGCTGTAGATGATTTCTCTAACTTTTGGAACAAACTTTTTTGCTTCCGGCAAGGAAATTCCAACCGGGAAGTAGAGTCTTAAGGTAAATCCTCCTTCATCTAAGGAAGGTAGGAATTCTGTTCCAATCGCCATCACACCAACAACAAGTAGACCTCCTACAGTTGAAAATGCAATGGTTACCACTTTTTTAGAACGTTCTACTAAATAGTGAACAATAGCTTCGTATTTATGCTCTACCCAATGATAAACAGGATTGTGCCATTCAATTGGACCAGGGTTCTTTGATTCAAAATACTTTCTGTATAAGAAAGACATAAGAACTGGAACTACTGTCATCGTGAACAACATCGCACCTAAGATGGCAAAGGAAATCGTAAATGCCATTGGTTTGAAGAGACGACCTTCGATTCTTTCAAATGAAAAAATTGGTAAGTATGCAAGAACGATGATTAAAATCGCAAAAAGAATTTCCGTTCCAACTTCTGTTGCACATTCGTATGTAAAACGAATGATCCCTTTCTCTTTTTCGACAGGGGTTGCATCCCTATATCGGCGCATGATATTTTCTACCATAACCACGGTACTATCTACGACGATTCCGAAGTCAACGGCACCGAGCGAAAGTAAACTCGCAGAAATACCTGAAGTATTCATCATGGTGAATGAAAAGAGGAGGGCAAACGGGATTGTCGCTACAACAACAACAGATGATTTGATACTTCCGATAAAGAAAATTACCACCAAACTAACAACGCATATCCCTTCGAGTAAGGTTGTTCCTACTGTTCTAAGAGTGTAATTAACTAGATCACTTCTGTCATAGGTATTCCGAATCTTCGTACCTTCTGGCATATAGTCTTGGTTAATTTCTTCAACTTTTTCACGAACCCTCTCACCGAAAGCGTTTGGTTCGACCCATCTTCTCATTGCCACTAGTCCTTGGACAGCTGAGTCAACATCGATGAGTCCTTCTTGGTCGTTTTGTATTGTATAACCTAGAATACCACTGGGAATTGGGTGAGAGATTTCTACGGTTCCCAAATCTCTCACAAACACAGGCACCCCATTCACTGTCTTCACAACAATGTTTTCTATATGAGATGGCTCTCTGATCGCACCCAAGGAACGAATTGGAAGTGCTTGTTCCCCTTGTAAAAGAAAGTTACCACCAGTATTCAAGTTGTTGTTTTGAATTGCTTCTATGACTTCAGAAACAGTAACTTTAAAACGAATCAGTTTGTCCGGAGTGGTGACTAAGTGAAATTGTTTTGGTAGTCCCCCAAAGGTGATCACATCAGCAATTCCTGTGATTTGCAACATTCGTGGAACAACAATCCAATCTTGGATGGTTCTCAGTTCCATTGGAGTATGGGTTCCTGTTGTTGATTCTACCACATAACGATACACTTCACCGACAGGAGAACTCATCGGCGCTAGAGTTGGTGTCACTTCGGCAGGAATGTTCGCATTCCTAACTCTCTCCATAAGCCTCATACGTGCAAAATAATCGTCAGTTCCTTCTTCAAATACGAATTGGAATACCACTAGGCCGTTGATAGTTCTGGATCTTCTTACGATTAGATTGGGAGTCGCATGTAACTCCCGTTCAATGGGCATGGTTACCCTTTCTTCTACTTCTAAAGTTGCTTTTCCTGGGAATTTTGCAACAATCCGTACTTGTGTGTCAGCAATATCAGAATATGCTTCTTTACGAATATCAATCCAAGACCAGATTCCAAGAAGTAAAGCGACTCCTGCGGCAACTAGGGTGAGAATCCTGTTTTTTAAAGCAGTTTCAATTATATTGTTTATAATTTTCATTAATAAGACCTCGTATTAAACAGGTAACCCATTTGGAAAAGCAGTTGGTAGTTTTGGAAATCTCCAGAACCAATTCCCGCACCCATCTGTAAGTAAAAATTAGAAAACAACATATCGTAAGTGAGACCAACATATTGTTGTCTGAAGTGAACTCGTCTGTTGTTTCTACTTTCGTAGTCGAGATAAAGAGCTAAATCAGGGTTAGCTTCTGCAACCGCAGATCGGATCATCATATCCGTTTCTGAAATATTAGCATTTTGGTAACCTGGTATGTTTACACCTGTCTTATAATTATACTGACCACCGTGTCCGAGATCGGAACCTATATTGTAAGGATCAGTTCCAAATTTACCAAATACAACGGAGATACTGTGAGCAAGTACTGGAGTTTTCCAAAAGCTGTAACCCACGTCAACTTGTTGGCCCCAGAGTCCTTCTCTCCAGCGACTACCTGAGACTCTAAATACCACATCTTTGTAATAATATCCAAGATTGAAGTTAAGGCTACCTGGAGTTCCGATTGTGGCACCATATACCCAAAAGTTTGTAACTTTCGGCTCTGGTTTTAGCTTTAAAATTTCACTGTATTCGTAAGAATCTTCATCGTTTCCGATGCTTGATTTTTTATCCGCACGAGGAGACCATTCAGGGACAGGTTCTTTTTTTTCTTCCTTTTCATCTGGTTCCGCCGACAAAGCAGAAACAAATGCAATAGAAAGACATAATAATATTAGAATTAAGTTATGTTTCATTATTAAAACCCAAAACTTAATCCCTTCAGAAGGATCGAACCTTCTACGACAACCTTATCGTTTGCAGTGATTCCTTCTAAAATATTCACTCTATCTTTGTCTGAAATTCCTAAAACTACTTCCGTTCGAGTAAAGTTGTTTGCTGTTTGTTCTACAAAAACATAATGATGACCTTCTACTGTAACGATTGAGGTAAATGGTAAAACCAAAGAGCCATTTTTAGTTTCTTCCGGAAATTGAACCACACCATACATACCTGGTTTTAGTTTGTTATCTTTGTTTAAGATAGCAATCCTAACCTTGACAGTACGAGTCATTGGATCCACGTTATCTCCAATAGCCTCAGCGATTCCTTCCCAAACTTCATTGGGGAAGGAATTGAAGATGATTCTAACTTTTTTACCTTTCTTTAAGGTTTTCAATTGTGATTCCGCAACGTCGGAAATGATCCAAGCTCTGTGACTTCCTGCATTTCCTAATTCATTTGGATTCAAACCGATGGCTCTAAGTTTTCCTTCGAATTCTCCAAGCTCTGCAGCATCATTGCGAAGTTCGGTTTCTGCTTCAAAAACATCTTTGTCAGTGGCAACTCTATGTTTGAACATATCCTCGATACGATTCAAAGCTTTTCTGGAACGACTGAGTTTGTTTTTGGAATATTGATAACTCATGTAAGTTTCGTTAAGTTCCGCTGATTCAAAGAGGATGACTTTGATTCCGCTTGAAACAGAAGGAGTCGAGGAGGCAATCAATCTTGCTGGTGCAGTGATATTGACAAAGTCTCCGTTACCTTCGTTAACATAAACGGATTTGATCAGTTTTAAACCGCTACTACCTGCTGGTAATTCAATCCGCAGTCCTTTGTCGTGTATGATCGGGCGTTTTGGCGCCTGTGGTTTAGGTTTGGACGCTTTGTTTAAAGCCCAGACAGTTAATGAAAAAATAACGACTATGATGGCCGCTCCTGCAAGCGTATTTGTCAATTTTGGTAATCTAATTGCTTTCATAACTATTCTCCTTGATTATTATTTCCATTTTCTAACCGGGGGACTAACAATCCGAAACCGGTGGTGTAATTGATTTCTTCAAAAGATTCCATTCTGTCTGTTTGTAGTCGTAGTATTTCGACAACACTAGAACGATATGTTTCAAAAAAGTCTGCGAACTCAATGATACCGATGTATCTTCTTTCGTAACTTGAAACCACATCTAAGGAAAGACTATGATAGTCTTTGACGTAAGTGTTCATAAATTTTCGATAAAGATCGTCTTTAACTTTTGCAGATCTATGTGCGACGGAGATTTCATTCTCCATCTCAAGAATTTTATTTCTGATTTCTTGTTTGCGGACGAGGATTGCTTTTTGAGAAGCCTCGATATTTCCTTGGTTCCTGTTGAAGATAGGAACTTCTAAGTTTGCTGTAATAGACCATTCCGATTTGAATCCCGTTCCGTTCCTATCGTATTTCGGACCAAGTGATAAGTTGGGAATTGCATTTGCATATTGGAGTTCTAAATTTGCTTCTTCGTATTTTAAGTTTTGAATGGCAATTTTTAAATCTGGTCTATTTTCTCTAGCTTTATCTAACAGGTCGTTCAACTGCAGTTTGCTTGGATTCAGCCTTTCTAGGGTTGTTTCCTGTAAGTCTGGTAAAATAGAGATGTTTGCATCTCGCATACTATCATCATTCAGTAATACACGTAGATCCGCTTCTTTTTCGAAAATTTTGATTCGAAGGTCTTCTCTTTCTTTTTTTAAGAAGAAGAGTAGCGCTTTGAGTCGTAAAAGTTCAGCAAGTAGGATGGCTCTTCTTTCGTAAGCCTTCTCTCCAGAAACAACGGTTCTCTCTAATGTGGAGATACTTTTATCATAAAACGACATAGCTTGGTGGAGATAAAAAGTTGAGTAGAGTGTTCTACGTAATTTAGTGTGAAGACCTCGAGCAATATCATAAAACTCTTGTTCCGTGATCTTTGCGTCAAGTTCCGCAACTTTTACTCTTTTGCCGATTTTATCACCGAGTAAAAACAATTGTTGGACTTGGTAGACTGTTTGACCTGCTCTAGTCGCATCAAACCAACTTCGTTGGGATTCCGCATACGCCACTTGGTCAATCCCTATCGTAGGGTTTGCGTAGAGTCCTGCTTGTAAAACCCCAGCCTTTTTCACATCCACCTGAAACTTAGCTGCGAGTAAGAGTAAATTATTTTTCCAAAACAATTCCTCTGCTTTGCCTAAGTCCAAATGAACTTCGTTTTTATCTTTTTTTGAAACGGGTTCTGCAACCGCAGGTTCGGGTGAATTAGGATTCCAGTCCGTTTCGGAAAAGAGAAGTTGAAATGGCACAATCCATAGAAGGAGGACTAAATATTTTTTTCTCATGAACATACCGACCGATGTATTTTTATATATTTGCGTTTACACATAGGGTTTCCTTCTTGAAGCAACTCGAGAATACAGGTTTTTTCTCGTAGCGATCATCGGAATCAGGACCAATCGATAGTTCATAGGTCGTCCTTACGTATAGTATTAGCTTGAAAGTATATGTGCATAAACGAAATCCTCCAGTTTTCTCGGCGCTAAATCAATATATGGGCATAACTCGAACGGTGATTGATCCGTTTGTATGTCAGTTATGCTCTGACTAAGATTTAAACTATAGGGGGAGGGAGATTGAGAAGGAGTTCGGAAAGTAAAAAACGATTAGCATCATCATCTTTGAAATGATAGAAAAGCCCAATGAAAGAATTTTCAATGGCGGTTCCTAAGTTTACCTCAACGATTAGGTCAAGGTAATCGCATCGACTACGAAGCAAAGTCGCAGAATCATCAATAGAATGAATTTCTGGTTCACTTATATCTGAGCGAGTGTTTGTTGAAAGTGTAGAATAATCGTTATTTGCGAATAGTTCGAACGTAACAGAGTCTAGAGACCCGTCCTCCTGTGTAGGGAGAAGGATCATACTTGCCAATAGGAAAGCGAGTAGCCTTTTACCGTTCAACCAATTCATTAATTTACCAGCAAATTGTAATTCGCTCTCCTATCAATTCTAAAAATCAAGTACTGTCAACACTACTAGGATTTAGAATGAAAATATTGGACGGATTTTCTAAAAAAAAGACTGCCCAGAGTCAGGAATTCCCTGGAACAGTCGTGAATTAGTCTTTGGCAAATGAGAAACAAATCATAGGAAATGTTAAGAATATAAAAACATCCTGTGTCCCTCACGGGACACAGGTTTAAGCGGTAGAGAGGAGTTAAACGGGTGGAGGTAGGCTCAGGTATCGAGTGGCAAGAAGCCCTGAAATGAAAGATGGACGGAGGTTTTTGTTGTGTGTTAAGAGAAATATTGTCAGTGAAGACTGACCTTTCCCACCCCATGTGAGTACATCTTCTAAGTCTTTTGTACCTGAACTTTCTTCAGAAGTAGATTTGTTGATCGAAACGGAGAGAGCACCTGACAGTTGGCTCTTTCCTGTGACTCGACTAGATTTGGCTCCGCGAGTCCGAACCAGTACATTTTCTTCTGAAAGAAAAGCGCTGCCCAAGGAGATTGTGAGTAGGGAAATCCCAAATATTTTGATCACGTTCCTGAGCATAATTACAGTATAGACGGCATCTGATTAAAATCTAGCATTTTTTTGGGGAGTGCCTATAAATTAGGCAGATCGACCCGAATGGTCGGAAAGATCTGCCTGTGCCTGGAATTAGAGCACTTTGCCGGGGTTGAGAATCCCTTTCGGGTCAAAAGCCAGTTTGATGGCTCGCATCGTATCAATTTCCGATTGGGAGCGGGAAAAGTTCAAATAGTCCTTCTTCAAAAGCCCAATTCCATGCTCTGCAGAAATCGAACCTTTGAATTTTTGGATGAGAGTAAACATTTCTGGATCCACTTGTTTGCACTGAGTGAAGAATTCCGCGTCCGTTAGATCCTTTGGTTTCACAATGTTTAGATGGAGGTTTCCGTCACCAATATGTCCAAAAAGGGCAATATGAAATCCTTGGTATTTCTTTGTGAGTAGAGTTGTCATCTCATCTAGGAATGCTTCCATGTTACGAAGTGGTAGTGAGATATCATTTTTGTGAACCGTATAAGCAAGAGACAGTGATTCAGAAATCCCTTCTCTATACTTCCAGAAAGTTTCGTTTTGACGAGAGTTCTGGGCAATGGAACCGTCCGTGATGAGTTCTTTCTCTGTGATAGATTCTATGATGGTGTAAAGTTTTTCTTCATCCGTTTCACTGTTCACTTCGAATTCCATTAGCACATAGTATTTGCTAGGCGCTGGAAATGGATCAGGTACTCCTAGATGTTCTTTGACTTTGTCTAAACAGTAGTCTGTCAAAAACTCGAATGCAAGGAGAGGTAAGTCGAAGTTATGTGTTTCTCTGAAAATTTCTAAAATGTTTTTGTATTCGGATACGGCTAGGAATATAACGCGAATGTCTTTCGGAGGTTTTGTGAGTTTGACAACTGCTTCTGTGATGATTCCCAGTGTTCCTTCTGAACCAATAAACAAGTGTTTGAGATCATAACCCGTATTATTCTTTAAAATTTCTCCATTGAATCGGTAAGTTTCTCCTTTGCCGTTCACAACAGTGAGGCCAAGAACCCAATCCCGAATGAGTCCATAATGAACTACGCGTACACCTCCAGCATTGGTCGCAATGTTCCCTCCAATATGGCTGGATCCAGTTGCGGCAAAATCTACTGGAAAATAAAACCCACGTTCTTCGGCTTCTTTGTGTAAGTTTTTGGTAATCATTCCAGCTTGTACGTGTAAGGTGCCAAGGAAAGGATCAAAATCAACAACTTGGTTCATTTTGGAAAGTGAAATGACAATCTCGCCATTTTTGGCAACTGCTCCACCTGCATAACCGGTTCGTCCCCCAGAAGGAACGATAGCAATTTCATTTTTGTAAGCATAGGAAACTACTGCGGCCACATCTTCTGTGTTTTCCGGAAAAACTAAAACTTGATAATTAGGTGGATAAACTTTGGTTCTATCAGTTCCATAAGAATTGAATAGGGCTTCGTCCATAGTTCCGTCATTTTTTTGAATGACTTTTTTTTCACCAATGAGTTGGCTTAAGTCAGCTTTTGTTTTTGTAAAATCCATTGTGTCCTTTAAATATCCACCATATCAATTTGAGAGTTAACAGCTGGGTCATCGTCCCCAGGTGTCAAACGAGTATAAGATCCATCTGATTCTAAAACTCTGGCTTGAGTGTTATCGCGAAGCAAAAGTTCTAAAATTTTACCGATTCTTTTTTTATGTTTATCCTGTAGAATAGGGAACATAACTTCGATTCGGCGAAGGAAGTTCCTTGGCATACAGTCTGCAGAAGCCAGATACACTTCAGGTTTTCCGCCATTTTCAAAGCTATAAATTCTCGAGTGTTCTAGGTATCTTCCTACGATGGAACGAACATTGATACGGTCAGAAACCCCTGGAATTCCGGGCCTTAAACAACAAATTCCTCGAATGATTAGATCAACTTTTACACCTGCTTGTGATGCTTCATAGAGTTTTAAAATGATATCCGGGTCAACGAGTGAATTCATTTTAAATATGACACGTGCTTGTTTTCCATTCTTAGCATTGTCTGTTTCTCTTTGGATGAGATGGAGAAACTCTTCTTTTAGGAAGGTGGGAGCCGCATAGATTTTGGAAAGTCTTGGCATCTTTCCTGAGCTTGTGATTGTATTAAAAAGAATCGCCACATCTTCCGTAATCTCTGGATTAGCCGTGAATAAACTTAGGTCTGTATAAAATCTGGCAGTGGTCGAATTATAGTTTCCTGTTCCTAAATGGACATAACGATTGAGTTTGTCATCTTCTCTGCGTACAATCAGTAACATCTTACAGTGAATTTTCAGTCCTACCACACCGTAAACAACATGAACTCCACTATCTTCTAACTTTTTTGCCCAACGGATATTCCTTTCTTCATCAAACCTTGCTTTGAGTTCTACAAGAACGGTTACCTGTTTCCCGTTTTCTGCCGCTTCTCCTAAGTATTGGATGATGGGTGAGTCTCCCGAAGTTCTGTACAAAGTCATTTTGATGGCGAGAACCTTTGGGTCTTGACTTGCAATTTTTAACATGTCTTCGATGGACTTAAAACTTTCGTACGGATGATGGAGGAGGTGATCGTTTTTTCGAATTTCAGAAAAGATGGATTCACTTTTTTTAGCAGCAAATCCAGATTTGGGAACAGGATAAGAATATTTTAAGTGGCTAGTTTTTTCCAATCCTTGGAAAAACATCATGTCATTTAAACTAAGTAAGGTAGGAATTTCCATTACCTGGTATTCTTCTAGTTCTAATAGCCCTTGTAATAGTTCTTTGATATGTCCCGCACCGGAATGAACATCCAAACGAACAGCATCTCCCCACATTCTATTTTTTAGTTCGTTTTTCATTGTGGCGAGAAGATCACCAATGTTTTGTTCTTCGTTGATGGAAATGTCGGCATCACGAACAATTTTAAATGTGTGGATTTGTTTCACATTCATTCCAAAGAAAAGGTCACCTAAATGGAGTTTAATGATTTCTTCTAATGGAAAATACCTTCTGACATCTGTTTCTTTATTTGGAGGTAATTGCAAAAAACGAGGGAGTACACTTGGTACTTGAACGATGGCAAAAAGTTCTTTTGCTTTGTTTTTATCATCATCGGAATACAATGTGATGCCCAAATTCAAAGTTCTGTTGAGAATGTGAGGGAATGGATGTGATGGATCGATGGCAAGTGGGGTGAGAATGGAAGATACTTCTCTTTTATAATAATTTTTTACAAACTGGATGTCATCACCGGCAAGTTCACTTGGGTCTTGGACCACAACAATTTTGTTTGTTTTGAGTTCAATGAGGATCTCGTCTAAGGATTCATATTGTCTTTTAACAAATTGACCTACTTTGGAATAAAGTTCCGCGACAGTTTCGGAAGTGCGTTTGCCGTTGAGGCTTCGTTCTTCGATTCCTGCATTTTTTAAATTGAGTAGGCCCGCGACACGAACCATAAAAAACTCATCCAAATTGGATTCAGTGATACAAAGAAATTTTAGACGTTCGAGAAGGGGGTTCTCCTTATCAAAGGATTCTTCCAAAACGCGGTGGTTGAAGTCGACCCAGGAAAGTTCACGGTCGAAGAAGATATTTTGGTTCCCCAGTTCAATTTTTTCTGTAGGACTAGCAGTCATAATTCTAGGATTTGGGAAGGAAAAAATTCTGTAAATTCCTAATCCTTTTGTAGAAATCGACGACATTAGATTCAGAGGGATTTAGGACGATATGCCAGCATACACCATGCCAGGTCTGATGACTGGGCAAAATACAAACGATATCGTTAAAAAATTGGTCGAACTCGAACGCAGACCCATCAAAAGATGGGAAACCGAAAACGAGTATTCCAAGGCACAGGTACAAATCTGGGGTGAGGTCAAAAACCTAACGACCAACCTCCAAACTAAAAGTCGCGCTCTCGTTTCCTTTACCGCTCCTTTTGCGACCAAGTCAGTTTCTTCTTCGGTAGAAGGAGTGATTACTGGTGAGGCTTCCCGAGCTGCAAAATCTGGAAATCGTGCTTTAGAAATCACAGAAATGGCAAGCAAACACCAGTTATCTGGTGTGGCAGTGGACACAGACATTCGCATTCCCGAAGGCAGTTTTACCATTTATTCGGGAAAATCAAAAGAAGTGGTTACTTTCCCTGGTGGGGGACTGAGTGAACTCACAAGTGCCATCAAAAATATGGCCGGGGGTCTTGCGGACACTTCCATCATTAAAATTGATAAAGACTCATCCATTCTCACTGTCACTTCCGTAAAGACAGGTAAAAAGAATGAACTTCAGTTTTCTGATCCAAATGGAATTTTGAAATTGGCAGGCCTTGTTGGTGAAAACAAAGCCAGTGCAGAAGACACAAAACAATTATTATCTTTAGATATACTCAAATCAAAAGTTTGGGACCAAACCAAGTTTAAAAAATCAGAAACAGAAACTGAGAAACTTGTCCAATCAGAAGAAGGAATCAGCATCAAACCTGACACTGCCTTTTCGATTCCTGTGGCTGTGACAGAGATCAAAGAAAGAGCCTTCATAGAAGTGGAAATCATTGGGGAAGCGCCTGCCGTGATGGAAATGGGAATTGGTTTTGAAAAAGAAGGAAGTGTTCGAAACAAATTTCTTCCTATTTCTAAAACAGAATCTAAATACATTTTTTTAGCTGGTGATTATGCTAGTGATAAAAATCTAACTGCCATTATCCTTTCGAATGCAGGAACCACACCAGTTCTAATCAAATCAGTCACTCTTGTCACACCACCTGCTCCCGGAACGGCAGAACCTTTAAAAGTTTTACAAGAAGGGAAAGATCTCAAAATCAAAATTGATGGTGTAGAAATCACTCGTGAATCTAACGATGCCGTGGCCGATGTATTGGAAGGGATTTCTTTTAATGTTCATAAAGTCACAGAAGAACCTGTTACTTTAAAAATTCATGTGGATCATGCCAAAGGTTCTGCCCTCATCAAAGAATGGGTGGATGCTTATAACGAACTCATGAAGTTTTCCAAAGAAGTGACTTCTGTTGAAAAGAATGGGAAAATTTCTGATAAAAAAGAAAGTGATGATTCCAAATCAGCAGACATCTCTCGTGATTTTTGGGATAACAAATCTAAATCAGGAATCCTTGCTGGTGAAAACGCAATCCTAAGACTCATTGCTTCTTTAAAAACAACAGCAAACTCGTATTATCCGGCAACGAAAGAAAATGGATTTCGAGTTTTGACAGACATTGGGATTTCCACTGGGGCAGTTGGTTCTAATTGGGAAAAAATCCAAGATGGTCTTTTGCAAATTGATCAGGAACGTTTGATTTCTGTCCTTTCCGAAAATCCAGATGGGGTTCGTGACTTATTTGCATCCGATCCGAATAACGATGCAAAGATGGAAGAAGGGGTTGGGATTCGACTACTCGAAATTCTAAAACCTTATAACCAATATGCTTCTGGAATTGTCACAAGCAAAGTGAAACTTCTGGAAGAAAGTGTATCAGGTAATAATAAAAAAATCAAAGAACATGAGTCTCATCTCATTAGTTTTGAAGCCAAACTGAAACAACGATTTCTCTACATGGAACAAGGTGTGGGGAAAAATAAATCGGTTGGGAACTATTTACAGAATAATATGTTTAGAGGGAACGGTGGGGAATGATGAATATTTATATCAACGAACAACAATTAGATACTAAACTTGATGGTGAAACAAATCTTGGCCAAGTGTTGGATGAAATTCAAAAGTGGATTGAATCCAATGGAAAGTATCTACGTCATTTCACTGTAAATGGTAAAGAATTAAATCGTTCCGATCTGAATGCAGTGGGTGTGGATGAGACCGAACGCCTGGATTTATTCGTTGGTGAAGAACTGGATGTGATTGAAGATAGCCTTTGGGAAGTAGACAACTACGTAGACAAAGTAGGAAGTACACTTGTTGGTCGTGATTCTCTGACGGAAAAAGAAACAGAGGATTTAAAGGAAGGAATTCCTTGGATCATTTCGATGATTCGTAGTACGACAAAAATTTTGAATTTAAACTTAAACCTCATCCAACCGATGGGGAAAGGCAAAAACGTAGAAGAAATTTTAGAGTCCTTACAAAATGGATCGGAGATTTTAGATTCTACAAAAGCCATTGAAACCTTTTTGGAAGACCTTCGAGATGTAAAACTTTTCCTTATGGATCTAAGCACTCGACTTGCCGTGATGAGAATGGATGAGAGTGAACTCATCGAAATCATCACTCGTTTTGTGGATGATAAAGGAAAAATCATCAAAGACTTTATGTTAGTGAATGAAAATTTCCAGTCTGGAAAAGACCATTTGGCTTCTGAAATTTTAAATGATGCTGTTGGCCGTTTAACGGGTCTTATGTCGGCACTTGTTTCGGTTCAAACTCGTCATTCGGAACTGGATTGGCAATCTCTTGCCATTGAAGATAAAAAACTATCGGATGTGATTGCCAGTTTGAACGAAACACTATCGAACATTGCTTCGGCAATGGAAAAAAATGATATTGTTTATGCAGGTGATATTTTAGAATACGAACTTCCTGAGTTACTGGATGCGTTCATTCCTTTTCTCTCACTTGTTTTAGAAAGAGTTACAGTTTAGAGATTTGGTTCTTTGGGGAATCGGACAGAAATCCGGTTCCCAAGTCCAAACAAAATTCCCACAAAAAACACCACCCCTCCCCAAATCAAATTTAGATTCCAACTTAGGGATTTTTCATACATAGGATCAGACCAAGTCCAAACTCCGTAAAGAGATAAGATGAGTCCAAGGATCATAAACAGAATCGCTAGAATGGATGATAGAGAAATCATGGCGAAACTTTAGCGGAAGTTTGTAAGAGATACAAGTAAATATTTATCAACCAAACCGTTGACAGAATGTTTGTCCCAAGTTTTCTTTTCGGATATGGCTTTGTTTTTGGATTTGGACAATACCCTTTTGCCTTCGAAACCGGCATATGATTTTGCCATTGGCGAATGTGGGAAAGATTGGAAGGCGCGAAAGTTAGGTGGTGACTTTTTTTCTTTGTATGAATTGACCAGGAAAAAAGTAAAAAACCAACTAATTTCTCATAGTTCCAATCGGCTGAGACTATTGTGTTTTAAATTGATGTTGGATGAATTGAAAAAACATTCCATGGAAAATCATAAGACAAATGAATTAGAATCAAAGTCGGTAAACGATTTCCAAACGAAAGACATTGCCGATGTTTTGTGGATGGAGGAAAGATACCACTTCCATTTTTTATCTTATTTGAAAGCGGAGGCAAAAAAAGAAATCTACCAAACCAAACTTTTTCCGAAACTTGTGGCCTTATCCAATAAAGTTCCCGTGTTTTTGACTACGAATGAAACTTTAAGAACCCAGCTCTTAAAAGTTTCTTCTTTTTTGCCAGATCATTTCCGTTTTACACTCATCACTTCAGAAGAAGTGGGTTTTGAAAAACCAACAACTGAATTTTTTTCTTATGTATTGGAAGCTTCTGAGGAGAATCCAGAGGATTCTATTCTACTCGGTGATAACTGGGAGGATGATGTGCTCGGTGCGAACCGTCACGGAATTGCTAGCATCCATATTCCGAATATGTGGGGAGAGGGAGAAGTGAAGGAATATCCTTCCGATACTCCGGCTCCGATTTGGACGGCGCCGAGTACAGTCACTGCTCTTGAATTTGCCGAGTTATGGTTTCTTAAGCGTAAGAAATAAAGTGTTATTCCAGTTGATCGTTCCAAAACTTACAGTAAAGATTAGTTTTGTGAAATAATAATAAGCTAACTTTAAATAAACGGCAAGTTTACTTTTACTTCCTGATACAGAAAGGATGGGCATAAGTACTTTGTATTTGGGATCCGTGAATCCACATTGTTTTCCGAGTTCTGCCAAAGTGTGCATCTTGTAATTGTTTACATGGTCTTTGGCTTCTAAGTAGTGAACCCCTTCTTGCATCCCTTTTAATTTTACCTTTAGATTTGCTTTGGTTAGTTGGATGGGAAAATTCGGAGTTTGTAAAAAAAGAATCCCACCGGGTTTTAGTAGTCCGTGTAAGTAAGTGAGTAGGGAATGAGGTTTCGGAATGTGTTCGATCACATCCCATAAAGTGATGATATCAAAACTTTCTTTTGGTAGTTTGGAATCTTGGACAAGACCTGCATAAACTGTTTTCATTCCATTTTGTTCGTTGGCAAATTTGACAGCCTGTTTGGAAATTTCATACCCCACAGCCGACCAACCTGTTTTTTTCGTAAGCACAGCTTTCACAAAAAATCCAAGCCCACAACCGACATCCAGAAGGTTTCCTTTTTCCTGTTTTAAGTATGTAGAAATAAAATCAGAATATACCGCTCGGTGAGCATCGTCCCACCATTTTAAATCATAAGTTTGTTCTGCCCCGTCCCAATAACCTTCGTAATGTTCTTCTTGTTCATAAGAGGAATATACATGTCCACAGCTTTTACATTCTAAAATTGGGGTTCCATTTTCATTGAATACGGTTTTGGACTCGGAAGATTGGCAAAGGATACAAGATTTCATGGTCTATGAGTCAGTCTAATCCATGAGAACAAGGGTCAAACCAAAAACCTTGATCCGACTTGCCAACATCCATGGCAAAAAAAACATGGGGTGAGATAAGAGAGGAACTGATGAAAATTAACTTCACCAAAATGGAAGGAATTGGAAATGACTACGTGTATATCGATGCTACTAAAAACGATATTCGCCTGAGTCCTGAACAAATCCAAAAATTATCCGACCGCAATTTTGGAATTGGTGGAGATGGGGTGATTTTTATCCGTAATTCGAATACCGGTGAATTCCAAATGGACATGTACAACTCTGATGGAAGTTCTTCAGAGATGTGCGGGAATGGAGTCCGTTGTGTGGGAAAATTTGTTTTTGACCACGGCCTTACTAAAAACCAAAAACCAACCATTGAAACTGGAAAGGGAGTCCTCACCCTCGACTTAAAAACTGGAAACAATGGCAAAGTAGAAATGGTGACTGTGGATATGGGAGACCCCATCCTCAAACCATCCCTTGTTCCTATCGTATGGAAAGGGGACGAACCAGTCATCAACCAAGTGATTGAAGTCCAAGGTAAACAATATCATTTTACGGCTGTTAGTATGGGAAATCCACATTGTGTAATTTATGTGGATGATGCCGATGCCTTCCCGGTTCGGGAAATTGGGCCACTCATTGAAAACCATCCATTATTTCCAAGAAGGGTAAATGTGGAATTTGTATCCGTTCGTGGAAAAGACCATCTTTACCAAAGGACTTGGGAACGAGGAACAGGAGAAACTTTAGCTTGTGGAACTGGTGCTTGTGCCGTGACTGTCGCCTCAATATTAAATGGAAAAACGGGACGGTCTGTGCAGATTGATCTACGCGGCGGAACTCTCCATGTCGAATGGAAAGAAAATGGATCTGTGATGATGACAGGACCTGCGAAGGAAGTGTTTTCTGGAGAGGTAGAAGTTTAGATAGAAAGAGAGACTTTGCTGTAATCCATCGGACCAAAAGTCTGTGGATCCTTTTTTGACCAAACAAAGACTGTCCGATTTAAGTTTTAATTTCGGGCAGTCGAACCGACAGTAGATTACTTTTTTAAATAATCTACTTTTTGTAATTCACCCATTCTGCGTTTGGTTTCGTTGGAAACCTCCACCATACCCTTGTCAAGCGGTAGGTGGGCGTAGTTCTCGTATTTGATCACTTCTCCGAAAACTACATTGATTTTTTTGTAAACCACTCTGCGTTTGATATCACAAACTTCTTTGGGCATTCCCATAAAGGCACGTACCAATGGTGGGATAGGATAATCCGTAACCGTTTCTTCGTCTGGAATGATGACAGTGGGTAAGATATCCACTTTGTTTCGAAGGCTAAAGGCAGCAAATCCAGAATGAAAGTTGGCAAGTGGGGCAGAAAAATCGTTTTGCACCATGTAGTCATGGCCTTCTGGAAAGATTCCAAGCACGTCTCCGTTTTTGAAGACTTGTTGTACCTTTTTGATACTGGCCATGGAGATATTGCCATCGATGGCCATAGGAATGGTTCCCGTTTTTTCTACTAAGTCTTTGAAAAGGGGAATGCGAGTGGTATACTCCGCAGCGATCCAGGAAATAAACCGGGGAAACACGGAACCAATCACAAACGGATCCATATCACTTCTATGATTACAAGTGAGGATGAGTTTGCCATTGGGTACAATGTTGTGGTAACCGTAGACAGTTGTGTTTACCGCCAAATTAAAGAACGGAGTGACAAACTTTTTGATGTTCTCAACATTCTTTTTGATTTGGTCTACGGTGTTTTCCATTTCATTCTCCTAAGATCTTTTGCCACCAAGATTTGGCGGATGGGTCTGAAGTCTGAATGCGTGGTTCGTTTTCCATCCCATTGCCTCCATTGGACTCTCTGGGATCATTTACCATCGAGTTTTCTCTACGCTTTTTTCCTAAATGCGGGCTTGGTACGGTTCTTTTTATCTCTTCCAGCTCTTTTTGGGCAGATACATTCGTTTTTAAAAATGCACGGATCTCATCCCATTGGGGATCAAAATCATTTCCGTACATGGCATAATTCATAAGATCAATACGATCAAAATCGGGCATGATCAAGATTGAAAGTGATGCCCCAACAAATTCAATCCAATTTTTATTTGGGCACTCCAGAATGGGGGAGGGCAGTTCCGAAAATAATAAAGTGAGAGATAGAATCGAGTCCAAGAGACATAAGATCAAAAAAACAAACCAGAACACATCCTTATTGCCCCCGAATGTTGTACGTTTTCCCATACTCCCGAATAAGGAGAAAATTTTCCATCTTTGCGAAGATTTGTTTTGCGAACCGAGTGACGAGAGAGAAGCATAGAAATGATGGCAAAACGAATCATCCTTTTATCTGCATTTTTCCTTTTCTTTCAAAACTCTATGTGTTTGAAACTTTGGACTGTTTCTTCGAAATACCGAACGACAGAAGACTCTAGAGACCATAAAACCTATCAAAAAACTCGAAGCTTTCTAAAAGCAAAACAATGGTTGGAATATAAATTAGATCCAGAGTTGTCCAAAGTTGAATTTGAAAACCAAGAAACGGGTGACCTTCGAGGGATTGGGCTGATTAAATGTTACGTTCCCTATGGAATTGGGGAAGTGGATGCCAATGAACATGAATTCGAATACGTGATCAAAATTCGAGATGGTCATGCTGACTTCCAAGTGAATAAAATCTTTTCCTTTATTCGAGATCCTAACGATATCATTTTGAATTATGGGCCGAAAAACGAAAAGGTTGCAAAAATTACAATCAGGTCTTGTTTCAGACCTCTGATGGATGATTTTTTTGAATTTATCAAATAAGAAAAATTAATCGAAAAAGATTAATAACCGAGCGGGTTTCCTACAGTGGAACCCGTGGAACCGTAAGTATTTGTTCCTGTAGCTCTGTCTGTGAGTCCGTAGTGGTTTAAATTGTTCGAACCATTGTTAGTGGATGAGTTGGATGAAGAACCGGAAGAATCAGAAGAAGAATACCCACCTTGAGTCCCATCACCTTCTAAAAGATCCAAAATGTCTTGGGGACTGACCAACTTGACCTCGTTACACGAAACAAAGAAGGAACTGAAAACTAAGATACCAAGGATAAATTTCATTCCGTTTCCATTTTGGAGTATTTTTGGATCTGGTTCAACCATTTTATTCCCCTAAAGAATAGGAATAAATGACTTCTTTGGTTTCTCTTCCTTTCAATTCATATTCTCCTTCGGATTGGAGTTTGGATCTGATTGTTTCTGGTAAAAGAACCGATGTGTTTTCAGTGAGAAGTAGGTTTTTCTTTAGCCCTTTACAGAGTCCTTCCACACGTGAAGCTGTGTTGACTGTATCGCCAATGACTGTAAATTCCATCCGGTTTGCAGAACCAATATTTCCGACAAGTAAACTACCTGTATGAATTCCAATTCCCATCTTTAGCTCGGTAAGTCCTTCTGATAAAAACTGAGCATTGAGGGAATCTAGGTTTTTTTGCATTTGGAGAGCCGTTGCAAACGCACGTTCGGCGTGGTCTGTCATAGGCATAGGAGTACCAAATACAGCAAGGATGGCATCACCAATGAATTTGTTGATAAACCCACCATGCATTTCAATTGCATTACTCATTTCTTGGAAATAACGGTTCAAGATGTATAATACTTCTTCTGGTTTTCTTTTTTCTGAAAGTTTTGTGAAATCTCTTAGGTCAGAAAATAAAATTGAAGCATCAACAACCTTTCCACCTAGACTATGTTCATTGGATAGTAAATAATCCCTGACTCTTGGATCCACAATTCGTCCAAAGGTATCTTTGATTCTTTCTCTTTCGGCAAGACCTTCTGCCATTTCATTTACAGCATCACCAAGTAAACCTAATTCATCTGAACTAAATATTTTTACACGAGTATCAAACTTTTGTTCTTTGATGAGTTGAGTTGCTTTTTCAATTTGGTTGAGTGGATGTTGTAAACTAGATGCAAAGGACATCGCAAAAGCAAATGAGAAAAATAACATGATGGCAATGACTTCAAATAGAACATCATTGTGAACCAGTTCATGAAGATTAAAAATGTTTTGGCCAGTTCGAAGTAAAATCCCAAAGATGAGGAGGACAATTGGAAAAAGTGTAGATGCAGCCCAAAAGATAAATTGTTTTGTGACGATGGAAAATTGTTTTCCATGAGCATACTTCCCTAGACCCCCTTCAGGGAATACACAAGGAATGATCAGAAGTTTGTTTAAATAAGTAGTTGTGGCATAAGAAAAAGCAAAAGCAAATAAACCCCAGAATCCAAATAGGATAGAAACAGTAACAATGCTTTGGTGAGGAGCCTCTGGGAAAAGTGCATCGATACGACAAACACTTAAAAAATTAGAAATTTCCCAACCAATAAATCCTAACAAACTAATCGTAAGTGGGGAGTGAACAATTCGGTGACGAGCTCTTTCCTCAGATATAAAGTTACAATCGTTAGTGGAAAAAAGAAACTTAGCAATCGGGAGACTGTAAACAAACAAAATAAGGGTGATAATGGGAAAGGGAGCCCAAGTGAAAATAGATAAGGTTAAGTCTTTTGTGACTTGTGTGGCTTCGAATAAAGCGAGGAACTTACTTGGTAAAAATGCCGAAGCAGTATAGTTCGCAAAAATCAATGTGAACAAACAAGCACAGAATGGAACAATGAAGTAAATTAATAAAAAAGCAATGAATTGAACTCTGCGGCCTGGTTTCATATAAATAATTCTTCCTTAGAGATTGGATCTCTTTGTGTTTCGTTTCAATAAGATTCTTTGGATTTTGATATGTTTTTGATCGGTTAAGGGAAAAAATAGAAAGAGGAAAGATCCTAAGATAAAAAAGAATCCAACACCTGGACCAAAAATCATGGCAAGACGAAATCCCACCTCAGGAGATTGTGTTGGTGCACCATTCTGAAATCCAATACTATCCAATAAAAAACCAGTGATGGCAATCCCAAAGGCTTGGGAAAATTTAACACCCATCTTCCAAATTCCAAAATACAAACCTTCTCGTTTTTCACCAGTTTTGAATTCATCGTAGTCCACAACATCTGTCAGGATAGAATCCATAATGAGAATGGAACCGGCACAGATCCCACCTACAAAAGCAGCGATGAGAGGAGGTCGAAGTTCCCCATAAGGGAAAAGCGGATAGACAATCACAGTCAGAACACCAAGCCCAAAAACGCCGAGAAAGGCTGGAATTTTTTTGCCAATTTTTTTAGCGATCCAAACCCAAAATCCAATCGAAAGGAGAAGGACTAAAAAAAACGGTAAGAGGATGTTGATGACAACAAGTGATTCTTTAAGACCTAACCTGTATTCGTAGTAGTAAAGTGCAATGCTCGAATTGAATGTCCTTCCTATCGTTGCAATGATAAAAGCGAAAAGTAGAATAAGGAACATTTTGTTTTTTAATACGGATGTAAATGAAGTTACAAAAGAGATTTTATGTTCTGATTTAGGACTAGATATATCTTTTCCTTTGGTTACCAAAAAGGTGATGATGGATGATCCTAAAATGACTAAGGAAACAATTTCACCTGCCACAGTGCGAGAAGTGATGATATTGTTTTTTGCGGATTCATCACCTAAGGATTGCAATATGGCTGCGGGAACTATCATTCCAACGAGCATTCCTATATTACTAAAAAATAACCTCCATCCAAAAATGGACGTCCTTTCGTTACGTTCAAAACTAAGTTCTCCTCCGAGTGCAATGTGAGGAACAGAGATGATGGTCATGGCTGTGTTTACAAAAAGATAAACAGACAAGAGATAAGAAAATTTGCCCAGTTGGGTAGTTAGGTGTGGAGGTGAGAACAGGAGTAAAACAGCTAAAGAAAGTAAAACCCCACCAAGGAGAATGTATGGCCTTCTTCGTCCCCATTTTGTATGGGTGTGGTCGGAGATTCTTCCCATAAGAGGATCGCTCACCGCATCCCAAATCACGGAGATGGAAAGGGCAATCCCTGCTAAACTTGAGTTCAATCCAACGATTTCGGTATAGTATTTGAGTAAGTAAATTTGATTGAATAGTTGAACGGCTGTTATGCCGGTTTCTGCGAATCCATATCCCATTTTTATGGGCAGTTTTAATTTTGTTTGGTTCATTCGCTGACTCATGTATTGGACGGTGGGAAGTATGAATCTGGAATCAGAAATTTACGTTCTAAATAAAATCAAATTAAGTCAGGAAGGTAATTTGGGCGCGTAGTGGATTCTGATCAAAGAAATATCATCGATGACTTGCCCTAAGGATTCAATTTGTTTGGTAATGGCGAGTAAATTGCCTTTTGTGGATTCAACAAGATTCAGAAACATTTGTTCATCCGAGTTGATTTCCCATTTGCCAGTGTCATCTAAATGGAGTAAGTCGTCTTTTCCATCGGAGCCAACGATGAGCACATCTTCCGATTCCAATTGGAATTTCATTATGTTTTGGATGGGTGTCGCGCCTAAGGTACCTAGTTTTCTGTAAGAAACCTCTGCTTGGAGGTATTCAGCTTTTTCCTTTCTATACAAAACAATGGGTGGGTGTTCTGCATTCAAAAAGTATAATTTTCCTGTATCTTCTTCGATTAGGCCCATCGTTAGTGAAACAAGCATCGTTCCATCAAAGGCTTCGAAGATCTGATGCATTTCTTGTAGGCTGGATTTTAACCAGTCTTCTGGTCCAGTTTGTTCATACCCTGGATTTGTTTTTGTTCTTTGGACAATCGATTGGAATACGGCCCCAAATACTAGGGCACCACCAGCCCCTTGCATTGACTTTCCCATGGCGTCTGCATTGGCAAAAAGTAAAAACTTTCGTTTTTGTAAAACAATGGAATGAGAGATATTGATATCTCCCCCTATATCATATCTTACGTCTTTATATTCAAAAACTTTTTTTTGTCGAACAAGATGATCCACTTCTAATTGGTTTGAAACCACATCGTTGATTGCCAGAGGGCTTAATAACTGATAGGTGAGAAAGTAATCTCCATCTTGTTGAATTTTAAGTTTGCTAATGTCTTGTAAGGATTGGTTGAGTTCGTTGGTTCTTAGAGTAACTTTTTCCTCTAATCCTTCGTTGAGATTTGTGATTTCTTCATACATCTCTTTTAGTTTCGTAATCACAGAATTAAGATAAAATGCTTGTTTGGCGAAATCATCACTGGATTTGGGAGTGACCACTACATCAAAATTTCCTTTGGATAATTCTCCTAAAGATCTACTTGTTTCGTTTAGACCCTCATTTACTGATCTGGCAACCACATAAGAACATACGATGAGAGGAACGATAAAAATAAAGGAAACAGTGACAATGGGGATCATTGGATCTGTAACAGCAATTTCACCCATTGCTAATGAATATAAAATATAAGAAAAAATAACAAATGGAAGAGCCGCCAGACTAAAAAAGGCGACGAGAATCCTTGAGAAATAATTGAACTTGGGAATGTCCCTTTCTTGGAGTTCTATATTTTTGATTTGTGGAAGATCAAACAAACGACGAATACAACTTTCGGAAATAAAATAATAAGTTACAAAGGAAATGGGTGCAATCATGACAAAGGTAAAAATGGCAGAGCGAGCAACTGAAGGCATATAAGCCACTAAATGGAAAAACAAAAGACTAATCGGAATTACACCAGATAACCAACGTATTACAATGATGATGGCTTCTAATAATGGGTATCGAAAAAGAAGGATTTTAACCGATTTAGCATATTCGAATTCTTCTTTTGACAAAGGCACTCCAGGTTTTGGAATGGAAATCCTTTCAATTTTAGCATATACGTATTTGAGTAAAAGTTGGCGGACAAAAGTTCCTAGGAGACCGATTCCTGTGGCGAACACTACACAAAGGGCAATGAAGATTCGCCAATGTGCCGGTTCCATTTTTTGTGTGATGATGGCATAATAGACTGCGAAGGGCACAGGAACCGTATGAGTGAACGCTTCGAGTTTTAGGGTTAGATCCCAGAATAGAGTTTCTCGTTTCACGTATTCACCTGATCTAACCAATATCGGAATTTCCGTAGTTTAGCTCTTAGTCCCGAGAGAACTTATGACAAAAAAATTAGAATGTCAAGCCAAGTCCCACTCCCAACTTGAGAAATCATAATTCCTTACTTAAAGTTAGTTTTGGAAATATTCTAATTTGTTCTTGGATGATTCTAGACCTTTGTTATAACGAATCTATGCGCAAGAATCTGCCCGTAACTGACCAAGAAATCGAGTTCTCTGAAGGAACAAAGATCACTTCCAAAACAGATTTAAAAGGAATCATCACTTATGTGAATGCAGATTTTTTACGTGTCAGTGGATATTCGGAAGAGGAACTCCTCGGTGAACCACACAATCTCATCCGTCATCCCGATATGCCTAAGTTAGCTTTCCAAGATTTGTGGGACACCATCAAGGCCGAAAACTCTTGGGTGGGTGTCGTCAAAAATCGAGCAAAGTCTGGTGATTTTTATTGGGTCGATGCCAATGTTTCTCCCATTTACGAAGACGGAAAACATGTGGGTTATATGTCAGTACGAACCAAGGCCACTAGAGAACAAATTCGCGCGGCTGAAAGTCTTTATAACAAAATCAATTCTGGAAAATGGAAACCAGAGAAGATAGGAATTTTGGCGGGAATGTCTACCCGGACAACATTTTTGATACAAACTATTGTTAGTGGATTTTTGCTCGTTTTGTTTTCTCAAAAATCAAATTTAAATTTTCCATATTTGAGTGATCCTTTGTATCTCGGAATTGGTTTTGCCATCTTTTTCCTTGTAGCGGGATTCGGTTATCGGAAGGTCGCAAGAAATTCTCAGTCGTATTTAAGGGCAAAAGAATATTTAGAGAATTTGAATCGGGGAAAACTCAAATTTGATGTGGATATGGAAAATGTTGGAGAATATTCGGATTTACTTAATTTGATTCGAAAAACGCAGGTAGAATTTCGGGGGATGATTTCTCAACTCATTGGGAATGCCGAAATTGTAAAATCGCAAATCTCTGGACTGACCCATGCTGTAGAACATATCCACGTTGCTTTTCAAGAACTTTCGAATGCTATGTTTACTCTTGCCGATTCTAGTAATATCACTCGGGAGAGTTCCGAAAGTATCTTTCATCAAATGGATTCTTTAAACCACCTAATTGGTAGTATACGATCGGAGTCCAATACAGTTCAGGTGGAATCAACAGAAGCCTATGAGTTTTCCATTTTGGGTAAGGAACGTTCTGACAAAGCCATAACTCAGTTCAATAAAGCCAAAAAACAAATTATCAAAACTTCGGAAACCATCAAAGATTTGGGTGAAAAAACAAAGGTCATTCGAAAAATTACAGAAACTATTGCCGCCATTTCTGAAAAAACCAACTTACTATCCTTAAACGCATCCATCGAATCAGCAAGGGCAGGTGAAGCAGGAAAAGGTTTTGCCGTGGTTGCTGGTGAAGTGGGGAAACTCGCAGAACAGTCGAACAAATCTGTAAAAGAAATTTCTGCTTTTATCGCCGAGTTGACATCCAAAATTTTACAAACAGTGACTGATATCCAAGACGGACTGAACGAAGTAGAAGTCGGATCCTTAGAGTTTGAAACCGTTCAAATAGAAATGGATAAAATTTTAAAGAACGCAGAAGAAACCAAAGTCAGTGCAGAAAAAATTCATGGTTCCACAGAAGGGACAGAGTCAATGTCGGGTAGTGTTTTAGGAAATATTGAAAAAATCCAAACCCAACTGGTTCATACTTCTTCTATCGTTGAAGAGTTGTCAGCTGCCGCCAATGAACAAAAACAAACCATTGCTGCTATTGAAGGATCCATTTCCAATTTGGTACAAGTAGCAGATCGATTGGACTCTGTGGCATTTCGATTTCAGTTTTAAAGAATATAGAAGATTGAACTAGAAGTTAAATGTTGTTAAGATATTTTTGGTTCGCGTAAGGAACCAAATGAAGGATTTGAAAAAGAGGAATCGGGATCAAACCGACTCCTCTTTGAATTTGTTTTACTTTCCTAAGATGAACACGAAGTTCGTAGTCGCAGATCCACCGATGTTGAGCATAAGGCCATTTTTAGCACCTTTTACTTGGTAATCACCAGCTGTGTTTGTGACTTGTTTGTAGAGGTCGAGCATCATACGAACCCCAGAAGCACCAACCGGGTGACCCACACCAATGAGTCCACCAGATGGATTGATTGGTTTTTTACCACCAAAGTCAATCGTTCCTTCTTCGATTGCGATGTGTTCTTTTCCTGGTTCTGAGATTCCAAATGCAGAAATCGCAGCGTATTCAGAAGAAGTAAAACAGTCATGTGTTTCAAACACATCAATGTTTTTTACATCTAAGTCAGCACGTTTGTAAGCATCTTTTACTGTTTGGCGAGTCCATGGAAGGATGTATTTGTCCCCAACGGATTCTTGTTTTTTTGCTTCAAAAGTAATTGGTGCTACGCGGTGACCCCATCCTTTCACTCGAGGGATGTCATCTACTTTGCGGCCAGTTTTTTTAGCGTATTCTTTCGTATAATCTTTGGATGCAAGGATTGTGACAGCAGCACCATCTGTTACTTGGGAACAGTCAGTGATACAAAGTCTTCCACCCACAGCCATATTGTTATCTCCACCGCGAGCCATTGCATGTTCTTTGTTCATGAACCATGTACGAGTTTGTGCTTTCGGGTTACGTTTTGCGTTTGCGTAGTTGATACGAGAAATTTCAGCAAGAGCATCCATAAAACGTTCTTCTTTTAGTTCGTAACGTTCTAGGATTACGTCTGCTAGTTTTCCGAAAAGTTTAGGGAAAGGAAATTGAACTCCCTTCGCTTCTTTATCGTAGTATGCAGCTGTTCCAAGAAAGTCACCACCCACAGAAGAAGAAACTGTTTTCATTACTTCCACACCAAGAACAATCGCTAGATCGTAATCTTCAGCACGGATATGTGTGATGGCAGCATCAAGGGCAACAGAACCAGAAGCACAAGCGGCTTCGTAACGAGCACCAGGAACTCCAAAAAGAGCTGGGTTTACTTCTGTAAGAAAAGCACCCAAGTGACCTTGGTTGGCATACTGTTCTGCATCGAAGTTACCAACAAACACAGCCACACGGTTTTCTTTGTTCAATCGTTTGATTTCATCATAACTGATGCCGACTTTTTCAAGAGCATCATCTAATACTTCACGCATCATGGACATAAAGGTTTTTCCTTCTTTTGTCCAGTTTCTTTGGAAGTCGGTTTGTTCTCCGCCTAATACGAATACTTTTTCACTCATATGATACTCCTAATTAACCTTTGAATAGGGATCTTGCATCCAGTTTGTCGCCAAGTTCGTAGAACTTTTTGCCTTCTTTTGCATCTTTTAAAAGTTTTGGAACTGGTATTTTAGACTCTTCCATCATCTTAATTGTTTCTTTTGGTCCACCAAGGAAATCAACGAAAGCAGAAGCAGGAACCCAGTTAAAACCGAAACCCATAGCGCCGTCTGTGTTTTCTTTTGTATCAACCACTTCTCCTACGAGAGAGAGTGAGTAACTGATGTAACGTGAAATGAAGTAACGAGCGATTTCTGCTTCGAAGCCACTAGCTTTTTTTACTACTTCCATTGCACCTTTGTAATCAGAGTCTTTGATTTTTTGGCGAGCTTCTTTGATAAAAGGAATATCAAATTTTGGGTACGGATCGTATTCACCAGTTTTGATATTGTAAACAAACTTCTCACGTTTTCCGTCAGCGTGTTTCACAACTTTAGTGAGACCACCACCAGACTTCATACCGAGTTTACCAGCATCGATTAACTTTTGGAAGTAACCTGGAAGTTTGAATGTTTCGTGTGCTTCGTCTTTTGTGTTGTCGTAGATATTGTCTACGATGGCTTTGTGAACATCAAGTCCGACGAAGTCAGCTGTGGCGAGTGGGCCCATGGCACGACCTGTGTAACCAGACATGATTTCGTCCATAAGTGCAATTCCACCTTTGTCAGCATACTTCTCTGCAAAGTGAGCCACTTCGTTCATCAACTGAAATCCGATGCGGTTTCCAGCAAATGCAGGAGTGTCATTTGTATAAACAACGGCACGACCTAGAACTTTGTCTAGATATTCACCTAACGCTTGTGTGACTTTTTTATCATTTCCTGAGTGAGTTACGAGTTCACAAAGGATCATTTTATAAGGAGGGTTAAAAAAATGCGTTCCGTAATAGTGTTTTTGACCATCTTCATCGTAAGCTTTTGCCAAACGACCGATGGAAAGTCCAGAAGACACAGTGGAAACGATGGTTCCGGGACGACGAGCCTTTGCAATACGAGTGTTGATCGGTTCTTTAACTTCGTAACTTTCCGCCACGAGTTCAAAAACCCAATCTGACTCTGCGACAGCTTTTTCCAGATCCGCATCGTAGGAACCAGGGATCATTCTTGCGCGGATTGTATCCGTTTTTACGGATGCGACAGCGGCTTCGATACCCTGTTTTGCTTTTTCAACATCTCTAGCGAGCATATGGACTTTAGCACCACCGAAGGCAGCAATGACGCCCGCACTTCCAGAACCCATGGCTCCGTTGGCACCTAAAATCGTGACAGTTTTGATTTCTCTCATGAAGGAATTTCCGAATCTAATTTTTACTTACCGTTCTAGAAAGCCAAGGTGACAGGAAAATCGTTTTTTTTTGTCAGATTTGTTACAAAATGGGGGCGTTGGGGGGTGGTGGAGTGGGTACAATTTCCCCGCCCGATTTGAGGGTGGGGAACTAGACCCGCCACCCAATGGTTCTCCTCTATCACGCCCCGCCGTTTTCCGCATTCCCTTTCCTAAAATCCCCGTTTTTCTTTTTGAAAAGTTCATAGTTGGCGCTTTAGGGCACCCGGGCGGGCTCTCTCCGGGGTCCGCGCGTTCGCTCCCGTCCTCGTAAGGCTTACAGCCTACTCGGACCAAGCCCTCCGGATCCCTGGTGCAGAACCGGGAGTTCAGAAAAAATTAGAAACGAGCTTTGTTTGTGATCATTTGTAGAAGGTTCAAAATCAAATCCTAGCGCCAGCGGTAGTAGCGGAAATCCTTTCGCCATGCGAAAGATTGGAGCGGATAACGCGGTCGGTTTTAGATTTAGTGTTTATCAACGGATGGATTCGAGGCGCCCAAAAGGAAAATCAAAAATTCCGTTTGGGCTTTGTTTCGGGTAATGATTTTCTGACTTTTATTTCTCTTGCACTTCTCTTTCTAAAAATTCCGTAAATTCAATCTGTCGATTAATAAATGTTAGATTGTATCTACTTTCATAAAAAAGAAGAGCACTGGCCAAAAATAGACAAATCCCACCGGTGATTGCTGCAACAGTAGGGATATAGGCATAGTCTTTGGCAAAAGCAAGAGTGATGGCAAGTGTCAGACTTGAAATCACAAAGAGGGAAGTTGCCAAATACAAAAAAGCCATGGAACGTTGGATGAGGACTGCACGTTTTTTTTGGACAGAAAGTTGTTGGCGGAGGTAGACCATTCGCTCTTTTTGAAATCCTCTTTTGCCTTCGAGTAGTAATTCCACTTCTGATTTTAAAAGATTCACGCGATCAAAAATACGTCCAAGCCTGTTGGCTGTGGAAAATATCAAACTAGCGCAGGCGGAAACAAGGACTGCTGGGGTGATCATACCGGAAAGGATTTCAGAGTTGGAAAATGATTCGAACATAAGGAATAGCATAGTGGGGATCGTTCGTTTTGAAAGGAAAAAATGGAATGGCTTATTCGCGAAGAGCCGGCTTTGAAGTCAAAATTTGGTAACGGTGGGGAGGTTATGGAAGTAATTTTTTCATAGCCCCTTTTTTAAGGGCTAGACAAATAATAAACAAACTCGATGATTTATGAAAATAGACCATTTGGTTCACTTTTGGTGGTAGGAGTTTCTACATGGATCATTCTCAATTGGTAACAACCGAAAAAAGAGAAAACTTATTTCTCATTTGTTTCAATCGCCCGGAAGAACGAAATGCAGTAAATATGGAAATGATTCAGCAACTGAGTCATGCATTCACAGAATATGAAAATGATCCAACTTCCAGGTGCGCTGTTTTGTATGCGAATGGTAAACATTTTACCTTTGGTCTCCAGCTCGAAGAAGTGAGTAAGGCTTTATTGGAACAGGGTAGGTTACAATTTCCAAAAGGATCCGTTGATCCTTTCGGTGTTGGTTTTTCCGATAGAAAACGAACCAAACCTTTGGTAACGGCAGTGCATGGATTTTGTCTCACCTTAGGCATTGAACTTATGTTAGCATCCGATATTGTGATTGCTGCCGAGAAAACTAGATTTGCACAAATGGAAGTGCAAAGAGGAATCCTCCCTTTTGGAGGAGCAACCATTCGATTTATTAAGACTGCAGGTTGGGGTAATTCTATGCGTTATCTCCTGACAGGAGATGACTTTGGAACGGAAGAAGCTTTTCGGATGGGTCTTGTCCAAGAGGTAGTTCCTAAAAAAGAACTATTAGATCGTGCATTGTTGTTGGCCTCAAAAATATCCAAACAAGCTCCTTTAGCAGTAAGAGCGGTGATTGCGAATGCAAAAAAATCTTTGGAAGAAGGCGAAAACCAGGCAATCGAAGAACTCAGTCCTCTCGCAATTGCACTATTACAAACCGAAGATGGGAAAGAAGGCGTGAAGTCCTTTTTAGAGAGACGTGAGCCAATTTATTTAGGTAGATAGGATCGAACAACTGTTAGTTGGGTTTCTTTATGCATGAGTTCTATCCCGCAGTCACGGGAGAGTGCAGATACTTTGTAAAAGCATCCAGGTTTGTGAATCGTTTAACGGTTTCAAAATCCTTTTCGGCTTCTGGATATTGACGAGATAAATAGTGTAACCACTGTTTGATTCTTCCGGCTCGACTTTTTGCTTCCATATCGGCTTCTAAACTTTGCCAATACTGAAATAAAATTTCTTTCATTTCTTCCCAAGTAAGGCTTTGGTTTCTCTCTCCTTGAATCATCAAGGCAAGTGCGGGGTTGGCAACAACTCCTCTTCCAATCATAATGTCTGTGCAACCAGAAACTTCAAGACACCTTTTGGCATCTTCCACATTCCAGATTTCTCCGTTAGCAACTACGGGAACTTTGACTGTAGAACGAATTTTTGTAATCCAATCCCAATAGGCAGGAGGTTTGTATCCGTCTGTTTTGGTTCTTGCATGGACTACAATTTCTTCGGCTCCTCCGTCTTCTAAAGCCTTTGCACAAACAAGCGCTGGTTCGGCGGAATCATATCCCAGTCGCATCTTAGCAGTCACGGGAATTTCTTTAGGCACTGCCCTACGAATCGCATTTACAATCGCAAACATTAGATCGGGTTCTTTGAGGAGAGCGGCACCTCCTCGGTTTCTGTTCACAGTAGGGGCAGGACATCCAAAATTAATATCGATTCCATAGGCACCAAGAGACGCCACCTTACTTGCGTTTTCTGCCATACAAATGGGATCCGAACCCAAAAGTTGTACTTTCACAGGAACCCCTGCTTTAGTTTTGCAATCTTCATACAACTCGGGAACATAACGGTAAAACCGGTGAGAGGGGAGAAGGGTATCGTTTACTCGAATGAATTCGCTGACACATTCATCAAACCCACCTACGCGTGTTAGTGTATCGCGTAAGCGGTAATCGAGAAGTCCTTCCATAGGTGCAAGTAAGATACGCAAAAGAAAAATGACCCTATCCGGTCACTTTTCTCACCAGTGCACGGCTGATCATTCGTATTTTTGCAGCAAATGGCAATCGTTTGAGATTTGTCCCGACAATCCCTTGAGTGAACCGCGTTTTTTTACTATAATCAATATGAACATCCAAAATCACTGGATGTCCTAGTTTCGTCAGATTCCAGGCAGTTTCTAACTTTTCTTGGATCTCCTCATTGGTTTCAATCTTTAGGTATTCGGCACCCGTTGCCAGAGCTATGCCTTCAAAACGTGTGGTTCCAAGAACCGTACAAGTTTTACGATTGTAAGGAACTTGTTGGGCCTGTGCAATTTGTGATAACTCTCCATCATTGAAGACAGTAAAAATGGCTCCAATCTGGTTTCTACTGGCAGTGATGATTTCCATACAAGTCATAAGAAATGCCCCGTCACCAATGATACCCACAACAGCTTTATCAGGATTTGCCAGTTTGGTTGCGATCGTTGCCGGCACCGCATAACCCATACAATTAAAATCAGTTGGTGAAATCATATGCCTTGGTTTATGAATCGGCATAAGTTCTGCTGTCAGAAATGTATGGTTTCCATCATCAACAACAACAAACCCATCATCGGGTAAGGTTGTTCGTAAAATACTGAAAAACCTCGCAGGATTGACTCTGTCCTGACTATCATGTTGGAACCACTCTTCTGTATAAGCTTGTTTATTTTTTAGAATATTCGCTTTGAGTTTTTCAGTTCGTTCTTCTCTATTTTGTTTATTTTCTTCTAATTTAAGTTTGAGTCTTTTTAGCAATTCTGGTAGTATCAATTTGGCATCACCAGTAATGCCTACTTTGGCTGGATAATTGGCGTTTAACACATTTGGATTGATATCAATATGAATTAGATTTTTTGGGACAGTCACTCCAAAACTGGCAGTTGCAATTTCTGCAAAACGAGTACCCACTGCGAGCAAACAATCACAATCAGAAAAAGCTTTTGTTGCGGCAGGAACTGCTGCGGCACCAAAACTCATTCCACAATGCAATGGATGGTTCCCGGGAAATGCACTTAAACCCTGTAAGGTGGTTGCTACGGGTGCACCTAACAATTCAGCAATTTCCAGAGTGGAGGTGGTCGCGTCAACGGCCCCCCATCCCAAAAACAAACCAGGGGCCTTAGCCTGAATTAATAGTTCCACAGCCTCGTCTAGACTTGCAAAAGGAAAAGGTGGAGGTGTTACTATCTGTGCCTTACAATACTCTTTGTAAGTGGGAAGGTTTTCTACAGAACCTGTGTAAAGTTGAATATTGACTGGAATTTCTACAAATACCGGACCTGGTTCTCCACTAACAGCAATTTGATATGCTTCATAGAGAGTCTCCACTACATCTTCTTGCGACTCAACTTTGAATGTTTTTTTAGTAATGGGTTTGAGTAAGGTATGTTGGTCCATATCATGCAATTGGTATTGGAACTGGGAATCACTTCGGACTCCACCAGCGATGACTAACATAGGAACTCCATCTAAAAAAGCCTCTCCGATTCCACTTGCCGCATGAGTCACACCAGCTGCGGGCACGATGAGTATCGTTCCGATCGAATTGCTTGTGCGACTGATGGCATCGGCCATAAAGGCACCACAACCTTCATGAGTAACTAACATTGGTGTAATCGAATCAGAACTATTCAATTCATCATAAATTTCTGTATTATGAACTCCAGGGATTCCAAAAGTATAACGAACCCCAATTTGTTCTAACGCATATCTAACTAACCATGCACCTGTTTTATTCATCTAACTAGACTCCCTTGTTTTTTCTGTTCACTATAGGAAACACCATTGTTCGCCGATTTTGCCGCTGCTCTTGCTGTTAAGATACAACCGGATAAAAATGTCCCTTCCAAAGATTTAAATCCGCTAGCACCACCGCCACCAAATCCTGCGGCTTCACCAATGGCATAAAGTCCAGGGATAGGGGAACCTAACGGATCTAATACGCGACTTTCTAAATCGGTTTGAATTCCTCCCAGACTTTTACGAGTAATGAGTCTTAGTTTGATAGCAATGAGTGGGCCTGCACTGGGATCCAAAATGGGTTTTGGGGCACAGGTTCTCACGCGATCCGATCTCCATGACCTAGCATGTTGAATTCTTCTCAACTGGTCGTCGTTCCAAAGCCCTTTGCCACGCCGAATCACATCATCAAACTGAGTGACTTCGTGTTTTAATACTTCGTAATCAATCGAATGATCACCATTTAAGTGATTCATTTTCTCAGCTAATTCGCGTAAGTTGTTTGCTACGAGAAAATGATCACTTTCTTTTTGTAACTGTCGGACTAGGCGATGGTTACCGAGTAAAACCTCTCTTAGAAAAGAAACGAGTTTTCGGTCTCGGATCATGGGATTGTGTTCGGAACCGGAAACAGCAAGTTCTTTTGCTGCAATTCTCCAATTCAAAAGTTGCCAAGTATAAGGTTTTTCTAAACTAGAGATCCTACGGCAAAGTTCATTGGTATCAAAACCGGTCATCATTGGCTCGGGCCCAATCCGTCTCCCCGAATGGTCAAGCCACAAGGCGGACTTACAAGGGATTAGGCTGAGTCCATGTCCGTCAAATTCTGGTTTAGGATTGGGAATTCCTGCAGCATAGTTCCACATTTTGTCCAAATGGGTGAGGTTTCCGCCATGTCTCTCCACAGCATCATGCACTAAACCGTCTGCAAAAGGATGGGAACCATTCAGCATTTCCTTTGGTGCCTCTCCCCAAGGTTTGTGCCAATGTTCCCGCACCTTATTTAAACAACCAGTGATACCTCCTGTTGCTACCATAACATGATCAGCATAAAAAGTCAGATCTTGATTCCCCGTTTTTTCTTGTTCGGCGACGCAACCAACGATCTTTCCATTTTCTTTGATTAAATCGGTGACTTTATGTTCGAATCGATAATTTAGTTTTGCACTATGTTTGTGTTTTTTTAATAATTCAACGAAACGTTCTACCAAACGGTATCCTGTACCCCAAAGAACATGGTAACGAGGAACGGAATTTCCTCTTTTGTATTGTCCTCTTTCTACCCAATTGACCACTGGGAAAAAATGTAAACCCAAACTCCCAAGCCAATGATAGACTTGCCCAAGACTTTCGTGAACATATTGTTCGGCCCATTTCTTTGGAAAAACATCCTGTGCCCCAAAGTCAGCAAAGGAATGCCAATCATCCAAAGCAATCTCGGGAGTATCTTTGATACCTAAACGTTTTTGTAACGGGGTACCAATGAGGGCCATTCCACCAAATGATAATTTGGCGAGACCACCCAAATGTTCCTCGGTATTTCTTTCTAAAATTAAAACAGATTTTCCTTGGTTTAGACATTCGTATGCCGCCACCAAACCTGCGATACCTGCTCCGATTATAATGACATCATTTCTTTTTGTGGTCACTACAAATCCTCCTTCTCTTTTTTTGAATCATTTTAAAAATGATGGTTCATGTTTATCGAATGAATCTAAAATTATAAGAACTCAGTGACACATTGATAACACAATGTACATGGTATTATTTTAAAATAAACAAATGCGACTCAAATTTTTTAAAATTGAGAGAATTCAAATATTGGAATTAATACAACAACTAACATTGTTTATATAATTTTATAATTATTATAAGAATAGTTCCAGATTGTTGTTGTATTGGTTTATAATTTAACATTAATTATGTTGTTTTTGTATTGTGGCATACCCTCTTTCTGGGAGTTCTTTGAAAAATAAGAAAATTGTGCTAATCATTGTTAGCTGAATTTATGATACATCTACGGAATCATTTCTTGGGGAATTGATTTACCTAGCGAAAGTTTGCCGATCAAATTCAGAAGAAATAAATTTCTGGTAGTTGGTGAGGAAGTTAAATCTGTCAGGTTTGGATTATTGCATTTTTTGGATAAAAATTCAGGGAAAAGTGAATCAATAGAAGAAAAAATTTCTTGTTAGTCGAGGGGAGGTTGTAAGGAAATTTCTCTTTTTTTTCTCGTTCATCAAAAAAAGAATTTCCAACTTCCCTGAGATAAGAGTAACTATTCGATTGTTTTAACACATTTTCATATTCGTAAGTTCTCTTTTTATTTCTTTTTAGATTTAATATTTGGTTTGGAGCATCGGTATGAGTTCTCAGGTTAGAATCCCACAAAACACCACTTTATCCATTAAAACAGACCTAATCGGTAATATTGTCTCCGTTAACGATGATTTGGTTCAATTGAGCGAGTTTGAAAGGAGTGAATTGTTAGGTCATTCTATTAAAAAAATACAACATTCAGAAACTCCTGAATCAATCCATCGAAATATTCATAAAACCCTTGGTGCCAATGAACCTTGGAATGGTTTTTTAAAGAACCAAACAAAATCTGGAAATTATTTTTGGGCCAATACAACCATCACTCCTTATTACGACACCGAAGGAAATACTTTGGGTTATATGTATGTAATGAGAGCAACTTCGGAAAATCAAACTAAAGAAGCCGAAGAATTTTATTTAAATCCAAAGAGGTTACAGTCTGGTTTTAGTTTGAATCCCAAAAAAATTATTTATAAATTTAAAATAAAAACAAAGCTTCTGTTCGTGTTTGGACTGATGGCCATTCTTATGTTGGTTTTAGGAGGTAATTTAATTTTAATCAAAAAAAAGGAATATGAAGGGGCATTGAATCGGCTGAAAGGATCAGAATATAATTTAAGCCTTGCCAAGTTAATGCGTCTCACCGCAAAACATCGAGGATTTATGGCTCGTTTTTTGAATGGAGATTCATCAGCTAAAGAAGAAGCCGTAAAAATTGAAAACGAACTAGATATTGTTTTTTTAGCTTTTGTAAACTTAAATGAAACAGAAGGAAATCATTTCCAAGTTTATAAAGAATCAAATGAAATTCATAAAAACTGGAATCATCTAAAAGAAATCAACATGAGTTTAACAGCAAAGGAAAGTTATCTAAAGCATGTTCGTTTGATTAAGTCGATGTTAAATGTAAATAATACGGTGGGCGAATCATCAGGATTATTTTTAGATCCAGACAAAGATACTTACTTTATGATTGATGTGTCTCTGACAAAACTACCTTATTTAGCAGAAAAACTTGGTCAACTTCGTGGGACAGGCCTGGCACATATCGTAAAAGGAGCAAAAGCAGATCTATCAGAGAAAAAAGTAATTCAAGAAATCATCGGTGCAGTTTCGAATCATTTTGAATCTATTTCTGTAAGTATGAGTTCTGTCAGTAAATTTAATCCAGATAGTAAAACTATAGTTAAAACTTACGAAAAAGCAGAAGCTGAATTTCCTTCCTTACGTGAATTAATTCAAAATAGAGTGATCAATGAAAAAATACCAACATTAAAGCCAATAGAGTATTATGATGCTACAACCAATTTGATTGATCAAATTTTTAACGTAAATGAACTCATCTCAAAGCAACTATCCGAGAAATTTACGGAAAGAGCAAATTTTGCAAAAAAATATGCAGTTGCGATCCTAATTATTACTTCGATAGTTCTTGTTTTTTTTATTGTCCTGCAATATCTAATTATCCAAAGCATAATGTCTGTCATACGAAATAGTACTAATATAATTAGTCAAATTGTAAGAGGTTCAGGGGAACTAAAAGAAAACTTAGATTATGGAATTCATGACGAAATAGGTGGGTTACTAAAGTGGATGGGTGTTTTTATTTTAAATATTACTGAAATCGTTTTTATCCTTAGGCAAGTTTCTGGTGAATTGTCAAATAAATCAAAAGATGCGGCAAGTTTAGTTAGAAATTATTCTGCAACCACCCAGGATCAAGCAGCATCCACAGAACAAACCTCTGCCGCTACAGAAGAGTTAGCAGCGTCAGTAGAAAATGTTTTTTTAAATATCTCTACACAAGCTGAGCACTTAAAGGAAATTGAAAAAGTTACTTCTGATTTTAAAACTGCAATGGCAGATGTTGCAAATGCAATGTTTGGAATGACAAATCTTACAGAAGAATTTTACAAACAGGCCAATGATGGAATGTTAACCACAAAAAACACAGCTGATTCCATTCATATAGTCAACCAAAAGGCGGAACTCATTGATGAAGTTGTCAATATCATTAATGAAATATCGGAACGAACCAACTTACTGGCGCTCAATGCAGCGATTGAAGCGGCAAGGGCAGGGGATCTTGGTAGAGGATTTGCTGTTGTTGCCCAAGAGATAGGAAAACTTGCAGAACAAACTGCTCATAACACAAGGAACATTCAATCCTTAACCACTGATACCAAAAATGCAATCAAAACTAGTGTTGGACTTATGATGAATACGGAAGATAGTTTCAGAGAGTTGCTGGACAATATCTCAAAAATTCAAGAAACCGCAAAACTCGTTAGTTCTGCTCAAGACAAACAAACTGCCGATACCAATCGTATTGTAGAATCAGTTCATAAAATTAATGAAAATTCCCTTCATATTCTAAATGCAGCTTCGCAGGAAAAAATAGCGGTTGAGGAAATTTCTAAATCGATAGAAACCATCGCTACCGGAACACAGGTGATTGCTGATAATTCTTTGGTTCTTTTGGAGACAGCCAAAGACATTGAAGTTACGGGAGAACATTTACAAACAGTTGTGGAAACTTATAAATATTAGAATCGGGAAATCTAAAAACAAGGGATCCATTTTTTTTCTGATCTATTTACTTTCTTTTTGAATGGTGAAACAAAAAGTTGATTGTTTCTTCTCGTAACATTCCTTTTTGTATTCAATAAATCACTAAATGAAATTTATATTATCAAATCACCTTACCTTTGTTTTGCTTCTTTCTTTTTTTTCCTGTTCGACGCAGAAAGTCTATATCCCAAAAGAAAACCTAAACGACTCTTTGTTACCTGCTGAGTTTGTCAAAAAACTAGAATTTTCTGAATCCCTTTTGCCAATTCTCTCTGAGCCAATAAAAAGGCCTAGTTCGCAAGGTGAAATTTATTACGGAATTCTTCGTGATAAAGAAAATAACCGAATTGTCAGAAGTATTGCTATACTTGTGGATTCCAAAGATCTGAACTTACGTCCGACAGAGTATTTGTATTATCCAGTGTATTACGCTATCAATGTTACCAACTATCTTTCAATTAGACAAACTCTTAGAACAGAATATGATATTCGGAGGGCAAACTATAATTCGCCAGTTTATATGCCCGTTTATGCAACTTCAGCTGTGGTAAGTTTTGCAGCTTTGGGAATTGTATACATTGCTTCTACGGGGACAGCGATTATCTTGGGCATGGGAAAAGGAACTTACGAATTTACGGAAGATGTATTGGAAGGAATCATAGTTTCCAAGGAAGAAATTGTATTAGGTTTTAATGATTATCAATATGATAAAGAAGGTCGGTTAATCAAGGTATCTACCTACCTTCCTTATCGCTCAATTTCCAAATCAGTCATTCCTTTTTATGATAGGGATGGAAAAAAACAAATTGGTCAAATGTATCCTTCGAGTAAGCCGATTCTCTTGTCTGAAATAAATTATAAATATGTTAACAGTAAATCTAATTCAAAAATTCTTAAATCAGCAGAGATCATTGAACATATCCCCAAAAAAACAAAAAAGTTAATCAATTTACCAATGAAGGAAGAATCTAAAACCACCAAGTAATTTCTTGCATAAAAACAAGAGTCCGTAGGACACTTCAAAGCTATGGACATTTTTAGACGAACTCTGATCGCTCTCTATCAATCCATTTTTGTTTTTATTTTTTTTGCACTTCCCTGTGGATTGAATGCTAAAGCTTGGTATGATTTAGAATCGGAAAAGGAAACAAAAGTTTATGGGAGTGAAAGGAGTGCTAAGTTTACTGCCAGTAATATTTTTTACGACGTAGAAAATTGGACAAATCATCATTCGATTCGTGCATTAGGATTCTATCGATATTACGATTATCCAAAAGCAAAAACAAAATCTATATTTCCCTTTTATTACCATATTCAAAGTAAATCCGACAATCGTGAATACAAGCGAATACTCAATCTCAATACAACGATAGAAAGGGAAGGAGTGGATCAATCTTTTTATCCATTTATTTTTTGGGGAAAAGACACAAATAGTTCTTACTTAACCACAGTTCCTTTTTTCTTTTCTAATAAAAACGATGTACGAAGTCGTTTTGGTTTTCCCATTTTACCATTGTTATACTATCATAACCGAGAAACCGCTGGAGAAAATAAAAACCATTATACTAGACTTCTTACTTTATTACATCTTGAAGTAAATGATAAAAAAGGGCTTCATGAATTTTCAATATTCCCTTTAGTTTATTATTCCAAAGAGAACTATTTATTCCTTCCTTTGTTACTGTTTTATCAAAACAATCGATCTAACTTTAATGAATATTGGTTTGGGCCAATTTATTATTCTGATGATAAGGTAAAGGATGAACGGTTGATCGTTGGGTTTCCATTTCTCGGGCACTATCGAGCTCCAGGAAAGGAATTTGATTTAATTTTTCCTTTATATATCAATTATTCTGATTCAGAAGAAGACTATCATATTAATTTGTTATGGTATACAAAGACAAATTCGGCAAACGTAAATTTGGCGTCTAGCGATGGAAATGTTTATGTAGATTTTGATTTCGGAGTTTTATATAATTTGGTTGGTTACTCACAAAGAACTAAAGTTTTGGACTCAAAGTTAGTCACGGAAAAAATAAAACCTTCAGAAATAAAAGACCCTCAAGTAATTAAAAAAAGAGAATTCAAACGAGAGAGTAGCGATAGTTTTATTGGTTATAATTTGTTATTTGGAGTTTTTTCTTATGAAAGAGCCGACTCCAAAAGACATATTCGGTTGTTACCACTTGCTTGGTTTACATGGGATGAGAGTTCGGACGATAATGTTGTTCTTTTGCCGCCATTTTTCCCTATTTGGTTTAGTTACCAATCGGATGATTTAGAATATAAAGTCTTATTTCCTTTGTATGGAAAACAAAAAGATAAAGATTCCGAATTTCGTGTTTATTTACTCAATTTATACTTAACTGAAGATGTAAAAGAAAACAATCGGAAAGAGAGATCTTATTTTTGGCCTCTTGTAAATGTTTACCGTTCTGATATAAATTCCGGGCATAGAGTTCTTCCTTTTTATATCCATCAGAAGTATGAGACTAATGAGATGAGTTCGACTCGTACATTTACATTATTCTCTTATCACAATACTACGAAACAACCCAAAATAGAACGTTCTGAGTTTTTGTTTTGGCCTCTATGGATTTCCTATGACAATTGGGAAAACATAGACAAACGAAGTGGGACTACTTTATGGATTACACCTTTCTTTTATCGTAGAAATAATCATCATGAAACAAGAACAAATGTTTTGTGGTTTATGGATTGGGAATGGTCTAAGGCTAACGACCTATCTATAAACAATAAATCAAAATCCGTGGAGAAAATAGAAACAAATGAAAAACTTTCCCATCTTCTGATTTTTCCTTTTTATAAAACAAACACTAGTTTTTCATTAATCCCTCTGTCTTTTAATTCCTGGAGTTCTGATAGTTTTACAACCTTTAGTTTTTTGAATTATTTAGAATGGAATCGAACCGGACATTATTATAATTTTTTATATTTAATTGAATCCGAAAATACAGAATCAAATTATCAGTTTAGAAGTATGCGCGATTTGGTATGGAGTTTTAAAAAAGAGCCAACCAAACTCAATAGGTTAACCTTCTTGTGGTTGGGATATGATGACAGTTCTTATAAAACCATATATAATTTTTTCCCGATCATAAGAACTGCAGATGCTGAAAAAGAAAAATCGAGGTTGTATGGTCCTTTTCTTTATTATCTTTTCGATTCAGAAGAGGAGAAAACGGAGTTATTAATTGCTGGTCTTGGTTATTATCATAATAGAACCAAATCTGATAACCAATATTCGACGTATGTATTGTTAGGTGCTTTGTACCAAGAGAAAACAGAAAATGAAAGAGGATACATAAAAAGAGGAAGTCTTTGGGGTTGGCTTTGGGAATACCAAACAGAAGAGAATGGATATGAAAAATTTTCGATCTTAAAGCTTTTTTCTTATACAAAAGAGACAGATGGAACAAAGAAAATTTTAGGAATTAAAATTTAAACAATGGAAATACGCAAACCTTCAATTCTTGCCATATCAGGCGGGATCAGTTCTACTTCTTATAACAGAAAAATTTTACAAACCATAAAAGATAATTTTTCAAATGAATGTGAAATCAATATTTATGATGGAATTGTTAATTTCCCTTTTTTTCTTTCTGGAATTTCAGAGGAAGAAACTCCATTGATTATAAAAGATTTTTTGAAAGAAATTCAAAGTGCAGACGGAATCCTTATCTGTTCACCAGAATATGTATTTAGCATTCCTGGTGTATTGAAAAATGCTTTGGAATGGGCAGTCTATTCTGTTGTGTTTACTGATAAACCGGTAGCGTTAATCACTGCAGCATCTGTTGGAGAAAAAGCACACGAATCTTTACTTTTGATTTTGAAAACAATTGGTGCAAAATTATCGGAAGAGACTAATCTTTTAATTTCCGGGGTTAAGGGGAAAGTGTCTGTAGATGGAAAAATTACAGACGAAACAACAAAACAATCCGTTGGAAATCTAATGGCCCAATTCATAAATTCATTATAAGTGCATTAATCACTTTCAATAAAATGGATACAAATCAGAAATCAAGATTTTATATTTGGAATGAAGCAGCTGCTTATACAGGTGTATCCTTTGCAACCAAACGACATAGTCACTTTTATCATCAGTTTTGTTTTTCTTTGGACAAATCATTTCTGCTTCGAGGGAAGAATGGAAAAGATTTTTATTCACAGGCAGCTTTGATTCCTTCGGGTGTAAGTCATGAGACCACATTCGGGAATGAACGTTTTATTATTTTATTAATTGATCCGTTGTTATTTAATTTATCTGATCCAATTGTTTTGGATCAAAAAGAAGGAGACCCTGCTTATGACTTACAGGGCATTGTTTCCGATTCCGATATTTTATACATCGAAACACAATTGAAGTCAAATCAGAGTGATGCCATAAACAAAATAATTCAATTACTTAAAGATAAATTTATTTTAGACAATCAAAGAAATATTGATGATCGAATTAAGGATAGTTTGTCTTTCATACACCAGGACGAACTGGAACAATTATCTTTAGCTGAAATATCTAAAATAACAAAATTATCACCCAGCAGATTTCGCCATTTATTTCGAGATGAAACTGGAATTACATTTTCAAGTTATAAATTATGGAAAAAAACACAAAAAGCTGTGCTGACATTAATTGAACATAAGGAATTAATTCATGCAGCTCATGAAAGTGGGTTCTTTGATCAGCCACATTTTAATCGAGTGTTACGTAGATCTTTTGGGTTGAGTCCTTCTGAACTTAAAAAAAATCCTCATTTTGAACTAAAAATATTTTCTCAATAGCCCTTTTATACAAGTATATCCCTCTTATTTCGGGTAATATAAATTTATCTTAGGACTTCATGAATTATTGATTTCCGAGATAAAATAAAAAGGAATCGGTTGAACAACGTGAATTTTAAAATGCCTAAGAACTTCAAGCTGGCCTACCTAAAAGAATTAGAGGGTTATCATCTCTCATTGAAGGAAAAAAATTTCGTTAAGGCTTGGCTTTTTTTAGAAAGAGCTCATATCATTGGGCAATACCATCCCATTCCTCATACAGGAATTCATTTCCGAATGTTATTACATGGAATTAGGACCTTAAATGGAAAAGAAATCTTGGGACAAATGATTCGAATGTCAGTAGGTTGGGTCGGAAGTTTACTCAATCGAATTCCTGTCGGAAATACTGGTGCAGCTTCTGTTCCTATATTTGCTTCTATGTCCATTCCGGATGATTTAAAGAGTTTATTAAAGGATGCAGATACCGATAGTACCGGTCTTGCGGGTTTAAAGAAATAAATTTCGCTAAACAAATAAAAATGAAGGATAGAAAGTTTAGGGGATAAACTCAACTTTTTTCATCAATGATGATAGCTGGTTGCATTTATCATCTAAATTTTCTTGCCAAGTTCGATTGCGGATTAATTTTGAGATAAGGATTTCTGGAAACATTAAAAAATTATGATTCGTAAGTTGTTTACATACATTTCATTGTTTGGAATTTTAAGTTCCGTTTCATGTAATGTACTAGAGGCTTATGAAATTAATTGTTTAAACGACGAGTTCATTTATCAGGCAATCGATGATGGACATCAAAAATCACAAGAACCTTGTGATGGTAAAGATCATAAAATTGAAGATTGTTTTTGCCAAAAAGACTATTCAATATTTGACTCTATCAAATATATAAAGCCTGTATTTACTGTATCTTTGATCGATTTCGTATCTGAAATTCCCAACTCACTAATTAAAAACTTAGAATACCAAAAACCTGAATTGGTATTTTCAGAACTTTATTACTCAAAACACCTCAACTCCATTTTGCTCCTAATTTAAAAGTCAGTTACCAGTTCCTCGGTTAACAAACTTTAAATTGGAGATTATGTATGTTTTTACCTAAAAATGCTATTGTGTTAGCATTCCTGTTTGCCTTGCCTATTCATTCGCAAGTAACTAAGTCTCTTTCTTTGAAAGAGGTTTTAGACCTTGCTGACTCTAAGGCTGATTTAATTTTAGCTGGTCAAGCAAAAGTAGAAGAAGCTGAAAAGTTAAAACAAAAGGCTGGAAAGTACAAGAACCCAAACGTCTCTCTCGATTACGGTCGAAGGAGAGCGAGCAATGAAGCTGGACCAGAGTATTCAGTCGGATTAAGTCAGGATTTTTATTATCCTGGAAAACGAGATTTACGAATCAAAATCGCAGAAGCGACGGAAAAAAATCTTTTAGCTGAATTGGAGCAAAGTAGATTAGAATATCGATTTAGTGTAATTAAATTAGTATATTCGTATTTAATTGCTTTGGAAAAAGCCTCACACATTCAAGACAGAATTAAAAGAGTTTCTCAAATTGAATCTTTCATTGAGAAGAAGGTTTTTGTATCTCCCGAGACTAAAGTTGAATTGTACCTAGTTCAAAATAGGATTTTAAGTCTTCAGAAACATCTAATCGTTTTGGAACAAAACAAACAGGTGAATTGGGAAAATTTAAATTTTTTCTTAGGTTTGGATAGTGAAGTAAGTGTTGTTAGTCCATGGCTACAAAGAGGAAAACCACTTCAAAAAAAAGAATTAATCGCTGAGATGATAGAGAAAAATCCAATATTAAAACAGTCTCACACTAAGATACAACAATCAAAAGAAGAAGTTGAACTAGCAAAACTAGATAAGTATTCTGATATCAAATTACAAGGTAGCATTGGTGAGGATAAGTCCGGAGTTGCTAACCGATTTTTCGATCTAGGTGTGTCTTTTGCCATTCCCTCATTGGATACAAATGAGGATGTCGTAAAGAGTATTCAGTCGAGAGTCGCTTCCGAGAATTATTTATTGAATCATCAAATTAGAATTTTAACAACAAGGCTAAACGCAAGTTTAATCGAATATGAATCCATTAATAGGTCTTTGGATAAATTTTCCATTTCCCTCGTTCCATCCATAGAACAAAAATTAAGTTATGCTGATATTGAATTTAGAAAAGGAAGAATTAGTTTAATAAATTATTTAGAGTTGGAAATGCAACTTCATGAAACACATGAAGCAATTTATGATTACCAAATGCAATTTGTCGAAAATATCACGGAAATTCTGTTTCTAACAAATAACCCAAATTTCCAAGAGGCCATCAATGTTAACTAAGATATTAGAGTATTCATTAAAGAATAGAAGTTTTGTTGTTATTTTTGCGGTTTTGTTAATTTCGGTAGGTATCTTTTCTCTATCAAGAGTGTCTCTCGATGCATTGCCAGATATATCGAATGTAATCGTAGAAGTGAATACAAAATCCGGATCATTGGATCCTGAACAAGTTGAGAAAACAATTACATTTTTTATAGAAACAGAACTGTCAGGGATTCCGGGTGTCGTAGACGTAAGGTCTCTATCTAAGTTCGGTTTGTCCAATGTCGTTTTAACTTTCGAAGATGGCACTGATGTCTATCGTGCAAGACAAATTGTATTGGAACGATTGCAAAATGTAAAAGATAAAATTCCACCATGGACAATACCTGAGTTAACTCCGATTACAACGGGTCTTGGCGAAATTTTAATGTATTCTGTTGAGGCCAAAGAAGGCTCTAAGCTTGCAAGTTTAACTGAGGCTGAAAAATTAACCTATCTAAGAACAATCCAAGATTTGAGTATACGAAATCAAATTCGCTCTAATGTAAAAAATATTGCTGAGGTAGATACTATTGGCGGGTATGCACAAGAGATTCATATTGATCTAATCCCAGAAAAATTGAGATCAAATAGCGTTAGTATCAATGAAGTGGTTAATGCTCTCGAAACTGTTGGTGATAACTTTGGTGGTGGTTACATTGAAAAAAATGACGAGATGATTATCGCCAGATCCTTCGGGAGCGGAATTAGAGAAGAAGATATTAGGAAAATTCCGGTTAGGCAAAATGGTTTCGGTAATTTAATTCGTGTAAGCGACTTAGCAATTGTGCGAGTGCATGGAATGCAGAGACTTGGATCTGCGAGCCATAACGGAAAGGAGATAGTGCTCGGCACAGTGATGATGTATGTGGGAGCCAATAGTAGAGAAACAGTTAGCAATTTAAAAGAATTTTTGCCTCAGATTCAGCTCCCAGAAGATGTTGAGATTAAAATTCTAAGTGAAAGAAGTTTTTTGGTTAATGCAACGATAACCACAATATTAAAAAATTTAACAGAAGGAGCTTTGCTTGTTGTACTCATTTTGTTTCTAGCATTAGGAAATTTTAGAGCTTCGATATTCGTAGCAATCATTATACCGCTTTCGATGTTGTTTACTGCAATCGGTATGTATTACTTTAATATTTCTGCGAATTTGATGAGTCTTGGCGCCATTGATTTCGGCCTCTTAGTTGATGCTGCTATTGTTATGGTTGAAAATGTCCTAGCAAAAAAAGAAGCACTTGGTGAAGAAACGATCGTTGACCCCATAACCTTTGTATTGGAAGCTTCGAAAGAAATTTTGGTTCCGGTAACTTCTGGGATCATTATTGTGATGACGGTCTATATTCCCATTTTGACTTTAGATGGTGTAGAGGGAAAGATGTTTCGTCCAATGGCGCAAGCGGTACTTCTTGCATTAGGAGGAAGTTACTTAATCACTTTAATACTGATTCCCTTTTTATGTTTAATCATTGTTAAAAGTAAACATAAGAAAAAAAAGAAAGTCGAAAGATTTGATCGAATCAAAAATATTTATGTTCCCGTCTTGTTATTCGGTTTTAAGCAGCGAAAGTTTGCCCTTCTCTCTGCTATTCTACTTTTTTTTGTTTCGGTTCTCTTGTTTTTTCAACTGGGTGGAGACTTCATTCCACAACTAAAGGAAGGGGATATCATGGTGACAGTCGTTCGAGAAAGTAACATCAGTCTTTCTAAATCGACTGAATCCCAGAAACAAGTTGAAAAACTTTTGCAGACCTTTGAGGAGGTAGAATATGTTTTTTCAAGAACAGGAACAACGGAAGTTGCAAATGATCCAATGGGAATCTATATGTCGGATACATTTGTAATTTTAAAAAAGGACATTGTCGCTGATTTAATCAAAGAAAAAAACTGGCTTCCTTTTTTAGAAAGATTACGTTCCAAACTAAATGAAGAATTTCCCGATGGTGAGATTTCTATTGGGCAACCAGTGGAAGCAAGATTCAATGAATTGTTAGAAGGGAGTCGAGCTGATATTACTTTTAGAGTTTTAGGAAATGATCTAGAAACTCTAATCTCACTTCAAAATTCTGCTGAAGAAAACTTAAAAACAATTAATGGTGCAGGCGATGTAGAACTTGATCCTATTTTAGCCTTAAGATATGGGAAGGTATTGGACTTTAAACCTAATTATGATCGTATACTTCGTTACGGAATTTCAATTCAAGATTTCAACACAACTTATAACTCCTATCTCGGTGGGAGAAACATTGGAAATTATTATGACAATGATAGAAAGTTTCCCATTGTTGTTAAGTTAGCTGAAGAATACCGCGATTCTATTGAAGATTTGAATCAACTACCTATTGGTACTCTCGATCTTGGACTAGTTCCAATGAAAGAAGTCTCTGATTATAAATTGGAAAAAAAGGTAATGACGATCTCTCGGAGTAATGGAAGGCGATATGCGGCAATTTCTATTAATTTAGAAGATCGAGATGTTGAAAGCTTTGTCAGCGAAGCGAAAGCAAAAATTGAGAAAAATTTAAGTATTCCCAAAGGGTATCAAGTTTTTTGGGGAGGCCAATTTAAAAATTTAGAAAAAGCAAAATCGAAACTTGTAGTTGTTGTTCCTGTAACTTTAATTGCCATTTTCTTTTTGCTTTTAAAAAGTTTGAATAGTTATAAACAAACAATCCTTGTTTATCTAAGTATTCCTTTTGCAACTACAGGAGGAATTTTTGCTCTCTATTTAAGGGATATGAGTTTTAGTATTTCTGCTGCCATAGGTTTTATCGCCTTATCAGGGATTGCCATTCTCAATGGTGTTGTTAAAATTCACAATATCAATCTACTTCGTTCCAACGGATTCTCTTTAGAGAATGCGGTTAAGGAAGCTGCTGTTTCAAGGTTACGGCCTGTGTTAATGACAGCTCTTGTTGCTTCACTTGGATTCATTCCTATGGCAATTGGTGAAGGGCTTGGAGCTGAAGTGCAAAAACCTTTGGCCACTGTTGTTATTGGTGGTTTGGTTTCTTCCACTCTTCTGACCTTATTTCTATTGCCTGTATTTTACGAATGGCTGGAAGAGTAATTGAAAATTATGAATAAAAATTTTAAATCAGAGGTTGTAAAAATGAATCGGAACCAGGAACAGAAACATTCTTGTTGTGCGCATGATGACATACCAATTAAAAACAAAAACATGATGAATCAAAAGACTCATGATCATGGATCTGGTGAAGAAAATCATCATGATCATGAAAATCCTTCTGAGGGTAAAAATAATTCAATGTTTCTATTATTTCTTCCCCCAATCATTTCTTCTGTATTGTTAGGTGTTGCCTTAGCGATTGAGAATTTATTGATATTACCAGAGAAATTCCAGATCCTCAATGTTTTATTCTATATTTTGGCTTATCTTCCTGTTGGATTTCCTGTTCTTAAAGAAGCCGTAAAAGAAATATTCGCTGGAGATCCTTTCTCTGAATTTTTTCTGATGAGCATTGCAACCATAGGAGCCTTTTCTATTGGCGAATACCCCGAAGGTGTTGCCGTTATGTTATTTTATTCCATTGGGGAAGTGTTTCAGAGTTTGGCAGTTCGAAAGGCAAAATTGAATATTAAGAATTTGATGGACCAAAGGCCTGAAATCGTTACTATCGTTGACGGTGAGTCAGTGAAGGAAATTGCCGCAGAGTTAGTTGCTGTCGGAGACGTAATCCAATTGAAACCAGGTGAAAAATTAGCATTAGATTCAATACTCATTTCTGATGTTGCCTCATTTGATACAGCAGCATTAACAGGTGAAAGTAAACCAGATACAAAAGTAAGTGGTGATGTTGTATTTGCTGGTATGATTAATTTGACAAAAGTATCAAGAGTTAAAGTTACAACTCCTTTTGTTGATAGTAAGTTAAGCAAAATTCTTGAATTAGTTCAGGACGCAGTGACACAAAAAGCGCCAACCGAATTGTTTATGAGAAAATTTGCAAAAATATACACTCCAATCGTAGTTCTTTTATCGATTGCGATCTGTTTGTTACCTTATTTTCTAGTAGAGAATTATTTCTTCAGAGATTGGTTGTACCGGGCACTGATTTTTTTGGTTATCTCTTGTCCTTGCGCTTTAGTCATTTCAATCCCTTTGGGATATTTTGGTGGTATTGGTGCAGCGAGTCGAAAAGGTATATTATTCAAAGGCAGTCATTTTTTAGATACTCTTGCTAAAATCAATATGGTTGTTATGGATAAAACGGGAACAATTACTAAGGGAGAGTTTAAGGTGAATGAAACTTATCTTAAACCAGAATATGAGAAAGAAGGTTTGTTTGATTTAGTAAATATCCTTGAGTCTCATAGTTCCCATCCGATTGCTGTGGCAGTAAATTCCTATTTTGGAAAACCGGAGTCAGGTTTGAATTCTTTTGAAAGTATAGAAGAGATTCCCGGTCATGGAATGCGAGGAATTGTTGCTGGAAAAGAGATTCTTGCAGGAAATCCAAAACTTTTAGAAAAATTCCAAATCCCGTTTAACTTAGAGAATGTGGAATCAATATCTAACTCTATCATTCTAATTTCGTTTAATGGAAATTATTCAGGATATATTTCTATAGCAGATACCATCAAACCAGATGCAAACGAAACAGTCAAAATTCTAAAGAAAATGGGTGTTGATTCCGCCATGTTAAGCGGAGACAAAGCAAGTATAGTTGCTAAAGTCGCAAAGAAAGTCGGTATTAAAAATTCGTGGGGAGATCTACTTCCTGAGGATAAAGTTCGAATCTTCAAAGAACTTAAAAATAAACATCGATTAATTGCTTTTGTTGGAGATGGAATTAACGATGCACCTGTGATCGCTTTGAGTGATGTAGGTTTAGCAATGGGTGGACTGGGAAGTGATGCCGCAATCGAAACAGCAGATGTTGTGATTCAGGATGATCAATTAATGAAAATCCCTATGGCAATATGGATTGGTAAAGAAACAAAGAAAATTGTTTTTCAAAATATAGCATTAGCATTTTCTGTTAAACTTATTGTTCTGTTACTAGGAGCAGGTGGAATTGCAACCATGTGGGAAGCTGTTTTTGCAGATGTTGGCGTATCTTTATTAGCAATTTTAAATGCTGTTAGAATTCAAAATAAACAATTTCCTATAATCGAGTAAGGTAAATTTTTGTATTTTTTTTGTTCTTTAAATTTCTTATCACTGCAATTTTAATTGTAGTGATAACGGAAATTGCTAAACGAAACGATAGAATATAGATTTTTTGTAGTAGGGTGATCGTTCTACTGGAGGTTCTTTAATTCTTAGGGAAATCAGTTTTTAAAGTTATTAAAAATCAAGTAGAGATTTTCTCTAGAAACAAAGCCGAATGTAATGAATTTGTCTATAACGAATAAACTTATTCCCGTTAGTTGTAAGGGAATACGATAACCACCTGCAATAAATTATAGATTTTCTATTATTGATTGCGGGTATTTTCGATGGGACCAACGTGACACAGGCAGTTAGATTCTTTCCTTTATGTTTCGTTATTTATTCATTCCATTTTTAGGTTTTGTTTTTTATTGCAGTGATCGATCTTTCAACAACGCCTGTGATATTAATTCCGAGTCTTATTTAGAATCAACAATCATTTTTAATCTGTTAAGTGAAGGAAAAAATAATTGTTCTACTGGTACGATTGCTTTTTTCCCAACAGTGATTGCTCTTAGTTCTAAAAGGGGAGTTGTTTCAGAGGGAGGTGGGAGTTTACAATTCGGAAGCCCAGTTCCATTTTCTGTAAGCCTTAAGGAGAAACCAGAGGCACAGGTAGATATTGAATTAATAGTTTCAAATCCTGATTATGGGCATGTGAATCCTACAACACTCAGTTTTAGTTCAAACAATTGGTCGACACCTCAGGAAATACAGATAACGGGCGTTAATGATTCTTTGATTAATGGTACTCGCGATTTTCGTGTGGTTTTGATTCCAAAATCGACTGATAGTAAGTTGGATTTAAATCCTGCGGAAATCCAAATGCAAGTTTTGGATAACGAAAAAAAAATATTTTTGTCTGCTAATCCTTACCGAGGCGGAGATTTCGGAGGAGTTTCAGGGGCCGATGCCATTTGTCAGTCCGAAAGCAAATGTCCATTAGGTTCTAGTTGTAAGGCGATGATTCTAAATGGAACCACCCGAATTGCATCTTTAACTGCGAATGTCGGAGATGGTCAAGTAGATTGGGTATTAAAACCAAACGCATATTATTACCTGGCTGATGGAACCACTCTGATTTCTAATACCGGTTCTACATCACTACTTCAGGTTCCATTAGTAAATGTGATTGGCGCAGTGACTTTTGGGGCTTGGTTTGGTAGTGCAACTGGTTGGGTTTACGGTCCCAATCACTGTAACGGTTGGACTGATAATACTGCTTTTTATACGGGTAATGCACTCCGAACTCAGAATTCAGATGCTACTTTTTTTGGAGGAAATTTTTCTTGCTCTAATCAATCAAATTTATTGTGTGTTGAACAATGAAATTTGATAAGACCTTTCACTATTTTGGAAGATCTATTCATTAAAAATAAATCTCTCTAAAATATTGTGTAGCAATTGTTATGTGGAAGTAACCATAAAAAGCAATTCTGGCCTCAATCTAAGTTGAACCTTCGGTCAAATTACCTGGGTTTTAAAGCCATTTGCCTCTTATGCACGAAATGACGACACTTCAACTATAATTGGCACAACGAACGCAAATTCACTTTTTACTTTTCCTATCGTGCCAATTCGCCCGACTTCAACAACGGCTTGGACTGGTTTAGCTGCTGATTGGCCTAGTGCCATAAATCTCCATTGTGGTGAATGGGCTTTAATTTCTGGTAATGGAAATGCTGGTGATACTTTTGCAACCTCATCCAATGCGATTGGAATGAATTCATTTACTTGTAGCAGTAATTTACCATTTTATTGTGTTGAACAATAAAAATTTATAGTTTTTCTATTGATTGGCTATATCTAATAGATATAGCTGGAAAATATATCTGGCAGATATGGTAAATTTATGAAAACAAACCAGAGGAATATCCTCGTTGTCCTTGGCCATCCTAACCCTAATTCACTTTGTGCACATTTAGCGGAAACTTATGTGAATGCGGCAAAGAATACAGGCCACACTGTAAGTTTTTTGAAATTGGCTGACTTAAAATTCGATTATAATTTATATATGGGCCATAAAAAAGATTCTATACCGACTCTCGAACCAGATTTGGTTCAAAGCCAAAGGTTAATTTCAGAAGCAGACCATTTAGTTTTTGTTTTTCCTAGTTGGTGGGCCAGTATGCCTGCAGTTTTAAAGGCGTGGATCGATCGTGTTTTTTTGCCTGGGTTTTCTTTTAAATATAGAAAAAACTCTCCTTTCCCCGAAAAACTTTTGTTAGGTAAATCAGCTCGTATCATTGTAACAATGGATGCGCCAAGTTGGTATTATAAATGGTTCAATAAATCTCCTGGTGTCCAATTATTAAAATTTGGAACATTAGAATTTTGTGGAGTGGCTCCGGTAAAAGTTACTATTTTGGGTGAAGTGAGAACCCGCAAACTCAAACATTTTCTTAAATGGACAAATCTTGTGGAATCACTAGCAATTCGCGGGGAATGATATTTTAGATGAAACGAGAAAGTAAAACACAATACGCACTATTAGGAATTCTTTCTCAGTGTGAAATGAATGGATACGAAATCAGAAAATACATTGAGTCCACGATCAGTTTTTTTTGGAGTGAAAGTTTTGGACAAATTTATCCAACGCTTGCGAAGTTAGAGGAAGAAGGACTCATTCGTGAAAGGGAGAAAATGGATGTTAGTGGAAAGAAGAAAAAAGTTTATAAAATTACTCGGCCCGGGTTAGAAACGTTACGCCGCTGGATGGATGAATCTCCAATCCAGTCCAACAAAAGAAATGAGTTGTTATTTAAGGTATTTTTTGGCAGGCACATGAATCCCAAATTATTAACCAAACAACTAGAGGAAGAAATTCGTAAACAAAAGGAAGACTTAAAATTGCTTAAAAGTTTTCAAAAAGAATTAGATGCAGATTGGAACCAACATCCTGATCAAGAATATTGGTATCTGACTCTCGAATATGCCGAAAAACAAACGAAACTGAATTTGGATTGGATTGACAAGGTTAAGAACAAAGTTAACGGATGAGTTTTCGTTTTTTTTGAATGAGAAGGCTTTTCATTCAGTTAGATTTTTATCAGGTTCTTATGCAATAAAATACTAAAACCTGATTTAATTCATTGATTTGGTAGAAATAATCTATATAAAAAACAGATTATGAATGGGAGTGTTATCAATCATAAACTTTATTATCTCCTTTTAGTTTTTTCCAACTTTTTACTCCATTCTCCCGTTTTCGGAAATGAAAAAGTTACCCTTCATCTCAAATGGTTCCATCAATTCCAATTTGCAGGATACTATGCAGCTTATGAAAAAGGTTATTATAAAGATGTTGGATTAGACGTTGAAATTTTTGAAAGCACAGTTGGAATCACTGGGATTCATGAAAAGGTTACTCGATCCGTTGGTCAATATGGGGTTGGCAGTAATGAATTAATCCAAGAGAGATACGCAGGAAAACCGGTAGTTGTCCTTGCTGTCATTTTTCAACACTCTCCTTCTGTTTTATTTTTTAAAAAAACTTCAAATATTCAGAGTATACATGACTTGGCGGGGAAACGTGTGATGATCACTCCGCGTATGAATGAAATTGTCGCTTATCTGAAAAAGGAAGGAATTGAGGTTGGTGACTTACAGTTATTAAACCATAGATTTACGCCAAGTGATCTAATGCAAGGTAAGGTAGATGCCTATTCAGGATATGCTACCACGCAGGCTTATGATTTTAAAAAAGCAGGTTTTCCTATTGTGGAATATTCACCGAGGGTTGCAGGTATCGATTTTTATGGTGATAATTTATTTACAAGTGAAGCGGAAGTTCGCGAACACCCAGAGAGAGTAAAGGTTTTTAGAGAAGCAAGTCTTCGTGGTTGGCAATACGCCATGAGTCATCAGGAAGAAATCGTCGATTTAATTTACGAAAAGTATTCAAAGAAAAATACAAAAGAACGATTGTTGTTTGAAGCAAAACAAATGACTCCTTTGATTCAGCCTGTCCTTGTTGAAATGGGATATATGAATCCTGGTCGTTGGAAACATATCAATGATGTATATTCTGATCTCGGAATGCTTCCAAAAAATATAAACCTAAAAGGATTTATCTACGACCCAAATCCACCAACGAACTACGATTGGATTTATTATTCGTTTGGGATTCTATTGTTTTCTTTTGTAGTGTTAGGGCTTATACAGTGGCGACGTTTGAATAAACAGTATTCTGAAAATTTAAAAAAACAGGTTGAGGTTAGAACAGAAGAATTAAAAAACTCTAATGAATATTTACAAGTTTTAAACCAAAGTTTATTAAATACATTAAAAGAACTTACGGAAGCACAGGATAGACTACTAGCCTCGGAAAAATTAGCCGTAATTGGACAATTGGCTGCTGGAATGGCTCATGAATTGAATACACCTCTCGGAGCCATCGTTTCATCAAATTCGTTTCTTTCTAACTTTTTAAATCATAAACTAAAAAGTGTAATTGATGTTATTGTTGGCTTTAGTGAGCAAGATTCAATTCGGTTTTATAAAGTATTAGAAGAAAGTTTAAAAAATCGAACTTTTATTGAAGGCAAAACTGAGCGAATGATTAAGAAAGATCTTGCTATTAAGTTTGCTGCGATTGATAAAATGGGTTTGTATGGAGAACATATGCAACTCGTTGTTGAAACTGGTGTTTATCGGTTGGGCGATGAACTTGTTAAAATATTGGAAAGTGCAAAGTCATTACAAATTTTAGAAGTAGTCGCAAGTATCAATACTGCTTATCGTTCTAATCAAATTATATCCGTTGCGTCGGAAAAAGCAACTTATGTGATAAAAGCTTTGAAAAGTTATCTTATATCTGATAAAGAAATTGTAAATGGAGATACTGTTGTTGACCTTGTGTTTGAAATTGAAACTATACTTTCACTTTATCATTATAATCTAACAAAGGTAAATATAGTTAAAACTTATATAACAGATAAAAAATGTATTGGGAACAGAGATAAACTAAATCAGGTTTGGATCAACTTGTTGAACAATGCACTACAAGCAATGTCTTACAATGGGACTCTGGAAATAAGAATTCAATCTGTTGAAAATTGGTTAAAAATATCGATTATTGATTCTGGGACCGGCATTGCGGATTCCATTAAAACTAAAATTTTCGATCCATTTTTTACCACAAAACCAGATGGAGAAGGTATGGGTTTAGGATTAGATATTTGTAGAAAAATCATTACCCAAATGGACGGAAAGATTGAATTAGAAGATGTTCCGGAAAAAACCTGTTTTTCTGTATGGTTGCCTGTGGCCGATTTTTAATTTTTAAAAAATACAGTTCAAGTCGCACGATAAACGATATACATATATCTGACTGAGATAGGCTCCCAAGAGTGACAATTATGCGAGTTTCGTATAGCCCGCATTCTTTGGTGAATTATCATGATTTCCCTCAGAAATTCGCCAAAATTTGGGAAATTTCTGTATTTCGTTAATTAGCCCAAGTTTACTTTTTCGGTTCCATTAAGAATAGCCAAATGTATTTTCGTTCTAGTTCATATGGAACCTTTGAAAGAAATGTATTCGCGAGAATGGGTTCTCAGATTGGGAAATCACTTAAACCAAGTCGATCCTAGTATCAAACCACTAGAATTTCAGAAACAAGTTTTTTCTTCTCCTTGGAAGGAAATGGAACTAAAACAAAGAATCGATCGGCTCTCTGATGTTTTGATTCAAAATTGGAAAGGCCCAATCGCTTCTATTTATCCAAACCTAATCAATTTAATTCATACACTTCGTGGACAAGGGATTTCGGATTTTAATTTTCCCTATATTTTTTTGAATGATATCGTCACCAAATCGGGATTAGATGATTTTGAATCATCGATGAAAGCTTTAGAGAAAATTACCGTCTTCTCTAGCGCAGAGTTTGCAATTCGTTTTTTCTATAAAGAACATTTTCATAAAACCGTGAAACAGATGCAAAAGTGGGCAAAACATAAAGATCCATTTGTGAGAAGGTTGGCAAGCGAAGGAAGTCGCCCAATGTTGCCTTGGGGGATTGGGATTCCAGAGATTAAACAAAATCCAGAAATTCATTTATCTATTTTAGAGATCCTTTGGAATGATGAAAATGAAATTGTTAGAAGAAGTGTTGCGAATCATTTGAATGATATATCTAAATTAAATCCTGATTTAGTATTAAAGTTTTGTGAAAATAGATTTGGGGAATCGCCTGAATTAGATAAAAATTTAAAACATGCATTAAGAACTCTACTTAAAAAAGGAAACAAAAAAGCTCTAAGTTTTTTCTCATATAACACGAAATGGAAACCTGCTAAAGTTTCCTTAACTTTGTTAAAAAAAGAAATTAAAGTAGGGAATTCACTGGAATTTGAACTCTCTTTAAGTCAAACTCCAAAGGATAAAACAAAGGTTCGGATAGAGTATAAAATTGGTTTTTTATTATCGAATGGTTCTTATGGTTACAAAGTGTTTCAGTTAGGTGAAAAAATGTTGTTACCTAAAGATAAAATTAAAATCATCAAACGACATTCTTTTGCTCCCATTACCACTAGAGTTTATTACCCAGGAACACAAACTATTTCTATTTTATTAAATGGTAATGAATATAAATTAGAAAAATTTGAATTAAAAAAAGGATAAAAGTGAAAATGTATAAAATTATTCTGAATCGAATCAGTATTTCTTTTTTTCCTCTGATTCTTTCCTCGTGTGCTGTTTTTTATTCATCAGAAAGGCATACGGTTGATTTTGCTAATTATACAAAAGATAAAACATTGAGTTATGAATTGATTGGTTGGGATGGTGAAGCCGATCGTCGCAGAGCTTCCTATATTTTAGAAGCTCTACAAAATTCGGGAAAATTCACAACGGTCAGATATCAAAACCAATCAAATACAGATCTTCACGTACAAATTATATTGGAATCAAGTCCTAGATTTGTGTTTTTTTTGGGTGAATCAATTGAGCCTGTTTCCTATTTACCAGAGCGAAACCCGGAAAGGTTCGGTCTTTATTTACTAAATCGGTTTCTTGCATTTAGTACTTTTTTTGTAATCCCTGATATTGATAAAGATGATGATTATTTGGTTTTTCGAGTGAGTAAAAAAGGAAAACTCGAAAAAGAATTTCGATATCCTATGGAGTCCTATCGTGTATTTGGCTGGGTTTCTTTGCTTTTGATGTGGGGTGACGATCGAAAAGAATGGAAGCCAATTCTCAGAGAAAAAGTTTCAAAATTTTTAGGAGACTCTAATAATGAATGATCGTTCTAAAGTTTTTTGTTTTTTATACCTAACAATAGTTATTTCTATCTTAAGTTGTGCTGCATTCCCTGATCCTATAACATCAAAAGAGCGTAAGTCGCAAACTATAGGAAAGGAAAAGGTAAAAGTTGTTTTTACCGGATTTTATCGTTATGATTTAGAAAAGAAAGAAATACTAGAAACTTTGTTAAAAAGGGGTTTAATGGTAGATCCAAATTCTAATTCAGAGTTGGAACTGATTCTTCAAAAAAGGGAGCCCGTATATAAATATATATGGATACACCGTCTCAATTTACTGGTTACCTTTTTGTCGGGAGGTCTGATCCCTTCTCATATTCGAACAGAACAAACAATTACATTCCGATATTCTAAACTAGGAACAATTGAAAGGGAATCTGTATATGAAATTGGAATGAATCAGTGGAGAGGAATTCCTGTTATCATCATAATGGTTTTACAGTGGCCTAATAGAATTTTTAAAGAACAACTGATCGAAGCAACGGAGTTAGAGGTTAAGGACATATGAAAAGTCTCTACTTATTTTTGTTCTCAATTTTTCTTTTATCATGTATGGGATTTAATAGAAATCTTACATCAAATGAAAAATCTGATTTTATTGAAATTCAAAACCTCAAGAGAACATATATCGTTCATTATCCTAAAAATTGGAATGGATCACAAATACCTTTGCTAGTTGCCTTGCATGGTCGGTTTGGATCTGGACCATCGATGGTATTGCAAACCAAATTAGATTTGTTATCTGATTCAAAAGGGTTTATTGTTGTATTTCCTGATGGTTACAAAAGAAGTTGGGCTGATGGAAGAGGGAATACACCTGCTGATGAAAAACAAATCAATGACGTAACTTTTATTGAACTTATGGTGAAACGATTGATTGCAGAAGGTTCAGTTAATCCTAAGGCAGTATTTTTGGTAGGCCATTCAAACGGTGGTTTTATGGCACAGAGACTGGCTGTGGAAAAACCAGAATTATGGAAAGGGGTTTTGAGTGTAGCGGCTCAACTTTCCGTATCCACTCTTAAAAGAAAACAAACCTTAAAAACAAACCCTGTTTCCATAGGGATTATGGCGGGGACAGATGATCCCTTGGTTCCATTTAGTGGTGGTTATGTGAGAGATGGTGGTGAAATTTTATCGGTTGAAGATTCTGTATTAAGATGGAAAGAGTGGAACTTTTGTGCAGATACTGTGATCAAAAAAACGCAGAGTTATACGGAAGACCTGGTAGAGTTAAAGGTAGATTTTTTAAGATATGAATCTTGTGCTGAAAATACCAAAGTTGGGTTGATTCAGTTGAATGGGTTAGGTCACAGTTGGCCTGGAGAGAAACCTATGATTCCTTTTATTGACCAAGGAAAAACTACCAAGGTGTTAGACGGGTCCAAACTAGTTTGGGATTTTATGGAGAGTCTGTGACGAAACCAAAAATTGCCTTAGTGACTGGAGCTTCTCGTGGGATAGGGCTTTCCATATCGAAAATGTTAGTTGGTATTGGTTACAAGGTTTACGGGATCTCTAAAAAACCTGAAAACTGTAAATTTACTCATGAGTTGTTCCATCCAATTTTTTGTGATCTTTCTAATTCTAAGGAAGTTGATCGTTTGGTTGCCGATTTCCCAGAAAAAAAGGATATTAGTTTACTCATTCATAATGCTGGAATTGCCTATTTTGCACCTGTAGAAGAATTATCTTCTGAAAAAATTAGAGAGATGGTCAATCTTCACATAACAGCTCCTATGCTGTTGACCAGCGGCTTAACTCGTTTTCTAAAACAGAACCAAGGGCGGATTATTTTTATTGGATCTGTGGCAGGTAAAGAAATTTCACCTTGGGGGAATGTCTATGCTTCTCTCAAAGCAGGCGTTCATCATTATGCGAGGGAATTATTTGCCGAATTACGTAAGTTCGGAGTAAAGGTTCATTTGATCATTCCTGACATTACAAAAACTGACTTTTATAATCATTTGAATTTTGAACCTGATGAAGATCCAAAGTCATATTTATTACCAGACCAAATCGCAGAGGTAATTAAAGAATTAGTCCTTGATGATAAAGGTTGGGTCATACCAGAAATTCAAATATCGCCAGAATTGTTTAAGTTAAAACGAAAAAAACAAAGTTAAACGAACTCATTCACCGACGGGTGTTTCGTTTTCTGTAAACGGATCAGGAGGGGTCTCGGATCCATCATCATCTGTACCAGCAGAACCACTTGATCCAGAGGTTACTTGTGCAACGATTGAATCTTCATCTTGTTTTCGTTTGATGGCTCTAATTTTTCCATCAGTTTCATAGAGACGTTCGATTACTTTTTTAAGAAGTAAAAATAAAAATTCAGGACTTTCTTGGCTCATCTGAACAAAAGTAGTTCGATTGATGATTCCTAATTTTGCCGTTTCTGATACTACTACAATAGATGCTGCCCTTGGGCTATTATTGATGATTGCCATCTCACCAAAAAATTCACCTGGCAATATGCTTCGTAATTTTATATGTTTTCCTTCGATTTGTTTATAAATATCTAACTGCCCTTCAAATAAAAAGAACATTGCACCGTTGGATGGAACTCCCTCTTTAAAGAGAACCTCTCCACGTTTGATATTGATCATACTAAGTTTTGCGAGAGATTCTTTAAGTCCCATCACTTGCCTCTGTTAGATCTTTTAGTTTTTGTTCCGCTTCTATCAAACGTTCCACGTATGTTTGTAATAGAGCATAAACAAACATAGGATTTGAATTTGCAATTCGTGTTAAATTTTGTTTGTCTAAAATTCCTAGTTGGGCTCTATCAGAATCGATAAATACAGTCATAGCTCTTGGATGACTTGATATGAGTGCAATCTCTCCAAAAAATTCCCCAGTCCCCAGTTTTCTTACTTCGTGGAAATTTCCTTGATCAGGTGCTCCCATTCCTACGGAGAGAGAACCACTTAAGATGAAATACATTTTCTCGTTAGACGGTTCACCTTCTCTAACGATGATTTCTCCTCGTTTGAATGTCTTTGTAGGGACAGTATTCACGAAGTCAAAGATGTTGATTCGATTGTCTTTTTTAGGAATGGACATTAAAGGCCGCGGTAAATCTCAATCAGTTCTGGTAATCTTTTTTCCTCTGCATATTCCAGAGGAGATTTTCCTGTTTTATCTTCTAATTTTGAATCTCCGCCATTTAAAACGAAGATTTTTGCCAATTCCAAAATGGAATCACTTTTACCAGGATCAAACTGGATTGTTAGTTCGGAAAGTATAGTTTTCCCTAGTTTGTCTTGTTGGTTTATGTTTGCCCGTCTTTCAACTAGGAATAGTACTAATTTCTTATATGATTCTGTTTGTGTTTTTTCTCTAGAAGATAAAAACTTCTGAACGGCTTTATGCAAAACGGTGAGGCCGTTATTGTCTGTTAGGTTGGGGTCCGCACCTAAGGTAATGAGTTGAGACATGGTTTCGATCCGATTTCGATTTAAGGCAATATGAAGTGCACTTAACCCTCGTTTGTTTTTGGTATTAGGGTTTACGGATTTTGTAACAAGTAGTTTGATTGTGTCGTCTGCAAACTTTTGTTCTTTTTTATCAATGTCCAATTTACAAACGGTTGTGATTAGGTTTTCTCCTTCTTCATTTAAGGATTGTAGGTCGGCGCCTGCACTAACTAAAAGTTTAAACCCTTCTGCATCCTTTCGTTCGATGGCCGCAAAAACCAAACTGGATCCATCTTTATGTTTGTGATTCGGATTTGCCTTTTTGGATAAAAGAAATTTTGTTATATTAAGGTTTTTGTTTTCTAATGCCAAACTGAGAGCTGTTTCACCAGTTTTTTCATTTAATACATCGACTGGGACATTTTTTTTCACTAACTCTTCTACGATCTTTTGTCCAGATTTTCTAGCCGCCAAATGGATAGGAAGATAGCCGGCAATGTTAGGTGTTAAAACATCTGCATTTTTTTGAATTAAAATTTCTGCAACTGACCATTTAGAGGTTTCAATGGATTCTTCTAAAGGATTTTTGTTTGTGGAAAGGATTTGGTTAGGATTGGCACCAGCATCCAAAACTAATTTTAGTAGATTGGTATCATTTTTTTGTAAGGCAAGTTCGAATAGAGTTTTTCCACTTAAACTTTTGGTATCAACACCCAGACCTTTTTTTAAAAGTAAATTTACCGCGATTAGATTCTTTTTCTCGGCTGCGTAAAAAAGTAAGGATTCTCCGTCTGGTGTTTTTGAATTCGCATCGGCTCCGCGGTTTAGAAGAACTTCGAGTCCTTGGGTGAATCCTTTTTCAATCGCGAATATAATGGGACGAATGGATTTTGTATCTTCTGTATTTGGATTTGCATTAGAGTCTAAACTCAAATTTAGAAGTTTTAAGTTTTTTTGTTCAATGGATACAAAAACGACAGTTCTTCCTGTTAAGTCAGGAAGATTGATATCTGCTCCATTTTGAAGAAGGTAAGAAATCGAATCAAATTTTGACTTTTCAAAGGCTAAATAAAGTGGAGATTTCCTTGGATTGTTTCTTAGATTTACATCGGCATTACTTTCCACGAGTAACTTTTGTACGGCGAGGTTGGCTTTTAAAACAGCCACATGGAGAGCTGTATTTCCATCTGCATCATAAGCGTTCAGATCGGCTCCTTTTTCCACAATGGTTTTGATTTGGTTTGTGAAACGAGAAGTGACTACATAGTGTAATAAAGTTTTGCCGGATAAATCTCTTTTGTTTAGATCTGCACCATGGTTTAACAAAATCTCAAATTGTTTGGGTTTGTTTTTTTCGACAGCAATGACGAGTAGCGTTTTTCCCGATTCATCGCTGGCATTGATATCTCCACCACTTGTGATAGCGGTTTCGAATTCTTTCAAATTTCCTTTGGTCAAAATTTGAACCATATCGGGAGGAGTCGTTTCTGTGGTTGTTTCCGCTGAGTCGTTTTGAGAAAAAACACTGCTGAAAGATAAGAGAAAAAGGAAGATACTAAAAGTAATCAGTTTATGTTTCATTTGGGTAAATAGGCATCTGGATCCAAAGCTTGTTGGTCTGGGCCTTTCCTAACTTCAAAATGTAAATGTGGGCCGGTTGATTTTCCGGTATTTCCAACCTGACCAATGATATCGCCAGAACGGACACTGTCACCTTCTTTTACTTGGCGTTCATTTTGGTGAGCATAGTAGGTGAAAATATTGTTTTTATGGCTTAAAATTGTTAACATCCCATAACCACCGCTAGTTGTTATGGTTCTCCAAACCTTCCCGTCACTAACGGCTTTGATAGGAGTGCCTATGGATGCGGGCAAATCAATTCCTGAATGGAAAGCTCCCACTTTTCCAGTAACAGGGTCTACCCTGGTTCCAAAGTTGGAAGATACATAACGATCATTATCAACAGGAATTTGAAAGTATTTTGAAATGTCATCGTTATCCACAAGAGGGCCTCGCTCTTTAGATAGAAACCCACCAAATACCCAACCTTCCCATTCATCATTCCAAGATACATATAACCATTTGGATCTAACGCCACCAATGGTTTCTATTTCCTTTTTTGAATCAATGATTTTGATTTTTTCATCCCCAGGGATTGTTGTGACAACCGAACCATAATCGTTTGGTTCGTCTCGCATTCTTAGACTTGTGGAGCGAACATATCGTTTCTCTCCCGTTTTTAAATCATCGGGATTTTCTTGTGGGAAAGAGATTTCTCCTGGTTGGACTTCATAGGATACAACTTCTGATGTACTGAGATAACCTCCGAAGACCCATCCATTTCCATAGGCAGAAGATATTTGGTGCCACTGCGATGTGATTCCATCAATGGTTTCTTCACTGACACTTGAGGTTTCAATTTTGACTTTGAGGCCTTTGGGTAATTTTGCTACAACGTAAGCATTGACATCGGGTTCACCTCTCATATTCAGGGAACTTGCCTCTACCCACATATTTTTTCCTTTTATTGAATCCGAATATTGATTGTTAGGTGTCTCCGAAATCCTTCCTGTCAGAGATGATAAATCTAAAGACAATCCATCTGTGTTTCTTGATTTGACGGCAGGTTTGTTTGAGGAAAGTAAGTCTTGGGTGATGTATCCTTCTTGTTTGGATTTGGTTCGCAAAAGAACCCAATGTGGTTTTTCTGTTTTAGCGGTTACGTCTTGTTTTAAAACCATAACCACTTCAACGGATTCTCCTTTTTTTACCTTCACTTGCGAACGTGAAGTTGGACTTTGGGATGGTTCTAATTGTAGATAAAAACTTTCGGCTGCAGTCGCAGATAATGATTTTGATTTTTTATCTTTGGCACCAGGGGCCGCATTGTGATCGGCAATTCCTTCCGCTAATTTTAAGTCGATGGGAGAAGAGGAGATTTTGAGACCAGGAAATTTGTTTTGCACACGACTGACAAAATCATTGTATTTTTGTAAAATTTCTTCCTGTTTCTTTTGGTTTATCGTAACAAGACCTGACTGTCTTTGTTTGTCTTTTTCCTCGAGAGTGTTTTGGGAAAAAATGGGTAAGGAACCAAAGAGTAGAAAAATAGACGTGATGAGGATTCTCTGATTTTTCATAAAACAATCTAAAAAAAACCAAAGAAATCGCGAATGGTCAAGGTTTTTTGTTTAGTCTTCCTCGGGTAGTAGGGGTGTTAGAAAGTAAGAGATAAATTCCAGTTTCCCTCTCATGGAAGATTTTTCATAGATAGATGCTGTTTGGTTTTCTATAGTGCGGAGGCTTTTTTTTCGAACTGCTGCAATTTGTTTTTGAGAGAATCCACGGAGGAGTAAAATGGCGATTTCAGTTTCCGCCTCGGACAATTTCCATTCTTCCATTTGGGCTTTTGCTTCTGCCCAAAATCCTAGTTCCGGATTTTTTAAGATTCTGTTGGTACGTTTTAAATCATGGATTTGAGATTTCGCATGTATATTTTCCACAGCCTCTGCTTTCAATTCTTTGTAGAGAATGAAAACGACAAGAAAGGATGAGATCGCAATGAAAGATTCAACCGTGGCAATGATGATTCGAAAGCGATCAAAGTATGCTGGGTTTGTTAAGGTGAAAACTTCTTCGGCAATCCAAACAATGAGAGATAAAACATAAAATGCTAAAAAAAGAATTCTTACCTTGCGAGTGTCCATGTTTCTATCTAAACTTTGTTACTAGTCCCTGGATACGCAAGTCAGTTTCTTAGGTAATACCCACATTTGCGGTTTTCCTCCATTGGAGAACCATGAATGTTGTGCGATTCTTTTGGTATGAACCGCTGCATGTTAAAAGTCTGGTTACTTTGTTTCGGATTTGCCTTGGGATTTTATGGATGCACTAATTTAAAAAACTCTGGTACCCGATCTGAGTGTTTGGATCGATGTGGTCGCGAACAGATGGTCTGTGCCTTGGCACTTGCTCCTCAATGGGACAATGCGATAGCCACTACATTTACTTGTGCGGCTATCAATAAAATGTGTTCGGATAAATGTCCTCTCCCTTCCACCACCCGTAACACTTCTACATCCAGGTCGAGTAGTTCTTCTTCTGGTTCAGGTAATAAAGGAAGTGGAAACTCTAGTTCTGGATCCGGATCTGGAAGTGGTTCAGGATCTTCAGGAGGAGGGGATTGAATTAGGAGCCCGTTTGTCTGTAGATGATTTTGGCACCAATCTGCAGATTTTTATAGAGATCCAAAAAGATTTGGTTGGGAACCATACCTTCCGCATCTCTCGAAAATTCAGGACGCAATCGTTTTAAAAAATACATCCCCAGTTCCCCTTTGTTTTTGGCTTTTACTTTGCCTCTGTATTCACATTCAAAGAATCGTTTTACCTTATCGTATGTTGTTTCGGAAAGATTGATTTCTCCGGCATCACCTGAACTTTCCATTCGACTGGCAGTGTTGACAGCGTCCCCCCAAACATCGTAAGCAAATTTTGTTTTTCCCACAACTCCTGCAACCACAGGCCCTGTATGGATTCCAATACGGATTTCCCAGAAATCTTGACCTAACATTTGTTTGAAGGAGCGGATTTGTGTCATAAAGGATTTGATCTCCATGGCAAAAAGGCAAGCATCCACTGGGTGAGTGAAATTTCCTTGAGGAATCCCACCTGCTGCCATATACGAATCACCAATGGTTTTTAATTTTTCGAAATTATGACGAACGGCAATATCATCAAACTGAGAAAAACATCCATCCAGTTGTTCGATAAGATCCTCAGGTGATAAAGATTCTGCAGCTAACGTAAAGTTTTTAAAATCAGTAAAAAGAATACTCACTGACTCGTATTCCATTGGAACTACTTCACCTCGTTCGATGAGTTCATCTGCTAAATCACCTGGTAAAATATTTCGAATGAAGTGAAGGGTTTTTTCCCTTTCTTTTTCTAAATCTCGCCTAAGGTTTGCATTGTGAATGGCACCGGCAACTTGTTCGCAAAAGGATGTGATTTCTGCAAATTCATCCTTTGTCCAGTCTTGTTCTCTTGTGAGTCTAGTGACACAGATGATCCCGATGGTTTGTCCTTGGACGACTAATGGAATTTGTCCAAATAGTTCTAATTTAAAACTATCTACAATGGATGTATCAATGGTAGATAGTTGTTTCCATTTGATAGATTTTTTTAAGTAAACAGGTTTTTGTTTTTGATAAGTTCTGAAAAGAGAACCGATGTTTGGTGATAGAACCGGTCGAAAAGTCCTTAGGAAATTACTGACAAGAAGTCCTTTGTTGAAAACTTCTGCACCCTCCATTAATGGGACTAACGAATTGGTTTTAGGATCCACAAGTAGAATGAATCCTAATTCCACGCGGTGATTGGTTTTCAGGTAAGTAAATACTTCTTTGGTTATATCTTCAATTTGAGAATAGGAATTAATCTTTCGATTGAACCTGTGTAGGTTTTCTAATTTTAACCGATTGGTTTCAATGTTTTCCTTTTCTTTTTGGATGGCGATATTTCCTTGTTTGAGTTCATCCAATAAATATCCGGTTTCGATGGTTCCGGCAATATAATCTGCAATGATTTTGATTTGATTGAGTTGTTGTTCGGAAAGTTCAAATATTCCTGAATAGTCTAATAAGTCTAATGTTCCAATAAACTTATTACGTAAATAAAGTGGAACAATCAAAAGGGATTTTAAATTGGCGGATTGTTTATTGGCAAGTTCCACACCTTCTGTTTTATATGATTCAAAATCTTGAATATAAAAACTTCGTTTGCGTTTTCGAACGTAAGCATGTGCATACATTGTAACATAGGGATCGGAAACGGGAATTTTCCTGCTCATAATTTCTTCTTTTACTTTATCTGTGAGTTCTTCAGGAAAGTTACTATGGAAAAATTCTATGGATTCCAATTCTTCTTTGTAAACATACAAAAGATAATTGGGGACTTTGAATTTTTCTTTTATATAACGGCTTAAAATTTTTAAGATTTCTTTTAAGTCTGAAGCAGAATTGATTTCCCGAAGGAGACCATCCAAATCGGAAAGTTGGCTATAGGAATCTACTAGTTTGTCAGAAAAATCTTCCGAGATCGATTTTATATCGACTAGTTCTTTGTTTTTCTCGGTTAGTTCTTCTTTTAAGAGACTGACTTCTTCTTGTAGTCGGAAGATATTGGTTTCTTTTTCTTCTTTTTGTTTGTATAAGGAATACATTCCATAAAGAACCCCTACAAAAAGAATGGCAATAGCAAAAAGTCCGTAAATCATTTGATTAGAATTTTTGCTCCACGTTTTTGTTGGGTGTACAACCTTCCAAATTTTTCATTCGGCGTCGATCCTGTATCATCTGACAAATCCGGTTTTAAGGACAACAATTCATAAATAGGGAACTGATCTCCTTCATAGGTATTGATATGTCTTTGGTTATCGATGTGGAAAAGTCGTTTCACTTTTTCCATTGTTTCTTGTGAGATATTGATAGGAACTCCCACACCACCTCGTCGTATCGCCTGGGTTTGGGTTACCGTTTTTCCCCATACGTCATAGTTGAACTTTGATTTCCCGATCACACCGGCAACAACTGGTCCTGAATGGATCGCAATTGTGATTCCATTGGGGCGAAAAGGAATGTCTTTGAAATCTTCTATCATTCTGTTGACTTCGTCTTTGATTTGTAAGGCGGCGAGGCAGGCATCTACCGCGTGGGTAAAATTTCCTAGAGGAAGTCCACCGGCTGCCAAATACATATCACCTGTCATACGAAGTTTTTCCATTCCTTGTGCTTTGATGATTTCATCAAAACGAGAGAAATATAAATCCAAACCTTCGATTAGTTCTTCTGGAGTGAGCTGCCCCGTGAGTTGTGAAAACCCTGGAAAACTAGTCATAAGAAGGGTTACATTTTCAAACTCAACAGGGTTCACCCGACCTTTTTTCTGTAATTCTTCAGCTACGTTTTTAGGAAGGATGTTGAGTAAAAGAGAATCCGATCTTTGTTTTTCTTCTTCAATTTTTTTGAGTAAAAAATGATTGTTGATCGCACTGGCAATATGTTCGGAAACACCAACAATAGAATTTACTTCCTCTAAATTCAGTTGGATATTTTTATCATTGATCCCGTAAACTGCCATGGCTACGACTTCGTCATTGTTCACAAGAGGGGAGATTAGAAATCCTTTCATACCGGACTTGTCTGTGATTTGTTTGTCGATAGCATAAGGCATGGATTTAGGAACATGTTTCATATAAAAATGTCGTTTTCTTTGGTAACATTTGTATACAAATCCGCTTTCTTCTCTGAGTGGAAAACGTAGAGATTTAAAATAGTTTATATTATCATCAACTAATAGATCAAATCCGGAGTGGTTTAAATACCTGAATTCATTGTATTCTTTGTCCAGAAAGTAGAGAACACAATGTTCGATTTTATAATTTTTACGAATGAACCCAAAAATTTCTGCGAGGATGTTTTCTAAGTTGTTTTGTGAGTTTACTGTTTTTGCAAACTCATTCATTTTTTGAATTTCTGCTTTTGCTTGTTCTGATTTTTTACGTTCTGCTTCTGTTATTTGTAATAACAGAGAGTTTTGGATGGCACCTGCAATTTGGTCACAAAATCCAGCGATCCTTCTTAGAACTTCACGAGTGACTTCCATTGGTTTTTGGTAAGAAGTAAAATATGCCATACCAATCACTTCATTTTGGACAACAAGAGGAACAGCCACAAAGGAAGTAAGGCTTAGTTTAGTGAAAATCTGTTCGTCTAACTCGGATTCGTATTTTTTGGGTGGTTTGGGAACAAACAAAGCTCTTTTTCTTGCATAAGTTTTGTAAATGATACCTCCCTTTTCATTTAAGGGAACTTTGAAGGATTTTGCAAATAACAGTTGTTCTTCTGTTGCATAAGTAGGAATGGTAGTGTTGTAAGTATATAATTCTTTGTTTTTTGTATCTATCAATTGGAGGAGGGTGGCTTCAATTTCAAATGTTTTTAAAATGTAATTGAACATCTCTTCGATGATTTGGGAAAGACTTGATTCCGAATTAATTTTTTTGGTGAATTCGTTTAGTTTGACTACTTCATTTTTTGCATTCTCCATCTGCATCCTTGCATTTTCCGCTATGAACTTTTCGCGGTTCATTTCTTCGACAAGGATGGAGTTGGTTACGGCAGTGGCTATGTTTTCGGCCGTGTTTTCCACTAACTGGAGTTGCGATCTGGAAAAACTAGTATTCTTTTGAGTGCTAAAAAGAGTTAACATGGCAATGACTTTCCCTTGTGAACTGAGAGGGATGATCATACCTGGATGTTTGCCAATCAGTTGCACAAACTTTTGGTTGGATTCGTTGAGACGTGATTCCCAAACTTTTGCAAATCGGAAAGGTCGGTTCCTTTTGTAGACATGATAAAAAAGTCCGGCACTTGGATCGAGAGGGAAACTCATACCATGTAATTTCGATTCTAATGTAAGTCCAGAGTTAGGTGATACAACTGATTTGTGATAAATGAGTTTTGAATTATCAGAATCGACGAGTAACAAAATCATCGAATCACAATAAACTTCTTCGTTTAAATAATCGAATGCTTTGGTAAGAATGCTGTCTAGTTCGAGTGAAGTGTTGAGAGTTTTTGCAAATTCGTTCAATCGTTCAATATTAGCTTTGGAACTTTCTAATTCTTGTGTTCTTTCGACAACAATGTCTTCCAACCCTTCTTTCAGGATGTTTAATTCTTTGTTGGAAACTTCCAAACGTTCTTTTAATTTTTCAATCGAAAGATAGGCTCTCGTGAATCCATAAGAAAGGATATACCCTTGGAACAAAATAAAACCTAAAAATCCAAATGGAGTTAGGTTTGTAGTGTTGATCACATTGTTTTGGTAGAGTATATCATGAACCACTGTTCCAAAAACAAAACTAAATCCAATCAGTGATAATCCAGCCCCCACGGTATCCGAACGATACGCCATAATGATGGCTATTGTGATGCGAACGCAGACTGAAATTAAAAAGATTTGGAAAAAATGAATTTTAGCACTGAAGACTGCGACTGGTAAAAATAAGGAAATAAGAAAAGGTGTGATGAGGATGTACAATACCCACATAGTTCTTGGCCCGACTGTGTTTGGAAACACCAGCCGGTAAAAGTAAGCAAATACAATTGTAGCAATGTAGATTGTACCAAATTCCAAACGAATGAGAAAATCCATCGGCATATCAGGGAAGATACTGAGTATATTTCTTTCGCCGATCGTAAGAAGACGCATCACAATGAGTAAACTAAACAAAGAGATGAAAAGGCTGGCTTTGTCTTGTCTACGCATGACAAATAGTCCCAAGTGGTAGAGCGCCCACAAAAAGATACTACCTGCGAGAAAGGAAGTTGTTAGATAACTGCGATTGACTTTGTCGTATAACGCACGTCTTTCGCCAATTTCCATACTTTCCCAAAGTCCACCTTTAGAATAATGGAAGTTGGAGATTTCATAAACAATTTCAGTGTCACCAGATACCGGTTCTAAATCCATAAGAACTGATTTGTAGGATGGTTCAAAGTAGTTGGGATTGATCCCAAAACTTCCTTGTTCCACAACTAGTTTGCCATTGATGTACAATCGATAGGCAGAAGACAGGTCAAGATTGTGAAAGGCCAGAGTCGGCGTGTTTGGTGGAAAAAATACTTTTAACTTATATGTCGCATAACCAAACCCATCTAAGGTTTCGCCAAACCAATCGACACCCTTCCAATTCGAAGGAACGGTTTGGTAGATGTATTTTGGTTCTTTTCCAAACTCAGAGTCAATTTGAGTTCCATTATTTGTTTGTTTCCAATAAAATTCCCATTCTCCATCGAGGGTGATGTTTCCATCTTTATTGAAGTCCCATGAGGACAAGTCCATCTTTCCTTCTTTCGCGATTGGTTTGTTGCGATTGACTTCCTTACAATGAGACAATCCAAAGAACAGGCCGAATAGGAATAACAAAAAGACTCTTTTCTTCATAGGTAGGCTACTAAGATTAAGAACTAGTAATAGAAAAGAAAAGGAAAAATTCAGGAATAACTGACTTTTATTTGAGAAGGAGAAAAATGTTTTTCCAATGCTCCTGACATAAGATTTAAAATTTCTTCTGTTTCTAATTTTGAATAAGAAACTATTTTATCTTTTTTTTCAAAATCATGAAATAAAATAGAAGAGTCCTTTCTCACATCAGCCATTCGCTTTAGAAAATCAATATTCATTCGAAATCCACCAATACTAATGTCAAGAATGCCTTCTATATTTAGTTCTTTCCCTAATGTGTCGGCTAACGATTGGTAATGGGTTTTCCATTCGGGCACTCGTAGGATGGGATCGATACAAATCCGAACCTGCCATCCATCTTTTATGGCCTGGCCTATCGCTTTTAATCTTGCTAACAATGATGGGGTACCATGTTCAATCGATTCGATGATGGACTGCGGGCTGATCGTCCAGGCAAGGATGACATTGGGATTGGGTGGGTATTTGGCAATTTGACCGTAGTTAGTTGACTTGGTTCGGATTTCCAAACTCAAATTTGGTTCGTTTGTCGCAAATTCCAACCATGCCTTGGTGGCAGGAAAGAAGGATTCTAGAGCCAAAAGGTCTGTATCGTAGGATAAAGCGAGATATAAGGATTTGTTTTTGTCCAAAAACTCTTTGGTGGCAGAAAAAAAATCTTCCCAATTGACAAATAACACGAGATTGGCGGAAGGAAACATCCCTTGTAAATAACAATATTCGCAATCATAAATACAGTTGAGGGCGAGTGTGTTGTAGTAAAAATGCGGATAAGAGAAGTTAGGTGAAAAATCGCTTCCTTTGTATAAAAATTGGTCTTTTTTTTCGGCCAAAATCAGCTTGGGAGATTCTTTTTGGATTCTAAAGTTTTGGGAATTCCGATTGAAACTATCTTTGTAATGTCGAATTGGGATAGGAACGGCATTGGGAAATCTGTTTAGAATTTCTTTTGTACGAAAATGATCTAAAATACTTTCTTCAATGTAAATATGAGAAAATGCCTTAAACATGGAGAGTTTCTCTCCACTGGTCAAAGTAGTTTTTGAGATCGGTTTTGGATTTTAAATTGATTTTGTCTGATTCCAGTGGAAAAGGAAGTTGGGATTGGGGATGGCGCAATCGGAAAAAACGAATGGATTTTTTTAAGTCATGCTTCATTGTCTCTGTTAGGCGTAGGTTTTGGATGAAAGATTCAACCAAAGGCCAATCCACAGTTTCGATGGAATCGGCATTCACCCATGGAAGAGGTCTTGTCCATTCTTCAAAAAGTCCCCCCATTGTTTTTGTCATCATGGTTTCCACATCTTCTGCTTGGCAAAATTTTCCTTCTAAATGGTCAGACACCAATTTCCCTACAGCAATGTTCTCCAAAGGAAAATAAAGAGAAGTCGCTTCAAAAAATCCTGACCCTTCCATATCCACAAGGTTTAGATTTTCTAACTCTTCCGCGTTTAAAGATATAAAACGATCTCTTTCTTTTTCTTTGGTGACTGGTCTATCAAAAGTTTTGAGACTTGTTTCTTTCTTAAATTGTGAATTTAAAATGCGATCGGGATAAAAATCTTTGAAAGAACTCACATCAGATATTTTATTGATCCAAAAAAAATCACCTAATTTGTGTTCGGATCTTCCTGAACCGGCAATTCCTAAATTCCAAACTTTCATTTGGTTGCGTTCTTCTTTGGATAATAGATGGGCAAATTCGGAAACTGCCAAAGCCATAGAGAGTTTGCCTGTTCCCGAGATAATGATATAATGATTATCTTTTTGGAAAATCCTAAATTTTCCAGAATGGGAAATGGGTTTCGCTTCTAATTTGGTCAGCCAGGGTTTGGCCTCAGAAAGAACAGCGAAAAACAATGCAGACATAGTCTAAACATGAAACAGGGGGGTTCCATGCAAAGAAAAGTTTTGTTTGCTATTTTTCTCTTTATCGGTTCTCATATCTATGCTGGAGGAAAAAAAATGTCATTCCATGATTTTAAATCCGTATCCATCCAAGGGAAGGAAGTTTCTCTTTCCGAATACAAAGGACATCCCGTCCTTGTTGTGAACGTTGCATCTAAATGTGGTTATACGCCGCAATACGATGGTTTAGAAAAAGTCCATCAAACATATAAGGATAAAGGTTTGAAAGTGGTTGGATTTCCTTCCAATGATTTTGGTGGCCAAGAACCAGGAACTGAATCCCAAATTGCTGAGTTTTGCAAACTCAACTTTGGAGTGAGTTTTGATCTCATGAAAAAAACAAAAGTTCTTGGAAACGATAAAGATCCCATCTATCAGTTTTTAACTGAAAATGCAAAAGAAAAAGGCGATGTGAAGTGGAACTTCGAAAAATTCCTCATCGATAAAAATGGGAATGTTGTTGGGAGATTTCCATCAGGAACCAAACCGGAATCTGCGGAGCTTAAACAAGCCATTGAAAATCTTCTTTAATCGATTTGTTTTATCGTTTCTTTTTGTATTTTTAAGTATTGGAATCTCTGCTGAGGAATTTACATCGTCCGTACAAATTGTTCGGACATCCACGGCAGAAACGGTTTCGATTTCTGATATTGTCAAAGAATCTTCTAAATACAATGTCATTGTTCTTGGTGAAGAACATGACAATCAGGATCTCCATCGTTTTTATGAAACTTTATTTAAAAGGATTTCGGATCTAGAGCCGACTTCCTTGTCTTTGGAGATGTTGGAACAAGATGGGCAAAATATAACCAACGAATTCTTAAATGGAAGCATCACCGAGTCTCACTTTCTTTCTTCTACTTCCCATTGGAAATCCTTCAAAACCGATTATTTACCGTTAGTTCTACTTGCGAAAGATAAAAAATTGAATGTGGTTGCTGCCAATCCACCAAGACGGTATGTAAATTTAATTTCTAGAAAGGGTTTGGCCGCCTACCGCGAGTTTTCTGATTCGGCACTTACTTTCCTTCCTCCTGCTTATAGTTTAGAAAAATATCTAACAGAAGATTACAAACAGAGGTTAATTGATTTGTTTGCCGGAGGGCACGGCGCAGGTCACGGTTCTGGAAATCCCCATTTGGTTCTCGGCCAAGCAACTTGGGACCAAGGGATGGCGGAATCAATTTCCCGCGAATTTTACAAAACCGGAAAAAAGGTAATCCATCTCAATGGTCGATTTCATTCCGATCGGAAGGGTGGTGTAGTGCATAGACTACGCGAAATGGGGCTTTCTGTGTTAGTCATCTCCGGGTTTGTCAAAGATCGGGAAGAAAGCCACGATTTTGTGAAAATCGCTGATTTTGTAATTTTAACAAACGTCCGATAAGAATAGGGAGAACCTATGTCGGAACCTTCTCCTAAATATCTCTGTCCCCATTGCCAAAAAGCATCACGTTTACCGGAACCAATTCCGAGAGAAGGTAAATTTCAGCTAACGTGCGCTCACTGCAAAGAGAAGGTAATCCTTAATTTTTCAGACTATCGATTCGAAATTTTACAAGTGGTTCCTAAAGAACCTGTCGTTTCTGACACGGCGCAGTCGTTTCAACCTTTTAAAATCCCAACGGAATCTATTGGAAAATCAAACTCCTTTAAAGAAAAACCTGAATCAAAATCCAAACCGTTTTGGGAGAGAAAGGTAGTCTTTGAAAGAGAACCGGAAGTTCGAACCTTCAAACCAAAACCACTCAAACAACGACTTCGCGATGTTAATAGTGGACGAAGTAAGTCTCCAAAATTTTCTTATGTGAAACTTGCGTTTACCGTCATTTCCATTTGTTTATTTTTATTCATTCTTGGGTTCTCTTACTTTGTTGCGGGAGTGCTGGCAACGAAAAAAGAAGTGCCTCTGTATTTGGAATCTCTATCAAAAAACATTCCAACTAAAATTTTAGATCGAAACGGACAGATGGTAAGTGAAATCTTTCAAAAAAGAACTTCCACCTTACGTTTGCAAGATTATCCAGAAGATATGATTTCCATTCTTTTGAATATTGAAGATCAAAAGTTTTTCTTTCATGGTGGGATTGATTATTCTGCCATCCTTAGAGCCTTTTTTAAAAATATTGTTAATTTAAGTTATAAACAAGGTGCCTCCACCATTACGCAACAGTTAGCAAGAATTATCTTAGATGATCGTCGCAAAAGTTTAAATCGTAAATGGCGAGAAGCACAACTGGCCTTTGCTTTAGAATCTGTTCTCACAAAAGAACAAATTTTAGAAACCTATATGAATCATGTTTATTTAGGTCATGGTGCTTTTGGATTTGGAGAGGGAGTTAAGTTTTATTTCCAGAAGAATCCAATGGAGTTAAACAAAGAAGAAATGGTGCTCCTTGCCTCTCTTCCTTCCGCACCCAACAAATACTCTCCATTAAAAAATCCAGAAGATTCCTACACTCGTGTTCGCGCCATTTTACAGATGTTTCGCAATCGTGGCATTTATCCTAACTTAGACCGAGATAAGTTTATTAGTTTTTATCATAACCTATCCACTCGTTCTCCGAACGAAACTGTTTTTGGATCTAGACAAGACATTGCACCGTATGTAACAGAACATGTTCGTGGAATTCTTTCTTCTTTGGAAGGAGACAAAAATATTTACGAAAGTGGTGGTTATACGGTGGAAACTACTTTGGATCGTGGGGCGCAAGAACTCATTGGTCCAATGGTTCGTGAATACTTGAATCGCAATCGTAAATCTGGAAAAATCCAAAAAAAACGAGTTCGAGTAAAACCGGAATCTCCTATGGATTTAGCATTCCGTCAAAAAATGGAAGAAGTATCTATTCTAAATGAAATGGTTTGGAATCCAGATAGTTTGGAATCGGAAAAAGATACAAGTTCTGTCCAAGCGGCCGTTGTGGGCATCCAACCAAACACGGGACAGGTGTTGTTTTTGCATGGTGGGGAAGAGTTTAATTCGCAAAACCAATTCAACCGCGCCACTCAAATGCGTAGACAAACGGGAAGTTCCATCAAGGCAGTGTTATATGCTTCAGCCATTGACGCCGGTGTCATCCAATCAGGAACAAGAATTTTGGATGCCCCACTTTATTACAGAGGTGGTGGTGGAAAAGAATGGGCACCTGAAAATTTGGGAGGAAGTTTTGATGGAGAAATTTCACTACGCACAGCCCTTGTAAAATCCAAAAACACAGCAGCCGTCCAAGTGGCAGAACGATTGGGTAGTGCAGGCATTGAACGTTATTTTACAAAATACTTTTTTCCAAACGATGCAGAGAAAAAAAATAGATATAGAGGAGATTTGTCTTTGGCTCTGGGAACCCTAGAGATTTCTCCCTTAGAGATGGCATCTGCTTTTACTGGTTTTGTCAACCAAGGAACAGTCAAACGTCCTTACCTCATCCAAAGAATTAAAAATGCAAAAGGTGTTGTTTTGTATGAAGTGGGCGGCACCGATGAGTTTAAATTAAAACTTCCGCCAGAACGTCAAGTGATTCGTCCCGACACAGCAGAAGTGATGGTATCTTTGCTCAGGGACAGTGGCCGTGCGAGTGGAGTTCGGAACGGTGGTTATGCGGGAGATCTAGTCGGAAAAACCGGAACCACAAACGATTATAAAGATGCTTGGTTTGTGGGCGCGAGACCCGATTTATCATTAGCCATCTGGATTGGTTATGACAATCCAAAATTTGGAATGGGCCCCAGTGGACTAGGTGGGGCAGTGGCAGCGCCACTTTGGGGAGAAATTGTATCTTCCATTGATAAAAAAAATATAATTCCTAAAATTCAATTCAGCCAACCAGTCTATGCGAAACCATATAAAATTTGTTCTTTAACAGGGAAACAAGCAGGTGTCAATTGTCCAGTGGCAAATGAATTGTATCTTTCTGATTATCCTCCAGAAGGAATTTGTACAGAAGACCATAAGGCAACACATTCAGAGAACAAAGATTTGATGAAAGGATTGTATTAGATGAAATTGATAAACCAAACTTTCATTTGTTTCATTCTAATATCCTTTTTGTCTGGGTTCTCTTCATCTCTATTTGCCAATTCATTTTATGAAGAAGGGTATGAGATGGAACAGTTGAATACTCTTTTCGCTATCCCTTTGTATGAAAAAGCATTAACACAAAAACCATCCGGAAAATTACAAAAGGCAGTAGTCTCCAGGCTTTTCTTTTTATATAAAAAACATGGAAAGTTACTGGATGCGTTATTTTTAGGAAGTAAACATCCTTCTCTCATCCCTTCCAAGGAAAGGAGTTGGATTTGGACTCATTTAAGCGAAATATATAAACCAATCTCTATCTCTGAACTTTCTGCAACCTATGTACAAGCAGCCAAAGCATCACCCGAAAAATTCTCTGAATTATCCGAGTATCTAAAAAATACCAACTCACAAAAGTTATATGAATTTGCCTCGATCATTCTTTTGAAACGCAAACAATACAAAGTGATTTTGTCGATTTATGCAGAGAACCCTTCTATGGCAAAAACTCCATTGTTTATTGGGATTTCCGAATTTAAAATAGGAGCCGATTCCGGTAAGGAATTTTTAAAAACCATTTTGGGTGAATCAGAATCAGAAAGATCTGACCAAGAAAAATCGGATGTATTGTATCTGATGGGTGTATACTATCGCCAAACAATGGAATATGATCTCTCTGCAAGATACTTTCGAATGAGTGGAAGTTTTGGTTCCAAACCGAGAGCCGATTTAGAAACAACGAAATCCCTTGTTCTAAAAGGAAATACGAAAGAAATGTGTTCCACTTATAAATTTGGTTCTTCCTCTACAGATGAAATCGAAACTCTTTTGCATTTTTATTGTTCTCCAAGTGCCAACAATTCTTGGAAACCTTATGAACCAAGCATTCGTATCTTAGCCGAAAGAGAAGGGAATGAATTTTTAACATTACTCTTTCCGGGGACTAATTAATGAAGTCATTCTCTCTTTCCTTTATCTTTCTTGTTTGTTTGATTTTATCTTCCACCAATCCCGTGTTTTCTAATTTTTTAGTCACGCCAGAACAGAATCTTCGATTGGAACTTGTGGGATCTGCCAGGGATCAAATTCGTTTTTGCAAACAGAAACCGTTACAGGTATTTGGACGTAATCAAATCGCTCCGTCGGTGACCTGTCAATTTTTACCAGAAGTAGAAGTGAGTTTGGATCATTTTTTTACGGAAGAATTGGCTGACACGGAAGAAACACAATGGGCCTTTTATGACGGAACCGGCAAACAGCTGTTTCCTGCCATATCTTGGGAAGGGCAAGAGACATTATTTTTGGTATCCGTCGTTCGTTCCAAACGAGGCCAGTTCGGAGTCCAATTGCAAAGAAAAAAAGATGGGGCTTATTTTTTCTACAGAACGAAGATTCAGAACTGGGTGATATAGATTTTCTGTTATTTAGAATCCATTTCCTTTTGTCTTAGAAACTGTAGGATCCATATGATTACGGGCAAACCCAATTCTAAACCAACATAAACATAGAGTCTGGATTCTGCTGGCATTCCGACAGTCATCATGGAAATCACTCGACCCATTCCAGACAAAAATATAGCTGCACCCATGATATAAACAAGATCGCCTTGTTTGCGGATGGTAATTGCTATCCATAAAGCGATGAAGCCGGCTCCGAGAAGAATCCCTGCTAAATAACGATATACATTATCTGCATAAGGGGTAACGGCTGTTCCATCAGGCAAGATGATGGATACACCTCGTATCAAATTGGTACTTCCACCGGAAAGGCCAATCAGAAACACGAGGACAAATAGGAACTGTAGGATTCTTTCTTTTTTGCTCATTTGAACCTTTTGTGACATTATCTGTTTTAGAGGACAATCGATAATTAGGTGGGAATGAAGTCGCTAAGGGCTTCTATTCGAATTTTTCAGACATTTTATCCATATACTCATTCGAACAAATGATCAGATAAAAAAGTTTTCAAATACAGTTCTTTCTGTTCTAAAAACCTTTGAATTCCGTTCAAAATGGTTTGAAGGGAAGTTTGAATGGTGTTAATTGTAATCCTAACAAACTGTTCCGTTGGTAAAAAGGAAAAGGAATGTGAAAGGGAAGAAAATCAATACCACCTCCCAGGTTTTTATGGAATGAATTTATTTTTTGAAATATCTGAAATTGACATAATCTATGTCAATTGATATGGCAAACTGTTTGATTATACTGAATCAATTAAGATGAAAAGAATCACTGATTCCTACTTGATTTTTTATTAAATCGTTGTATCCTTTGGCTATGGAAGATGAGTTAGAAATTCTAAAAAGCCAAATCATTTCACTCGTAAATCCATTAAAGATTATCCTTTTTGGATCAAGAGCAACTAACACTGCCGGAAAGAATAGTGATTACGATCTTTTAATCATTATGCCTGATGGTACAAATAAAAGAGAAATCGCACAATATATTTATAAGAAGGTAGATCATATCAAAATCTCATTTGATATTGTAGTGGCAACACCAGAAACTCTCAAAAAATTTGCAAATCACCGTCATTTAATATATTTTCATGCTCTTCAAGATGGTTTAGAACTTTATGCAGCATGATGACCCAGGTTCTCCAGAGGCTTGGTTAGTTCATGCAAAAAGCGACTTACTTCTGGCAAAACTTGGCGATAGAAACGATATTTTACTGAACCAACTTTGCTTTCATGCTCAACAAACTGCTGAAAAATCTTTAAAAGCTGTTTTGATAAAAGAGAATGCCGTATTTCTATTTACGCACAATATTAAAACTCTAATACTTTCTTTACCTGATCGAATTGAAAAACCTAGTTTCTTCGATGAGCTTGCCATTTTAACTGACTACGCCGTCTCTACTCGATATCCGGGTGATTATGAAGAAATTCTTGAAGCTGAATATGTAAAGGCAATTGAATTAGCTGAACTTGTTTTTAAATGGGCTAATCATTTAATTAAAAATTGATTTTTATAAATGGACGACCACGCATAACAGGTAATTGTTTGGGCAGGGAACGGACAAGTATGGAAGCGTCCTGATTCGCCCACCACAACGCTATCGCCATCCTGGCTACGCTTGCTCGGGCCCGTCACCACCCGCTTTTCCGCATCGTGCGGAAACTGCTCCTATTGTCGCAGTCGCTCGGGTTCTATTCGAATCCTTCAATTAGTTGTTAGTTGGGGTTTTCTTTGTGGTTAAAGGACTTCTTAGTTTGGGCAGGGAAGGATTCGAACCTTCGAAGGTAAAACCAGCAGATTTACAGTCTGCCCTCGTTGGCCACTTGAGTACCTACCCGAAGAAGTTGCATGGAGCCGCCTGAGGGATTTGAACCTCCGACCGGCTGTTTACAAAACAGCTGCTCTACCACTGAGCTAAGGCGGCATGCATATCCAATTTTTTGGAAAAGCGGTTAAGGTCAAATAAAAATTCTTTGAGCGGAGATGGATTCTTTCAGAATGACAGGAGATGGCATTGTTTTGGGTCAATTCTTTGATGACGATCTCCATAATTGGATTTTATTTGGGGTATTTTTTTCGAAAGAGAGACCTAAAATGGCATAGGTTCTTCAATTCACTTGGAATTTTGGCAAATCTTTCCGCGGCTGTTTATCTTTTGGGCATGAAGTATTTGTTAGGTGGTGTGGCCGAACACCAAATTTTTCCAACTGCCCCGGAAATTGTCATTCACATTCACAGATTTTTTGCAGCCATCGCACTCGTTCTTATGTTGTGTGTGGGTTATTTGGGATGGAAAAGAAAACGTAACCTGCATGTAAAATTGCATTACATCTTTTTGCCATTGTACACGATTGTTTATATCTCCGGTCTGTTATTATTTCAATCAAAACCGCTTTAAGGAATGTTCATGGAAAAAATTGAAGTCGCAAAGAAATTTGCAAAAGATATCCGAATCCAAGTAATCAAAATGGTTACGGCTGCCAACTCTGGTCACCCAGGTGGTCCACTTGGTCTTGCTGATATCTATGCGGCACTCTACACTTCCATTTTGAACCATGATCCCAAAAATCCAGAATGGCCTGAAAGGGATCGCCTCATTCTTTCTAATGGTCACGTTTGTGCCGTTCGTTATGCATCCATGGGACTTTCTGGTTATTTTCCTGTAGAAGATTTGCTTACATTTCGTAACATCAATTCATATCTCCAAGGACATCCATCCACTCGTTATATGAAAGGAATTGAATCTAGTTCGGGATCTCTTGGACAAGGTCTTTCTGTTTCTGTTGGTTTGGCTCTTGGTGCAAAATTAAAAAAAGAGACATATAAAATTTATACATGCATATCTGACGGTGAATGTGGAGAAGGAATGACTTGGGAAGCAGCACAATCTGCTGTTCACTTCAAAACTGACAACCTCATTGCTTTTATGGATCGTAACTACATTCAAATTGATGGTAATACTGAAGAAGTAATGAAGTTAGAACCATTGGATAAGAAGTTCGAGATGTTTGGTTGGAACGTAATCAATGCAGACGGACATAATATGGAAGATATCTTTGCTGCATTTGCAAAAGCAAAACAACATACTGGTGGACCAACACTCATCGTTTTTAGAACTATCTTAGGTAAAGGTGTTTCTTATATGGAAAACAATCCTAAGTGGCATGGAACTCCTCCGAACAAAGAACAAGAAGCACAAGCACTTGCGGAATTAGTATAATCTTTCAGATTCGATTGACAATTTTGTTTTTATATAGATAGTTTTTCTATGGGACAAACTTCCTTTCCTGATTTTTATCCAGACGATATCACTCGTCTATTGTATGATTGGGAAATTGCTCCTCCTGAAAAAAAACGTTTTTTATTAAAACTCATCGCTTCTCGAGTTCCTTGGCAGATCCAATTAGAATCTGCTTTGGAAGAAGTAAAAGATCCTTACTTACGAGTACAAGCTCGTAGTTTAAAATCAGAAATCACTCGTCACAGACTTCGTCATTCCTTCTTCAAGCTCACGTTACGTGGAAATACAAATCACTATAAAGATTTAGAAGAGATGTGTGTCCAACTTTCTAGTATTGGTTTTCCTGATCAAAACTATGCAGAAATCAAACATGAATTGGATCGAATCGCTCTTCGTGTGTCAGAGTTGTATGATGATCATTCTGGTTATCTGACAGATGAATTAAAAGTCCAAATCCTTTGCCAAGTTTTGTTCCAAGAAGAAGGATTTGTTGGAAACATCCAAAACTACAATGATCCAGGTAATTCTTATTTATTTCAGGTAATCAAAAGTAGGTTGGGAATCCCAATTTCCCTCTCCGTAGTGTATTTGTTAGTTGGTCAGAGATTGGGACTTCCTCTTTATGGAACCAATTTACCGCTTCATTTCCTTTTGCAATATGAATCAGAAGGTTATTTTACTTATATAGATCCATTTCATGGTGGTGTTTTGTTAGATAAATTCACTTGTGAAAAGTTTTTAGAAGCAAATGGATATACCAATTCACCTAAATATTTTACAAAAGCATCCACACTTTCTATGATCAAACGTATGTGTCGAAATTTAATTCATATCTATCGGGACAACCAAACCAAAGAAATGGAAAATACCATCAAAGATCATTTGCAGATTTTAGAAAGCCGATCCACCCATGTGGAATAATGAATGAAATCAAATCTTCGTATCCAATCCATATTATCTAAGTTTGATAAAAATTTAGATGGAATCATTAAAGAAGACATTCCTGTTCTTAAAAAAATCAAAAAACATGTCATCACCTCTGGTGGAAAACGGATTCGGCCTTTTTCTCATTATCTATTTTGCCAATTTTTAAATGTAAAACAAGCTAGTTGGCTTGATGTCGGAAGTGTTGCCGAACTCATTCATGCCGCCAGTTTACTTCACGATGATGTAGTAGACAACGCACCTATTCGGCGTGGGAAACCAACCATTGGATCATTGTTTGGAAACAAAACCGCCATCCTTGCCGGCGACTATCTGTTAGCTTGTGGAATCAGTAGACTCAACTCTCTAGGAAATCCGGAACTTATGGAAATTTTTTCCCAAGTTTTGAAAGATCTTTCTGTGAGCGAACTTTTGCAAATGGAATGGGAAAAAAATCCCAAAATTTCTTTGAAAGTTTATGATTCCATTATTTACGGAAAAACTGCTTCGCTTTTTGGGGTTTGTACAGAATCTGCAGCCATCCTCGCAAATAAATCGAAAAAGGAAAGAGCGCTTGTTCGTGATTTTGGTGTTAGGTTGGGAAAACTTTTCCAAAAGAAAGATGATTGTTTGGATTATTTTGTTGATTCGAGCGCGAGTGGTAAGGAATTTTTAAAAGATTTTAAAAATGGACTCTATACCTATCCCGTTCTTGTTCTGAGAGATCATTTGGGTCTTATCGAAAAAAGAAAGTTGGAATCTGTATTTAAAAAAGAAGAAAGAAGTGCAGGCGATGAAACCTACATTCTTGGCCTTATGGAATCTAAAAAGATTTCTGAAAAACTTCATAAAGAATTAAGTGCTGAAAAAAACTATCTACTTGGTTTTCTAAATCAGTTTCCAGGAAGCGCAGAACGTCAGTTATTTGTCGAACAATTGGATCGATTGACTTAGGTTTCTTCTACGAATGGTTCGTCTGGATCGATGAACTCGATGACAGGTAATAAAACCGAAAAACAAGTTCTACCCGGTTCTGATTCTATTTGAATATTTCCTTTGTGTTTTTCTATAATTGATTTTGTAATTCCAAGACCCATTCCTGTTCCTTCTCCATGGTCCTTGGTAGTAAAAAAGGGATCAAAAATTTTATTCTGAATTTCTAGTGGAATTCCTGGGCCATTATCAATCACCTTGATCTCCACTTTATTTCCCTTTTGTTCGGTAGTGATCATCAGATTTCCTTTTTGATCCATTGCCTCTAAACCGTTTAAAATCAAATTGGTCCATACTCGTATTAAATCTTCTGGCCAACCAAGGATGGTTGCATCTGTAATAAAAGTTTTTTTCAGAGAAACTTTTCCGCGCATTCTATATTGGTAAATGGTAAGAACTGTTTCTATATTATCTAGTAATGTGAAAATACGTCTCTCTTCTGCTTTTGTTACGCGAGAAAAGTTTTTTAGAGCCAAAATCGTTTTGGAAGATCGATCTACTGCAATTTGAATGATAGATAAGTGAAGCCTAAAGTTTTTTTCTTCTAAGATTAAGTTAGAGAGTTTTTCCTGTCCTTTTTTTAATAACTTAATTTCTTCATCATATAAATTTGTAATTCCAACATCTAAAAATCTTTCGATTATGGGTTCTTCGTATTCAAGATCATGGTCGTTAAAGATTTTTTTAAGACCTGCTTTTTTGTCTTTCCTTTCTGTATAACTTGCCACAAGTCCAAAATCGGATTGGAAACTGAGAATTTGTTTCATGGTTTTGATTTCAGAAGGTGTGAGAGAAGAATAAATATTTTCTTTGTTTCCTAAGTTCTTTATCTCATTTTCTTTTGATTCAATGAGTGTTTCTATAGAGGCTTTGATCGCACTTAACGGATTATTGATTTCATGGGCAACACCCGCAATTAATTTTCCTAGTTCCGACATCTTTTCTGAAAACACAAGTTTACTTTCTGTATGACTAATTTGTAATAATGCTTTTTCTAATTCTTCTTTTTGTGTTTGGATTTCTTTGGTACGTTCGATCACCATGGTTTCTAATTCAGCATTTTCTTTGGTGACAGTTTCTTCTTTTTTGATACGGGTTTGGATTTGAAATTTTGAAATGGCAATGGTGAAGATTGTCATTTGTAGGGCAGCACCAATTTCATTGGCAGAACTTAAAAAAGGATAGGATGGTAATAATCCAAGGTTTGTCAAAATGAGCAGGCTTGCGCTCACTTGCCTCACGAAGAAGGCATAAAATAATACATTCGCGTTTTCCTTTTTTTTGATTAAACTATAAATGGCATAACTAAAAGTAACAGTAGTAAGAATCAAACTATTAGAATAAATAAACCGAAAGTACATTTGTAAATCGATGAATACAATCAGAATGGAAACCAACATAAATATCGCATAAACAACGAAATATCTATCAGCATTTGGATACTTTTCTTTGGTGTGTAAAAACTCACGTAAAAAAATGACAAGACCAAATGGTGTTAGTGAAATAAGGCCAGGCACATATCGATAAAACCATTCAAAATTACTGGCACCATATTCATACAATAGGCCGGATCTTAAAGTGTTTGTGAATAAAATGGTTAGGGTAGCAAAGGTGAGTAGTAGATAAACTTTTTCTCTTAACAAAACAAACTGCGTTGCTGATAACAAACAAACTAAAATACAAAGTCCTAAATGGAAGCCCTGCCATAACGATATCGATTTGGTATATTGAAGTAAACTGGATTCGTTTCGAATTTGAAAATTAATTCGATGAGCATCATCTGAACGAATTTTAAATAAATAAGTACCTTTTTCTTTTGCTGGTAAAACAAACCCACCTGTAAACAAAACATCAGGATGTTTTTTTCTTAAAAGCCCTGTTTGGATCTCAGAAATTATTTTATCATTTTGGGACAACGTAACATCCAATTCGGAGATCATTCCATTTTCAAAATGAAAATATCTAGAGGCATTATCTTCGAACTGGATTCGGTAGTAGTGGTAGTCCTCGGTAAATCCGAAATAAAAATGATGATTATAATCTTTTGGATGTAATTCCGAAAGTTTTGTGTTGGGGTTTGTTCCTAGATGCCAAAGCCCCAAACTTCCTTCTGCTCCAAGAGCGAAAGGAAGTAGAAGAAGGCAAAAAAGAATTCGATACAATCTCTTTAAGGTTGGTAAATTGATTTATTGTGGAACGATATTCGGTGCGTTACATTTGATAGTGCCGCGAATGATCACAGATTTTGCATCTGTTGTTGTATTTTGCACTAAACAAGTTTTGTTGTCGGATGTGAAACATTGTGTTGTGGAAGTTCCCGATGTACAATTCACACTATCCAATGTATTACAAGAAAGAAGGACATTTGTAGAAGACGATGCGGTATTACTGTATGTTCCATTTAGAGTGATTTCTAAATTAAAAAAGGAAATTTGTTGGGCACTTTGTAGAGCCGTATCAATATTGATCCCTTGGTTAAACCACTCTACGGTTCCTTGAGTCCCTTGGACAGTTTTACCAAATGCACCACCAGCCAAAACAAATCCTTGTTGTGGATCTATCTTTCCTTGGATCTGTGTGCTATCGTAAGTAAAACGAAGGTTGAGTGTTTCTTTCGTTTTGAAGATCAACTGTGAAATGACCGTGAAACGAGTGTTATTGGTTGTACTGGTGGATCCAGTGGTTCCTGTAGTGGTCCCCGTCCCCGTGGTGCTTGTGGTTGCCGGAGTGGCTTGTCCGCAGCTGGTCGTGATATCGCTATCGACCTCTCCTAAGAAGTAGAGCCCCGGTTCTCCATCTGCAAGCATAGATAACTCTGCTTTATTTTCATTTTTGAGACCACAAGCGGCAAAAACGGAAGAAAATACCAAAAGAATAGCTATAGATCGGAACATACCATCCAATCGTCACAGGAATTCGTTCTTGGGTCAAGAGGATTCAGAATTTCCTTGGGAATTTTAAACGAAATTAGAATCTTGTCCAATGGGCTCTATTTTCGGTCTAAGAGGAGTGTTTTCTATCCAGGGACCGAGATCGATTTATGTCTATTCCCTAGTCATTGGACTCCTTTCTGGATTTGGTGCCTATGGATTCAATTGGGTTCTAACTTGGACAGAATCCTTTACCTTTGGTAGCCTTATGGGTTATAATCCCGGTATCCCTTCTGGTGATATGCATTTCCATTCCATTGGAACGGTTGGGCCCATCTCTCCTCTTTGGATTGTTTTTTTGCCAGCGATTGGTGGCCTTCTTGTTGGTATCATCACAAATTTCTTTTGTATGGAAGCACAAGGGGGAGGAACCGATTCTCTTATTTATGCCTTTCACTTTAAAGAAGGAAAAATCCAGGCCAAAGTTCCATTTTTCAAAGCGATTGCCACAATACTCACGTTAGGTTCTGGTGGGTCAGGTGGAAAGGAAGGACCAACGGCACAAATTGGTGCAGGGTTTGGCTCTAGTCTTGCTGGGTATTTAGGGGCTGGGGCTCGTGCCCGCAGAACCTTGATGTTGGCCGGAACCGCAGGAGGACTGGGAGCAATTTTTCGTGCACCACTTGGTGGAGCCATTACTGCCGTAGAGATGGTGTACCAAGAAGATATCGAAAGTGATTCACTGGTACCTTGCATTCTTTCATCTGTCACAGCTTATTTAACTTATACAAGTATCGCGGGAAGTGGATCAATATTTTCTGCACAAGAATATAGCCTTAACGACTACAGGCATATTCCTTTATACATTGTGCTTGGACTCCTTTGTTATGTGGTTGGTTTTTTCTTTGTAAAGGTATATCATTTTGTGCAGGATGTTTTTTCGAAACTTCCTTTGCCAAACTTTTTAAAACCAGCGTTTGGTGGTCTCATTGTTGGTTGTATCGCTTTATTATTTCCGGAAGTATTGGGTTCTGGATTTGGCCTGATCCAAAGAATGATCAACGGTGAAGTATTAGAATCCACCAGTTTTGGATTTTCTGGTCCGTTTTTTCTTTTAGCAGTGGCTCTATTTAAAGTGTTTTCCACTTCTCTCACTGTTGGTTCCGGAAGTTCCGGAGGATTACTTGGCCCTTCTTTTGCCATCGGTGGTATGTTAGGTGCCTTTGTTGGTTCGATGGCTCAAACTTTATTCCCAGAATTGAATATTATTATCTTTCCTTTCCTTCTCGTGGGTATGGGTTCTTTTTTTGCTGGTGTGGCGAGAGCTCCTATTGCTGGAATGATTATGGTTTGTGATATGATTGGAAGTTATGAACTTTTACCTCCACTCATGATTGTGTCTGTGATTGCTGTGGTTTTATCCCATAAGTTCTCTATCTACAGAAACCAAATCAAAAACAGATTTTTGTCACCCTCTCACCATTGGGATATGAACCAAGACATTATGGATCGAATTCGTATCACCGATCATTTTACTGAATTTCGAAAGTATGCAATGGTCTCCGAACATGTATCTTTAACAGAATTACAAACCAATGCACCTGGGATCCAAGCCAGTGATTTCATTCTCATTGGAGTAGGGGAAGAGTATAAAGGAATTGTATCACTTCGAAAAAATAGAATCCTTCCAGAATTTGAAGAGGATTTAAAAAATCTCATCACTTGCGGAGAAATTGTGCAAGATGTTCCTTCTGTTGACAGAAATGACACATTAGGCAAGGCTCTTCAAATTCTTTTAGAATATGATGTCGACAAACTTGCGATTGTTGAAGATGGTAAATGTATGGGTTATTTGCGTTACATTGATTTGTTCAATGCATACCAAAATGAAGTGAAAAATAAACAACGTAAGTCAGTATGAGATTCTCTAGTCATTTTATGAAATTTTTACCCGTTTCACTTAGCAAAATTTTCCCACGATTTTTCTTCTTCATTTTATTTGGGTTTATGGCTCTACTTTTCAATTGTTTTGGAGCAAGGCAAGTGGTGGAGAAAAAACCTGATTCCCATATCAAACCCATTGTCATCCCTCCTCAATATTTAAAACCCATTGTGGGCCGTGTGGAATGGGTCGAATTTCCCAATTGGAAACTCAAACTACGAGCGAGAGTGGATACTGGTGCAAAATCTTGTTCCATTCATGCAGTGAATATAGAAAGGATCACCGAAAATGGTGAGGTTTTTGTTTTTTTTGATACCTTTGTGGATGAAAAACCAGTTCGATTGAAAAGTAAGTTTGTTAAGGAAGCAAAAGTAACGAGCACCAGTGGTGTTTCGGAAACTAGAATCATTATCAGTGAAGTCATGAAGATGGGAAAGTATAAAGAGGAAGTCATTATCAATTTGAATGATAGAACCAATTTAACTTATCCCATTTTGATTGGGCGAAATTTTCTTATGGGAAAATTTCTCGTAGATGTTTCTTTATCCCACGCGTTAGGAGATTAGTTTGGATCGTAAAACATTAATTACAGTATCCATACTGATCATTTTACCTATAGTTTCGATTCTTTATAAGTTAAATGTCGCTGAACTTTCATTACTTCCTGTCGAAGTGGATGATACTGTTAATTTGCAGGTTGTGATCCAACCAAAAGAAAACGTTGCCATTTCCGAAGTCACTTTTCCTATTCCAAAACAATTCATCCAATCCAGAGTTTTAAAATCCAATACCAAAATTGAAGATTTAGATTTTAGGCTTCAAAAAAAACAATACGGACATTTAGGAATCTGGGAAGGAGAGGATTGGAATTCATCCATCGGATATTATGCAAAAATAAAAATCCTTCCTTATTCGCATACCCAACCGGAACCGGAAATTCCACAAACGACTGGAAAACAAAACACAAAAGAACCTTATTATCTTTCTTTGAAAAACTTTTCTCCCGAAGAAATTCGGTTAGCAAAAAAATTGTTTGAACAGATCCATCCTTATGACAAAGACAATGTGGCCGCTGCCAAACAAATTTATTACTTTATTTCTGAAGAAGTTTTAAACACAACTAGAGAGATTACTCTTTCTGATACCGTTCGTTTGAACAACGGTAGTGCCTATACGCAGGCAATTTTGTTTTCGTTACTTTGTAGGATGAAAGGAATTCAAACAAGGACAGTTGCTGGTTTTGATTTATCCAAACAAAACGGAAAAGATAATAAAACAAAACTTAGTTTTTGGAATGAAATTCGAATCCATGGAAAATGGTATTTTGTTTCCACTTACAAAAATATATTTGCCGGCCATGTAAATGGTTATTTACCACTTTGGAAATCTGTAGAAGAAAGAAGGTCTCTCGGCGAAGATCCGGCTACCTTTCGTTATACAGCTTACATTACAAAATCAAATGTAAATCGTTATAATTTTAAAGAGTATAGTGAGGAAGTTGCGTCAAGTAATAGTTTCCTCCGATATTATTCTTTGTATAGTTTACCAACACCGTTACAAAATTTGTTTCGATTGGTAATTTTGATTCCTATTGGGGCTTTGGTTTTGTCTGTTGCTCGGAATATGATTGGGATTCCCACCTTTGGAATTTTTACTCCTATTTTACTTGCGATGTTTTTTTATGAAACAAACCTACTTTTTGGAATTGGTTTTTTTCTTTTGATGATTGGGCTTGGATTTTTTGAAAGATATGCTTTGGATAAATACTATCTACTTGCAGTTCCAAGACTTTCTATCCTTCTCACAATTACCGTGATTACCTTGATTTTATTTTCAGTTCTCAATGAAGAAATTTCGTTTTTCAATCAAATGAGTGTTACTTTATTTCCTATTGTGATCACTACTATTTTTGTAGAACGATTTTCCATTATGATTATTGAAGAAGGTGTATTACATACCTTTGTGACTTTGCTCGGAACTTTGTTTATCGCACTGATCAGTTATATGATTTTCTTTTTTGGTTCCCTACAAATTCTCTTTTTTACACATCCTGAATTGTTATTTGTCGTAATTGCAATCCAGATCCTACTCGGTCAGTACAAAGGGTATCGAATATCAGAGTTATTCCGATTTAAGGAAATTTTTAAGTCGTGATTTCTCTTTTTAAGAAATTTGAGGAAAACGGAATCCTTGGAATCAATCGGAGGGTTGGTGAATACATTCTTCCCTATAATCCAAGGGAATATTATCCCTTAGTGGATGATAAATGGAAAACGGCAGAACTTGCTAGACAGTTCCATGTTCCGATGCCTCATCATTATGGTGTTGTGGATGCATTTGGTGGGATACGGAATACTCGTGAGTTAATTCAAAATCGGCCTGGTTTTGTCGTAAAGCCAGCTAACGGTGGTATGGGGAACGGAATTCTTGTGATTTCTGGTGAATCCCAAACCAAAAATGGAAACATCCAATATCATAAAGTTGATGAAAAAACCATTTCCGAAAAAGAACTAAATCATCATATATCGGGCATTTTATCGGGGCTTTATTCTTTGGATGGAAATTCTGATTCTTGTGTTTTGCAGGAACGATTGGAATGTCATTCTTTCTTCAAAGATATTTCTTTTCGTGGGATCCCTGACATTCGGGTCATTGTTTTTTTAGGATATCCTGTTATGGCAATGTTACGTTTGCCCACAAAAGAATCAGGGGGAAGGGCGAATCTCCACCAAGGTGCTCTGGGTGTAGGTGTTGACCTGAAAACAGGAACTCTTACCCACGCAGTATGTAATGATAAAATCATTCACCTTCATCCAGACACAAAACAAACATTAAGCGGAAGAGTCATTCCTCATTGGGAGACCATTTTGGAAATGTCGTCTAGATGTTACGATATGTCCGGACTTGGATATTTGGGAGTGGATATAGTTTTGGATGAAACGCGAGGGCCATTGTTACTGGAAATGAATGCAAGGCCAGGTCTTGGAATTCAAATAGCGAATCGGATGGGACTTGTTGATCGTTTGCGTTTGGTGGAGGAGATAAAGGATTCGGCAGATGGTCCTAAGACCCGAGTCCACCGAATGTTTCAAGAGTTGTAAAAGAAAACTTTTGTTTTAAGCGTTTTGTTTTGCTGTAACAAATACAGTGCGATTGAGAAAAGCCATAGATCCAAAAAGGATTCCTGAATAAACTAAGTCGCCAGCAATTGAGTTTTGGAAAAAAGGAATGGCAAGTGTAAAACAAGTCACAAGACCTGAAACATCCAAACTGTACATTCCACTAGTTGCCCAAACAGCAAGGTTTGTGAGAATAAAGAACACAACCGATCCAATCACTGTAAAACCAAAAGATTTAGTTAGGGAAGTTCCAATTTGTTTTCCAAAGAGGACTGATAAAATCATAAATCCATAAACAACTGGCATAAGGTCATGAAACCCGATGAAGTAATCGGAAACAAACATCGCTAAGATAGGAACAAAAAGAGCAAGTCGTCTGTCTGTCAAATAAGCACCCGCAAACAAAGAAACGGCCAAAATAGGCGTAAAATTAGGTGGGTGTGGTAGAATACGGCTGATGACAGTAGCGATCACCATTAGGATGGCAACGGAGACACGAGATTGGAACATAGGGATAGACTCAGATAAGGGGGGGGCTTTCGCAAGATAAAATTTCCGTTTGCTTCCCGCAAGGTTCGGGAAAAATACAATCAGTGAACCCTCCTAATTTCGATTCACCCTTGGAAAATCTCCTGGCTCTTACGGCTGATTTGCGTAGCCCCGAAGGTTGTCCCTGGGACAAAGAACAAACCCATCTTTCCGTCATCCCTCATTTGTTAGAAGAAACCTACGAGGTTGTGGATACCATTGAACAGGGCGATGACAACCATTTAAAAGAAGAACTGGGAGACTTACTTTTTCAGATCACTTTTCATAGTCAACTTGCCAAAGAACGTGGTGCCTTTGGGTTTCAAGATGTAGCCGAAGATGTTTTTCAAAAATTAGTATTTCGTCACCCTCATGTTTACGGGAATACGGATGGAATCCATTCGGGAGATCAAGTCCTCACCCAATGGGACAATCTCAAACAAAAAGAAAAAGAGAAAAAAGGAAAAACAGAATCTGATAAAAGTATTCTTTCTGGAATTCCAAAGGCTCTGCCCGCCATCCAACGTTCGGAAAAAATCCAAAGTAAAGTCACTAAACAAGGATTTGATTGGCCTACTGTTTCTGGTGTGTTTGAAAAATTCCAAGAAGAAATAAAGGAACTAGATACAGAACTCCAAACCAAAGGGTCTCTTAGTTCTAAAAAATTACCTTATGATGAACGTATCGAAGATGAGTTAGGTGATCTTTTCTTTTTATTAGTGAATTTATCTAGGAAACTTTCAGTGGATCCTGAAACATGCCTTCGTCGTGCCAATGAAAAATTTGAAACTAGGTTTCGTATTGTAGAAGATTTGGTTTCAAAAACGGGAAAAACTTTGAAGGATCACTCTTTAGAAGAACTTGATTTGTTTTGGGACCAAGCAAAGTTGCAACTAAAAAATAAAGTCTCAAACCATAAGAATCCTGATGGCAATGTTAAAGATCAATCTGACAAAAACTTGGATCGGTAAATAAAGAAATATGAACTCTCTGAATTTGAACGATTTACCATTTTTAAAAGAAGAGTCCCTTCGTGTCTTTCGTTGGTTGGTTCTCGAATATCCAGAGATCGACAACGAGAAGAATCTAATTCAAGGAAAGAAAGACAATCAATCTGAAGAAAAGAAAAATTCTTTTTCTAAGAACCAATTGGAAGGTAATGAGACCAGCGAATTCCCCATTCGTTGGATGATGGAACAAAAAGGTCAGAGATTCGAATGGGTAGTATCGGATATGGGTTCCGTAACACTTAGGTTAGGTGATGTGGAAGGAAAACGAAGAAATCCTGCACCAATTTTTTATTTGAGTTTGCGAAAGCTGGAGGAGGATGTGTTCTATTGGACAGATCCAGAAGGAAATCCAGTTCCTTTTCCTGATCCATCCATTTTGATCGATATCCAAAACCGAATCCAATTGTATATGGATTCGATTTCTTAAATGAGATAGGAAGTTAGATGAATGGAAAATATCGGTATCCACCAAATAAAACAGAACTTAATACTCAAACTTTTGCCGCTTCTTGTTCTATTGATAATACCTGTACACACCATTGCATTAAATAACAATAACAAATGTGATAGATTTCATATCGGTACTTTTATGTATGAAAGCGACGTTGGGAAAATAATCATCGTAAGAAAAGAAAAGGAAGAATTCGATTACAGGGTTTATCCAAATCATTATATTCGGCAATCGGTTAAATGGCTTTCTTCTTGTACGGCTGAAGTGAAGTATCTGGAAATAAATGATCCAATTATACCGGCTGATTTTATCAAAAAAAGCTTAAATAACAAAGGTTATTTGTATATTTTAGAAACATATCCTGACGGTTATTCTTATAAAACAACTGACATTGGTAATGGAATAAATAACTTCGGTAAGGTGAAGATCTATAAAGGTCCTCTGTAAATAGAGGAAAAATCGTCACTAATATGAATTTAAAGTTTATCTTTGTATGAGGACAGACGCGGTAAATATTGTTATTTTAAGGCATAGCCTACTTGAAGTAGGCTATGTTTGAAATCAGAATTCACAATCCAACTTAGGATTCTTTAGTTTCAATTCCTACTTTCTTTTCTACGTTCTCAATTCGTTTGAGCCACTTGTTTAGATTTACAATGTTTTTGATATTCACACGATACTTTTGAAATTCTGGGAAAGTGAGTCCTAAATCCCAACCAATATAAACATCTTTTGTTTTGGGGGAAGTGCGTAGGCTTGATCCACCGGCAATGATGGTTCCTTCCAATAGTGTTAAGTGGTCACTAATCGCACAAGCACCACCAATGATGACATTGTTTCCAAGAGTGACACTTCCTGCAAGACCAGATTGGCCAGCAATGATCACGTGGTCTCCCACCTTACAGTTGTGAGCAATATGAACCATATTATCAAACTTACATCCGTTTCCTATGGTTGTATCCGTAAGGGCACCGCGGTCGATGGTACAGTTACTTCCTACTTCAACATCATCTCCAATCACAACACGTCCCACTTGTGGGATTTTGTTGTGTTTGCCTTCTGCATAAACAAATCCAAATCCATCGCCACCAAAACTAGAATTTCCAAATACGATAAAACGTTTTCCAACGATGGTATCATCAAAGAACACACAGTTTTTTCCAATCCGTGCACCATCACCAATGTGAACACGATCTCCGATTTTCACTCCATCTTCAATGATACAATCATTTCCAATGACAGAATCTTTTCCTACAGTTACAAAGTGTCCGATGTCTGTATTGGAACCAATTTTTGCTGATGGATCTATTACGATATGTGCACTATGTTTTCCTGAAGGTTGTTTTTCTGGAAAAAAGTGGCGGATGATTTTTGCAGTGGCCAGTTCCACTTTAGGAACTACGATCAAAGCTTTATCAGTTAAAGAATCTGCAATATCAGGTGATACTATGATTAAAGGAGCTTTGGATGTTTTTGCTTCGTTAACAAAGGTTTTGGAAGCGACAAAAGAAATTTCGTTTGTATTCGCTAAAGTGAGTGAAGTGAGCCCTGTAAAAGAAACAGACAAGATACTATCTGTATTTTGAAACTTTGCTTCAGGGAGTAATGATTGGAGAGTAGATAGATTGAGTTTTTGCATCTCCGATTCCTTATCAATGGTTTAAGACAAGGAATCAGAGAGGTCAAAGTTTGGCTAACACTATTAGCTAGTCTTAGTCATGATTTTTAAGATTATCCTTCGATTTTATGTGCAATGATGTCATCAAGTGAGAATGAACCAGCACCTTTGATGATCAGAGGAATTGCTAAACCGAAAGTTAAAAGTTGGTATTCGTATCCACCTTTATCAGCAAAAAATCCGTTAGGGAAGTGTACGAGGATCGCTGCAACGAACATAGTTGAGAAGATTCCAAAAGCAGCCACTCTTGTGAAAAGTCCTACGATCAGGCCAATCGCACCGAAAAATTCAGCGATGATAGCAAGGAGTGCAAAGAAGTACGGAATGCCCAGTTGTCCAGTAAAGAAACCCATAGTTCCTTCGAATCCGTATCCACCGAATGCACCTAGAACTTTTTGTGCTCCGTGAGGGAGAATGACCAATCCTAAAGTGACACGAAGGATGGTAAGTGTAATGTCTTTGTTTGTTGCGAGTAATTTGTAAAACATAGAACCTCTTATTGCTAAATAGTTTAATATCAAACTACTTAATAATGGTAAAATTCGTCAATCCTAATTTTAGCAAAAAATTAACCTTTTTCGTAAACGAGGAAAATTTCGTTCCCTTTGGTAAAATGTTCTTTTAGGGTCCAACCATTCTTATCGAAATCTGGAAGTTCTGAATTTCGGTCGGCAATTCCCGCAAGGCCGGTTTTTCCAATGATATAAGGAACAATGGTAAGATAAATTCGATCTACAAGATCTGCTTCCAAAAAGGAAAAATTGAGTTTGGGTCCGCCCTCTAAAAGGACATTTTTGTAACCTTTTCGTTTGAGAATCCCTGTGACTTTTTTTGGATCGATGTCATCGGAATCCAGAGCAAAGATCTCGGCTTTGTTTTCCAGACTTGTTTTGATTTCTTTTAAATTCGATTTTGTACAGATGATTAAGGGAATATGGTCAGATTCTTCAAAGATATGTTTGTCTGGGGGAAGGGTTCCTTTGCGAACTAAAATGACAGGCCTGGGATTTAGGGCATTAGGTACGGCACGGATTTTAACGATGGGATTGTCGTTGATGATAGAGTTTTTCCCTACAAGAACAGCATCAGATTGAGAACGATAGACATCCATTTGGGTTTTATCTTCGCTGGAGGTGAGTCCATACCAACGACCATCGGGTCGAACGACCTTTCCGTCCAAGGTCATGGCCATATTGATCGAAAGTTTCATGAAATTTTCCTCCGTGAGAGATTCTGCAATTCGCGCTGGAGGATGTGGTACACCTGCATGGAGCAGGTGCCGCAGCCGGTAGAGGCCCTTGTGGTTTCTCTGATTTGTTCCATTGTCACGGCGCCAGCATGGATGGCACGGACTAATTCATCTTCAGTCACCATTCGACATAAACAGACCCGTTTGGGTCTCATAAGGGAATTTAAATCGAAAGGATCCATACCTGAACTATTCATTTGACAGATTTACGAAAGGGAGGGAAACTCTTTAATTACTTTCAACCAAGGAAAATTCAATCACCCTCTATGTCCCAAGACAAAAACCCGGAAGCCAAAAAGAAAAAAAACCGTGAAATATTCGGATGGTGTATGTTCGATTTTGCGAATTCTTCGTATACCACCGTCATCATTAGTGTCGTCTATTGTGAAATTTTTACAAGACTTGTGGTTCCTGCTGATATGGCATCGGACAATCCGTATCGAATGGGAAATTCCCTTTGGGCTTGGGCACTGGCTGCTTCCTATTTATTCGTCGTCGCCACAGGACCCATCTTTGGAGCCATTACAGACTTTAGTTCTAAGAAAAAACTATTTCTTTTCCTAAGTTATATCGGTTGTGTCATCGCTACCTTTTTGCTCTACTACGTGGAACCAGGTATGGTATGGCTTGGAATGGTTCTAGTTGCCTTTTCTAATTTTTTCTTTGCTTCTGGGGAAAACTTTGCCTCCAGTTTTTTACCCTTTCTTGGATCCAAAGAGGATTTGGGAAAAATCTCAGGTTATGCCTGGGGGATTGGTTATTTCGGTGGAATTGGTTCCGTGGCTCTTGCAACCACTCTAGGTGATTATACTTTAGACAATTTCCAAAACTTAAAGTTAGTTGGGCCTTACACAGCTATTTTCTTTCTTGTCGCTGCCATTCCTACTTTCCTTTTTCTAAAAGAACCTCATTTGCCTTTGGGTGTTTCTCATAGTGTTAACTATTTTAAAATTGGAAAAGATCGTGTGGTTCAAACCTTAAAGGATGCCAGTAACTTCAAAGATTTAATGATCTATTTGGTATCTTTGTTTTTCACTATGGCTGCCCTTGCCATTGTCATTTCTTTTGCTTTCATTTATGGTTCCCAAGAAATCCATATTGAAGCAGAACACAAACAAGCCATGTTTATCTTTATTCAAATTTTTGCTGCGGTTGGTGCACTTGCATTTGGTGTGATCCAAGATAGTATTGGAGCTAAAAAAACCTTCAACCTTACGCTTGTTCTTTGGCTCGTTACCTGTGGTTTGATTTATTTTGTTTATGATATCACAAACATAGCCAATGCTGTATTGGGTAAAAATTGGACAGTCCAATGGGTTTTTGTTTTTATTTCTTCACTAGCAGGAATGGGACTTGGTTCCACTCAATCAGCTTCGAGAGCACTTGTGGGTATCTTTAGTCCAGAATCCAAATCGGGAGAATTTTTTGGGATGTGGGGGCTTTCTGGAAAAATCGCAGCAGCAGCTGGACTTTTTCTTTTTGGATACATCCAAACACTAGTCACACTTCGAAATGCCTTCCTTGTAGTTGCTTTCTTTTATTTTCTATCACTACTCATTAACTTATTTGTGAACGAAGAAAGGGGAGTGGAAGCGGCCCAGGCGTTTCAAGAAAAACCATGATCATAGAAGACGAGGACGATTTTGAATTACACCAAAGCCAAAGAAATTTGGCTTTGGCAACCATAGATGAACTGATGTTGACGAAGATGGATCTATTGGATGCTGAAAAAAAAGTGCCTCGTTTTATTAACAATGCCCTTTCGTATTTAAAGAGGAAGTATGTGACTGAGGAGCAAACGATTTCGCAACTCCTCATCAGTCGAAGAGAAAAACAACAATCTTAAATTCTTTAAGTTTGTTGTTTAATTTATATTGTAGTCTAGAATTTTTGTAATCATCTGCTTTTGGTCTAACTCAATGTTTCTAAGTTTAAAAGCAGTTTGTTTCGAGATCTTTCTCAACATCTTTTTGTAAGACATCATAATGTGTTTTTGTTTGTCATAAGGCAAAGGATCTTTTTCATCATTGAGAACCATTGCAATGTCTGGTTCTGCTGGTTGCACTGGATCATTTGGCCAAATTGTATCAGAAGTAAGGGATCGGTAATACTCCAAACGGATATCCGAGTTTGTGTCTAACTTAGCTTCTCCTTTTTCATCTTTTTCAGAGCCTTCTGATTTAGGAGTTGGGTTCACGAGCCTTCTCATTTCTTTTACGTGGATGGTTCCATCTGCATTCACTCGGCGAAAAGTCAGAATGATTTTGTCTAAGTCACTAAAATCTTCTTTAGGATAAATATAAGCAATTCCATCATACAAAAAAACTGTCGGATAATCAATGTAAGACTGTCCTTGTGGAAGTTTTACTTCTAAATATGGTTTTCCATCTTTATCTTTTTTATACAGTTCTTTGTGTTCTTCCGGAGTATGGGCAAGATATTGGGCAGCCGTTTTATCCACCCCTAACTCTTGGAGTTTTTTGATCTTTTTTAAGTTCCCGATGATACTTGCATGGAGGGTATCAATTTCGTTATCCCCAAATCCATTTTTTCTTTGAAGATCGATTTGTTTTTGGGTCTCACGTTCTTTTAAGGTAGCAGATGCCGGTTTTTCAGCATAAAGTGCTGAAATCGCAAATAGGAAAGAGAGAGCGATGGAGAATCGTAGAATCATGACGTACCTCAGAGATTTCTGTCTTTTATAGTATCGAATCCTTCCTTGTCGATTCTTGAATGGATCGGATCAGATTTTTCTTGTAGAAAAAAAACGTATCAGGGACTGGAAGAGGTCTTGTTCGGCTTCTTTCGCCTTGGGGATGAGGCCAGTGAGTTGGATGTATCCGTGGACAAGGGATGGAAAATGTCGTTCTTCTACCTTCACTCCGGCTGTTTGGAGGTGTTTGGCATAAGTTTCCCCTTCTTCCCGGAGTGGGTCGTAACCTGCGATTCCGAGGTAAGTGGGAGGTAATCCCTTTAGTTCTTTGGGGTCTGCGAGAACAGGGGAATTTGTATGGAGGAGTCTATCTTTCTGGTTGGGCAAATAGTTTTGGATGAACCAACGCATGAGCGAACGAGTGAGGACAAACTTTTCTCCAAAAAGTTCATAGGTCTCTGATTCTTTGGAAGTATCGAGCATTGGGTAGAGTAAGGCTTGAAAAACAGGAACGGGCACCTTATCTTTTTTAGCCCGAAGGCAAAGAGAAGTGGCAAGGAGAGCTCCTGCACTATCACCACAAACCGCAATGGAATTTGGTGATCCGCCAAACAGGTAGGCCGAATTACGAACATATTGATAGGCGAGCCAAACATCATCGTGCGCGGCTGGATAAGGATGTTCCGGTGCCAATCGATAGTCCACAGCGATCACAATACTTTTTGTGTAATGAGACATTTTGCGGCAAAAATTATCATGTGTTTCTAAATTGCCGATGGTGAGTCCACCACCGTGAAAGAAGAGTATGGTGGGAAGATTTCTTTTTTGAGGATTTGCGTTGTAAACTCGGATAGGAATGAAGGAGGCACTGGGAGTAGGAATCAATTTGTCTTCGATGTGAGGGATAGGAAATTCCGGTTCATCGAAGATCCGCATTTGATCGCGGTAATGCCGACGAGCTTTTTCTGGGCTCATCTGTTCCATTTTAGGAAGGAATCTGGCAATGTTACATGCTAATGCACAATACGGATCCAATTGGTTTGTTTCTGGTTGGCCCGTCTTTCGAACCAAAGAGGAAATCCAATTTTCAGGTAACGAAAAGACAAGTTGTGCGACTGATTTTTTGATACCTAACATTAAATAACCGATAATCTTTCTTGTAACATTCTATAGATTAAAAACAAACCATAACTATCAAGTTTGCAATAAGCTATCAAATCCTCCAGAACACGTTTTTTTTCTTCGGCTGTCACCTGCTTTTTTATTAATCTTAAATATTGGTAATTTGCATCTTGTCCTTCGCGAATGGAAAGTCCTCCGTGGCTTTCAGAACTGAAACAAGGTAAAATTTCTTTCAAAGATGCTTTCCCATTTTGGCCAGGATGGTAGATCCAAAGTTTTTTGAAGGGCATTGCAAGGTCGATGAACATCGATTTGACTCTTTCCCAGAATTCTAAATACTCCGGAAAGGCTTCTGCTGACTCTTGGATGATGAGTTTCTCAAAAAAATCATTAAATGAGAAGATGGTGATTCCTGGTGGTAGGTCTTTTTGTAATTGAGAGAGGACCGAAACACGTGGATCAGTTCCTAAATCTTCGTGTAAATATGTTTTGTGCGTTAAGATATCGTTTTCGCTGTCCCAAATATGTAATGAATATAAATAAGGAACATGTTGGAAGGGCCTTGTTTGTGGATACAGCGGAAGATAAGGATTGATTGATTCAAAATCTAAAAAAGCTACCGTTTTTGTAACATTTGTTAGGTAATTTTCAAAGTTGATTCTATCAAAATAGGTTTTTCCAGTGATATGTGCCTCTTTTTGAATCCTTTGTATGGGACTTAATTCGGAATTAGGGACGGATTCGTACGAATTGTACCCAAGGGCAAACCACCCTTTGGCTAGTTCTGAACTGTCTCTAAAATCAAAGATCTCTTTGGTATTTTCTTTTCCTTTTGCACAATGAGTTGGAGACAAACAAGTTTTGAGTGACCGACAACTTGGTTTGGAATCTAAAAAGGAAAACTGTACAGACTGTTCGATTGTTCTATCGATTTCTTTTTGGAATTGTTCCCATTCTGATTCACGAGTTGTATTTTCCGCATCCATTCGTGGAGTTATGTCTTCTATGAGTAAATAGTCTTCTGGTTTGATGACACCACCAGGATAAATGTATTTGGTTTGGATCCGAATGAGTTTGAAAGCTAAGATGTTTAAAGACATAGCTTCCGCTATTTTTTTGTGAAAGAAAAAGGAACGTAGGATATCTTGTTTTAAGGAACCGATGGGACGAAAATCCCAAAGAATCCAACCTTCACGTTCTGGATCATATTCCAAATACTCAACGGTTGATACATACCTATCAGAACGAAGGTGGGCATGGAAGATTGATTTTTTTTCCGAAATCCATTCTGAGGTTTTTTGAAAACTCTCTTCCTTTTCCATGGTTCTTTCGATTGTCTGAGAGTTTGGAAATTGACTTTTACAAATTTGTAAAAAATCTCCCCATTCCAAATGACCTCCAAAAGAGGAGGTGGAAGGTTTGGAAACAAGTCCTTCTCTCACCAAATGGAAAGCATTTGTACAACGTAAAAATTGTAAAAATTGCGATTTGGTAACGGGTGTTAATGTTTTCTCAGACGAATTGATAGAAATTTTCCCATTGTTTTGTATAGGATAAAAAAGATTCCTTCCAAACCTCAGAACTAGAAATCAAAGCTTCTGGTGATAATACAAAAAATTGGAAAAGAGCATTTTGATTCGTAGTAGTAACTTTGTAATCGTTTTCTATTTTTTGAAACCTAACACCTTCTAAAAACAATTTCCAACGGTCTTCATAATCAGGATGGATCTGAAAGGAAAATTCTAGTTCTGCATGTTTCTTTAGTAACAAAGGATGAAAGTTTAAATCTTCTTTTGTGATTTTGAGATTGGAATGGAATTCTTCTTTGGATTCTTTTTTGACTGTGATTTTCGGTAGGATGAATCTACGGAGAGATTTTTTCCCACGATCATAAGCGAGTAAATAGAAGTCGGTTGTATTTTTTCTGACTAACCTATATGGTTCGATGACCCGTTCGCCAGAATCATATCCGTATTGGATGGTGAGGGCTCGTTTGTCTTTGATGGCTTGGAGAATTTTTTCTGTATGGGATGAGTCGGGTATTTCATCCGATCCGTTTTCTTCTTTTGGATGTTTGGCAAATTTAGGAATAAGATCTAAATTGTGTGAGAATAGTTTTTGTGAAAGGCTAATCCCTTCAGGACTTGGTTCTGCTGCAAACAATACTTGAGACAAATATTCTAACTCTTCTTTGGTGAACTTTAAAGTGCGATCGATAGATTCTTTTTCTAAATAATAAGGAAAGTGATCTTCGGACTGGTATCCAAATTGTGCAACTTTGATATTGAACCCAAGACTTTTGAGTTGGTTTAGGTCACGATAAAGTTTTTTACGATCTGATTCCATATCCTGGTTTTTGTAGAACCGAGGCATGATGTTACGAAATTTTTGGAAGCTGATCCCTTTTGGTTCGCGGAGTAAATTGAAAAGTAAAACAAAGAGACGAACCTCCGTCTCATTCATTTTTTTCACTTCAATCATTGGAAAGTCTTCAAAAGAAGCCATATCTCTCCAAATTGTGTGTTTTTTTGATTCCGAAAAGTAGAAAATGAAAAAAACTGGAAAAGAATGCGAATCATCGGACTCCTTCTTAGCCTCTCATTTTTTCTTCAATGTGCAACTTATTGGAAAAATCGTAAAAATGATTTTCAAGACATTGTTTCCGTCGGGGTCGAAACACCTATGTATGGAGCAGCTGTTAAAGTAGGTCCTGTACCCATTGGATTTCTTTTCCAAGGAGGGGAATCTGAAATGGGAAAAAAGGATTTGGGTCGTGGTGTCGGTCTTCGTGGTGGGCAATTTGGAACTTACCATTCCCAACAACTCGTATTTGGGATATTAGGTGGTGAAAGTTTCCATTCCGGCCTTCCTACAATGGACGCCAAAGGAAATTGGCTTGTGGACAAAAAAGGAATCCCACTCACAAACGATGAAAGAGCCAATATCAAAAGTTATAAAATGCGTTATTATTCTTATTGGTATGATCCCGTCAAAGATCGTAAAAAGAGGAAAAAAGAACATTTCCGCCGTGAGTTAACAAAGGATATGGTGGCCTCAACTGGTAAAACAGAATTTTTAGCTTATCTTCCACCTGAAGAACAAAAACCATTTGGATACCCACCTGGATATTCTTGGAATCTTGAATTCACAGCAGGAATTTACGGTGGTGCCAGGTTTGGATTTAATGTGGCGGAAGCCTTTGATTTTTTAGTGGGACTAACCACCATTGACTTGTTAGATGATGATGTGGAGGGAAAAGTCAAACCAAGTTTCCCAGGTTTTCCTTTCCCCGCTCCTACCGATGCAGAAACAGAGTCTGAATCGGAAGAATGATTTTATAGTTTAAAATCTTTTGCAGTGATTTTGTTTTTCGGATCAAAAGTGAGTTTCAAAAACTTTTCTACTGCATCTGGTTTTTCTTTCAAAGTGTAGTATTGTTCTGGAACATCACGATCTTCTGCAAAATACCATACCATCACTGTTCCACTAGGATCGATTGATTTTTCAGTCGATTTGCCAAGAACAGCTTCTGTTTTTACCAAACCATCCCCCACTTTGATCATATCGATTTCTAATTTGCGAAGTGCTGTGTGTGGATGAACTTTAGTGCTACCCGCTTGTACTTTGTTTCCTGATGTACAAGAAACTAAAAACAAAACGGAAGCGAGTGTGCTGAGTATCAAAAGTTTTTTGATCATAAACCCTTACCTTAGATGGACTAAGGTAAGATTCTACATGATCGGATCAGGGTTGGCAAGTGATATCTTTTCCCTTTCTTCATCGATTCGGTTCATTTTTCCCAAAATCTTTTTGAAAAATGGAATGGTCAAAAACACAAGTCCTATCTCCAAAAATCCAAAAAAGAAAGAAAGTGCAGAAAAACTATATTCTGGTGGTAAAGCAGATTCAAAGACCAATTGCATTTGAACGGAAACAACTGGCCCTAACATAAACCCAAGAGAACCCACTCCCGTAAATGCCGTCATGGTTGTGGCGGTAAGGCCTGGTTTTGACATTTTACTCGCAAGCATCATCGAAGGAACAAACATTACACCAGCACCAATTCCACAGATGAGTAAAAAGGTGAAAAGAAGCCAGTAATCATTAGTAGTTCCAGATAACCCGAGAAACACTCCATAGATTGTGGATCCCACAAGGACAAGGGGTAGAACGCCTGTTTTGCGAGAGAGGAGAGCTGAGGGATAGGAAAGTAAACTCATTGGGAAAAGAACAAGTCCTAAAAATACACCGAGCATTCCTGGATGGAAGGCAAGTGTTTCCCGTAAATGGATATTGAAGGAAGAAATAATAAAACCAACAGTAAAACGGTCAATGAAGTTGAATAAAAACGGAACAAATAAAAATGGATTTTCGAAAATGGCAACTTTCAAGTCACTGAACTTAAAATCTTTTGCTTTATGAATCCCTTTGTCTTTTAACATGAGTAAACTCATTAACCCAACAAAGATTAAAATCCCAGAACCTACATAAAATGGCAAAAGGGGATTTTTCCTTCCTAGAATTCCAAGAGGCATTCCGAAAGCACCACCAAGGGATAAAAACATTCCCGTGATCCCCATGAGGATTCCTTTGCCATAGTAACGTTTGTTTTCTGGATCATTTTCACGATCCGCAGCGGAACTAAGCAAAAGCCCGATGATAAAAATATGAGCCGCGCCTTCTAGGAATCTTAAAAAAAGAAAGAGACCCATATCGGTGACAACTGTGAGTGAATAAAAAAGTCCTGCGTCTACAAAACAGAAAAAACTAATGAAGTACTTTCTGTTTTTAAAACGATCAGAGATAATTCCCGCAACCGGCGCAAATAGAAAGGAACCGAGCATGGGAATACTTGTGAAGTAGGCAACTTCCCAATTAGATCCGAGCAATCGATCCTTTACAACATCCTTCACTACCGGCACAATCATTGTTACCGGCAGCATGGATAAAAAAACTAAAGTTACTAAAGTATACGGGAATCCCAAAAAATTAACCTGCTGGTAGAAGAGTTTGGTAACGATCCATTCCTATATTTTCTTTTAGGTCGGAATCGAGTTCAATAAACAAAAACTTATTCAAATCAAAAGTGGCATTTGCTTCTGCCAATAGTTCTGCTTTTTGTGTATCGTTCAAAGGAAGAGTGTCCAAATTTTGACGATAGATTCCTTTGAAAGCCATAAGGTCTTCGATTTCAGGAAATTCATAAAAAGCAGTTCCTTCATTTCCTTCCAATTCAAAAGTTTTTGCTACTACTTTTTTGATGGATTGGCCACCAGAAAGATCCCCCAAGTAACGGACGTAAGCCTGTGCTACTAGAAGTTCTGGTTTGGTTTTCGCAGTATTTTTGATATGGTCAATGTAGTTTTGTGTCGCTTTGGAAATAGAACCACGAAGTTTGGTTCCAAATTTCTTTTGGAAACTCGCGATATCTTCTCCCAAAGATTTCTCACGAAAGAGAGCTGGGAAATATAGTTTAGCAAGGATAGGATTATCTTTGTTTTGGCGGTAGAGTTCTTCCATCACTGCGTAAACAGCTTGTAGGCTTTCCAATTGGTAGGTATAAGTTTGGGCGTCGAGTCCGCCTCTAAAAATGGCCCGAATGTAAGGAACCTTTTCGGTTTCTTGGTGTTTATCGGCAGTACCTTCTCGTAACATCATTGCTATGGACATAATGGCTCCTGTTGTCTATGTGAGAATGAATCTCATATATGACACTACCCTGACAATTGCTCGGACTGTCAAAGAAAATTATAGGGAATCTTCTTGGACTGGCGTTTTCCAAAATTCGAGAGGGGTGTTTGCCCTTTGCTCTGGGTAGAGGAAATAGGAAAGGAAAAATACCAAAATGGAGACAAGGATTCCAATGGTGGCGAGAACCACATCCTTTCCCACTTTCCGGAAGGTATCCAGGTAAGGCAGGTCTTGGTAGGTGATGACATTTAGAATGATTTCACGACCAGCAAGTAGACCGAGGAAGGCCCAGGTGGTGGACATGGGGACATTGCTTACGTATTGGAAAAAGAATAACAAACTTCCATACACCAAATCGACAATGGTGGCAGCTTTTGCCCATTGGATGTCTGATTTTTCAGAAACCACTCTTTGGATGGTTCCACCATTGGTACGAATGATGATGAGTAAGGCAACGATGAGAATGAGTACTGCCGTTAAGAATTCGATGATTCCCAATTGGCGTGGTAAAAATACGGCAATATTCGCTGTGTCTTGTAATAACCAAGCCACCCAAAGATACATAGTGGATAGCCATTGCAATCTAGACCACCTGCGTTCGGAAACAGGATCTGGTGTGTGGACATCATGGTATTCGTGTGGGTCTACTTTGACAAGGATGGCCCAAACAACAATGGCCACAAGGAAAGCGAGGCCATACCCGAAAAAGGATTTGGTTAACATTTGGTCGATACTCTTCCCACCAAACAAACCTAAGACGAGAAATGTTGTAGATACAGGAGCTCGGAGTCTAGTAATGACAACGAGTAAAACAGGTGCTAGAAGCTGGAGAAGGTTGAAATCTTTGGTTTCGGGGATAGAATCCAATCTATGAAAATGGATTTCGCCACCGTGCAAAAACCAAGCAACCAAATGAACGAAAAATAAAAGACCACCAAAAACGAGAATCTTTTGTAGCCAGTGAACCGATTTTTTACTCTCGATAAAGGTTCCGATGGTTTGGACTGCATCGTTTCCGGCCACAGAAAACGACGCAATCGCAAAAGAAAACCATCCGAGATAATACCGAGGAAGGCCCAGGAAATAACCGGCACAGATCGTAAGAACCAAAAAAAGGGTAAAACCGAAAAATCGAATTTGATCCTTTTTTGTGGGGTGCTGGTAATCTATTTCCTGGTTAAGGCTCATGCATTCATATAGTGTTTCGCATATCTCTCCGTGATTTCCTTGCGGTCGAAAAGAATAAACACATCTGTAGTACCAAAAACAGAATCCAGTGCAGGAATTCCACAGATTTTAGCACCCACTCGGAGGTATCCTTTCAAAAGTGGAGGGATATTTTTGGAGATCGATTTCGGATCTTCTACATGAAAATCAGCATCAAATCCTGGAAGGACAAAGTCAGGGTTTGGATACACTCGAAATTCTTCAGGAGCAAGAGCATCTTTTGCTTTCAAAAATCCATAGGATTGAGAAGCAACATCTGCATCAGTGGAGTGAATGGATCCACAACCCATCAAATAACGAACATTATGTTTATTCATAAACTCAGCAAGACCTTGCCAAAGTAAAGAAATCACGGAACCATCACGGTAGTCAGGGTGAACACAAGAACGTCCTACTTCAGCAATTTCATCCGGAAGGTTGTAAATAGAAGTGATATCAAATTCGTTTTCACTGTAGAAACCAATTCCGTTTTTTGCATTTTGACGAGTTAAAATGCGATAGGTTCCTACGGTTTTTGTGTCTTCAGTCGATTTATCGATAACGATGAGGTGGTGGCAGTACAAATCGTACTCGTCACGATCTTTACGTGTAGCAGAAGATTGTGGCAGACCTTCTCCCATTTCTAAGTTGAACACTTCATAACGTAGTGCAAGTGCTCTTTCAATTTCTAGTTGGTTTTCAGCCAAACGAACTTCTAGGATTCGTTCTGTTTTGTTTATTGTATTTGGTTTCATCGGATTCTATCCTCTTGTTTATCTGAGGATAAGGTAAAATGAATCGGTTACGACAATGTGACAAAAGGGTGAAAATCAGTTGCTAGAATGGTTTGTTCGTTTGTTACAAATTGGTGACAGTCAAAATGTGTTGAAGATTAGAAAATATATGAGTTTTATATTTCGTCGAATAGGGTTTGTTCCTTGTTCAGATCGACTTCCGTTGTATCATCTGGAGTGAACCTATACAACAGGTCTGTAATGTCGTTTTGCTTTATGACAGAATGATTCAACCAATGATTTTGATTTTGCGTTGGCATAACAATGGGTTGGCGATGTTTGTTTTCTCCATCGTTATGGATGGTTTTCATTTTTTCGTTTGCTTCACCAGTAAGAATGGTAATCCAGCGAAACCCGTTTTCTTCCCCCCATAATCCAGCAAAATAGGAATTAGGGTTTTTGAATGTAATTTCATACTTATGTTTTTTGCCGGTTCGTTGGGTTTGCCATTCAAAAAAAGAATGAACAGGAACTAGAATTCGGTTTTGCATGTACTGACTCCAAAAAGGAGAAGAAACTAATTTTTCCGATTTAGTATTGGTAAGAAAGTCAGGACACCAGGATGGTTTTGTTCCCCATACATTGGTTGAAGAAATGATTTTTTCGCCATCCATTTGAAAAGATTGTATCTGACTTTTTGGGTGTTTGATTTCAAAAAGGGCGGAGTTTGCTTTGATGTGTCTATTGATTGTATCTTGGGATAGTCGATGAAACCAATCAGCTTGTTTTTCACCTTCTAATACGAGCCTCCAAGATAACAAGTTACACATAGTGGTAAAATTTGTGTCTGAAATCAAATTGTGTCAAATAGATTAAGTCAGGTTGGAAATGAGAAAGTCTGAAAGAAATTGTATCGGAATATTTTTGTCAACAATTTGTTTTCCTTCTTAGTGACAGATAAAATATTTAGGCGGTTGGTTTTTAAAATTTTTTTTTACTTCAGAATGTTTTACAGTTTGTCCAAGGTTTTCGGAAATACCAAACACTCCGACCAAAAGAATAAAAAATAGTAACATTTGGAATATCCTTTGTTGGTTGTATCGCAAGGTATCCATTATAGGAACAAGACTCTAAATCTGGAATAGAAGAAACAAACCCAGGATGATACTTCTGATTGAAAATCAAAGTTTCTCCTTTTGGTAATTTATCAAACTCATATCGATCCGGTTTCCATGATTTAGGTTTGAATTCTTTTTTTGTAGAAAGAAGATATACTTCTCCTCTGTAATCCTTGTCGTCTATGGTTTTGTTTGTGAAATAGAAGGTTAAGTTTTCATAGATATCGTTGGTGGAAAGGTTTGACTGGATGGCGGGTAACATCCTCGAATCAGAACCGTAATCAGGAACTGTAGGCACAGTGATTGGATAGATATTTGGGTTTTTGATGTCTATCTTTGGTAAAGGTAGAATGAAAATCTCAGATAAGTATTTTGTATTCATTTGTTTTGTGTCTTGGGTATGGAAGAATAAACAAAGAATAGTTAGAATACCGAAAACTTTATGATACCTAGAGGGAATTTTGTTCCATAGGTTTTGAAATCCCACCGCCAAACACCAAACATATAAAAAAACAACACTTAGGCTCCATCTGGGATACACTCTTTCCCAAGAATAAATGGGTAAATGTTCTAAAAAGCTTGCTGGTGAATACGGAGAAAGATTCCCCATCATCGTCCACACAACAAGTCCGAGAAGAATCAAAACAGATAGCATTCTTTTCTTTGTGAAAACTAGAAGAGGAGATAGATATAGAGGAACTTGTCCCAGATAGTTTCCGTATTCCCAATACCTATATTGCATTTGTGAAATTGAGTTTGCAAGCAGTGGGTGTTGGGAAGATCCAAAAAAAATAAGATATAAATCCTTCCAATCCAAAGGATACTTGTCGGCCACGAAATGCCTTCCCACTGAATGAATGAATTGATACATGGGAAACCATTTGAAGGCGAGAAGAATCAAAACAAAAACTGAAAGTTTGATGGAGCGAAGGAAACTTTGTTTTGGTGATTTGGAGATATAAATTTCGCGGGGAACTAAAAAGAAAAGAAGAAATAAACTTTGTGTGAGTGGGTAGATGCTTCCTTCAGATAATAAAATATAGGTGATGGAAACAATCAGAAAACCGATCCCCCAATTTTGTTTTTGAACAAAGTATAAAACATAAAAGACAAGCGAAGGTAAAAATAAAGCAGGGATTTGGTTTAAGTGGCCTGCATATAATTTTTGAAATACAAATCCTGAAAATTGAAATAGAAATACAAAGAGAAATGAAGTTAAGTAGGAAGATTTTGTATAGAGACGAAAAGAGTAAAAGTTAAGGATTCCAGAAAGGATAAAGTAAATTAGGAAACTAATCTTTAATGCAGTGAGTGTCGGAACTAGGATCGAAAGTAGATGAGTGATACTTCCAACTTTACTTGTTGGATTTTCCCAAACAGGAAAACCGGCACCGTAATAAGGATTCCATAAAGGGAAGGTTCCAAATTCTAAAAAAGATTTTCTTAAAAACTCAACATGGAAACTATACATGTCCCAATCGAAACGACCATAGAGATTGTCTGTTTCGAATAGGACTTTTGTGCTCCAAAGATAGAATGTAAAAAAAAGAAATACTAAGGCAAATGGCCTAATGTGCTTCATCCCAGTTACCGCCAAACTTACCTTGTGCGACAATGGGAACTTTTAACTTCATTGCAGATTCCATTTCTTCTTTTGCCATTTGGTAGAATTCCTTTTTTTCCTTTGGATCCACTTCAAATACAAGTTCATCATGGACTTGAAGGAGGAGTTTGGAACGGAAAGATTCTTTTTTGATTTTTTTATCAATCTGAATCATTGCCAGTTTGATCATATCCGCAGAAGTTCCTTGGATAGGTGAGTTTATGGCCACACGTTTGGCACCTTCACTTGCCATTTTGTGTTTCGAGTGGATGTCGGGTAGGTAACGTCTGCGGCCCAGCAGTGTTTCCACATACCCATGTTCTTTGCAGAATTCCACAATTTCTTCCATATAAGTTTGAACACCTTTGTAGGTGGCAAAATACTTTTCGATAAATTCTTTTGCTTCTTTGCGGCTGATCCTTAAGTTATTAGAAAGACCAAAGGAAGTGACCCCATAAATGACAGAAAAGTTTACGACTTTTGCTTTGTTTCGCATATCAGGCGTTACTTTGTCTTCCGGAATTCCAAAGATCCCAGCGGCCGTTCGTTTGTGAATATCGGCTCCCGATTTGTAAGCATCCATCATTTGTGGATCATTGGCAAAGTGAGCCATAATTCTTAGCTCAATTTGGCTATAGTCTAAAGAAAGAATTTCGTAACCTTTTTTGGCGATAAAACCCTTTCTGAGCAATCTTCCTTCTTCATCTTTTATCGGAATGTTTTGTAAGTTTGGATTTGTGGAGGATAACCTTCCCGTAGCCGCAATGGTTTGGTTGTAACTCGTATGGATACGTCCCGTTTTGGGATTGATGAGTGTCGGAAGAGTATCTGTGTAAGTGGATTTTAGTTTGGAAAATTTCCGGAGACCAAGTAAATCATCAATGATAGGATGAGTTCCTTGTAAAGATTCTAAAACCGAATGGTCTGTGGAATATCCTGTTTGTGTTTTTTTCTCTGCAGGTAATCTTAAATCTTCGAATAAAACAGTTTGGAGTTCTTTCGTTGAGTTAACGTTAAATGGTCTTCCTGCGTAAAAGTGAATGTTTTTTTCGTGTTCTTTGATTTTTGCGTCAAAGGTTTTGGAAAGAGATTCGAAATATCCTTTTTCTACAGCTATTCCTTCAAATTCCATATCAGCCAAAGTATGTAACACCGGCATTTCGATTTCATAAAAAAGTTTTTTGTGAATTCCTTCTTCCATTTTTGGCGCCAGGATATTGTGAAGTTGTAGGGTGATGTCTGCATCTTCGCAGGCATATTCAGAAACTTTTTCTGGATCAATATCGTAAAGATTTTGTTTTTTCTTTCCTGTTCCAACTAACTCGTCGTAAGTGATGGTTTTGTAATCCAAATAATCAACGGCCATATCATCCATATTATGGCGTCGTTCCCCTGGATTCAATAGATAGGAAGCAAGCATGGTATCAAAATGAATTCCCGCTAATTCCACTCCGTAATTTCTTAACACTAAAAAATCGTATTTAATGTTTTGCCCAATTTTTTTCCACTTAGGATCGGTCAACATTGGTTTTAAAACGGCGAGCCCTTCTTCGGGAGAAGGGAGGAGGTGGCTATAGATGGACTCTGGATGAGAGAAAGCAACATAGTAGGCAACCCCAGGTTCTTGGGAGAAAGAAACTCCGAGTAATTCTGCAAGCATTGGATCTTGAGAAGTGGTTTCTGTATCCACGGAAATTGGTTTTTTAGAATCCAGTTTCCCAACAATTTTTTTCAAATCATCTAAAGTTTGGATTCGTTTGTAATTCTTTTTAGCAATCGCAGAACCTTTGTTTGGTTTTTTATCGGTTTCTTCGTTTGCTTCATCTTCTTTAGATTTTTTTTCTTTTTTGCCAGTGGATGGTTCGGCATTTTTATCTTTAGAATCTCCATCACTTGCGATCGGAATCCCTGCTTGTTTGGCAAGATCACGATGAAGGACATTGTATCCTTCGTCTTTGAAATATTGTACCTTGGCCGGATCATAATAATTTGGAATTTTTAAATCTGTTTTTTTAATATCGAGTTTGAGGTTGGTGACAATGGTCGCTAGTTTTCTAGATAAAAATGCATTTTCTTTGTCGGCGGCAAGTTTATCGATCAGAGATTTGTTTTTTACCTGGTCTAGTTTTTTGTAAATGGTTTCTAAATTTCCAAACTCTTGGATGAGTTTAGCGGCGCCTTTTTCTCCAATCCCTTTGACTCCAGGAATGTTGTCTGAAGCATCACCTAACAGTGCCATGTAATCCGTGACCTGTTCTTTGGTAATTCCAATATTGGTTTCTACCCATTTGGGATCAATTTTTTCGAATTCGGAAACTCCTCGTTTCCCACGTAACATATGTATGTTTTTGTCTAAGACTTGGTATAAGTCTTTATCACTGGAAAGAATTACAATTTCTTCAAAATCTTTTGCAAATTTTTTACATAAGGATCCAATGATATCATCAGCTTCGATTCCGTCGATTTTATACATAGGGAATTCTAAAGCTTTTAACATTTCATAGATTTTGTGGATCTGAGGTTTTAAATCCTCGGGCATTGGTTTTCTATGTGCTTTGTAGTCCTCATACAAATCGTTTCTTTCGAGTCTTGTGCCTGGATCAAAAGTAAAAGCAATATGAGATACTTTTTCATCTTGGAGGAGTTTGAATAACATCCTCCAAAATCCAAAAACAGCACCACTTGGTAGTCCCGTTTTGGAATTGGTTAGGTTAGAAGCTGCAAATGCAAAATAAGCTCGGAAAGCTAAAGCATGGCCATCAATGATAAGAAGTCTTCCGCTCATGTTCCTTCTCCGTACAAAGCATCTCCTAAAAAGGAATAATAGATTAGTTTTGTTTTTTCAACCGTTTTGGTAACAGAAAATCGTTTTACCGAAGTTTTGTTAAAGGTTCCGAACTTGGTTCTTAATTCTTCGGATCCAACCAGTTTGTCTAAACCTTGAGCGATACTTTCAGAATCTCCCACCGAACAGACGTAAGCCCCTTCGTTATGGTCTAACATCTCACCTATCCCGCCACCATTGGTGGCAACAATAGGAAGGCCTGAAGCCATTGCATCTAAAACAGAAGTTCCGAGCCCTTCTTCTTTGGATGTAAGTGTAAAAATGTTGAATAAGGAGAGTAGGGCCGGTATGTCCTTACGGTAACCGGTGAAAATGACTTTGTCTTTGATTCCTAATTGTTCGGCTTGGTTTTTGAGTTTGTTTTCTAATTTCCCATCACCAACAATCATGAGTCGAAAATCAATGTTTGTTTTCATCTTTGAAATTGCATTCAATAAGGTTTCTTGGTCTTTATGATCGACTAGTGCTGCCACATTTCCGATCACGATACATTTTTTGGGAATGTGGAATTCTTCTCTTAGGTATTCGTGAGGTGCCGATTTCGAAAAACGTTTCAAATCAATTCCAGAATAAACAGTGATGATTTTTTCTGGAGCAATTTTACTCTCGATCATAACTTCTTTGATTTTTTGGGAAACGGGAAGATAATAATCGTTAGCTGAATGTTGGTATTTCCATCTAGAGAAAAAACTTGATTTTGGTTTGAAGTCCACTCTGCGAGAAACAATTAATGGAATGTTTAGATGATTTCGTTTTGCAAGTAAAGCAAGTGTATGTGCGTGAGCCGTATGAGTTTGGATGAGTTTTACATTTCTGGAAATACAAAGAGAACGAATGTTTTTATAAGCTTTTCTGTCCCATTCCCCACGCATTTCAATCGGAACAAATTCGTATCCATTCTCTTTACATTTTGTTTCTAAAGGGGAACCTGGTTGGCCTACAACCATCTGTGGAATTTTGAAAGTCGCAAGTCCTTGGACTAAATAATAAAGCTGTTGTTCTCCACCACGCCATTCGCGGGAAGTGTTGATATGAAGGATCAAATTATAAGTGTTTGGAACGGTCGTATTCGAGAGCGATGATGGAACCCATAACTTTGAACCCCGCCGGTGCTTCGTCTACCATTCCTTCTCCGTGAAACATTACTTTAACGGAGTCCATCATGGCATTGATAATTTTCAATCCTTTTCCCATGTTCTTATGTTTTTGGCCTGAGCCATTATAAGGAAGGGTATCCGGTTTTTTACTTTGGTGATTTTTGATATGATCGAGGAAGGTGCTAAAACATTGGGATTGATTGGATCTGAGAAGTTCTTTGTCCGTATCTGGTAGAGAACTTTCTTCGGATAAACCTGATCCATAATCCAAAATATAAAGTGTGAATTTTGAGGAATCAATCCTCCACCGACAGATAATGGTCTCATCACAGTGACAGGAAACGTTTGCAGAGACGGCATTTGTCAATGCTTCATCAGCAGCCAGTTCAATATGCATGATATTGTCAGAACTAAATCCGTTGTCTTCCAGAGTCCGTTTGAGTTCTTTTCTGAAATGTTTGACAGACGACATATCGGGAGGCAGGAACATCGCATACGACCCTGCAGAGGGACATAATAGATACGGTAAAACTTCAGATGATGCTGTCAACGGTCGCCTTGTCCCCCTCTATACTCATATTACACGAAGCAGAGGGAGAAAAAAAGTCAAAAATCCCAGAATCGGCAAGGCCTAGGGAAAAAATTTCCTAAACTGCGATATTTAGAGCCTTTGCGAGCTGTTCCATCCGTTTGACAAGCTTCTCTTGGCCGAGAAGGCTAAAGAGGATGGGTAACTCAAGACCATGGGATTTTCCCGTAGTGATGGCTCGAATCGGCATAAAAAGTGTTCTTCCTTTTTCACCAGTGGATTCGCCAGCCTTCGCCATTGCTTCTTTGTAAGCATCGGGAGTTTCCAATTTCTCTGATTTCACATTTTGGTAAAAAGCCGATACGACCGCTTTTCCGTTCCCTTCCAAAACAAGTTGTTTGGCTTCGTCATTTTCAAACTGGAGATTTTCTAAAAAGAATTCTTCTATATACGGTGGGGCTTGGATGAGTCTGTCCAAATACACACGTACGGAATCTAAAATCGAGAGGAGTTGTGGGTTCGTCCCTTTTTTATATTCTTCTGGAATTTGACAGTCTTTTAGAAATGGTTCGAGTTCCTTTCCTAAGGTTTCAATTTTTACATCGCGAATGTATTTATTCGACATCCAGTTGAGTTTTGATTTTGGATTTAAATATTCTGCAAGTCCAAGTAAAGATAACTTATTAAAATCAACAGTTTCCTTTTCTTCTTCTTTCAGCTTTTTGAATACATCAAAGGTAGCAGGAGATTTAGAGCAGCGTTCCACATCAAAGACGGAACAAAGTTCTTCGTCACTCATGTATTCTTTACCATCAGGAGAAGTCCATCCAAGTAATGCCATATAATTACGCATGGTATCACTGGAGTAACCTAAATCACGGAATGCAAGAACCGATGTTGCACCAGCACGTTTGGAAAGTTTTTTCCCATCCGTTCCCACAATTTCACTGGCATGAGCAAATCTTGGGAGTGGAAATCCAAAAGCTTCAAAAATTAAAATTTGGCGAGGGGTGTTAGAAAGATGACCCACTCCCCGAATCACATGTGTGATTTTCATCAGAGCATCATCGATCACCACAGCATAGTTATACGAAGGAAATCCATCGGACTTCACAATGATAAAGTCACCAATGAGTTTGGATTCGAACTTTACCTTTCCTTGGATCATATCATCCACGATCACAATTTTATTTGGAGTTTTGAATCTTACAGTAAAGGGAATTTTTTTCTCAATTTGGGATTGGATTTCTCCATCAGTTAGATCCGAACATTTTCCATCATAGATGTAAGGAATTCCCATGGCGTCGGCTTGTTTTTTTTTGCCTTCGAGTTCTTCTGCGGAACAAAAACAACGATACGCTTTTTTTTCAGAAATGAGTTTGTCAGTGTATTCTTTGTAAATATGAATTCTTTCGGACTGAGTGTACGGGCCGTTCGGGCCACCCACTCCTGGACCTTCGTCCCATTCCATTCCCAGCCACTTTAGAGATTCTAAAATGATTTTGAAAGATGCTTCTGTGGAACGGTCTTGGTCTGTGTCTTCGATACGAAGTAAAAATTTTCCCTTTTTGGCCTTAGCATATAGATAATTAAATAATGCGGTTCTTGCTCCTCCTACATGGAGAAATCCAGATGGGGATGGTGCAAAACGAGTGCGAACTTCTGTCATTTCATTTCCTCTTTGAGTAAAAAGTCTCCGATCCGCTTATAACCAAATGGTTCCTTTGTTTTAGAAGTAAGTCCATTTGTGTATGGCGGAACAAAGAAAATTTGTGTATTATTTTCTTTATAGATAAGTTTGAAGAATAGTTTGTCGGTTTCTGTTTGATTCCATTCATAACGAAGTTGTAAGTAATCGTAATGATTTGAAACATGTTCCGACCGGATTGTATTATTTTCTTGTTTTGTAAAAACAGTGGAAGAGGAAAAAAATTCCATACTTCCCAAACTATGTGACCAACGACTATCACCACCAAGTTTGGAACGAATCCCTTCTTCGATGAGAAGTCCTGTATCACCACCTAATTCAAATATATCAAACTCTTCGATTTCTGTTTTGTTCTCTGTGTTGTTTGATTTGTTTTCAAGTAGGTTTGAAAGTGAGGAACCTTTTGTTTCTGAAAAAAATGATTCCGTATAAACAAAGAAAATTCTTTTTTCGGACTCTTCTTTTTTAAACTTTCCTATCTTTCTGTTCCAAATGATTTTATAAGATTCAAATGGTTCGTTTCCAAACTCTTGTTTTGCTTTTGATAAAAAATTACCATCATAAGCAAGGAAACTAAACTCGATTTTCTCTGCATATCCGGTCGATTTCCCTGGTTCCCATTCGATGAATCGGAAGTGGGAAGAACCTTCTCTGAAGAATGTTTGATTCATTTTTCTTGGAGATTTTAGGTAGAGAACGGATGCGGGAATTTCTGAAATTGGCTCTCTGATGATGAGTGATTTCAGGTTCTGGCAGTTGGATCCAGAAAAAAAAATCAAGGTACATAAAAGCCAATAGAATCGGGAGTATACTTGAGTTTCTGGGGACATAGACCGGTGCGTATCGCCAGTCTAAAAAGGGAAAACCGCTTGACAAGTCAATTCACCCCATCCCTGTGTCATTGGAACCCATGAAGAACGAAGAACAGTATCCAAAACGCCCCTTTGAAGACCAAGTGAATGATGACCAAAGGAAATACTCTCGCTACGTATGCGATTCGAGAGCCATTCCGCAAGAAATTGATGGTCTAAAGCCTGTTCAACGAAGGATTTTATGGGCGATGTGGAACTCTGATGCCCGTAACCGCCACACAAAAACAGTAAAAGTTGCCGGTCTTGCTATGGGATACCATCCGCACGGGGATCGTTCCATCCAAGATGCCCTTTCGCAAATGGCACAAGACTTTGCATTTGCAAATAACTATCCTTTGGTACATGGGGAAGGAACCTTCGGAGACGTTTTGGACCCGAATGCGATTGCTTCTCCCCGTTATACGGAAGTCAAACTCTCCGACTTTGCTAAGGATTTAGGATTCTTCGAAAGCCTACCGGACATCGATTATGTCAAAAACTATGATGAAACCGAAGATGAACCCATTCATTTTGTAGGAAAAGTTCCAGTTGTACTCTTAAATAACATCCAAGGAATTGCAACGGGATTTCGTTGTTTCATTCCAGCCCACAAACTCAGTGATGTGATCGAGTCCCAAGTTACTTATCTAAAAACAGGAAAACCGAAAAAAATCACTCCATGGTACAAAGGGTACGGTGGGGAAGTGAAGTTGTCCAAAAATGACAACGGCAATACTGTGATGTCGACTACTTTTGGATTCAAAAAAGAAGATGGAAAGTTGTTCCTTGTTGACTCTCCAATGAACTGGAACCGCGAAAAGGTAGTAAACTATCTAGATGATTTGATTGAGAAAAAAGACAATTGGTTGAAAGACTACATAGATCATTCCAGCCAAACTTTCAAAATCGAACTTGTTGCTAAAAAAGGGGAAGAACCTTCTGAAAAAGAAGTCAAAGAATTGTTTTCCAAAGAGAACAATGAAGTTCTAACCATCAACGTCATCACTCACGAAGGAAAACTTCGTAACTTCACTCCTGAAGAAATCATCAAACGATTCTGTGATTTTAGAAAAACACATCTCATCCGTCGTTTCAAACGATTGGCGGGACTCGAAAAAGAAAAGATCGATCGTAACTCAGAACTCATTCGATTCATTAAAGAAAAATGGAACGAAAAAGTAACAGGGATTAAATCCAAAAAAGAATTTGAAGACAAATTGAAAGCAGCCAAGTTCGTTTATTTCGAATGGTTGAGTTCTATTCCCGTCTATAGAATGACTTTAGAAGAAGTTCGTAAATGTGAAGATGCGATTGTAGAAGCAAAAACTAAATACACCGAATACACATCATTACAAAAAGACGATAAAAAACTCACCGGTTTTATGACCGATGAACTTGATGAACTAAAGAAAAAATGGGATCCGAAATAGTTTAATATGGCTCAAAAAACTGAAAAAACCTCAGGAAATTCGCGAAATTTTAAGAAATTATCTCACGTAGAACACGTGCGGATGCGGACAGGGATGTGGCTTGGCCAAAACTCATTGTCTACATTTGAACAACATTTTTTTACAAAAAATAACGCGGGAACGTACGAAGTGTCCCACGAAGAACTCTCTGACATTCCGGCTAAAATCAAATGTTTAGATGAAGCTTGTATGAACTGTGTGGATGAGTATCGTAAAAACTTAAACGACAAATCCATCCCAGAAAAAGACAAGATGAACAAACTCATCATCCAATTGTCAACCGATCGCAAACGAGTTACCATCCAAGACAATGGTCGTGGAATTCCTGCAGACAATGCGGAAGGTGTTTACCTGCATTTGATGTATGGGGAAAACTTTGATGATATTGCGAAGGAAGATCATGTCGCCGGACAAAACGGTGTGGGGATCTCTCTTGTAAGAATGGTTTCTTCTTTTTTCAGAGTGAAAACCATCAATGGTGGAAAAGCTTATAAGAAGATGTTTAGCATTCATGATGATGCTAAAAAAGTCATTCGTAGTTTCAAACTTCCTAAAGAAGATATGGAAAGAGTGTTTTTGTATTTTGATGAACACGGAACTTTTGCAGATTGTCCTCTTCTTTCCGCAGACCAAATCAAACAACTAAAAGCACCTTGTGACAAAACAGGGATGACCGCTGTTGTTGAAACTGCTAAAAAAGAAGACCATGGAACTACTGTAGAGTTTGAATTAAATCCTGCTTATTTTAATAACCTAGATACTACTTTTAACATTAATTTGGTGAAGCAGTATCTCCAAGACATCGCCATGTCGAATCCAGGTCTCGAAGTTGTATTCATTCACAAAACGGGAAAGGAAAAGTACAAATTCAAAAAGGGATTTGATGAAATTTTTAGTAACTCTGAGATGGTTTACTATAAATTAGATTATGCAGATAAAACTTCTGCTTCTCAAATCCATATGGAAACTTATGTGGTTTTGGGCCAAAACAAAAACCTAACATGGGTAAACTCGATTTTTTGCCCACAGGGTGGATCTGCCATCGAGTATTTGGAAAACAGACTTTGTGACGAGGTTCGTAAAAAATCTCAAATTGTCAGTTTAGAAAAGAAACTAAACACACAATGTACACGTAACGATGTTAGAAGTTGTTTCCATATGTATGTGAACCTTCGCATCCTCAATCCACGTTTTAAATCCCAAGATAAGTCTTATCTCATCAATGATTTGAATGAGGACATCCGAAAGTCACTGGACAAACATTTGGACAAACTTTTAAAGAAAACAGGCCTCATCGAAGAAATTAAGATGGTGATGGAGCGTAGAACCCAGCTAAAACAGCTCGAGGACGCGCAGAAAGGCCTCCGTAAGGCGTCTCGGAACAATATCCCTAAGCTGATGCCTCCAACGGGCAAACCAAACGATCCAGGCCGAATTCTATTTGTGGCGGAAGGGGACTCGGCGATTGCAGGTTTACGTCCGGCAAGAAATCCAAAGTTACATGGGCTTTTCCCATTACGTGGTAAACCTCTTAACTGTAAAGGGATGTCACTCGCTAAGGCAATGCAAAACGAAGAGATGAAAAACATTGTCGCTATTGTGGGTCTACCTCTTGACCAAAAAGTTAAGTCCATTGATGAATTGCATTACGATCGAATCAGTATCATGACAGATGCGGATTTTGATGGATATGCAATCCGTTCACTCATGTTGTCCTTTTTCTATGAATATTGGCCTGAACTTTTTGATTTAGGTTTTATCAATATCTCCGCAGCACCACTTTATGAAGTGGATGTGAAGTGGAAAGATGCAAAAAAAGAAACTGCATTCTGTATCGATGATACCGACTATGATAAGTTAGTTGCCAAAGTAAATAAACAAGGTGGAGAGATCACTCGTAAAAAACGAAACAAGGGACTTGGAGAAACTGGTAAAGAGGCAATGAAATATGCCGTCGATCATTGTATGACCACCATCACTGTGGGAAACAAAAAAACTGCCAAAAATACCCAAGACCTTTGGTTCCACAAAGACTATGCAGAAAAACGCCGCGAAGCAATTTCTGAATACTCAATGAGTGTGATCGAAGACTAAAGTTTTTATTCAAAAATTCATTCGGAGTTAGATGCCGAATGTTATTGATTCTATTTTGAATAGCATTCACTCCTCATTCCGTAGGTTTGAGGAGTTTCTTATTTTATGGGGTTGCGGTAGATGTATGATTTTATTTTTTAAGGGGAATGAAATCTAGGTCTCCTAAAAATACAAAGCCTTCAAAAAAGCCACCGTCTAAGACCAAATCCAAGGTAAAGGAAGATCCTCTTCTTCCTATCCGAACGTTGCCAATCCTTTTGCCTCTCCCCCCTTTCTCGAATCGCAAACGAATTTCTTTTTTCCTTTTTTTAAACATTCTAGTTTTTCTCCAATGTTCTTCTATTCAAGAAAAACCAAAGGAGGTTTATCATAATGACTTAACCGTTACGGAGAAAGCGGTGTTGTCCAAAATAGAGGAAGTTGAAAACTCAGGAATCAAATCACTATCGTATATGTATTTATTAGGTGATGGTGTGGTGCATTCAGGTTCTCTTGGTGTAGACAAAAAAGGCCAGATACAAAGATTTAAAATAGGAAGTATCACAAAACTATTTACTGGAATTGCTCTTTTACAATTACAAGAGGAAGGCAAACTAAAGTTAGATGATCCTGTTTCCAAATACCTTCCCGAAGTAGTTGGGATGCCTTCTCGGGGACAAAAGTATCGTGAAATCACCATTCGAGACATTTTAACCCACCAATCAGGCTTACCTTCTGATAGGGCTTCTGGTTTTTTCCTATCTCCAATTACTAAGGATTCTGAGATTTTAGCTGCCTTTCGTTCTCTTCCCCAAACACTTTCGCAGATGGAAAGAAACGAACCAGGCAAAGCACATTCCTATTCCAATTTTGGGTTTGGGTTACTTGGAATCGTCATAGAACGAACCTCTGGCATTGGGATTGAAGAGTATTTCCAAAAGAATCTATTTTCCAAAGCCGGAATGAAACACTCCACCTTGTTAGAGCTAAATGAAGGTTCGGAATTAGTGACTGGATATTCTGGATTGTTTTGGAAAACAGAAACCCTTCGGCCGGTGATCCGTGATTTGACGGCTGGTTCTCTTTCGACCACCGGAGAAGATATGGGTCTTTTTATGAAGACATTCTTTCAAAGTAAAAGAGGGAATGGCCTTCTTTCCCCATCCAGTTTTTTCGAATTCCATCGCATACAAAAAGGACCCAGTTCGAATTTTCAAATGAAGTTAGGCCTTCCTGTTTTGATGGAAGAAAGGAAGAGTGGTGACAAAAGTATTTGGATTTCAGGGCATTCTGGATCACTGCCTCCCTTTTTTGCAGATTTGATTTATGATCCAGAATCAGAAACCGCTAGTTTTCTTGTGGGAAACACTCTGAGTTTTGCTACTGCTTCGATTCGACCAGCTAACAAAGATATTTTGGATATAACTTACGAATACAAAACAGGATTAAAATTGGAAGACCTACCTTTGCTTGAACGAAAAAAACAAAATAGGTTAGATGGTTTTTATGGCCTCTATGTTTCTCCTTTGGGAATTCATGAAGTAAAACCAGGAAATCCACCTAAAATAGAAATGATGGGTTTTGACTTTGATTTAGTTGAAAAAGATAACCGATTTGGAACCAACTTACGTTTGTTTTTTGGTTTGATTCCAATAAAAGAAAAAACCTTGGAATCCATGCGGATCGAATTTGAACCCTGGGAAGGGACTCCTATTTTTACCATGTATTCATTGAATGCATCCAAAGGAAGTTGGGGTTTTGGAGTTTTGGTAAAACCTGACTACCGATTGTCTGAAAAATCATTTTTGACAACGTATCAAACGAAAGACCCGTATTCACTGATCTCACGAGTGGAACTGAAAGAAGACAAACGTGGATTTTTGAACGCCACTGTTTATTATTCGTTAGGTGGAATGGAAAATTCTAACCAATTCCCTTGCCAATGGGAACAAGAATCTACCCTTCGAATTTTGGGATACGGACGGAACTTAGGGGAAAGGATCGAACTAAAAACGGTCGATGGCAAACCTAGGTTAGTGTATTCAGGAATCGAATTTTTAGAAAAGTAAGGAAATTTTTACCCCAAATTCTTGAGGGATTTTCCTTTTCCATTGGATAAAACAGCAAAAGTTATACGACACATAATTCCCCATTTACCCTGATTCTAATTCTTTTTTGTCATTTGTATTTTTTAGGAAAGAAATTCCAAATCGAGTCAAAAAAGTTTTTGACGAATCAAAAAAATCGATTAGAGTTCGTCGGAATTTGATTCGAAAGTTTCAAAAGGAGAATTCGAAATGGGAAAAAGAATTACCACAATCCTATTTTTGTCTGCTGCGTTTGTAGCTGTCACTATGACATCTACATCTGTGGAAGCAAAAAAATATGGTATGGCTGGCTGCGGTTTAGGTTCACTGATTATCACAACCAATGATATCACTCAAATTTTTGCAGCGACATCAAATGGGATTTACGGAAACCAAACGTTTGGTATTACATCTGGAACTTCCAATTGTACTGCTGACGGTGTTGTCAAACAAGACAAAGTACAAGAATTGTTCATCACTATGAACTATGATTCTCTAGGCCAAGAAATGGCTTCTGGGAAAGGGGAAAAATTAGAGTCTCTTGGAAACCTTCTTGGTTGCTCTAGCGATTCTTTATCAAGATTTGGCCAAGTGACGAAAGAAAACTACGCTAAACTCATTACTGAAGATTCAACTCCTGCAAGTGTACTTTCAGCAGTTAAGTCAGAAGTTAAAAGCGATAAAATCCTCGCTAAGTCTTGTTCACAAATCTAAGGAGATATGAAATAAAATGAAAAAGTTAACACTCATCTCCACAATCGGAGTCTCCATGGTTCTCCTTGCTTCACAAATGTCTGCTGCACCGAAATACGGTATGGCTGGATGTGGTCTTGGAACTCTTGTCATGCCAGGTGGTAACCAAGTTCTTGCCGCAACTACTAACGGAACTTCAGGAAGCCAAACTTTTGGTATCACCTCTGGAACATCTAACTGTAAAGCAGACGGTGTTGCAAAAAAAGAACATGCACGTGAAATTTATGTTCACATGAACTTTGATAGTTTAGAACAAGAAATGGCAGCTGGTAAAGGTGAAAAACTTTCTAACCTAGCTACACTTTTTGAATGCAAATCTGGTGTTCGTTTTAATGAAGTAGTTAGAGAAAACTACTCTAGAATCTTCACTGAAGAATCGAAAGCAAACCCAAGTTTGATGTTGTCTAACCTTCATGAAACTTTGGAAAAAGACCAAACAGTAAAAAATTACTGCAAAATCTAATCCTTTGTAAAAAATCAGAGTATTCCATATTTGGATGCTCTGGTGTTTCCTCTGTACCTACTTACCTTTTTATTCATACTCTTCACTACTTCTCTTGGAGCCATCGAACCTCCTAGCAGTACAAGTATTCTCGAACTAGATTTTATTACTTCAAGGAAACAAGGGGAAAACCTTCCTAAATCTCCAAAGGCCAAACAATATCTACAAGAACTCATAAACGAAGCAAAAGAAAAACATCTATCAGAAGAAACACATTGGTATCGATTGTTAAGATTCAAAAAAACTAGATGGGGTTACCTGGAGAGTGAAGTAGATAACAAACGTTATTTCCTTTCCCCAGACGGGAAATACAATCCAGAAAAAGAACTAATTGCCACACTTCATAGTTTTTTTACAGAAGAAGCCATTCAAGAGGAATTGTTACATCCTCAATGTTATTTTCCAGAGAGATACCATTGGCTAAAAGAAAAATTGAAGTTTGATCAAAGTCGATTACCGGAAGTTTCTTGTGAACGATTTAAAGTTTGGAAAGATTCCCTAAATCCTGATTCCTTGTCTGTAGTTTTTTCCTCTTATTATATGCAAGCTCCAGCTTCTATGTTTGGACATACTCTCATCAAACTCAATAACAAGATAAATGAAAATGCTGAGTTGTTAGATTATGGAGTGAACTATGCAGCCAACCCAGTGGACATGGATCCATTCTCCTATGCTTATCGTGGACTGACCGGTGGATATCCAGGTAGTTTTGCTATCTTCCCTTATTATTTGAAAGTTAACGAATACAATGATATGGAAAGTCGAGATCTTTGGGAGTATAAATTAAAGTTAAAACCAGAAGAACGAGATAGGTTTATGCGACATCTTTGGGAGATGGGTCGGGCTGACTTTGATTATTTTTTTATCAACGAAAACTGTTCCTATCATTTGATGGAAATTTTGGAAGTTGCGATGCCGGAATTAAATATTAGTAACAAACCTGGATGGATTGTTGCTCCTGGAGATACCATTAAACTTTACTTAGCTGAAGATGGACTTGTTATTTCTAAAAAATATCGTCCTTCTTTATATTCCAAAATTAAATATAAAATATATGATATGACAGACGAAGAACGAACAACATACTTTGAAATGATTCGTTTTGAAAAAGCTTTCCTTCCTGAACCCAAAGATAATTTTCGTATGTCACTTGTGACTGATGCCGTTTTGGATACATATAGATATCGTTATACTTCAAAGCAAGAAATACCTAAACAACATAAAGAATATTACGATAAGTTACTCGTTTTTAGAAGTAAACAAACCGACGAATATACTTCCAAAGAAGAAGTTCCTTTGTCGACACCCCCAGAGGCTTCTCATCCACTGAGCCGAGTGGCCACATCATTTGGTGCCTCTTCTTTGGGGAATTTTGCAGAGTTTCAATACAGAATCGCTTATCATGATTTGTTGAATGTGAGTAAAGGACACGCCCCCAATTCTGAGTTAGCATTTTTTGATACAACTGTAAGGACTTATGAAAATAAAAAACCCGAACTAACTTCGATGAGTGCGGTAAAGGTGACATCAATCAATCCATATAATTCTATATCAAAAGATATTACTTATATGTTAGATACTGGAATACAAACTGCTGTTTACCGAAATAATGATGAAACTCTCCGGAAACAAGTTGGTAATTTTGATTTTCGTTTTGGATATTCTTTTTCAAATGAATTTGGAAAAACACCAATGAGTTTGGGAGTTCTTAGTGTTCTTGCTGGGGTTAAAGCCCAAAACGGAAGGATGTTTGAAAATAATGTTCGGTATGGTGTCAATGTCAGTTTGTTGTATCAAAAGGAGTGGGGGAATTGGAAGGTTTTTACAGGTGCTACGGCTCAAAATTACCAACTCAGTCAAAACTTTAATACATATTATGCAACATTTAAAATTCGATATGCATTTTCAAATACACATGAGTTACGAGTGGAAGTTAATGGAGAAAGGTTTTATGAAGAAGCTCTTGTTTCTTATCATTATTTATTTTAATTTTTTATTTATTAGTTGTTCTTCTTTGTATTACCATCCTACGAAAGAAATATATCTTACTCCTAAACAAATGGGTTTTGTTTATACACCATCATTTATCACTGCCAAGGATGGTGTGAAGTTGAGTGTATGGAAAATTCATTCACAAGCAGTAGAAAAACCTAAAGCAGTCATATTACAATTCCATGGAAATGGACAAAATATGAGCACTCATTTTTTATCTCTTGTCTGGCTTGTGAACCATGGATATGAACTGATAATTTTTGATTATCGAGGTTACGGTGAATCGGAAGGTGAACCTGATCCAGATGATATATTAGAAGATAGTAATTTAGTTTTGGATTTTGCGTTAGAGGAAAGCAGGCAAAAAGAATCCAAACTTATCGTTTATGGTCAGAGTCTTGGTGGAGCAATTGCAATGCGTTCTGTAGCTGACTGGAAAGAAAAAAAAGAAGTTGTTTTGCTTTGTATCGACGGTTCCTTTTCGTCTTATCGGGATGTTGCCAAACAGACTATGAATCATGTATTATTCCCTCCAATTGGGAACCTATTTGCCTGGTTATTCCATGACAACACAAGCCCTCGTGATTTTATTGCCAGCCTTTCTCCAATTCCAATCCTCATCATTCATGGGACAGAAGATACTATTGTTTTTTTTGAGAATGGAAAACAGATTTTTGGTCTGGCTGGTGAGCCCAAGGTATTTTGGGAAATTCGAGGAGGAGGGCATGTGGACTGGATGAACCTTGGTAGGTCAAAGTTTGCAAAAGATTTTTTGGTTCTACTCAATCGGCATTTGTACTGATACAAATGAACGTTCTGTGAACAATGGAACGGAGAGGATTTCCTCTAAAGAATATTCTTTGTTAATTTCACGAAATGTAATTTCACTTCTACTGAATTTTGTTTCACTAAAGATTTTGAATTCGATATATTTTTCTTCACCTTTTTTAATTTGAAACACTTTGGTTGCATCGGGTTTGCCTACCACATCTAATTGATAAGTTCCTTCTTGTAATCGCAAATAACCTAGAGAGCCATTTTCTAGTTCTATTGTGTAGATCGGCGTTGGTTTGACCGAAGAAGAAAATTTCCCTGGGTATCGGGATAAAATACAATCATAATCCCAAAGTGCCAGAGAAGCGTGTTCAGGTCGGATTAAATACAAAAGTCCTGTATCTGTTTCAGACGTAACCAGTTTCACAAAAACATTTTTTTTGGCACATCCAAAAACAAGTCCGAATAGAATCATAAAAAAAACAATGATTGTTGATTTTAAACGAATGTTATTCGAGATCATTATTGTTTATCCCTCAGAGGGAATCCGTTTTTGGTTTCTGTAATGTGCAATGTAGGTGATTAAAACGAGTGCTCCCACAGGTACAGCAAAATAAATATGAACTTGGATGAGTCCGGCAATCATTCCCAAAACACCACCTAAGAATTGTATTACGACTAGATTTCCACCCGTGTTATCCAAAATCATTTTTTCTAAATCATCGGTGTCAAGAGCCATCACTCGTTCTTCGACAAGGGCGGTTACATTGATATTGTGAACAAATTTTTCAATATTAGTTTTGAGATAAATTTTTCCCTCTTCGCTATTCATAAATTCAAGAAGGCGTTTTTTGACCCAATCTACAGCACGAAAGAAGTTTTTTTCAATTTCTTCCCAGTTGTTCGGATCATCTAAATAAGCTTGTAGTCTTTCGATTCCCGATGGCAATAGATTTTGTCTTGCATAGTCGCCACTGGCTTCCAACCAATTGGAAATTTTTCCTGTGATGAATTCTTGTGTTTCTTTTGAATTCAATCGTTCTTGGAGACCAGCCATCATCTCATCCATCATCTTCATAAACTGGTCGGAGGTTTCTGGATCTTTAACAAATCGTTCTAAAAGTTCACGAATGGCTTCTTCGTTAAAAGAAAAAATCTTTTTTACGCCGATTCCAATTTTACCAAGTGTACTTCTTGTTTTTAAATACTCTTCTAAACCTTCGTTGAGTAAATTCGCAAGTTTTGGCATCTCTTCTAGAAGTACCACGCGAAGTTGTTTTCCTAGCTCCTCACGATTGGTTTCTTCTGTTAGATAATATGTTAGGCGTTCTTTTGTATAATCCCAGAGTTTTTGAACTTCTTCTGGACGTTCCGCCATCTTTTTCATGGTTTCTTCTGAAAAATCAAAGATAACTTCTAAAATTTCTGGCCCTCTTTCCTTTAACATAGAAATGATTTTGGTCACAAGCATGGTTCTGATTTCTACGTTGTGGATGGCCTCATCAATTTCTTTGACAATTTTTTGGATCCCAGTTTCTACTAGGTTTCGTTCATAGATATATGTTAAAATAATATCGGGATGAAGTAAATTGCTTTGGATACTTTCCCCTAAAGACTTGGCAATTTTAGATTTGTTTTTAGGAACAAGACCTGACCATCCAAGCACCTTACCATGTTTAGGTTGAAATAACATTTTGATTGCAAGGAAATTTGTGAAGTATCCCACCATTCCGGCCATAAGAATCACAAAGACAGCATTGACCCAAACATTACCTTCGTAGTAGAGTTGAAAACCCCCACCAATGATGGAGAAAATTACAAGTAGTCTACGATACCAGGCGTCTAATTTAGCAACGTCCATCCTAATCCTCTTCTAGTTTTAAATATTTACCGCTTAACTTTCGTAAGAAACCGCGCGGGATGAGTTCTGAAATTGTAACGGCACCTTGGTTGAAGGAACCGGTGATACATACTGCTTGGTTGTAACGAAGTGCATCCAAAGATTCTTCCACTACAACACTTGCATCTTGCCACATAAAAGATGGGTATTTTGATTTGTTGATACCTGCTCTTTGGTGGAAGTCGGAATGAGTGAGTCCGGGACAAAGTGCTTGTACATAAACTCCATGTGGTTTGGCTTCTTCGTGGATGGATTCTGTAAACGATTTAACAAATGCTTTGGTGGCGGCATAAATGGCACTACCTGGTGCTGGCAAATAACCAGCAATAGATGCTACATTAATCAAATAACCTTTTTTGTTTTTTTTGAATCTACCCAGTGCTACGTGGCTTAAATGCACTAAAGTTTTTACATTCAAATTCACTTCATCTAGTTCTTTATCGAGTGGTAATGTTGCAAACTCACCCACAGTTCCAAACCCGGCATTGTTTACAACGAGTTCTGCATCTTTATCTTTAGCGATGATCTCTGCTAGTTCTTCTACATCTTTTTTTTTGGTAAGATCCAATGCGAAATATTTTAAGATCCCTCTGGATTTTGGTTCTAGTTCTAAAATTACTTTTTTTAAATCGGATTCTGTGCGAGAAATTAAAAAGACGTTATAGTCTTTCGAGAGGGCTCGAACAAATTCTTTACCAATTCCTTGGGATGCGCCGGTGACATATGCATTTTTCATTCAGTTGGATTCCTCTTCATCAAGACGGCAGTGGATCCGTCCGGATAGTATTTTTTACGTCTCTCTAATTCTATAAAACCAACAGACTGGTAAAGTGTAATCGCAGCCGTGTTGGATTCTTTAACTTCTAAAAAAAACTCTTTTTTAGGAAATTCTTGGAATAGAGCCATCACTAGTTGCTTTGCCAAACCTAACTTCCGATAGTTGGGAAGTGTAGCGATCCGAAAGATTTCGATCTCCCAAGGTGTTTCACAAACGAGAGCATAACACTGTGGTTCTGGATTCCCCAAACCAAAAGCCACATGGAATTCTAGATGGGTTTGGATCATTTTTTCTGTCCACTCCTCTCCCGGAAAACAAAGGGATTCCCAGTGGAGGAGGAGGGCAAGATCTGATTCACCCAACCTGCGAAAACTATGAGACATAATCACATTTTTTTCTTTTCATCCAAAAGAAAGAAACTAAAATCGAACTGATGGGCACAAAAAACAGCAGGTTTTCTTTGGTTTCATTGCCACTGGGCTTTCTATTCTTCCTGCTTGGCTTTAGTTTGATCGGCTGTGACTATCTCAAGTCACTTACCGAATCCAAATACCGCAAACGAATTGGCGGGGAACTGCCTTCCGAAAAAGACATCGTCAATTGGAAAGAAAAGTTGGCTTTGGAAGAGGCTGAAATTGAAGAGATGGAAAAACGGATTCGTAAAATGGTCCAAAAGTCCAACCAATCAGCAGCCCTTTCTTGGAAAATTGCACGTGCTTATATGCGTGCTGGTTCTTCTGATTTGGGTGTCCGTTATTATGAAGAGTCCATTGCAGAAAATCTTCCCAATTCCAAACAAGGTGGATTTGAAATCCATTCCTATGAATCGGCTTTACCATTTTTTGAAAAAGCCATCCAGTCCGGTAAGTTAGATAAGCAGTTGTTATATGAAACTGCTGTTGCTTATGCCAATGCCTCGAAAGATATGGGTTGGGAACCGGTCAGACGAAATCGCGCAATTGGGTTATTCAAACAATTATCAAAATTGGACAAAGAAGATTCTCGGTTTCCATTTCAGTTGGCTCTCATTTATTTCGATTCTTCTTTGAAGGATGAGGCATGGAATGGAAAACTTTCTAACGGTTATGATGAAGTAGAAAATGCATTTTCACTTTTAGATCAAATCCTTCGCAAAGAACCGTATAATGTTCCAACTAGGTTTGCTAAGGCTAATTTTTTATACCAAGTGGGAAAATCAAATTTGGCCTATGATGAATATACTCGAATCAAATCGATTTTAGAAGAGATGAAAGAAAAAGGGACCATCCGCGAATCTTTGGAAGAAAATTCTTCTTATCGAAATGTCATTAAAAATTTAAACCAATTGGCGGCCCAAAACAAATCAAATTGACCTCATAAATTGTGGTAGTTTCGATTTTGGGTCACCCGCGGATTTCGTCCTTTCTTCGTAGAACAAAGATTTGGCGTAATTTCACTCAGTTTTCGGAACTATATACAGCTCTCCCCAATTATTTTGAAGAGAACTTTTGGAACCAATGTTTGGATGAATGTATCCAATGGGAAAAAACAAAAGATCCAAATTGGAAACTGATTAGTTTTTTTGATCCAGGTTACCCGAAGAATTTAAAAGAAATTTATGATCCTCCTTTTGTTTTTGCCTGTTTGGGAAATCTCCAGTTATTACAGTTTCATTTGGTCGCGATTGTAGGAACAAGAAAATCCTCACCAGTTTCTGTTTCTGCCACGGACCAATTAGTCAAACAACTATCGGTAAACAAGAATTTGGCGATTGTGTCCGGTATGGCACTTGGAATTGACCGTAAGGCTTTTCTTTCTGCTTTGGACAACGGAGTTCCCGTGATTGGAGTCCTCGGAACCACTTTAGGAATGGAATACCCACCAGGAAACCGAGACCTTTATAAACGAATCAAAGAAGATCCAAACCAACTTTTACTGACTGAATTTTTATTAAAAACGGAACCTGCCAAATGGACTTTTCCTAAACGAAATCGAGTTATTTCTGGTCTTGCAGAAAGGATCTACATTATGGAGTCCGGGCGAAAGTCAGGAACCATTTCGACTGCTTACAGTGCTATGGAACAAAACCGTGAGATTTTTGTTTTTGATCATCCTAAACAATTTGATAACGAAGGCGGAAAGTTACTCATCCGACAGGGTGCACAAAAGTTATTCGGCGAAATGGAAATCAAAAAAGAAGAATTGGAATTGCTGGGTATCGAAATGAGTTATGAAGAATGGAACGAAAAACGAACCATCCCTTCTGGAATTCGAAGAGATGGTGGTTGGGATTTAGATTTTACCCTTTAAAAACAAATCCAGCGAGTGTTGCTATGATATAAATGAAGAGTAAAAAAACACCAAATGGTCGTTTGATTTTATCTTTAGAAAAAACAATTCCTAAACGAAAAAGCACGAGAACGATGAGCATCGAAGGGAAGTAGAATGTAAAAAAACTAACGGGAGCTTCAAGGCCATTTCTTGTAACGGCCGCGGCAGCACCCGAAACAAAAAGAACATTCAAAATATCGGCTCCAATGATGTTACCAACAGCAAGTTCGGAATGTCCGCGACGAGAAGCTTGGATGGCAGTCACTAGTTCAGGAAGAGAAGTTCCAAAAGCAACGAGTGTCGCCCCAATGATAGAGTCTGGAATCGATAGACGAACGGCTGTTTCTTGGACAGAAGGGATTAAAACTTTCGAAGATAGGATCACCAAACTAATGGCAGCTAAAAGTTTTAAGAAAATAATCCAAAAAGGGGATTCGTCATATTCTGTTGTAGCGTCAATTCCTGCTTCCACTTCCCCTGGTTTCGAACGAGACCAACGAATGCTTAAATAAATATAAACAGCAAGAAGTAGTAAAAATACAAATCCAGTTCCTTGATCAATTCGGCCACCAGTTGAAAAAACAGAAGTTAGGTTGGACCAAGGAAGGGCTGCAAACACAAGTAAAAATCCAGAAAGGACTTGGATCCAACCTTGGCGATTCACGAGTCGTTTGTCAATGTCAGGTGGAGAAATTAAGATAGCAATTCCCAGAATCAGTCCTGTATCACAGATGATGGAACCAACGGCATTTCCGAGCGCAATTCCAGGATTTCCATCCAAAGCAGAAAGGACAGAAACCGAAACTTCGGGAAGGGTTGTACCTAAACTCACAATGGTGGCCCCAATGATCATCTTGGGAACTCCCCACCTTGCGGAAAGGGAAACTGCCTCATCGACTAGTACATCAGCGGCTTTGCCCAAAACGAGGATGGAACCAACGATGATGAGTAAAAGAACTGGTAAGGGAAGGGTTTGAAAAGTTGCAGTAAGAAATGCATCCATGGATAAAGGTCAGAATATGGAAAACTTCATCCGACTGCGACTCTTTCTTTGGGTAGGGACCCTCGGATTTTTTTCTCCGGTACTCGGAGAACCACGATTGCCCAAGGAACCAAACCTTCCTTCCATTCCCTTAGAAGAATCCAAAGAACCAAGAAATGCCCGTGGAGACAAAGATACATCTGAATCGAAAGTCCTGAATCTCACCCTTTGCGATGGAAGAACCGTTCGCGGCGAGTCATCTAGCGGAAGTCAGTCGATGGCCTTCGAACATTCTAAAGACGGAATTTTATACAAAAAAAAGCTGAATGTGAACGAACTGGATTCGGTGCGGATTGATTCTTGGGAACTAAAACAAAAACGAGAAGAAAAAAAAGGAATCACCTATGAAGTAGTTCCCAAAAAAATTCGGATTCGCACTCGGAATGGGGAAGTGTTTTATAAAGAAACGGGTGTTTCCGATTTAAAACTACTAAACATAGAGATTAAAAACAACAATGGTGAGACCACACTTTTTTCCTATTGGGTGGATTTGAAATACCCGGATGGAAAATGGTATTCTGGATTGCCGGCTTTAAAACATGACCAAGGAATGAGGGAAGACTGTTTGAAAGATGTTGTGAAGATGATTGAATGGGAGTGAAGATCTGAGTACCAATACCAAGTGGTTTTTGCCTTCCTGGTATTGGTTCATTTAGAATTTTTTTTATTCGGATACACAATCTATATAATAAGTCACGTGTCCTGATTCTGATTTTTCTTCCACGAGACCGTGGATATCTGTTTCAAAACCTGGGAACTTCGAGTTGAACTCACGTGCAAATTGTAAGTAACGAATGATGGTCATGTTGAACTTTTCCCCCGGAATCAGAAGTGGAATTCCTGGAGGATAGGGTGTTAATAACACAGAAGTAATCCTTCCTTCTAATTCATCAATCGGAACACGTTCAATGTCACGGTGTGCCATTTTAGAAAATGCTTCCGAAGGTTTCATTGCAGGAATCATCGGACTAAGATACATCTCTGTTGTTAGGTGAGAAATGTTGTTTGCCCGATACACTTCATGCATGGATTGGCAAAGATCTCTAAGTCCAATTCGATCATACTTTGGATACGTAGTAGCAAATTTTGGCATCACACGCCAAAGTGGTTGGTTCGAATCATAATCATCTTTGAACTGTTGTAATTCGGTTACCATTGTGTTCCATCTACCTTTGGTGATTCCAATGGTGAACATGATAAAGAAACTATAAAGTCCTGTTTTTTCGACGATGATTCCGTGTTCTGCTAAGTATTTGGTGAGAATGAGAGCTGGGATTCCCCAATCAGCAAATTCTCCTTCCACACTCATACCAGGAGTGATAACCGTTGCTTTGATCGGATCCAACATATTGAATCCTTCTGCAATGTCACCAAACCCGTGCCAACGGTCATTGGCTTTCAGAATCCATTCGTCCCTTTCACCAGCACCTTCTTCAATAAGAGCTTCCGGTCCCCAAACACTAAACCACCAATCTTCTTCGAGTTCTAAATCCACTTTCCGCATGGCGCGCCGGAAATCGAGGGCCTCTTCAATGGATTCTTCCACAAGGGCATTTCCACCAGGAGCTTCCATCATAGCCGCTGCCACATCACAAGAAGCAATGATCGCGTATTGTGGACTTGTACTTGTATGCATTAAAAAGGCTTCGTTGAATAGGTTTCTATCCAAAGTTTCTTTTTCACTGTTTTGCACAAGGATCTGGCTTGCTTGGGAAAGACCGGCAAGAAGTTTGTGTGTGGACTGAGTGGCAAAGATCATACTTTCTTTCGGACGAGGTCTGTCTGATCCAATGGCATGCATTCCTGCATAGAATCTATGAAAGGATGCATGTGGAAGCCAAGCTTCATCAAAGTGGAGAGTCGAAATTTTACCATCTAACTCAGATTTGATGTCTTCCACATTGTATAAAATTCCATCATAAGTACTTTGTGTGATGGTGAGGATTCGTGGATTTCCTTTCACGTGTTTGGCAAATGGATGTTCTGCGATTTTTTTCTGAATGTTTTCCCATTTGAATTCGGATTTAGGAATGGGTCCAATGATTCCAAAGTGATTTCTCGTTGGCATAAGAAATACCGGAATGGCTCCCGTCATTGTAATGGCATGAAGGATACTTTTATGGCAGTTTCGATCAACAATCACAACGTCACCTGGTGCTACTGTACTATGCCAAACAATTTTATTGGAAGTAGATGTTCCGTTCGTCACAAAATACAAACTATCACATTGAAAAATCCGTGCTGCGTTTCTTTCGCTGGCAGAAATGGGGCCAGTATGGTCGAGAAGTTGTCCGAGTTCATCTACCGCATTACAAACGTCAGCTCGAAGCATGTTCTCACCAAAAAATTGGTGAAACATTTGGCCTACAGGACTTTTTAAAAAGGCAACTCCACCCGAGTGACCAGGGCAGTGCCAACTATAACTTCCATCATGTGCGTATTGAGTTAAGGCACGAAAAAAAGGAGGAGGTAAACTATCTAAGTAAGATTTTACTTCTCTATGAATCGCTCGAGCCATAAACTCAGGTGTGTCTTCAAACATATGAATGAAGCCATGTAATTCTTTTAAAATACTGTTGGGGATATGGCGACTAGTTCTTGTTTCCCCATAAAGAAACAACGGTATGTCGGCGTTTCGATGACGCACTTGCGTAACAAAATCTTTGAGTTGGCGGAGAGCATCCGGAACTTCACCCTCTGTTTCTGGAGTGAACTCTTCATCGTCGATGGAGAGGATGAATCCACAAGCCCGACTCTGTTGTTGCACAAAACTTGTTAAATCTCCGTAACTGGTAACTCCCAGCACCTCAATCCCTTCACCTTCTAGGGCCTTTGCAATAGCTCGAATGCCAAGACCACTGGCATTTTCGGAACGAAAATCTTCATCGATGATGATGATAGGAAATTGTACGATACCGTTTTGATACATCAACTCCATAGGAGGAGTGACCCGTAGGGAATCAAATGATTTTAGTTTCTAGACTCGTTTTTTCGGAAGGTATTTATAATACTCCATCTCAACTGTGTTGATGAGATAGGTGTAGTATTTTACTAATTTTTTATCGAACTTCTTTTTGTTCATTTCTTCTCTGTAGTGGTCAGCAAGTTGGCCACGAAAGAGTGCGGATTTCATATCATTGCGGTTGATGAGAATTGTGTTCGGAAGATCCCGAATGGCAACATCGTCTGGAATGAGGATTGTGGAAACTGACTGCAAAACGGCGTATTCTACGGTGGAAGCCACTTTGTCGTCATCCTTTTCTTTTCCAAGAGTCATGTTGTTGCGTTTGATATTGTCCAAGTTTTCGTAGATCCGTGAACGTAAGGACTTAGGATCCAAAACTTTGTCGGTGATTTTGTTGAATCGTTTGGGAAATACGAAGTTATCTGCGGCTTTGTAGATATGAGAAAGTTTTTCTTCTTTTTTGTTTGTTTCTGCTTCATCTTCATAGGAAGAAGTGGAACCTGAATTGTAAGTTGGTTTTCCCCAATCGCCGACTCCAGAAAACTTTCCAGAATTTTTGATATCTTCTCTGATCTCTTCTGTAGATTTTTCTCGGAAGTAGATGGCGGCCATAAATCCAATCACTACAGAAAAGGGCACACCAAAAAAAATAGGCATCGCCGAACGAAGGTAATATGCTCCCGTGATAAAGATCATTGTACTAACAATAAATGCTAAAATTCCGGGAACTACATTGAATCTAGAACGAATTTCATTGGAACGTTCGCGCTCCAATTCTTCCACTTCCATGTTTTTGACATCGGCATTCAGTTTGGCGATTAACTCGGGTTTTAGTTTGTTATTGAGTTCTGGATGTTTGGGATTGGATAGTTTATGATTGATGATTTTTGCATATCCCAATTGTTTTTTATACTCGGGATTGGTTCTACCTTCAAATGCTAGTTTGTGGATGACCGCAGCCATATAACCATGATCCACTACATAATAAACTGACCTTCCATCGGGAAGTTTTTCTTCATGATAGGAATGATCAGAAAATACATCGTCTTTCAAACGTTTGATGTATTCGTTTGCTTTCTCTTCCGAAGTAATTCCTGCCTTTGCTACTTCTTCTTCAAAATCAATTCGGAGTAATGTGTTATGGTTTTTTGTATGTTCTGGGATTCGAGAGATAACAGCATTTTTAACAGTGCCATAAATATTATCATCCTTACGCGTAAGAACAGATCCTTTTTCTTCCGAAAGCCGTTTTAAAATTTTGACACTTAGATCGATGGTTTCTTTGATCGAAAGTGATTTGTTTCCTTTTTCTGTGGGATAAGGAAAGTTTTCGATGATCGATAAAAACTTTTTCACTTCTTCTTCTGGATTCATTTTAGAATCAGCGGAAGAAAATTTTGGTTTGGATATATAATCGCTAAAAGTTGCCAGGAAAGATTCATACTTCGCATCTTTTGCAAGTTTTGTGAGTTGGTCTTTTGTAAAATGTTCCAATCCATTCATGTGAGCAAGAATTTGGTTCACAACTTCTGGCAATCGTTTGAAACTTCCATCGGGTAGGATGTTCAGTTCATCGATGACAATATGATAGTCAGTAAGAATCGAGAGTGCTAAATTTTGTTCTCTTGCAAAAGCAGTGAAGTCTTGGAGAAAATCTGGCATAGGGATGTAAGGTAAATTTCCAAATCCCTTTCGAACCAGTGATGAAATTTCTGCTTCGAGAGAACCAAGTTTTGGATACAACCAAGTGTTCCCTTCTTTGTTTTTTTGTAAGAGGAGAGTGCCTGGATTTTCATCGTCCCAGTTCCTTCCTTTTTTGCCACGGTTCTCGAGTAACACTTTGATGAGTTCTTGTGAAAAACGAAAACATGCCTGTCTATAAGGTTGAGTGTCCGTTTTGTTTTCGTTTTGCGGAGCCACGAGAGCAATTTTAGAAGAGATTTTGCTACCAGTACGAATGAGATAAGGATAGGCATAGGCTGCTCTATTTTGGCCACGATGGTCTATGTCTAAAATTTGACGGAGTGCATGGTAGATAGAATTTTCGGAACGACCTTGGGCACCAAGGTTTGTATACTTACCGAGTGCTTCCGGAAGTTTGTCCACGGTCATTAAGTAAGATGCGTGTTTTTCTTTACTGCCGTGTTTTTCTACACGTTTGTGCCAGTCTTTGAGTTCATCTAAGATACAACGTGCTGTGGGTGTGAGGCTACCAACAGAGTCAGATAAAAAAATGTAAGACTGTGCGGATGGTCTATCAAAAGAACTTTCCTCTTTGGACGAGGGGTTCTCGACGACTGTGTCTGATAGATCAATGCTGTCTTCGCTCATTTGGATTTCGCCTGGTGAGAAGCCACAATTTCTGAAAGGATATGGGCTCCCCTGGCTAATTCTTCTTCTGGACGACAATATGTCAAACGTATGCAATCTTGTGTATGCGAAAAATCAGTGTTTAATCCCGGAAAGAAATAATGTCCTGAAACAATGAAGAGCCGTTTATCTTTACAAAGGTGATAAAGTTTGTGGTTGGATACAGAAAGATTAGGAAAACGAATCCAAAGAAAAAATCCACCCATTGGATCATGGATTTCATATTCGATTCCCTGTTTTTGGAATTCCGATTCAAAAATGGCAATCGCTAGTTCTCTTTTTTTATCATAAAACGGACGTAAGATGTTTTTTGCGAGGTTGGGAAGGATGTCCTTACGAAAGAGAATGTCCATCATATAAACACCTAGGTTTCCTACGGCAAGATTCCCTACAGCAGCATAAGAAGATAGCGTTTCGATAGTTTCTGGATTCGATACGATGATCCCCAAACGCACACCCGGTAGTCCAATTTTGGAGAAACTGAGTGAAAGAGTCCTGCCTTCCTTGTAATGGATCGGTTCTTCCGAACCAATCAAATTGGGAAAAGGATTTCCATAAGCCAAATCAACGAGGAGTGGAAGATTTTGTTTTTTCGTTTTTTCTTCCATCCATTCGATGTCAGCATTTGCCAAAATATTTCCTGTGGGATTTGTGGGACGAGACACGGCCACACAACCAACTTGAGATAAATCAAAATCATTTTTATTCAATCCATATCGAAAGCGATGTTTCCCTGTGTAAATCACCTCTGGTTTTGTTGCCAGAAAAGCATTTGGTTCGATGGATTGGTCCGCATAACCAATGTATTCTGGAACTATCGGCAAAAGGATTTTTTTAAAACTCCCGTCAGTCATTTTTCCAGAATGAATATTGAGTAAATATGAATACGCATTTTGGCTGCCATTAAAAAAAGCGATGTTATCTTTTGTCAGATGAGCACCTAAGTGAGGAGATAGATACTCTGCAGCTAGGGAACGAAAGCGATCATTCCCAATGGGAGCCTGGTAATCTCCAAGGAGGGATCCGAGTTTTGGATCCCTAGCGAGTTCGCGAAAACACTCGGCAAAAATTTCTTCTGCTTCTGGAATGTGGGCTGGATTTCCTCCTCCAAGGAGAATTTCGTCTGGGTGGCCTGTCACTTGGCCCAAATCTTCCATCAGGGAACGGATTCCTTGGTTTTGGCGAAGGCGGTTGGCCCAAAGGGAAGAGGGAGAATCCATCATGGGGGTCATATTCACGAGACCCACTCCCGCCTGAACCATTTTTCCAATGAATTCCTAAAATTATGTTCGCATTTCGAAAAATGAAGTGACATAATACGGAAATCGGCTATTTAAGTGACATAATATATAGGAGTGCTGTTGGATGAGCACCGAAACAATACAAAGACCAGTTCGAAAAGAAAAAGATATCGAATTTTTTAAGCCAACCCTTTCTCGGGAAGATTTGAAAGGTGTTTTAGAATGCCTTGTGGACGAACACCTTTCAAACGGTGAAATCGTAGAAAGATTTGAAAAAACGTTTTGCCACACCTTCAAAATCAAACATGCCATTTCTTCTAATTCCCTCACATCGGCATATCACTTAGCATTACTTGCATTAGGTGTGAAAGCGGGAGATACCGTTTTACTTTCTAGTTACGCTCCGATTTCTGCCTTGGATGCTATTTTTCTTTTACAAGCAAAGCCAGTGCTTGTGGATCTAAAAAGAAATTCCTTCCATCCATGCCCTGAAGAATTCCTTCGTAAAAAAAATGAGTCAGGTGCGAGATTCGCTCTTTTCGATCATAGTTTTGGGTCTCTGATTCGACTCAGTGATTATTCCATCGAAGGATTGGAAGTGGTGGAAGACTTTACCGAAGCCATTGGTGCCACTTCCGAAACAATCTCCGTTGGCAAACAATCCAAAATTGCGATCTGTGGACTCAGTGCAGAAAACATCATCACCACTGGTAACGGTGCGATGATCATCACTTCTGAAGTTTCCTTATCAAACTCGATCAAATCATACAAAACTGGATCATCCGCCAAACGTAACTTTGGTGAACCAAAGTATGATTACAATTTGGTTGATTACCAAGCGGCTCTTGGAATTGAACAACTTTCAAAACTGGGTGTGATTTTAGAACGTAAGAAAAAAATTGCATCTGCCTATTTACAAGCGGTTCAAAATTCTAGATTAGAAACCTATTTCCAAAATTCCACGGAAGATACATTTCAAAGATTTCCGATTGTTGTTTCGGGACAAAACTACGAAGAGATCCAAAGGTATTTTAAATCCATCCATATCGGAACACAAAAAACTGTAGAGGAACCTCTGCACCGTGTTTTGGAAGAAAATCATTTGGAATTTCCAAACGCGGAACGCCTATACCAAAGAGGGCATTGTATTCCTATTTACCCTAACCTAACAAAAGACAACGTGCAACGGATTGCCACTGCCATCCGACGAATCTATTGATTGGCTCCATCGCTTTATTATCTAGACTCATTATTTGAGTATAGATTGTATCCAACACCTCCGAATTTAGATTCCTCCCTCAAACGGAGGAATCGTTGTTTGGAGAAGATGTTTTTTCCCATCTCAAGACCCGAAGATTTCGTTTTAGTAGAAGAGCTTCCTAGTGACGAAATTTATACTCACTGGAAAAACTCAAGGTTAACCCCGGGAACACCCATCCAAGAAGGGGATTTACTTGGTGAAGTCTCTCTTGTAGAATGGGGATGCCGAAACGAATGGTATGAAGGTAGGCTTCAAGAAGATCCAATTCGAATCGAAACTTCACGGTATCTCAATTCAAAAATCACTCAACTTGATTTTCGAAAACACCACTCTCCATTAGCGGCCAAAGTAATTACGTCCGAAGAACACTTGTTTGCTGAACTTGAAGAGGCTAAACTCCCTTTGGTTCTTAAAAGTGAATTTGGACTTGCTGGTAGAAATCATATCATCTTTAAATCGGCTTCTGATTCTTGGAAGATGGCTCAGGTAAACAAAAAACTTTTTGGTTTTCCGATCCTTGCAGAATCTTGGGTGGGTGAAGAAAGATTTTTTGATTTCTCAACACTCTGGGATGTACGTGATGGAGAGTTTTTTTATTTAACATCCACGGCTATGCTCATTGATAAAGAAGGGGTGTTTCGGGGAATTCGTATTGGTGGAACAGAGCTCCCACATTCCGCTCACTTTTTACCTCCGGTGATGGACTTGGTAAAAGATACAAAAGGACTAATTCCCAAAGAGTATTCGGGACCTTGTGCTATCGATGGTTTTTTATACAGAGAAGAAGGAAGGGTTCAGGTCCAACCTGTATCAGAGTTTAATTTCCGTTATTCGATTGGTCGAATTCTCTGGGAGGTGCGAAAAAAAAGAAATCCAAAACCAGAAGTGGTGAGTGGAATTTTAATTTTGCCTTATCCTAAACAAGGTTCGCTTGATGAATGGTCTACCATCCAACGTTTGGAAAAAGAATTGGATATTCATTTAGTTTTATTAACACCCGTTAGGGACCTTTCAGGAAAACCATACCAAAATACAGTTTTGTATTTTGAGACCACGGAAGAAAAAGAACCTTCCGTGGTGGAATCCATTTGGGAATCCTGGATGGATTGAGCTTGGTCAAGAATTTCCTATCTTAAACTCCATCCCTGTTGGAGATAAACTCATGTTTTCCATTGATCTCGAGTGTTGGATCAGATGGATTGCCTCGGCGTTTGATTTCTAAAATATCTGTGTTTGTGAGGGGGAGGGTTGCTTCTAAACTAACAATGACCTTGTCCCCTTTTTCAGTCCAAGTACAAAGCATCTTTGCTGTTTCATATCCCATTTCACAGGTTCCATCATTATGCAGTTGGATCCTTGCAATATTAGATTTTGTTTTCCATTTTCCAATGGCCCAAGTATTTTTAGGAGGAACAAGAGCTGAGCCTGCTTGGTCAGAATTGAATACTAATTCTGCAATGGCAGTGTTTTCCGTGTTGGTTCCTTTATAAACTTCTTGGATGGTGAGAGAAATTTCTTTGGTCCGAAATTCTGATTTGAACTCGATCCTTTGGAGTGACAAACTATCTTTTAACGTCACAACTTCTTCATTCCCATCTTCCGCGGAAATTTTCAATTTTTTGATTCGATTGTTGGCAGCCCAAAGTTTAGGATCACCAAACCCATTGTAGATGGAGAGGGAACGGAAACTGATGGGTGATTTGTATTTGATGAGTAAGGATTCACCAATCCCTTCTCCAAGAGCACCTTCCACCCAACTCGTTTTGAGTTTTCCGTCCATGGCAAAGATAGGTGTGTATTTTTTAGATTGTGGTTGCAGTTGACTAGAAGACGTAACACTCGGAGGATTGAGTGGTTCTGCAAAAAGGGGCAGACAGATGGCGGTTATGAATAAAAAAGTTTTGGGACTTGGAAAAGACATACACAGAATCATAAGCATATAAAATTTAGAGCAAGTAGGAAATAAATTTAATGAATGAGTCATGGGAATATTATACTGTCTATTCTACTTTTTCCTCGGAGGAAGAGGCGAAACAAATTGCCAAACAAGTTGTAACCGAGCGCTTAGCTGCCTGTGCCAACATCATCAAAGGAATGGATTCTGTTTATATTTGGAATGGTGAAATGGAGGAATCTTCTGAAATTGTTTGTTTGTTGAAAACCACAAAGGACAAGTCTGAACTTTTAATGCAGAGAATCAAAGAATTACATTCTTATGATGTTCCCTGCATTGTTCTTTGGCCAATTGTTTCTGGAAATCCTTACTATTTGGATTGGTTGCGAAATTCTTGATAGAATTCTCTAATTCTATCAAATAACAATTCAAATCCTAGTTCCTTTCTCCAGGTGAGAAAAGACTCCGGCATCTGAATCGATGTAAACCAAGGATAAGCAGGGGATTCCTTTGGTTCTGCAAGCATTCCCATAAGACTGGCTAATGTTAGATCTACTCTTCCAAAAGAGTTCCCGTTAAAAAACTTTTTATCTTTGTATATAGAAATTAGTTCTTTTGCACCTTCATCTAGTGCTTGTTTCACGACTTCTAAATTTTTAGGAGTGATTTTATACCTTCTTTTGAGAGAAAGAGCAATCAAATCAAAATGTTCTGGTGGCGCTACTGTATCCGATAACTTAGCTGGCTCTAGTAAAAACAATTTACCTACAATTTCAGGGTAATCTAGAATATGAAAGTAGAGCAACGTTTGTAAACTTTTTCCGATTTGGATGTCTATTTTTTCTTCCATTTGTTTTTCTTCGAGGGTGGCCTTTTGACCAAACGCTTTTTCTTCGATGATATCTAAAATATTTCCAGATCCTTGAATGACACCAGAATCAGTTTCTAAAACTGGCACATACAAATCGTTCACAATTGGTTTTAGGGTTTGGATGTGTGCACCAGGAACTAAGGGTTTTAGTTCAAAAGGATAGTTGGCAAGTTCCAATCCCCATCTAGCTTTTTCAGAAAAATGCGAAATGGAGAAAGTGTATAAGGTTGAAGTCATGTGTCGAAGTTTACGGATCAGAAATCATTCTGCAATCAAGTTTTTATGATGGAAAATGGATTGTCATCCACCTTTCCTTTCAGTAACATGATTCCTGTTTTATGAGATTTGGCATTTTTATTCTTTTTTTGTTTTGTCCTATCGGATTCTTATTTGCCAAAGAACGTTCCGAATTCTGTTCTATGGACAGGCTTTGTGTTATTTATATTCAGGATAAAACAGGGGTAGATGTTTATTTCCAAAACAAAATTGCTATAGAAGATACTTATACCACTTTATCAGTAAATGCTACTTCTAAGAACATGAAAAGTTCGGTCAAACTCCCTTTGGTGACTGTATTAAAGGGGCCAAAATCAAAAAAACTTTTCCGCCTCTCTGTCAATAAACCTAACAAACGTTGGGTATACCAAATTAAATACAAATGGATTTTGGGAAATTTTTCAGTAAAACACGATTCTAAAGTAATTTACGAACTGCCTTTTGAAAAGGGATTGAAGGTTCGAGTGTACCAAGGATATAAAGGAACTAAGAGCCATCAGGGTGACAACCGTTATTCGATCGATTTTGGATTGAAGGAAGAAGATTTGATTACTGCAGCGAGAGATGGTGTTGTGGTCGATACTGAGGAAAAAAATAATGAGGGTGGGTTTGAAATTAAATACATTCATTCTGCTAATTATGTAAAAATTCTACATGATGATGGAACCATCGGTCAATATGCGCACCTTCGTTATATGGGAGTTCTTGTAAAACGTGGACAAAAGGTAAGTGCGGGAACTCCTATCGGATATACGGGGAGCACTGGATTTAGTGATGGTCCACACTTACATTTTGAAGTGTATAAACCAACTTCTAGTCTTCGAAAAAAAACAATTCCCACTTTGTTTCGGACGGAATCATCTGAATCAGAAATTGTTTCAGAAGGACAACTCCATTGGCGGCGGGAACCGAATGATCCTTTGGTCAAAACTGCTTCAGACGTAGAGGGGATCCAAATTTGTGAATCAGTTCAAAACTTGGAGCGGTTAGGGTGTAATGTTACTTCGTTCGCAAAAACAGCACCGATGTATTTTTATATTCCTCTTTTAAAGCCTTCTCGATACAAGATTCAAATTTCAGTTCGTAAAAATGGGACCTCTATTGTAAAATTGTATAATTGGGAGACGAGTCCGGAATGGTGGGACACCTATCTGGATGTCCAATTTGAGGATATTTCTGAACCTCTTGAGGGTGATTGGACGGCGACTGTTGCCATTGATGGTGTGGTTCAGAAAGAAATGTTTTTTCAATTAACGAGTGTAAAGTGACTAGATTTTTATTATTCATATTTTTTAGTTTTATTGTTTCGGCCAGTGTCTATGCAGAATCGAACATTACAGAAGAATGTAACCAAGAGTGGATATGTTTGATTCAAACAAAAGACGAGGATGGGATTGAACTTTCTATTCGTAACTACAATCCAAATCCCAAAATCACAAACTCAGTTTTACTCAACGCAACATTGGTGAATTTTAAAACGGATGTTACGTTTCCCTATTATGCGGTTCTGAAAGGTCCGACTCCGGTTTATATTACAAAATTTTTGTTAGATGATAAAACTAAAAATGCATTCCATTCCTTTGCTTTTCGAGTCAGGCCTGGCGATTGGGATAGTGTACATGATGATTCGGTAAGTTACTTGTTACCATTTGCTCGTGGTATCCGAGCCAAAGTTGTGCAAGGGTATAATGGTTCTGTCACTCATTTTGGTAGTTTTGCAAATGCTATTGATTTTGGAATTCCAGTTGGGACTCCCGTACATGCTGCGAGAAAAGGCTATGTGATGGCAACTGAATCCAAATACTCGGAAGGTGGATTTCGTAAAGACCTGTTATCCAAAGCAAATTTTATCATCATACAACATGATGATGGAACCTTAGGAAATTATGCTCACTTAATGAAAAATGGTGTTGTTGTAAAAGTTGGTGATATGGTGGAAGCAGGTCAGTTAATCGGATATTCGGGTAATACTGGTTATACGCAAGGACCACACCTTCATTTTGAAGTTCATAAACCTAATCGACAATTGGAAGTCACTACCATTCCCACATTGTTTAAAACTCAGTATTCGGAAAGAGATACTTTAAACGAATTTTTTATGTATTGGTATCCACGACCAGGAATTGATCCGGTAAAAACAGATATCTTAGAAGAAGACATTCAAATCTGTAAATTAACTTCAAAAAGGGAACGAGTGCATTGTGGCGAAACCTCTTTTCAGTTAGGTGATAATTTTTTAGTATCTCTTGAATTTGCAAAACCAGGCAACCAAAAGATCGAATTGGATATATCCATCGAAGGGAAGGGATTTGAACCGATGAAATTGGACTGGATTGCGGAGAAAAATTTGGCCTTCGAGGCCAGATATGTTTCGATTGCCAATAATCCAAAATTCACTGGGCGTTGGAAGGTTCGGGTAAGGGTCAATGGAGACGAAAAAAAGATTCTTTTTTTTGATGTCAGGCCATAATCATTTGACAAGTAAATGTATGTATAGTATATTGACTATAGGCTTTCCAAGACCTTTTGGTCGTTCTATTGGGGGTGCAAACCCCCATCTTTTTTTCTCACTTAAATTCAGAAACATCTTCCCAGATTCGATTCTTTTCCTAGTTTGAGATTCTTATGGAAATGGATGAATCTTTAAATGTATTTGGCGGACCTTTGGTTCCTTGTTCCACAAAGCCACTCACGGGTTTTTTTCGGGATGGCTGTTGTAATACATCTGACGATGACTTGGGATCTCATACAGTTTGTGTACAAGCAACGGAGGAGTTTTTAGAATCCCAAAAACAAAGTGGGAATGATCTCATCACACCTTGGCCTCAATATGCCTTTCCTGGCGTAAAACCTGGAGAACGTTGGTGTCTTTGTGCATCTAGATGGTTGGAAGCTTACCGCAATGGGGTAGCTCCAAAAGTATTTTTGGAATCTACCCACAAACGTGCGTTAGAAATCATTCCATTGGAGTTATTGGAAAGATTTGCTGTTGAGGAAATTGATTAATTAGTTTTTAACGCATCCAAATAGGCTCTTGTATGTTTGGATGTGTTGTGAAGTAGGGATCCAAGGATTGTATGGATAGGGTGGTTGGGTTCGTATAGAGTTTCGTATTTTGGAATTTCTAAATACTCCAACTGTTCATCAATTGGTTCACCGGCTTTATAGGCCTCTTTACAAACATTTTCTCTTAGAGAGTCCATTCCCTGCCATTTGGTTTGATCCACAGAAGAAAATCCAGTGATGGAACTTGCAACAGAATGGTTCCAATTTTTGGTTTCGATCAAATTGCGAATCAGATAATACTGATACTCTTCAATTAATGTATGTCTCCCTGAAATAAAGTTGATCATATCATTTTTGGGTGATTGATAACCAAGGATAGATACAAGTTGTACGCCAATTTGTTTTGCTGCACTGACTCTTGGCAATACAGAAGAATGGTATGGCTGTGTTAAGTCTTGGATGTAATGTAACGCCCAACCTGCAAAACGATACCCCCAATACGGATGTCCTGTGCGGAAAGCCAAATTGGATAGCTCTGTAAATTGATGGATTCTATATTCTGGATAAGTTTGTTTGAGAAAACCAGCAAGTGCAAAAATAATACCTGGTTCATAATAAAATCCCATATGGAATGGTGCTTGGGATGAAAATTCGATTGCTGGGTTTCCAAATGGTTGGCTTCCAAATCCATAAATTTTTCCCACTTCACTTCCATTATCTTCAAACAGATACAAATCTAAGTCGTAATCCGGTTCATCCGTAGCAGACACTAATACTTCGTCGGCTCCAATCATTTGGCCTTCTTGTAGAGCCAAAAAGGTTTCATTTACAAGTTTGCCTTTTTCTTTAAGGGTTGTAAGGTTATCTAACGGAAGTTTGGTTCCACTTCTTTTGGGAACTGATTGGATATACAATGCTGCTTTATGGTTTGGATTTACTCGAAGGGCTTTGTAAAAACTAACTACAAGTTCCGCTTCCTTTGTTGTTTTTGAAAATTTCAAACTTTCTATTGTTGGTGTTAAGTGAGGTAACTTTTTTAAGGCCCATTCCTCGGATATAGAAAGAGTCTCTTGGATGGATGACTTTTCTTTGGATAAAAAGGATTTTAAAGATTCTACTTTGACTTTTGGCGTTGGTTGGCCTTTCCAATGATCCTTTAAAATCAAATAGGTGATTCCTGCATGGTTGTTCCAGGAGAAAATAGGTAAGGCAAAAGTTAAAATAACAAAGCTAACGATGAATTGTTTCATAAAGTTTATTGGGTTTCCTTTTTTTGGAAGGTAGTTCCATTCCAAATGTATTCTGATTTGTAGTATTCGTGGAAATTAGAGTCTTCAATGTCAAAACTATGAGTCAACTCTTGGATGGTATTCTTTATGCCTTTGGTGAGTTTTCTTTGGGTTTTTTTATCTTCGCTAAGTGTTTCGTTTGGAAATACTAACCAAGATTCTGCACAAGAAGGTGGATCACATGATCCAGGGATCCATGAAAATTGAGAAATTAGTTTATTGTCTGGAGAGATACTAATCAGTAGTTCATTTGTATAACCATATTCAATTTCGGAAAAAACAAAATAGGTTAGTCCAAATAAAAATTTTGGACTTGGTGAAAACTGAGATTCGGAGTAAATGTTATGTTTCCAAATTTCATTACTAACTGGTCCCACATCCAATTTGGTTTGTGTTAGGATTTTATCTCCTTGGATTAGTTTTAATTCAATTTTGCGAAGTTTGACTCCTAAGTTTCTGCATAAGATTGTATTTTCTTCTATTGGGAAGGAATAATCGGCGATGAGGCCTCCCCAAATAAATCCCGTATCCTTCTCTGATTTTACCTCATACCAATATTCTTTTACTGAATCCTGTTCCAAAATTTGGTTCGTTTTTGAGAGAATGGTCACGACAGATCCAATAGAAAGTTTCTTTTTTATTTTTGCATTGAGGTTGTTTGATTCTCTTATATTTACATTGTCACCAAATATTTGATAGGTGGAACCAACTGTTTTTTCTTGTATGTAGTTATCCCAGTGATCTTCTGGAAAGATTGGTAAAACACATGATAAAATTAGAATGTAGAGTAAAATCTTATAACCCGACATAGTGTAGAAAATAGGGAACTAAGTGTTAAGAGTCGATCTCTTTTCCGAAGCGGAGGTTTTTTTCTCGGGATGATAGGTCGACAATGATAGTGTAGGCTTTTCATCGGAAAGGATTTTAAATGATACTCGCAGAAGTAATGAAACCATATTCAGTGGAACAGATACGAATGTTGGAAGAAAGGATGAATGCCTATGAAACTTGGGTATTTGTGCTTGTGTTGCTGGTTGCCGTACTTGTCCTAATTGTTGTCATGCAAAGGCTGACGATTTCGAAATTAAAATCTTTGGAATTATTCAAATCAAAGTTAAATTCGAAAGATGCGAATCTTTCATCAAATCAAAATTTATCGAACAACCGAGAGATTTCAATTCCTGATATTCATACCATCACACAAACACCAATTCATTCTGCTATGACTGTGCAAGGAAAAGATTTACCAGATCCTGGAATGGTTTTTAAATATACAGTTCCTTTAAATAAAAACAAAATGATTGCGATTGGCCAACGAGAGGGAAGTGTGGTCACTCGTTCTACGGATGTTTTAGATCATCATTTAACAATAGATATTAATGCAGTGGATGTATCTAATTTAGATATTTTATCATATAGTTTGGAATTTCGACGTGAAGGAAAAGTGTTAATCCAACTTCCCGGCTCTAGAGATTTCCGTGAGATGGGTGTAAAAGAAAAATTTTATATTTCTAAAACCTTAACTTTCGAAGGAGAAACTTGTTTAGAAACTTTAGGTACAAACAATCCTTTACGATTCCGAATAGGCAGTCGGATTGGTGTAGATGGAAAATTCAAAGCCGGGTATTTTGAGTTTCACTTGTTTACGAAAGATGTGTTTGAAAAAACAATTAATGGAAACAAACGAGTTGAAAAACATTTTTATCTGAAGTTGTTTAAGATTTTCCCTGGATATGATACGGCAGGGCAAACGAAAGAGGGTTTAGTTCCGATGCTTGCGCGGTTTGGATTGTGAATCTTATATCCCCTCCCTGATTAGGGTGGGGAACTAGACCCGCCGCCCAATGCACTCCTCTTATCATATCCTTATAAAGGATGCAAACCCCTTTCTCAATACCAAAAATTCTTTTTAAAAGAGTTCACCTTTCTGCAAACTATGGATCTCCGTTTTCAGATTATGCCGGCTTCGCATTTCATATTGATCAAAGAAATCATCTGTTTGGAAGAGCCGGGTTGTTTCGATAAAATGATATAAAACTTGGATTCGTCCCTTACGGTAATCGTCATCAGAGTAAATAGCGTATTCCTTTCTGATGTTTTTGGTGTATTCTAAATACAGTTTTTCGTCACTTCCCAAAATCGAAAGGTCCATATCTAAAAAATATTTTGTATCAGGGTTGTAACTTTCACCTAATCTATGTGATTTGGTCGCAAGGATATGGCGTAAACAGATCCCTATTCGTTCCTTGACGATTCCTAATTGGGAGAGTCTTTCTTCTGCAATTTTGGCACTGCCTTCTTCGTTCGATTTGGAATTTGGGTTATAAATCAAATCATGATAGTAAAGGGCAAAGAGAACCATTTCTGAATCTTCAAGTCGGGTTTTTACTTTTTCAAATTCACCTAACATTTGGTAAAGATGGTTTAAGTTGTGGTAGGCGCGGTGTGGTTCGGAATATCTGGTTTCTATTTCTTTCCAGAGGGATTGACTTACGATATGTCCTGCGTCAATGAAGTTTGAAATTAAGGATTCAAATCTAGTTTTACATTCTTCACGAATTGTCATGGTTTAAATCCTCTCTCGATAAATGCATTGTGGATTGTGAATCTATATATCCCCGCCCTGATTGGGTGGGGAACTAGACCCGCCTCCCAATACTTACCTCTTACCACATCTTTCCCCTTCTTACAAACCCCTTTCTCAAAACCAAAAATTCTTTTCCAATAAGTTCGTCTTTTCCAACGTTCACCTCTGAAAAAAGATCCTACCCAAAAAACAAAAAAGCCAAGGTTTCCCTTGGCTTTTCCATCGATCTTTCGAACGAAACTTAATCCGAATTTTAAATTCGATATTTAAGCTCTTTCTACGATCATTGATCCTGCGATCCCACCGTGTGCACATGCAGTCACTAGCACTTTTTTCACGTCTTTGTTTTCTTCAAAGTCCATGATAGCGTTGTGAAGGAGTCTTACACCAGTAGCACCAAACGGGTGTCCAATGGAGATAGATCCACCGTTAGGGTTGATTTTTTTCTCATCAAATTTCTTTTCCCAGTCAAGACCAGTTCTAGATTTGATTTCCTCAAGAGCTGCTACTGCTGTTGCAGCAAATGCTTCGTGGATTTCGATGATGTCGATGTTTTCGATTTTATCACCAGTTTCACCAAGAAGAGCAATCGTTGCTTCTGCTTGGCCAAGACCCATAAGGTTTGGATCTACACCACGCATGTTAAAACCATTCACATAAGCTTTTGCAGTAAGACCTAATTTTTTAGCCGCATCTTCTGATGCTACAATGATACCAGCCGCTCCATCAGAACGTGGGCTTGCATTGAAGATAGAAAGAGTTGGTCCATGAGATTTCTTTAAGTATTTGCTGTATTTTTCTTTGAACTGGTCAAATTTCATTTGAGGATTGTCAAAGAGTAACATCGCACGACCCATACGAGTAGGGTTTTTCACAAGACCTTCACGAAGAAGAACTGCTTCGTCAGCTTGTAACATGTTCCCTTCATCATCTTTCACTTCCATAATATATGGTTTGTAACGACCTTCTTGAGTGGCATCAAAGGCACGTTTGAAAGATTCGTAAGCTACTTTGTCTTGTGTTTCACGAGCAAGTGCATAGTTTTGTGCGAGAATTTCTGCCGTTACTTGCATACCGAAAGAAGTTTCACCATCACCAAGTCCGTCTTCTAGTGTATCACGAATTTCCACACCTTCAGGAAGGTCATTTGGAAGAAGTTTTACAAGTGAATCTAAGCTGTTTGTTTTTTTGTTAAGACGCGCATTTTTAACAACAAATGGCATAGAAGTTTGTGATTCTTCACCGATGACTAGGAAAACTTTTCCTTCACCAAGGGAAATACGACGAGTTGCTTCCGCAACAGCTTCCAAACCAGATACACAGTTGTTTGCTACTGTAAGGCATGGAATTTCCATAGGAAGTCCAAGCAAGTTTGCAATCACACGTGCCGAGTTAGGTGCGTTAGAAAAACCTTCTCCAACGATCACACCGTCAATATCAGTAGGTTTCAAACCACTGCGTTTCATAACTTCTTCACCAACGAGTTTTCCAAGGTGGTGACCAGCGTAATGTGAGAGCGCCTTTCCAATTTGAGCAAAAGGAGTTCGTGCAGGTGCTGCGAGTACTATCTTTTGTGTTACTTTCATATAAAATCCCTTCTTCCTTTCTTTAGACTAAAACTTTAGTTACCTTAAAAATTACTTCGCAAGCCATTTCATCATCGAACGTAGTTTAGTTCCTACTGCTTCGATAGGGTGGGCTGCATTTTTTTCTTTGAGTTTTTTGTATTCTGGGTATCCAGCTTTTGTATCCGCCATCCAACGTTTAGCGAACGCTGCACCTTTATCTTTTTGGATATCAGTGAGAACGTCTTTCATACGAGCTTTTACACCAGCATCAATGATACGTGGTCCGCTGATATAATCTCCATACTCTGCAGTATCAGAGATGGAATAACGCATACGAGCAAGTCCACCTTCGTAAATTAAATCAGTGATGAGTTTCACTTCATGTAAACATTCGAAGTAAGCGATTTCTGGATCGTAACCTGCTTCTGTTAATGTTTCAAATCCACTCATAATGAGGTTCGCAACACCACCACAAAGAACTACTTGTTCTCCGAAAAGGTCAGTTTCTGTTTCTTCACGGAAAGATGTTTCTAAAATTCCCGCTCTTCCTCCGCCTACTCCACTTGCGTGAGCAAGGGCACGAGCTTTTGCTTGGCCAGTCGCATCTTGATAAATAGCGATTAAACAAGGAACTCCACCACCTTCTGTGTAAACACGGCGAACGAGGTGTCCTGGACCTTTCGGAGCTACCATATAAACGTCTACGTTTTTAGGAGGAGTGATGAGATCGTAATGGATGTTAAATCCATGAGAGAATACAAGAGCCTTTCCTTCAGTAAGGTTTGGTTCAATATCCGCCTTATACATGTCAGCTTGGATTGTGTCTGGAGCAAGGATTTGGATGATGTCTGCTTTTTTAGCAGCTTCCGCAACACTGAACACTTCAAAGCCAGCTTCTTTGGCTTCTTTTACTGATTTAGATCCGTCGCGAAGTCCAATAATGACTTTCAAACCAGAATCTTTCATGTTTTGAGCTTGGGCGTGACCTTGGCTTCCGTAGCCAATCACTGCAATGGTTTTACCTTTAAGGAGATTTAGATCGCAACTGTCGTCGTAATAGATATTTGCCATGGATGGGCACACTTCCTGCGGAAAATTTAACTTATTTTTCCATCATTTTTAACTATAAGGAGGGAAACAAGAACGAATTAGGGCGCCTTTCCTTGCTGTCTCCGGACTCCGCGTTCGCTTCGGTCCTTCGGACGGCTAACGCCTCCTTCGCATCAAGGGCGCTTAGTGACATAATATTTTATCCCCTTGGCCAAAAATTCTCTAACCAGACCAAATGATGGGCATAGGTGATTTCCGCAAATGCGGAAATCCTCCATTGGCGCATGGGAATTTTCACCTTATACTGGATTCATGATGAACAGAATCAATTTAGAATCCATTGAAAAACTAAACCGTCAAAGGCTCGTTAGGTTTGTTTGTTCCTTGTTTTTGGTGAGTGGTTTGGCAGTTCTTGCTGGAGGATGTATCTCTCCAGATTTGTCTCATGACTCCTATTACGTAAGGCATCCCAGCAATGGAGGTCACAATTACCGCGATTACCCTTATCCATACCAAGGGTCTCGGGGAAGTTATGGAGTCCCTTACCCGTATCATGGCGGAGGGAATCAGATTCAAGTACCAAGGTCTCACGGAGGAGGTCATAACCCATTCCATGTTCCCGCAGGAAGATACCATAATGCCGGAAGTCCAGGGAAATGGAGGTTATAGAGTTTGGGATATTTAAACTTTGATACGATCTCTTCGGATCGAATGGGATATAACCGTTACCTATATCCGAAGAGAACTAATTCATCTTTTCGAATCGTTTCTTTACTTGGCCTTTTCTTTTTCATTTCAGTATTTCTTTCCTTGGGTTGTGCGAGTTTACTGCCAGAAGAAAGACGAGTTTATCCGAAGAATCCAATACCTCTCCCTAAGGGAATGGACATCCACGACTGGATGAATTCAAAACAGAAACAATTCCCGAATCATCTCCAAAGCTATACACCTTATTCGTCGGTATATAAAATCGTATATTACCGGAAAAAAAATACATCTATCGGATCATATATTTCTTGTGGTGCCTACCTTCGTCAAAACGACACGTATGCTATTGAAATTTTTCAAATGATCTCTATGATCAATTATTCTGATTATACGAAATCTTTAGGTAGGTATAATAAAGGCGGTGACCTAGGTCCCATGAGTGAGAAGGAAAGAACAGAAATCCTTCTTCCTTGTATGGAAGAATTTTTAGAACCACCACAAACAAAGGAATGATTGATTTGTGAAATATTTTTATTTAAGTTCTCTCATTTTCTATTTTCATTGTTCTTTTGCAAATTTAGACAGAAACCTAAAACCATTCTCTAAAGAATCTACAAAAGCAAAAATCAGCGATACAGTCACAATTTTGAATCAAAACAGAATGTATTTCCAACCAAGTTACCGCGGTTTGGTGGAGTATAGCCCTCCATTTGGAGATTCGCCCACAATATACTTTTCTAAAAAACAAGAAGAGATCGGCAGAAATCGTTACCAATGGAAAGAGATTTCCATACACAATATCGATGAAAAAGAATTCCAACTGACAAATGTAAAAACAGATTATGTATTCTTTGTTACGGCAACCAGACCCCGAAGTGATTGGGACCAAGGTTCATTCAAACAAGTATTACAGTTGGTTACATTTTGTATCATCCCTTGCAAACAAAAAATAACGTTAGATGTTACCGTTAAGTTATACCATAAAAATAGTTTGGTTTCAGAAAAGGTAAGTTCCCATTCTGGAACTCGTTATTTGAGCCCTTGGTATATGCCTTTTCCTTTTCTTTTTGAAATGCGAGATTATGGAAACTTATCCAACGAACCAAGTATTTTTTCCACTTTATATTTGAATGGGTTTCAAGATGCAATTGATGAAATTTATCTTAAACTTCCAAAAGAAGTGGCAGAAGAATGAAACATGGTGCCTTAAGTGAAAGCGAACGAGTCGATTTTTTATATATCAAGGTGAAGAAGAGATGATCGGTATGAAAACACTGGTTCGGAAGATTCTGTTTATTGTTTTTGCTCAAACTTATATTGTTGGAATTCTAATATTGTTTCTAGGCTGTGCAAGTCTCCTTCCTCCCGAAAGACGAGTGTATCCAAACAATCCAGTCCTTTTACCAAAGGACATCGACATTCATCAATGGATGGAAACAAAGCTAAAGCAACACCCGAAAAGGCTGGGATCCAGACAAATGAATCAAGGTGAATATAAATTCACTTACTTTCGTAAAGAGTTTACGTCTCTAGGTTCTTATCGCGCATGCACCGGACTAATTCGTAGCGTGAATCCAGAGCAGATAGAACTCTACAATCTTATTTCGATGATCAATCATGGTAATTATACAACAAATAAGAGATCGAAAGGCGGGGACTTAGGTCCCATGAATGAAAAAGAAAGAACCGAAATCCTCCTTCCTTGTATCGAAGAATTTTTGGAACCACCTGGGAGCAAAGAATGACTTACCAAAAGAATAAAACTATGATCCAACCTTAACCTTTTCGTCGGCATTGCCAGTATAACGAATCAGACCAAAAGTCAAATCATCTTGGATGGCGGTGATTCCTCCGGAAATTTGAATGACCGATTGGAAAACTTGGTCTCGAATTTCTTTTAATGGTAATCCCCGTATATCACGAATTAAGTGGAGTAACCTTTCTTCTCCAAACATTTGTAAGGATTCCGGTTCTCTTGCTTCGGTCAAACCATCGGTCAACATCACAATTAAATCCCCTGTTTCGAGTTGGAATCTTTCTTCTTCTGCTAAGATGGCAAAAATAGGAGTGATGATCCTTCCCATGGGTTTCAAACTTACCAGTGCTCCCGATTTACGAATGATAAAAAGGGGAAAGTGGCCGGCTCTGGCAAAAGTTAGTGATCCAGAGTCTGTGTGAAGATGGAGTAAACTCGCAGTTACAAAATGTTCCCTAAGGTTAGGAATGATTTGAGTCCGAATGGATTCTAAATTTTCTTTTAGGTCAGAAGGATCTTCTTTCCATTTGTCGAGAGATGTTTTGACAAGAGCACTTAGAAGAGCAGCAGGAATCCCGTGACCCGAAACGTCACAAATAAAAACACCTAATTCTTGTTTTTCGGGTCTCCAAACAATATCATACAAATCCCCGCCAACTTTCATCATGGGAATGTTTTTAAAAAGAATTTCCACACCTTCTGGAAAAATTTCTTTTTGAGGAAAAAGAGATTCTTGGATGCGTTTGGCCATATCCAATTGTTTTTCGATTTCCACTCGTTGTTCTTCAATGACGGCAGTTCTTTCTAAAACTTTTTTTTCCAACTCTTCATTGGCTTTTTCTTTTAGTTCATTTAGAACTTGCAAAGAGTTCAAAGAGGCTTGTTGTGCCCTTTCTCTTTCTCTAGTGGCTGTCACCAAAAAGTAGGCAATCCCGCTGATACAAAACAAAAAGGCATCCAAAAAAATAAGAGAGTCGTTGATGGAGAGACCTGTTTCGTCCCTTCTTGCAAAAACACCTTTCCCATCTATGGTGAGTGTAACAGCTGTAAAGGCGAGTACAACGGTGGCAAGTGTAGCACCGAATTGTCTGAACCGAATGCTTGTGACGATAACAAAAGGAATGGGTAAAAAGAGAAGAGGCCATTCATCACTAAAAGCAATGGTTCCCGAAATATAAACCAGTATGATCCAAAGTAGAAGTTCGATTTGTTTATGAAGTTCTAATTTTAGTTTTGCCTTTGGGTGGAACCAAACATAGAGTAGGGGGGCTACAATGAGAAAACCCAACATCTCTCCCGAAAACCAAGTAAAGAACACATTGAAATAAAGTTCAGTGGTTAAAAAGTCCCAATACCATAAACTTGTTACACCGAGCACGGTGCTAATAAACGATCCAGGGATGGTTCCGATACTTAAGAAATAAATTAAGTTTCTGGTAGAGTAGATGGGGTCTGCTTTTTCTGAGACCCTCTTGATGATTCTGTAGTTTACATAACTACTGAGTGTGTTACCAATCCCTATAATAATTGCTGTTTGAATGTGCGGGTTATTAAAAAAATTAGCTAAGGTAGCACCAATATAAATTCCAGGAAGGGCAATGGGACCAAGAAGAAGGAGGGAAGCTAAACCCACACCTTCCGGTGGCCAAACAGGAGATACTTGGCTATTTAAGAAGGCAATTTTAAAACCAATTTGAGCAGAGATGAAATACCCAATAAAGATGATGGGTGTCCAAATCAAAATTCTTGTATATAGGACAGTCTTCATCCGGATTGAAGCATTTCCCATTCCTCCATTTTGTAAAGAATTTCCGCTTCTATCTTTTGGATTTCTTCAGATATTTTTTGAAGTTCCGTATGATCATTTGCGAATGTACTCAATTTCTTTTCTAGTTCTTGTTTGGAGGATTCGAGTTTGGCAATCTCTGACTCTAGTTTGGAGAGTTTCTTTTGGTCTTGTTTTGATTTTTGTGGTTTGTCCGAAACTACTGTCGCTTGCGGAGCTTCTTTTGGTTTTGGGGAACTTTGTTCGTTTTCTAATTCTAAAGAATCGGTTTCCAAAAACGAAGAGAAGGTTCCAATGTAATGATCCAGTTTTCCTTCTTTTCTAAAAATGAGCAGGCTTTCTGCTGTACGGTCGAGGAAATAACGGTCGTGAGAAACAATCACAACAGTACCTGGAAATTCATCTAAAAAGGATTCTAAAACAGAAAGTGTTTGGATGTCCAAATCATTGGTTGGTTCATCTAAGATGAGAAAGTTTGGACCCGTCATTAAGATCTGAACAAGGAAAAGGCGACGCCTTTCACCTCCAGATAGTTTGGCGATGGGTGTGTATTGTAATTTTCCGTCAAAGAGAAACCTCTCCAACATTTTTGAGGCAGAAATTTTTTCACCGGATTCGGTTTCTATCATTTCCCCAGCAACATCTTTGATATAATCTAATACATTTCTTTCTAGAGGAAGTTCGGAACTGGTTTGGTCAAAATATCCTACCTTCGTATTCATTCCTGGTTTGATGAATCCACTATCAGGCGTAATGCGACCTGCCATCAAATTCAAAAGTGTTGATTTTCCAATTCCGTTTGGTCCAATGATACCGAGTCTTTCTTTTGCTTTGAAAGTATATGTGAAATCATTGATGAGCAATCGATCGGCAATTCCTTTTTTCAAATTATGAATTTCTAAAATGGTTTTCCCTTGGCGTTTAGCAGCAACACTCAGTTCTAAATCCTTTTGTATTTCTCGTTTTTCTCTATTTTGGAGGTCGCTTGCACGATCAATCCTAGCTTTTTGTTTTGTGGATCGTGCTTTGGGTTGTCGTTTCAACCATTTCACTTCTTGTTTTAGAAATTGTTTGATTTTATCTTCTTGTTTTTGAAGGGTTTCTTCTCTTTCCACTTTTCGTTCTAAATAAATGGAATAGTTTCCTTCATAAACAAAGTGACTCCCGCGGTCGAGTTCCAAAATTTTAGTTACAATTCGATCTAAAAAATAACGATCGTGGGTGATGAGGAGGATGGCTTTGTCTAGTCCTGCTAAATAATCTTCTAACCATAAGATGGATTTTACATCCAAGTGGTTTGTTGGTTCATCTAAAATGAGTAAATTACTTTCATCAATCAGTGATTTTGCGAGTTCTACTTTTTTAAGCATCCCTCCAGACAACTCGGACATTTTTCTTTCTAACTTCTCAACACCTAACTCTTTTAATATGGATTTTACTTGTTGTTCGTAGTCCCATGCGGACAGTCTGTCCATCTCTTGGGAAATTTCTGTAAACTCATCATCTAGTCCTTCTTCACCTTCACTCATTCGTTCGCAAATGTCTTCGTAACGGCGAATGGTTTTGACAAGTTTGTTATCACCCTTATAAATATGATCCAGAATGGTTTCGTTTTGGTCAAAGACCGGATTTTGATCGAGGATAGAAATTTTAAGATTATTGTTTTTGATGATTTGTCCGGAATCCGTTTCTTCTTTTCCAAGAAGGGCTCGGAGTAGGGTGGATTTTCCAGATCCATTGATACCAACAATGGCAAGTTTTTCTCCTTCGCTGATAGAGAAATCAAGGTTTGAAAAAAGTTTTTTTTCGCCGATGGTTTTGGAAAGTTTGGAAACGGAGACTAGCACAATGTCCATGAGATGGAAATGGGGTCATTCGGACAATCTCATTCAATATTTTGTTATGAATGTACATCTGATTTATCGACTTTGTATTGGTTTTTAAGATTTTCGGTTTTTTCGCATTCTCTCCGTTTCACATAACTTCCTTACTGGGTTATATGTTATCGAACGGACAAGATGAATTATACAATTCTATACTCAGTCGGCAATCCATCCCCGAATCAGTGGTGGGTGGCAAACAAGTGGCCAACCGTTTTTTGGAGGAATTGTTCTCCATCCTGTTTTCAGGATATCATTCTGAACGTAACTTCACTTCCAAAGATCAAATTTCTGACCAGTTGGAACTCTTTCGAATTCGTTGGAAAAACTTACTCGAACCTTATGCTACCTATGCGGACAAAGAACTTGGCCGTGTGGTTGCGTTAGATGATATTTTACATAACTTTGTTGCCAAACTTCCTGGATTGTATGAATGGATGTGGGAAGATGCAGAAGCTGCCTTTTTAGGAGATCCTGCTGCAGAAAGTATCCATGAAGTCATTCTCGCCTATTCAGGGTTTTACGCCGGTGCTGTCCACCGAGTGGCTAATTATTTTTTTAAGTCTTCATTGCCTATTTTTCCAAAACTTTTGTCTGGTGTGGCTCAAGAGGCAACAGGAATTGATATCCATCCCGGTGCGGAAATTGGAAGAGCCTTTTTTATGGATCATGGAACAGGGATTGTGATCGGCGAAACCACTCATATCGCAGACAATGTAAAAATTTACCAAGGTGTTACACTCGGCGCATTGTCGGTAAACAAGTCTTTGGCGAAGCAAAAACGCCATCCCACAATTGAAGAGGGTGTTGTGATTTATGCAGGAGCTACAATTCTCGGTGGAGAAACGGTGATTGGGAAACAATCCATCATCGGAGGGAATGCTTGGATTACCCAAAGCATTCCTCCTTATTCCGTTGTGTATCAGAAATCAGAAGTGCGAGTCAGAAGTTCGAATGAAATCCAAGGTTTGGATTTCACCATTTGAACTAGAACTAAATCCCAATCCGATTCTGGCTTCCTAACCCGTACAACACTCGGATGAGTGCATCAATGTCTTCACAAGAATTGTAAAAAGCAAGGGAAGGTCTCACTGTTGATTCCAATCCAAATCTTCTTAAGATTGGTTGGGCACAGTGGTGTCCTGCTCTTACAGCAATCCCTTCTTCTGCTAGCTTTTTTCCAATCGCTTCAGTTTTGAAACCATCAATGACAAAGGACAACACACCCGCTTTGTCTTTAGCTGTTCCGATCAAACGTAGGCCTGGAACCTTTAACAATTCTTTGGTGCCATATTCCAATAGATCGTGTTCGAAGGCTGAAATTTGTTTCATTCCAAATCGGTTCAGATATTCGATTGCAGCGCCAAGCCCAACAGCATCAGCGATGTTTCCGGTTCCTGCTTCAAATCGAAACGGTGCTTCTTGGAAGGTAGTGTGATCAAAGTTGACATCTTTAATCATATTCCCTCCGCCTTGCCAAGGAGGCAAACTGTCGAGAATGGATTTTTTTCCATAAACCACACCAATACCCGTTGGAGCAAAAAGTTTGTGACCACTAAACACAAAGAAGTCGCAATCAATCTCCTGAACATTCACTGGCATATGTGATACGGACTGAGCTCCATCCACAATCACAAGGGCTCCCACTTTATGAGCTGACTTTGTCATCTCCTCTACCGGGACCACTGTTCCTAAAGCATTCGAAACTTGTGTGATGGATACAATCTTTGTTTTGGAGTTTAGCAAACGTTCGTATTCGCTTAGAATGATTTGTCCTGAATCATCTACGGGAGCGACTCGTAACTTTGCACCTTTTTTAGCACAGACCATTTGCCAAGGAACAATGTTTGCGTGGTGTTCCAAATGAGTGATTAGAATTTCATCACCCGATTGGATGTGTTTGTCAGATAAAATATTGGAAAGGAGATTGATTCCTTCTGTGGTTCCTCTGACAAAAACAATTTCTTCAACACTCCCGGCTCCAATAAACCCTTGGACAAGTGACCTAGCTTTTTCATAAGCATCGGTGGATCTTGCTGCTAGAGTATGGGCTGCACGATGGATATTGGAATTCTCATGTAGATAAAAATGAGATAATCTTTCTATCACCGAAGTTGGTTTTTGCGTGGTAGCCGCATTGTCGAGCCAAACCAAAGGTTTCCCATTGACTGTTTCGGTTAGGATAGGAAAATCTCTTCTTGCGGACGCGAGATTCCCACCACCTGACTGCGGTATGTTGATATTTGGAAAAGACTGAAAATCAGAATAGGAAAAACCTGTGTCTGTTAATTTTAAGTCTTCTAAATAAGGTAAGGACTCTTTTGGTAAATTTTGCGATAGCGAGTCATTTGATGGAAAACCTGTCGTGGAAACGTTACTTCCACCAAACGATTGCAAAACTCCAAACATTTCCTTCGCCATTTTTTCTAATGTTTTTTCATCAGGAAACTGCGACGGGGAACCATTGATGAACAAGTCCGGTTTTAATTTTAAAAAACTCGGATCATTTGTATTCATAATAATTTCCCACATCTACATTGTCGAGTGCAGCAATCGCATCGTCAGTGAGTATGGCTGCTGAGCAGTAGAGAGAAATCAAATAGGATCCAATTGCTGATCGGTTAATTCCCATAAAACGAACAGAAAGTCCCGGAGTTTGTTCTCCTGGTAGGTTGGATTGATATAAACCTACAACCCCTTGTTTTTTTTCACCCACTCTCAAAAGTAAAATACTAGAAGTTCCTGCAGCAGACTTTGGATTGGTTTCGCCGTTCACAAGAAGTTTATCCGTAGGAATGAGTGGAAGTCCTCTCCAAGTTAAAAATTGTGCACCAAACAGAGTTACTGTGGCCGGTGGAACACCTCTTCTTGTACATTCACGACCAAAAGCAGCAATTGCAAGTGGGTGTGCTAAAAAGAAAGATGGTTCTTTCCAAACTTTAGTGATTAAATCATCTAAATCATCAGGAGTAGGAGGTCCTTTTCTTGTGTTAATTCTTTGGTGAGCCGGAACATTTTTTAATAATCCATAATCTTCATTATTGATGAGTTCCAATTCTTGTTTTTCTTTTACACTTTCAATGGCTAGTCTTAGTTGTTCATTGATTTGTTCATGTGGAGAACTGTATAAATCAGAAACTCTGGTTTGTACATCAAGGATTGTGGAAATTAAACTAAGAGTGTATTCACGAGGTTTTTCTTCGTAGTTAACAAAAGTTTCTGGAAGTTCTTGTTCTCCCTTTTGTCCGCAAAGTACATCCACTTGCGTATTGGATTTAACACGGTTGACTCGGAGAACCCCTGCCTCTAAAGGTTTCCAATCAAGTAACCTAACTAAAAAACGTGGAGTGATTGCACCGTATTGTGCATTTGTTTTTACCGTATTTGCCAGTTGGCGTGCGGCTAAGTCTCCCAAAGCGTGTTGGGTTTGTTCTGCCATAAATGACCTCTTTTTCGGAAATGGATCTTTAATGGTTGAATCATCGCTACAGACCGAATACGAGAATCAATGGCTGTTATGAAAATAGGATTAAGTTTTGTGTGATATATTGTACAAATCGTCCAGAAGGTTAGCGGATTACTCGATTTGTAGCCAATGTTTCATCTTTTCTGCGATGGTTTTTAAGACCACGGGTTTGGAAATATAGTCGTTCATTCCACAATCTAGGCAACGTTCTTCCTCACCTGACAGAGTTCCGGCGGTAAGTGCAATGATAGGAACCAATTTCCCATTTTCCAATTTGCGAATGGCTTTTGTGGCGTCGTATCCATTCATCTCTGGCATTTGTACATCCATAAAAACAAGTTGCGGTTCTGTTTGGATAAAATTCTCAACAGCCAGAGCTCCATTTTCTGCTTCGATGATGATGGTTCCTGGTAAAGATTTTTGAACAATGGCTTTGGTTAACATCATATTGACTGGATTGTCTTCCACAATCATCACTTTGATTTTTTCAGTAGTTTGGATGGGTTTTACTGGTTCATAATTTGGCGTTACCACTTCCGAACTTTTACCAGAAATCATTTTTTCTAAACTATCATATAAAATATTTGTTTGGATGGGTTTGAGTAAGATGGATTGGATTCCAAGTTCCCTTCCTTTTTTGTATATGGTTTCATCATTGGTTGATGTATGGAGAGAGAAAAATGGTTTTTTTAGTTTTTTTGTTTCGATGAATTTTTGAATTTTTTCTATAAATTCTAATCCATTGATTTCTGGCATATTAAAATCTGTGATGATTACATCGTATATGGTTCCAGAGGAAATCATCTCAAAGGCATCCGTAGGTGAACGAAAACAATCTACTTGGATTCCTTTATATGTTAACATTTCTTGGATTACAAATAAATTGGTTTCGTTGTCATCAATCACCATTACCTTTTTGATTTGATTCAGTTCTGGTTCTGTATTTCTTTCGTTATCGGCAAGAGTGATGATTTTGAAAAAGAATCTGGAACCTTTGTCGCGTTCCGACTCCAATTCCATTTTGGAATCAAAAAGATGTAATAGTTTGCTGGAAATCGATAACCCTAAACCAGTCCCACCAAACTGACGTGTGGTGGATGTATCGGCCTGCGAAAACACCTCGAAGATTTTGTCTCGATTTTCGGGATTGATACCAATCCCGGTATCAATCACTTCAAATAGAAACTCATATTCATTGTTTTCTTTGGGTTCACTTGAGATTTTAATTTGAATTTCACCCTTTAAGGTGAACTTCAATGCGTTGCCAATTAGGTTTAATAGAATTTGGCGCAATCGCAAAGAATCGGCAAAAATATTTCTAGGAACTTTTGGTGAAATGTTGAGGATGAGTTCTAAGCCTTTTTCGTATGCTTTGTGTTTGACGATCTCTGCAATTTGATGGAGCAAATCATAAATATTGATTCTTTCCTTATAAAGTTCCATTTTCCCAGATTCAATTTTAGAAAAGTCTAATATATCGTTGATAAGGTCGAGGAGTGAACTTGCAGAAAGATATACGGTTTCCATATATTTTTTTTGCACTTCATTTAGGTCTGTCCGCATCAGTAAATCAGAGAACCCAATCACACCATTGAGTGGAGTTCTGATTTCATGGCTCATATTAGCAAGGAAGTCTGATTTTGCTTGTGACGCTTTTTCCGCATTTTCGCGTGCGACGATAAGTGCTTTTTCGAGTAGTTTTCGATCAGTGATATCGGTATGGGTTCCGATCATTCGAAGGGGTTTGCCGTCTTCAGTCCATTCGATGACTTTTCCTCGGTCCAAAATCCATTTGTAGGATCCATTTTTGCATAACATTCGATGTTCGTTTACATAAACGGAAGTTTTCCCTTCAAAATGTTTGTCTAAGTCTGCAAAATAATTAGGTTTGTCTTCAGGATGGACTCTCGATTCCCATTCCGAAATATCGGATCCTATTTCTTCTTCTGTATAACCTAACATGTTTTTCCATTGGTTGGAAAAAAATACTTTGTTGGTTTGAGAATTCCAATCCCAAATTCCATCTCCAGAACCTTCAAGGGCAAATTGCCAACGGCTTTCGCTAGCGCGTAACGCTTCTTCGGTGGCCTTGTGTGCGGAAATATCAATTCCAATTCCTAAGTATCCAGTAATTTCCCCTTTTTTGTTTTTACTCGCAGTGACAACAAGTTGAACCGGAAATTCTGTTTTGTCTTTTCGAACATAAGTCCATTCATGCGAATCATATTCGCTTAACTTTGCTCTATGTACAAAAGTGTCGAATCCTGAAATGGGAACTCCAAACTCGCGAGACAAAGCTACCGCCCTTTTTTGGATTTCTTCGGGTCTATGGAAAATTTCTGGAGATGTTTTTCCAACGACTTCATCTGCATCATATTGCAAATGGTATTCGGCACCTTTGTTGAAGTGGGTGATGATCCCATTTGTATCCGCACCAATAATTGTTACGTGGGTTGTAGCATCTAAGATTGTTTCTAATTTGGCGAGAGCATCTTCTCTTTGTTTGTCGGAATTAACATTCTTTGTAATGTCTTGAAAACTTCCAAAAACTCGGATACATTTCCCATCTTTAAATACAGAGTGTCCGATGGTTCGTGCCCATTTGAGATTTCCTAATTTTGTTTTGACTTGAAGGACTAAGTCATAGGAAGAACCATTGTTTACTGCATCGTTAAATGCTTCTAATAAAAGTTCTCGTTGTGATTCCACTGGATAAAATTCAAAAGCAGAATGAAGTAGAGGAACGTAATCATCCGGAACTTCGTGAATTCTTTTTGTTTCTTTTGCCCAATACAATGTGTTGTTGATTAAATCAACATCCCAGGCACCAACATTGGCTGCGGCATTGGTTTCTTCAAAAAGAAGTTTGATTCTTGTCAATTCATCTCTTTGTTTGATAATTTCTAATTCTTTGTCTTTTCGTTCCGTGATATCAATCAGATAAGAAATTTTTTCAGTAGGAAGAGAACTGAAATAACTAACCACACTATAATCAGAAACATGAATATAGGTTCCGTCTTGTTTTTTGAATCGATACTCTCTTTGGTAAGTGCGAGATTTGTTTTTGATATGAAGTTTTTCTTCTTCGTGGACTTTTTCTTTGTCATCAGGGTGGAGGAGATCATCTGGATTTAACATCCCTTTTTTGAAATCACCTGTCTGATAACCTAAATTTAAAGATACATTCGGAGAAACATAGGTTGTTAAAAATTCTGTATCATATTTAAAACGAAAGATCACATAAGGGCCGCTGTCCAAAATCACATTTTCAATACTGAAGTTAGGTTCCCCGCGTAAGATCACTCCGGGTGCATTTTTGGATTCCAAATACCTGCCGGAAATTCGAAAGGGGTTACCTAGTAAACTTGTTGTGAATTGGAATGGAGTTCTTCTGGCTAATGTTTCTTGGCAAAGATTGGTGAGGATGAGGGCGTCCCTAGGAATGATATGAAGGTCATTGATATGTTTTCCCGTTGAAATTGAATCAGGTGGCAGATATAGATTTGGAGAAGTGCGAGAAAACTGAATTTCCAGGAAAGGATCGAGGTAGATGAGAAACTCATCGAAGCTTTCCACAATGGATTGGTAGTTGAAACTTTCTGCCATGAATCGTTATGTCACTTGACCAAATCGATTGGTCTTAAAGAGTAATGGATACGATGATGAATCGCCTGTCACTTTCTATTTTTCTCTGCTGTATTTCTCTGTTCCCAACAGCAAATTTAATGAGTCAATCCCAGCGAAACCATGGTTGGGTGGTATCAGGATCTTCCTCCAAACTCCTCATCCAAGGAAAAGAGATTCTAAGTGCCAGGGATGAATTTCGTTTCAAAACACCGGAAGGGATGTCCCAAATCCAAGAGATCGACTACTATCTGATGTTAGGAGAATATTACCTTCGTAAAAAAGATAAAGTAGGAATTGCCAATATTCTATATGACCTTCGAACCAAAAAAGGAGAATATAGTTTTGCTGATTTTTTACTGACATCGCTCTGGAAACAGTCGCAAGGTGAAGAAGTCCAAGCAATCAAAACCTTAGATTCGTACATTCAAAAAGAACCCAATACCTATTTTCGCAACCTAGCAAAAAACATGCGAACCAATCTTTTCCAAACTGGGGAAGATGAAAAAAAAACAATGGTGCGAATGGACTGCCAAAAAACCAAACCATACTATTCTTTATGTAGAGTTTTTCGTTTGCAATACTATATCGATCTTCCTTCCGGAAAGGAAAAAGATATGCATAAACATTTTGTAAACATTATGCGTGTCAGTTCTCCATTTTTTGAAGATCCAAATTTGGAGTGGATTCCACTTTTGGATCGGATCGATGAAGACCTTCCTGCCAAACTTACCTTCCTTGGTTTTGTAAGAGAAGGTATCCATTTACAAAAGATGATTATGGATTTGGAAAAAATCGCAGATGGTTCCATCGGTGAAAATTCCAATGAAAGAATGGCCTTTCTCCAAATTTTAGGAGGAGACTATTCAGGGGCCGAAGAATCGCTTTTAAACTTCCTAAGGTCTGCCAAAGGAAAAAAAGCATCCATTCTGAATCGTATTTATGTAAAGTTAGGTGCTCTCGCTTATTTTCAAAAAGATTATAAAAAATCTTTAGAATATTATTTGAAGTTAGATTTGAACAATTGGTCAGCGGACATCCACCATCCTTTTTTGAATGAACCAATGTCCATTTCCGAAGTTAAGGATTTAATTTCTGTTTCTTTATATAAAGTGAGTGGGGCAGAGGCAGCACTCAAAGCCCTACAAAAAATCAAAGACCCTGAAAAATTAACCGAAGCCGACATCTGGCCCAAACTTAGAATTTCGCAGATGCTTATGGACCAAAATCCTGAATTGTCTTCTCGGATGACAGATGAAATCATCTATATGGCTCAGGAAAAAAAATGGAGAAGGCTTGAGTATGCCGCCACCATCTTACAAGGTTATAACCAAATTTATCGAAAAGAATTTCGTAAATCTACAATTGAGCTAACAAAGAGTAGGGGGATTCTGGACGAGGAAAACGCCTTTTACGCAGCAGAGTTTCTTCGAAACTTCGGGTTTGTATTTGCCCATACTGCTTCGGGCAAAAAAGGCCCAGTGAATGGAAACATTCGGGACGGTGTTGCCGATTATTTACAAAACAATCTCTACGAAGATCTGTATTATATTCGTAATTATCGACCACTTGCTTTTTCAACAGATTTGTTTTTTGAATATGCACTAAGTCATTTGCGAGATGACAATGATGTTTGGGGACTTCTTGATTCTATTTACAAATACAATTCTGTGAAGTGGGCACGCAGTATAAAAGGTAGTCCTCATTCCCTTTTCCAAATTCAATTTGTTGATAAACAATTCCAATATTTGTCTGGTTTTTCTACGGCAAGGGAATCCAAGTTTTTTGATTCTACTTATGCAGATAGTAGGGAAACAGAAAGCCAAGTCCAGCGCAAAAACGAAGAGGAATCGGTTCGTAATCTAGAATCAGCAAAACTGCCAACAGTGCTTTTGTTACCTTATAAAGAAGAGTTTTATCTTTTTACCTTCAATCCTAAAGAATCCAAAAGAAACCAACTCAGTTGGAAAGTGATCCATTCCCAAAGACCGGACACAACAGAGGTTATCGAATCTGTAAAAGATTTGGTGAGTGCCAACAAAGATAGCGATTCTGTACAAATTTATTTGAATGAATCTGGTACAAGCCTTATGCGTTCTCTTAAAAAAGAAATGAGAGAAACCCAAATAGTTTTTTTCTTTTCTCTTCACCCTGGGTCAGATACTCACAAACCTTTGGGAGTGTTTTCTTGGAAATGTCCAACAAACATACGTTCTCTGGAAGGAAAAGGGATGAACTTGGTCGATACAGCTTACTTTGAAGGTTCTCGAATTTTAAAAGAAAAAGAAAGGTTACATCTTTGGGATTTTCCAGTAAACACAGGTTCGGTGGCACAGGTGACAAATCTCTCTTGGTCTTGTAAGTCTGAATCAGGAAACTTAGAAGAAATTCCATTTTTAAAATTATTCCGCAGGATCGACTATCGTACTGTTCCTCGTATGGTAGTTTATACGGAACGAGTTCTTGGTAAGTCTTGGTCGGATTACTCTTGGCACTACCAATGGTTGCATTTTTGGTTTCGATCGGGCACTAAAAAGATTGGATACCTTCCGACTCTCCCTGTTTTGGATTCGGGATCCGTATCTGGGCTCGCAGATCCATCTAAATACCGTGAAGACGGAGTTTGGATCCAGGCGACCCCCTTATAAAAGTGACATAATGTTAGTATCATTCTTTGGACGAAAGGAACGCTTCCTTTGGATTTCCGACAAAAATAGGCCAAATTATAGGCGACACTGGAAGATCACTCCAAAATACTTAATTCTGTTCCTCATACGCAATGGACCCTGATCATAATACTTTAGTGATGTTCGAGTTTCTATGGAAATAATCGGCATCTTTCTCATCTTCCTTCTTGTCTTTGTTAATGGTTTCTTCGTCGCAGCCGAATTTGCCATGGTTTCCATCCGGCCTTCTCGCCTGGAAGAACTTGTCAAAGAAAATCGGGCCATGTCCCATATCACCAAAAAGGCCGTCTCCAAAATCGATGATATGTTATCGGTATGCCAAGTGGGAATCACTGTGGCAAGCCTACTCCTTGGATGGATTGGTGAGGCTCTGTTTGCTAGTGTTGTCTCTGGATTCCTTCACATGTTCCATATTGAATTGGATCTTGTGACCATTCATAGTATATCGATTGGAGTTTCTTTCACTCTCATCACTCTACTACATGTGATTTTGGGGGAACTGGTTCCCAAAACTCTTGCCATCCAAAACACAGAAGCAATCGCTCTTGGGGTTTCGGCTCCTATGTGGTTGTTCTATTATTTATTTTTTCCTGTCACTTTCATTATGAATCGTTTGGCGGGCGGAATCCTTACACTTTTCCGTTTGCAACGAACTGGTGATAAGTATGTTCATTCTGCTGAAGAGCTCATGATCATCATTGAAGAACAAAGGAAACAAGGTCGGATTGATAATGCAGAGATGCAACTCATCCAAAAGACTTTTGATTTTTCAGAACATACTGCCAAAGATGTAATGACACATCGCCTTTCTATTATTGGAATTTCGCAAGAGTCCACGATCGATAAATTACTCCCTCTCATCGCCGAACATAGTTTTTCAAGATATCCTGTTTATAACCAAACCTTGGATCGAATTGTTGGGATTGTTCATGTTCAAAAGTTTTTAAAATGGCAAGCGGCTCATCTTTCAGCAAAAGGCAAAAAAGAAAAAATCACTGTCATTATGGAAAAGGACTTTGTGAAAGTTCCAGAATCTATGTCCATCGAACGAGTGATGACAAAACTCCGTGAGAAAAAACAACATATGGCAATTGTCATTGATGAATACGGTGGAGTTTCCGGCTTACTTACGTTAGAAGATATTATTGAAGAATTTTTTGGTGAAATTCGTGATGAAACAGACACTGATGAAGTGGATGTAACTTCCAAAAATAAAAAAACAAAAACCATTTCTTTAGATGGAGAAACTGAACTTTCTAGTTTGTCAGATATTTTGGAAGGGGAAGAACCTTCTGATATGGAAGAAGTCAGAACCATCGCTGGTTATTTTATGGAAAAGAACGAAGATATGCCAAAAGAAGGTAGCATCGTTCAAATCAAAAAAGGAAGTCTTAAAGTAAAAAAAATGGAAGGAAACAAAATCATCTCCATTTTATTCACTCCAAAATTAGAAGAGGATAACGATTCTGAAATGGAAAGAGAACTTTCTTACGAGGACAGGTAGATGAAAGAAATTGTAATCGCAGTCTCAGGATCCATTGCTTCTTATAAGGCTTGTGATTTGGTAAGAGGGCTTACCAAACAAGGATATCCTGTTCGCGTGATTATGACTTCCAATGCTACTAGATTTGTTGGAAAAATTACTTTTGAGGCCTTAACAGGAAAACCAGTAAGGGTGGATGAATTTGATACAGGTATGGCTCATATCGAAATTAAAAACATTGCCTCGGTTCTTGCTGTGGTTCCGGCCTCTGCCAACATCATCGGTAAAATGGCCAATGGAATCGCCGATGATTTAGTGACCTCCACATATCTTGCATGCACCTCTCCTGTGTTAGTGGCTCCATCGATGAATCCTGGAATGTATTTACATCCTGCCGTACAAAGAAATTTAAAAACTTTAGAATCAGATGGAGTTACTATTGTATCTCCCGATAAAGGGATTGTGGTTTGTGGAGATGAGGGATACGGTAAACTTGCTACCGTTGAATCCATCATGGAACAAATCATTAAACTTCATACAACCAATTCATGAATTTAAAATTCAAACGAGTCATAGTTACTTCTGGGCCCACTAGGGAATGGATCGATCCTGTACGTTATATATCCAATGCTTCTTCTGGAAAGATGGGTTATGAAATTGCTACTGCCTTTTTAAAATACCCCGTTGAAGTAGTTTATATCCACGGAAATACGTTGGAACGTTATGCTAATGTTAAAGGCGCCAAACGAAATATTGAAGTGGAAACCACCATCCAATTGCGTGATGCTGTTTTGTCCGAAATGACTAATGATAGTTTGCTTGTGATGGCAGCAGCTCCGGCTGATTTTCGCCCCATCATGACAGCAGAACATAAAATCAAAAAAGAAAAAACTTCTGAAGGAACCAAAGGTCTTCTCCTCGAGTTAGAAGAAAATCCTGATGTTTTACAACAAGTAACAGAGTATGTTACAGAACATAAAGTTTTAAACTCTCTTCGTGTTGGATTTGCCGCCGAAACAAAAGAGTTGGAACGATATGCCAAAGACAAACTGGTTCGAAAAGGTCTTAACTATATTGTTGGAAATTATGTTGGCTCTGGCAAAGGTTTTGGTGAAGTTGATTCTACTGTTCGCATATTTAGCGTTAGTGGACTAGAGAAAGAAATTGGACCATTTCCCAAAGAAAAAATCGCAGAGGAACTGGTTTCCTTTTTAGTGTCCGTTTGATTTGGTTCCAAAACCAAATGCAAAATAACCAGCAAGAAGTATCAGACCAAAACTAACGATATAATTCCATTTGATCTTTTCGCCTAGGAAAAGTGTCGCAAAGAGAATGAATACAAAGATGGTAATCACTTCTTGGATGATTTTCAATTGAAACCCTTCAAACTTATAAACTGTGAATCCAATCCGGTTGGCAGGAACCATCAAAACATATTCGAAGAATGCGATTCCCCAAGAAAACAAAATGATATAAAACATGTTGGTGGACTTTGCAAATTTCAAATGCCCATACCAAGCAAAGGTCATAAAAATATTGGATAATACTAATAGAATGATGGTTAACATAAAATTCTCTGAATTCGTTAGTTTTAATTTACTGTATAAAAATGAATCACAATTTGAAATATATTCAATTTTGATACCTTCTGGTATCAAACCAAATATTATTCTAAAACTACATCCCAAAACACTTCCTTAAAAATTTCAGGAAGGATTTCTCCCGATTTGCCACCAAAATGAAGTTGCATGGAAGGAGTGAGGGAAGTGGTTTCGGGATTGATTTCGATTCCAAGGGCACCGTTGCGAATGGAGGTCATAGCTAAGTTGGCAGGAACCGATACGTTTGCACTTGTTCCCACAACAAAAACAACATGAGCTTCTTTACTTTGTTCCCAGGCTTTTGTGAGAAGTTTATTGTCATAACCTTCCCCAAACCAAACAATATCTGGTCGTAAAAGGGATTCACAAGACGGACAAAATTTGAGCCCATGTTGGTTGATTCCATCTTCACCCAAATTGTATTTTTCGCGACAAACCGTACACTTTGCACGAAAGATATTACCATGGATTTCTAGGAGGTTCTTACTTCCAGCACGAGGGTGAAGTCCATCCACGTTTTGTGTGATGAGATTTACTGTTTTTGAAACTGCTTGCCAATTTGCAATTGTTAGGTGTCCATTGTTTGGTTCTGCTTCGGAACAAATATTACGCCGAAAGTCATACCATTCCCAAACCACTTCTGGATGATTGGCAAAGGCTTCTGGTGTGGCGAGTTCTTCTGCTTTAAATGTTTTCCAATATCCACCTTCTCCTCGGAATGTAGGAATTCCACTTTCGCTAGAAATACCTGCTCCCGTAAGAAACAAAATATTCCGAGCCGTGCGGATTCGTTGGATGAGATCGGGAGTGAGAAAACTCATTTATGGGTTCATTCTAACAAAAATGGTAAAAATTTAAATCGGAAAAAAATCTAGAAAAAGAAAACTGGTAGTCAATGGCTAATCATTGGGAAGAAATCCAAAAAAAACTAAATTCCATTCACGAAAAACAATTATTTCGGGAAACTAAGATCTACCAAGGAATTGATTTTTGTTCCAACGACTATATGGGAATGGCAACTAATCCCAGTATGTTGGAGTTTTTCCAAACAAAAAAGGATATTTATCCCTTTGGATCCACTGCTTCTCGTTTGGTTAGAGGAAATTTTAAATCCATGGATCAGTTTGAATCAGAGTTTGCTCGATTTGTCGAAGGAGAAGCGGCACTTTTAGTATCTTCTGGATTTACAGCAAACTTTGGTCTTTTGGATTCGATTGCTGCTCCCGACTGTTACCTGTTTACCGATCGTTTGAACCATGCATCCATTTTAGATGGAATTCGCATTTCGGGAGCTCAGAAAAAATACTACCATCATTTGGATATGGATCACCTTCGTAGTTTATTGGAAAAAGCAGATATAGAAGATCCTGAACGTAAAAAAAAGCGAATCGTGGTCACGGAAACTTTATTTAGTATGGATGGCGATTCTCCCGATTTAAAAACCTTACTTTCTTTAAAAAGAGAATTTGGATTTGTTCTTGTTTTGGATGAAGCCCATGCCTTTGGAATTTATGGCCTTAGTGGGAAGGGACTTGTCTTTCGGGACTTAACTCTATCAGAAATCCAATCCATTGATTACAGAGTGTACACTTTAGGAAAGTCGCTTGGCTTGGAAGGTGGGATCATTGTCACAAAAAAAATAGGTCGTGACCACTTAGTGAATGTAATGCGGTCTTTTATTTTTTCTACAGCACCACTTCCAATGATTTCAGAACTTGCTTTCTATTCCTTAGAACTCCTTCGTTCGATGGACAAAGAAAGAGATGAATTGTTAAAAATTGCTGATACACTAAAGAATTTGTTGAAAACCAATGGATTTATCATCACTGCCTCTACCTCACATATCGTTCCTCTGCTTCTGGAAACAGAAAAAGAGGCTTTGTTTTATGCTGCCAATTTACAAGAAAAAGGTTTGGATGTACGTGCCATTCGTCCACCGACGGTCCCAAGCCCTAGGTTAAGAATTAGTTTGAACGCTAAATTAAAGTTAAGTGATATTCAGGTTTTGGTAGAGGGACTTTCCCAAGTTAGAGAAAAGTGGAATTCTCTCTAAGTTTTCTAGTATCTACCGACATACCTGCCTATCGAAACAGATAAGCAGCTCGTTAAGATTCTTCTTCGAATTTACGGATTTTGTTTTTGATCTCGTCTGTTGTGGATTTGATATTTTCTACTTTGGATTCTGCATTCGCTGTGGAAGTTTCTCTCTTTTTTTGGGTTCCATACTTGTAGATTCCAAAAAGTCCAAGAACTCCAATGGCAAACAAAGTGAAATTGATCCAGGTTCCGTCAGGTTGGGCTAGAATTTTTGGTCCAAATCCGTACACAATGGAATCCACCATTCCTTGGTTTCCGTTTTCCTGAAACATCACTACGATTGGGTCTTGTAATACAGAATTCCCAAATCCATTTTCCATTTTCGAAATGATTTCTTCTTCTTTCATTCCGTCTTTGATTCGGTTTTCAATAAAAGTTTTGAGGTAACTAGACGCCGCACACATGTTAAACGAACAAGACTGGATGGGAAGGCTTGGCAAACAAATACAACGAATTTGTTCCGTTACTTTTAAGAAGGTTTGGATTTGCTCATCTTCTTTTAAGTTTGTAGTTGTTTTTTGCGCAAAGAGTAAAACCGGAAACAAAAAACAAAATCCAACTAATAAAAGTTTAGATCCAGATCGTTTTAAAAATCGCAATTTGGATTCCTTTGACCATGGTTCTGTCTGTACGGAAGATAAGGAACCAAACGAACTTGGTTGGTCTTTTTTTTGAATTGCAAAATCCATGTTAACCAACCACCTTCTTCTTTTTGTTTTCACCGACCGGCAATAGTAAAAAGATTCCTGTTAGGAAATAAAGTAAAGACCCTACCCAAATGAGTTTTACCAGTGGGTTCACCCATACTTCTAAGTTCGCAACAATCTGTCTTGGAAAGTTGAGAAAGAATTTGAGTTTGTCCATCTCACTCCCTGGTGTGAAGTAATACTGCATAAACATCAAAGGAAGATCTGGATTCTCAGATTTTAGATCCGAGGTTTCAATGGCACCAAGTTGGATGTAAAAATCTTCTTTGGCCATAGAAAGAATGGCAGGTTCACTCGTTGGGATATGTGTTTCAAAATCACCTGTTAGGTGAGAAATTTGTGGGTAAAATCTGCGTTCTGTCACAAGATCAGAAAGTTTATCCGTCCCTCGAAAGATAGAATAAGTTCCTTCCTGGGATACAATCACGTTTTGGATGTTTGGTTCCCCACCAAGTCCTGAAATTAATACTGGTTTTAGTTTTAGAGTGGAGGCTTCAATTTGATAACCACCAATCATTGCTTTGTCTATGGATTGGTAGACTATCTCTTCCGAAGTTGGTGGTTGGAGTTCATAGAAAAAACGAACCGAAGTATTGATTTTGAATGCATTCCCTGCATAACCAATAAAAATAAGAACCAGCGAAAAGTGTACTAAATACCCACCATACCGCCGTTTGTTTTTGAGTAACATTCGGTATCCGGCAATCACGATATTTTCGTTTGGAAACTCTTCTTTTCGTGCTCGGATTCCTCGATAGTATTCTTGGATGATTCCCGAAATGGTAAACACACCAATCGTAACCGTTAGAACCGAATAGATCTCTGCTAATACATCACCATACTTACTGTCTGGTTTTGTAAAGTTTTGGGAATAAAAAAGGATATAAAGTCCACCACCCACAAGTCCTGCAAGAAAGGGTTTGAGAAGTGTGGAAAAAAATACAGCTCCAGCTCCCTTTCTCCAAGCGAGGAGTGGGGCTGCTCCCATCAAAAGCAAAAGAAAAATCCCTGCAGGAACTCCCCAAGAATTAAACCATGGCGCTTTGAATTCTTTTCCATACAAGAGAGGAGAAAAGACACCGAGCAATATGGCTGCGGTCGAAAGAACCAGTAAAAAGTTATTCAAAAGAAAACTTCCTTCTTTGGAAGTAATGGCTTCTAAGTTCCTTTCTGGCGTTAGGTGTTTTCTTCTATAAATCACAAATCCTGTGAAAAATAGAAAACTAGCAATGATATAGATGATAAAAGGAGTTCCAATGGTTGATTTGGAAAAACTATGAGGCCCTTCCAAAACTCCTGAACGAGTGATCCAAGTTCCAAGCAAACTAAAGTGGAAAGCAAGGATGACAAGTAACATATTCCAGAATTTTAACATCCCTCTACGTTCTTGGATCACAACAGAATGAACAAAAGCACTGGTGAGAAGCCAAGGCATAAGGGAAGCGTTTTCTACCGGATCCCAAGCCCAATACCCACCCCAACCTAACTCTTCATAGGCCCATTTAGATCCGAGTAAAATCCCTGTTCCGAGAAAGAACCAAGAAAACAAAGTCCATTTACGGATGAACTTCATCCAATCTTCAGAGAGTTGTCCCGACACAAGAGCAGACATGGCAATGGCAAAAGGAATGGAGATACTCACATAACCAATGTAAAGAATGGGTGGATGGATGATCATCGCCCAATGTTGGAGGAGGGGATTGAGCCCCCGACCCGCAGCAGCTTCCGGAACAAATTCACGGAATGGTTGTGCATCTCCATAAAAAACAGCTAGGAAAGAAAAAAATCCAGAGAGAACTGCGAGGATTAGATTCATCATCGGAATTCTGTCTTCGATGGACTTACGAGTTTGCCATAAAACAATAAAAGTAAAAACGTTTAGAATCAAATTCCAAAATAACAAACTTCCAGAAGATCCCGACCAAATGGATGTCATTTTATAAAACAACGGGAGGTGTTCGCTTGAATGCATGACCACATAATAGTTGCTATAGTCTGATCTTACAAGTTGAGTGAGTAGAACTGTAAAGGTGAGGACAATGACAAAAGGATTTGTCATGAGAGCCAGGCGGCCTAGTTCAATGGATTTTCTTTCTTGTTTGTAGATTCCGTAGATGGTTTGTAATGCGGAAAAAATTAGAATGGCGAGAGAGGCTGAGAGAAGGATGGTTCCTAAATTGTTCATTGTTCCTCAGCGTATCCCGCTTCATATTTGGAGGCACATTTTGCCTCTACGTGACTCGCAACAAGAACTCCGCGATCTAATTTTCCATCCACGCGCGCCCTTGCTCCTTCTTTAAAAGCATCTGGCAAAAGAGTGGCTCCTGTGAAAAACACGGGGATGATTTGATCATTCAGTTCCAAATCAAATTTTGCTTTTTTTCCTTCGCGAACAAGGCTCCCGATCCGAACAAATCCCCGCACGCGAAGGTTTTGGTCTGAATATTTTGTGGGGTTTGCTGCCAGTTCCGACGCATCCAAAAGAAGGTAAGAGGTTTCTTGGGAGGAGAAAAAAGCGATTCCTCCCAGAGAGAGTCCGATGAGAAACAAAAGAGTTAAAAACTTACGATTCATAGTTCATTCTTTAGACGGATTCCCGCCTTTCCTCTAGCCTCTCTGATTGCAGGTTTCGGTCAAACAAAAAGGTCTTAAAAAAGAGGCAGATTTGGAAGCGTTATAAGTAGGATTTGGCACGATATACGAAGTATCCCACCCATTCTTTGATGGCCATCGTTGTTTGTTCTAAAAATACGGCAGAGGGAATGTAAAGCTCAAATGCCCCTGATTGTAGGTCAGTGGCACGGTAGTCTGTGGGATAAGCCACAAAATGAATTTCTTGTTTTTGAAAACAACCAGCAGCACGTTTCATATGGAATGCGGAAGTCACAAGGATTGCGGATTCTATCTTTTTATCCTGGAGAATCTTTTTTGTTTCTAAAGCATTCTCGTAAGTATTTCGCGAATTGTTTTCCCAGATTAAATCTTTTTCAGGAACTCCTAAATCCAAAAACAATTCTTTGGCAAGGTCTGCTTCGCGGTAGGTATTTGCAAATAGAAGGCCAGATCCACCAGTAAATAGGACTTTTTTTACTTTTCCCGCTTTATACATTCGCACAGCGTCTGTTAGTCTGTCTGCCGAGTCGGATAGTTCGGGTCTACCTGGATGAGTTGAAATGGTTTGGATCATTCCACCTAACACAATCGCAACGTCTGATTTAGGAAGTTCTGAAATGGATACGGGTGGGTAATCTTTTTCTAGAGTTTGGACAAGGAAGTTGGAAACAAAGGCATTCGAAGCCAAATACAAAAACAAAATGATTTGAAAGAGTCTGTATTTTCCGTGGCCTGATTTGGTTTTAAAGATAAGGAAAATTGCTAAAAGAAAAAATACAGGAAGGGGATAGAGTAGGATGGTACCAAGCTTGGAGAGAGTGAAAAAAATTGAATCCATTGGTAATAGGATTTGTAGGTCTTAAAAATCTTACCAGTCTAAATCGGGACCTAAAACTCCAATACCACTCCCCCAATATTGAGAAGGGTGAGGGTAACGTACTGAGATTCCTAAAGGGGAACGAGAATACTTCCAATCCCGCGCAATTTGTTTTCGTCTTTGGATTTGTTCTTCGGGAACAGAGGTTTCCATTGTGTTTAAATACTGTTTGGTGAGTTCCACCCATTCTTTGATGGCGGCAGGATTTTGTTTTTTTAAATCTTGGATGAGAATTCTGAGTTCGAACTCTGCATCTTCGCGGAGGTCGCGTGCAATTTCAGAAACTTCGGCATTGGATCCGAAAACTGTTTCACTCCCTTCCGTACGGTCCACCGTATCTCGCCATTTTGCATAGGCAATCATTAGATCTTTTGTCTCATCATACCTAAACATAGTATAAGAAGGATCGTTCCTAATTCTAAAAAACGCAATCGAAAATTCCAAACACCGGAAGTTTGTTTCTGTCTAATCCTCGTGAAGTCCCTATCATTCTTTTCGTTCCTCCTATTTTTTTCTCTTTCCTGTTTTAGTGAGGCGAATGTTCGCAAACCCCACCATACAGAGAACGGATTTAAAAATCCAAATCCAACCTTCGAAACCAAAGGTCTTTGGAATGTAATCGTTTGGCAATTCCAAAGGTTTCGACTGCCCAATAGTTTGGATCCGGCCGACTATCCGCCGTTTCCCGTTGTAGCAAACGATGGAGTGGAATTGAAGAACAATTCGTCCAAACTTTCAGTCACTTGGGTGGGACATGCGACAACCCTCATTCAGATTGATGGAGTGAACATTCTGTCCGATCCCATTTGGAGTGAAAGATGTTCTCCTGTTAGTTTTGTGGGCCCGAAACGTTACACCCCTCCCGGAATCAAAATCGAAGACCTTCCCAAGATAGACATTGTGATTTTATCGCATAACCACTATGACCATACAGATTTACCTACCTTAAAACAACTTGAGGAAAAGTTTCATCCCCTTGTCCTAACGGGGCTTGGTAACAAGAAGTTGTTGTTAGGTGAAGGAATGAAAAATGTTCAAGAAATGGACTGGTGGGACGAAACAAAAACCTTCGGGCTGAATATTACCTTTACTCCTACCCAACATTTTAGTGGGCGAGGTTTGTTTGACCGGAACGAAACTCTATGGGGAAGTTATCTCATTTCAGGAAAAAAGGAAAAAGTCTATTTCGGGGGAGATACCGGATACTACACCCATTTTCGTGAAATTGGCGAAAGGTTTGGTTCGATCGATGTGGCAATTTTACCGGTGGGAGCAACAGAACCTCGCTGGATGATGCAACCCGTACATGTGGATCCCAAGGAAACAGTCCAAGCTTTTGCGGATCTAAAGGCTAAATATTTAGTTCCTATGCATTATATGACCTTTGTTCTCTCGGATGAACCCCTTGATTCTCCTGTGCCCCGCACTAAAGAGGAGCTAAAACGATCGGGAATCTCCGAAGAAAAATTCGTTCCTTTAAAAATTGGGGAGTCTCGGTTTTTTTAGTTCCAAGAGGTTTCTATTTTAGATAAGCTGTCCTAAAAAAAATAGGATGGTGAGCATGTTGAAGAAGCTTCTCACAATGATAGTATTCCTGGTTTGTTTGTCTGTGACAACGGCAGGTTTATTTGCGGAAGATCCAACTCAGGTTCAGGCGCAGACAACCACTCAGGAAGAAACAGGACATTCGTCTCACGGCGAATCAGTACATCAGGAACTACCGTATTGGTCGGTTTTACCTTTTGTTGCCATTTTACTTTCCATCGCAATCTTACCGGTTGCTTCTCACAAAACTTCTCATTGGTGGGAAGACAATAATAACAAATTGATCCTTGCTGTGGGACTTGGAGCCATTTCTTTTGTGGTTCTACTCGTTTATGGTTACAGCCATAATATCGTTCACACAGTTTTCTTCGATTATATTCCTTTCATCATTTTACTCGGATCTTTGTTTTATATTTCCGGTGGAATTGTAATCAAAGGAGACATCCATGCAACTCCACTCAACAACACATTATTCTTGTTAATTGGTGCGGGTCTTGCTTCCTTTATTGGAACTACTGGGGCATCCATGTTACTCATTCGTCCTTTGTTAAAAACAAATAGCGAAAGAAAACATGTGGTTCATACAGTTGTATTTTTTATCTTCCTTGTTTCGAACATTGGTGGGTCTTTAACACCTCTCGGTGATCCTCCACTTTTCCTCGGATATTTGAAAGGAGTTCCTTTCACTTGGACATTCAAACTATTACCTGAGATGTTGTTTGCTACTGTGATCTTACTTGTTGTTTATTTTGTTTGGGATACACTCGCTTACAAAAAAGAAACCAAAAAAGATCTTAAAAAAGACGATAAACTCGCGGCTCCTTTTTCCATTGGTGGTCAAGTGAACTTCATTTGGTTACTAGGTGTGATTTTGGCAGTTGCTTTTTTAAACAGTAACTACATCCCACAAATCAATGAAACTCCTACTCTTGGATTTATCCGTGAAGCCGTTTTACTGGTTCTCATTGGTCTTTCTAAGTTTACTTCCAAAGAAGAAAATCGTAAGTTCAATAACTTTACCCTTCACCCGATCCAAGAAGTGGCTTACCTTTTCATCGGTATTTTCATAACGATGATTCCGGCTCTTGTACTTCTCGAAGCACATGGTAAGGAACTTGGAATCACTCAAAACTGGCAATTTTTCTGGGCAACAGGAGCTTTCTCTTCAGTCTTAGACAATGCTCCGACTTACCTCACCTTTGGTTCGTTAGCTTCTGGTCTCCTCACTCCAGCGGGTTCAGCTCCTCTCACTCTCGGCCAGTTCATTGGAAATGTCCAAGCGGAAGAAATTCTAAAAGCCATTTCTGTGGGTGCGGTGTTTATGGGTGCGAATACCTATATCGGTAACGCTCCTAACTTTATGGTGAAATCCGTGGCTGAAGAAAACAAAGTAAAGATGCCATCCTTTGGTGGATACCTAGCATACTCTATGGGAATCTTAATTCCTGTGTTTATCCTAATTACTTTTGTGTTTTTCGTTTAAGATTTTAAATGGGCCGGGGAATTTTCCCCGGTTTTTCCTACCACAACAATCACATCAGAATTACCACGAATTCTAGTTTTCCTCTGATCATTATCTGAATTATTTTATCATGTAGCGGTCGTTTGGATTTATTCGCTATCTAATCATCTGTCTGCAATTTTTCGAATAGGCTTTAGGATTTTGTCCCGAGGTGATTTGGAAAGACAAAGTCTGGACTGTAAAATCCAGACATCAAAAGGTGGGAAATTGTTTGCGGTGAATCTATTTCTTTTCTTGTAACGATTCCAATTTGTTCAAACCAAACCCAAGCACAAGACCGAGAATTAATGCTGCGAGTGGGATCTGTGTTTCGGCAAAATCTTTTGGTAAAACATTCTTTGCTGTTGCAATTTGAATGTCTCGCTTCACTTCTCCCGATCTACCTACAATTGCCTGACCATTTGCATAATCTTTGAAAGGCCAAAGGATAAAAAATGATCCGAGGATGAGACCAAGTAAAAATGTCATTGTATGCGACTTATATTTTACAAATAACCATTTTACAAAATGAGTAAAAATAAGAAGTCCGAGTAAACATCCAATGGCAAATGCTCCGAGGAAAACAATCGAACTTGGTTCGAGGATGGTAGAAAGCTTTCCAATCACAATTTGATATTCACCTAACACAAGCATGATATAAGAACCAGAAATTCCTGGTAAAATCATCGCAGAGATTGCAATGGCACCTGTGAGAAAAGCGATGAGTGGATTTTCGGAACCAGTAGTGTCACCCATAAAAAAACTAGGGATAATGGTAAGAAGGATTCCAGGAATTAAAAATGACCAAACAAAGAGGCTATGTTTTTCAATGAGTTTGTAAGGAACTGCTAAAGATGGAAAAATAAGTCCGATAAAAAGTGCAAGAGTTGCTTGTGGATGGTTTTGGAGTAAAAACTGAATGAGTTTAGCACCAGAAATCACAGAAAGTAAAAGACCAATTCCTAGGAACACAAGGAACCAAAAATCGATTCGTTTCATTTCTTCCGCAAAACGTTTTCTTACATCTTCTTTCCAGAATCCAAACACTAATGCGAGTGAAACTTTGATTGTATCTAGGTTTAGAGAAGTGATGGCAGTAATGAGCCTGTCATATAACCCGAGGATGAGTGCAAAAGTCCCTCCGGAAACACCGGGGATAAGGTTGGCAATCCCGATGAGAAAGCCATTGAGAAGGCAGAATAGAATTTCTTTTTTCGATAGAGGCATAAAGGAAAGGATGGGAGCCCGAAGACTTTATGCAAGGTTTTTTCTAGGTACAAAAATCCAAAGGATACCATAACTAATGGCTGAAAAAAGAAATAGAAGGATCAAAATGAAATTGTTGGGAACACCATAGGTTTTGAATACAAAATGCAAACAAACTAAGATGAGGTTTAATGTAAAAAAAATAGCTAAAGACCCAATTTTTCCTAACTTGGTTTCTGTGATTCTTTGGTAGAGATGTTCTCTATGGGCAGAGAACAAATGTTTCTTTTGAAAAAATCGTTTGATCAGGATAAAAATTCCATCCAACCAAAAGTAAGGAAATAGATAAAAATAATATGTGACATCCCAAACTTCTTGTTTTGGTTCCATCCATTTCCCAACAAACAAAGGTAATGCCAAAACAAAAAAACCTAATGCCAATGATCCACTGTCTCCCATAAAAAGTTTTGCTTTTGGAAAATTATAAAATATAAACCCAAACATGGAAACAAACAAGATCAGATAAAAACTATAACCATAGTTTCCTACTGAATAGAAATTGGGGAAAATAAAGGCCAAAGAAAAATAAGACAAAAAGATGGTTGTGACCAAATACCAATCCATTCCATCCATAAAGTTCACGAGATTTACTGCAAATACTAGAAAAACAGTAAGACCGAAAACTAACGCGAGTTTAGGAAGAGTGAACATTCCAAAAAAGGTAATCTCTGGATTCACCCAATATAGAAAAACCGCAACTAAGGAGAGTTCCAAGAACAATCGAAGTTTGGGACTGAGATGATACAAATCATCGATAAATCCTAAAATACAGAAAAGTAAAACGCCAGCTAACAAAAGATAAATGTCAATTCTGGAAGAAGGACTTTCTGGTAGAGGAAGTAAATGATTGGGGTAAAAAAGGAGGCCTAGACTTGCTAAGAGAAAGATAGGGATAAAAAACATCCCCCCTGACTTTTTTGTGACCACGTCGTGCAAACTTCGTTCGTTTGGCACATCTTTGACCCCGAAACGGGAATAGACATAGAATGAATGCAAAATTAGGCTGAGAATCGCGAGAATGGCAATTATAATCGTTAAAAAAGAGACCATTTTCGTAAAGTTTATGAGTTAGGGGTGTTTTGGCAGTTTTTTATTGCAAAATTCCGTCCCTCTTCGATGTTTAATTTATGTTTCAGGGCGTTTATACCGCGGTCATCACCCCCTTCCGCCAGGGGAAAATCGATTATGATAGTTATTTTAAAATCCTAGAAAACCAGATCCGCTCCGGCGTGGCGGGTGTGGTTCCTTGTGGGACAACCGGGGAGTCTCCCACCCTTTCTTACGAGGAACATAAAGAACTCATCCAAAAGACGGTTCAGGTGGTCGCAGGGAAGATTCAGGTCATTGCAGGCACTGGTGCCAATTCTACTAAAGAAGCCATTGAACTCACGGAATCGGCTTGTGCGGACGGGGTGGATGGAATTCTCACTGTGAATCCTTATTACAACAAACCCACACAAGAAGGGATGTTTCGTCATTTCACAGAGATTGCCAATGTATCTTCCAAACCGGTAATGTTGTACAACATTCCAGGAAGAACCAATGTGAATTTACTTCCTGAGACAGTAGCAAGGCTTTCGGCCCATCCAAAAATTGCGGCCATCAAAGAAGCAACGGGTGATTTGGGACAAATGGCAAAGGTCATTGCCGCGACACCGTCTGACTTTGATTTGTTGTCTGGTGATGATAACCTAACTTTGCCAGTTTTATCCATTGGTGGAAGGGGAGTTGTTTCTGTAGTCTCCAATCTTTTCCCACGCGCTTGTGTGGATATGGTTTCCTTGTATTTACGCGGCGACCTAGAAGCATCCAAAAAGATTTATTACAAACTCCTTCCTGTGTTTATCAATGCCTTTATTGAAACCAATCCCATTCCTATTAAAGCAGCTATGAGTTGGTTTGGGTATTGTGAAAATGAACTTCGTCTTCCGATGACTTCTTTGTCAGAAGGTTCTCCTGCGGATGCTTTCAAAAAAACTGTATTCCAACTCAAAGAGGAAGGCATTGTCTAAAATCAAAGTTGGTGTTATCGGTGCAGGGGGAAGGATGGGAAAGGCCATCATCCAAGTCCTTTCCCTTTCCAAAAAATCAGAGTTAAGCGCTGCTGTCGTGAGAGAAGGTGCGGTTTATGCAGGATTTGATTCGGGAAACCATGCTGGTATCAAAGAAACTGGGATTTTACTTTCCACCGACTTACAAAAAGCATGTGAGTCTTCTGACGTCCTGATTGATTTTAGCACCCATACTGGATTTGAATCCATTTTAAATTCTGCATTATCAAACAAAAAACCATTGGTGATTGGGACAACAGGTCTTACTGATTCCGATAAGGCACTCATCCAATCGGCAGCAACATCGATCCCCATTGTTTTTTCACCAAACATGTCGGTTGGTGTAAATCTCTTATTTAAATTAACAGAAATCGCTGCTAAAGTGTTAGATGAAGATTTTGATGTAGAAGTTTTAGACATCCACCATCGTCATAAAAAAGATGCTCCTTCTGGAACGGCCATGTATCTAAAAGAAGTTCTTTTAAATGCAACCAAACGTTCGGAAGAAAATGTCATTTATGGTCGTCACGGAATGTATTCAGAAAGAGACCAAAAAGAAATCGCCATGCATACGATGCGTGCCGGTGAAGTGGTTGGCGAACACACCGTATATTTTTTAAGTCCAGAAGAACGAATTGAAATCACACACAAGGCTCAAGATCGCAAAACCTTTGCCACTGGTGCTGTAAAAGCCGCTGAGTTTTTACACGGAAAATCCAAAGGCCTTTATAATATGTTTGATGTGTTAGGAATATAAATTGGATTTTTTTCGAGGATTATACATCATCCCATGGAGTAAAAACTATATCTCCATATCTTTAGATGTTTTAATCGTCGCATTTTTAATTTATAAAACTTACACAACACTTCGTCGAACACGGGGAATCCAACTTTTACTCGGTGTGGGTATCATTTGGATTTCAGGAAGTCTTGCGGAATTTTTAGGGTTTGAACTTCTCGAATGGATTCTCACAAACATCAGGCCAGCTTTAGTTTTTGCGATCATAGTCCTTTTACAACCGGAACTTCGTAGGTTGACGGGAGATTTGGCAAGGATTCGACTTCTTCGGTTGTTTTTTCTCAAACCAACTTTTGACTTAGATCCTATAGTCGAAGCAGTTCGGATGATGTCTCAAGAAAAAACTGGATCCATCATCGTACTTGTAAAAGACATTAGTTTAAAAGATATCTCCGAAAACGCTGTGCCAATGGATGCGCAGGTTACGTCCGAAGTTTTACAAACTATCTTTTTTAAAAACTCACCTCTCCATGACGGAGCTGTCATCATCGAACAAAATCGAATTGTTTGTGCTGCTTCTTATTTGCCTATGAGTAGTTCGGTGGAAATTGCAACACTTGGTGCAAGGCATAGATCTGCTTTGGGACTTTCCGAAGAAACAGATGCCATCATCATAGTTACCTCTGAAGAAACAGGAGACATTACCATTTGTTATGAAGGGGAAATGTTACATCCTGTAAAACCTCTGGAACTCAAAGCCCTTGTGAGTAGTCTAATGACTGGAACTCGTAGATCCAAGGATGATTCTCTTCGCAAACCGAAAGAGAAGGATACGGGAGTCAGTATATGATTTCAAAACTTTTAGGTAAAGTTGGTAGAAACTGGAAAGCAAAGTTAGTTTCTTTAATCATTGCTAGTATTTTTTATGTAAATCTCCAAAACTCTAAAGTTTTAATCAAAACCATCAACGTTCCTGTCGATTATCCAAAGTTATCTGGTAATCTAAACTATTCCAAAAATCCGGAAAAAACAATTCCAGTTCGTGTAGAAGGTTTGAAGGATGTTGTGAATTATTATTCGCAGTTTATGAAAGCGGTGATTGATCCAGAGGATGTACAACTCGGAGTCACAGAAGTTCCGATTAAAAAAATCGTTGGTGTTCCGAGTGGGGTTAAGGTTACCAAACTGAAAAAAACCGTTCCTGTGGAAATTGAATCTCGTGGATTAAAAGTTGTTCCTTTGGAAGTTGTTTTTGAAGGAGCCCCTCCAGCTAACTTTGAAAAGTTGACTCAAATTGTGAGTCCTCAAAAAATTACTCTCAGTGGAAAACCGCAAGATATAGAAAAAATCACCAAGGTCATTTTGCCGGAAATCTCACTTGTAGATAAAAAGGAACCGTTTGCAAAAACGGTTCGTATTCCAGATCTTCCCAAAGGTGTGAATGTTCTAGGCTCTCGGGATGTCACTGTGAATGTAAATATCATTCCACTTTCGTATAAAACTGGGGAACAAACGGCTGCAGGAATTCCTATTGTTTGTTCGGGCTCAGATGCTAGGTTAGATGCGGAACTTTCGGAAGAACAAGTTGCCATTCGTTATTTTTCTCTCAAACCAATTCGGTCTGCGCAGATTCTTACCGGAATCACTGCGCAAGTTCCATGTAACTATATCTTTGATCCTATTAAAAATAAAATCATTCCCGAATTACAGCCGCAAGTTGCTAAGGTTCGAATCATTAAAAACAAAGATCTAAAAGGAATTGAAATTTTACAAATCAGTCCTGAAAAAATCGAAATCCGTTACAAAGTAAAGGAACAAAATCCTGAAGCAGATCCTACGGATGATGGAACAGGGATGGAAGGCCCAGGTACTGTCCCTTCCGATCGAACTTAAACTTTAAAGATCGAATGCATCATGATTCGATTATATTTTTCTGAATTACGTTTCAGAATTGAGTATCAAATTTAAGTCCAACCAAAAACCCTTTGTTTTATTTTAGAAACTCATAGATTTCTTTAAAACTTTCTTCTGGATTTTCCCATTGCGGATAATGTCCAATTGTTTCCCAACGAATTACTTTTTTGTTTTTTATCGGAAGTTTTTCGATTTCTTCTGCTAGGTGACGACCACTTACTGGATCCTCTCCGCCGTTAATAAAAAGAAGGGGAACTTCTGTTTGGAGGAGTGCATTTTTCCAACGTTCGCCATGTAATCTTCTTTCTTTGATGTATTTTAATAACTTGTGAGGAATTAAAACTTTATTGGGATATGTGATGAGTTTCCAAAGAACAGATATTTCTTTGTCACTCGGTTTTGTATTTTTTCCAAATACTTGAGCAAAAGCCACTCCAAACTTTTTTTCATCATAAAACCTTGAAAGAATAGCACCTAAGATTGGTGTGGCGAGAAGTTTTTGTTTGAATGTTGGCCTATGGAGATGCGGAAAAAGTCCTCCATTCAGAAAAACGGCACCATCAATTTCATACTTACGATCTGCGCGTTCCAAATGTCGGGCTAAAATTTCTTGGCCCACACTCACTGCATAATCGTGAAAAACAAATTTAACCCTACGTAGTGCATTTTTTTCGATATAGTTTTCTATGATATCTGTTTGTTCGATCAGTGTGTATGTATGTTTTTTTGGTTTGGAAGAATATCCAAATCCTAAAAAATCAATGGCGATTGTATTGAAGTAACGTGAAAGACCATTAAAAATTTTAGAATAGTCCCAAGAGGAAGTAGGGAATCCGTGAAGCAAAATTAAATTTTGTCCTCTTCCTTCTTGGATGAAGAAAATTTGAAATTTTTTATATTCGAAGAATTTGCCAGCTGCCAACCATTCGGTTGCGTTCTTTTTTGGAAAGTTTAGATCCACCATATCCGACATAGCACAAAAAAAGAGGAAGTGAGTCAAATAGAAGAATTTGCTACTTTCTGATTTCCCGAAAGCCGATCTTTAAAGAGATGGAATCATACCCTCTCATTTATTTTGTAAAACCTGAAGGAACCATATCGGATTGGGAATATTTTTGGCATCAGATTCCTTATGGAGCACCAGGAATCCTTACTTTTTTTGTGGGAGTATTTTTAAGTTATTTTGCATTTCAAAAGTTTCGTAAATCGGATGTTGATAACAAAATATTCCACCTCAATTTGACAGTTGCTTTTATCAGTTTTGGTTCTGTAGGTCTTGTGTTAACAACGAGAGCTTGGATTCAAGATGTACATACATTGGTTTTTTGGAATGATTTATTATACTTTCTTGTCGCACCATTAGCCCCAACTGCTTTTTATTTGGCCTACCATATGACAGGCAAACAAAGTAAGTTGTTATTGTATTATTCTTATCTTTGTTGGTTTGCAAGTTTAGTATTGTACTTTGGTGTGTTGATTGGGAAGGGCTTTGAAACTACTGTTTTTGAATTCACTTTCGGAAAGTATCCTAGGGGAAGTTCTTTTGTTCGTCCATGGGGGATTTTGGCCCCGCTTGGGTATTTCTTTTTAATTTTACCGTCCTTTATCAAACATTACCAATACATTCGTAAACATTATCATCTAACACTATTCCATGGAGTGAATTTGCTTTTTTTACTCACAACCATGAATGCGCCCAGTATCCTTGGGTTCAAAGTGTATCCAGGTGGATTCTTTTTATTCATTCCTATGTTGCTTGTCGCCTATGGGGTGTTTCGTTCTGACTTTTTTGATGTGAACGAACTTCTATTCCAAAAGAATGGAATGTTTTACTTTCTATTTGCACTTTTATCCTTTGTATTGATTTTTATTTCTTTTGGTGTTTCCTTTGGGCTTTCCCCCGATGCTTATGAATCAGCAAAATGGTACCCTTGGGGAATCCCGCCCGTAATATCAGTGTTTGGTGCGGTTTTCCTTTCTATTATTGTTGCCGGTGCCAATCCATCCGCAAGAATCAACCAACTTTGTGCCTTCGCACTCATCCTCACTGGGTTTTATGTCATCCAATCTGTTCCTTTAAAATTAAATATATCTTACGTCGTACAACTTCGTATTTCACAAATGACTTTTGTGGCTTTTGCATTTGCTCCGAGTATCATGGTGCGTTTGGTATTCGAAGCCATTGGTAAAAAATCTCCTTCTTGGATTCAAGGAATTGATTTTCTTTGTGTGAGTGCTGCTGTGCTTGCACCTTCACCATATTTGTTTGTCGGTTATTTTGATTATCCATGGTCAAGAGTCCACCACGGGGGTCCGGCTGAATTACTTGTCGGAATGAACGGTGCCATTGCTCTCGTTTTAGTACTCATTACTTTTTTAAGAAACAAAGGTTATATCAATTTTGCATCTAAATGGATCATTGGGTCTTTTTTGTTATCCGCTGTTTTGTTGTTAGCGGGCCTATTGCCAAGTCATGGATTCCCCATTTATCCTTTGGCAGACTTCCAATTCATTCCCGCATTTTTACTCGGTTATGCGGTACTCCGGCATGGTGCTTTGTCATTGGAAGGAAGAACCATCCAACTCAGCCAAAGGTTAGCCAACTTAGGCCTGATCACTATGGGTATTGCTGCCATACTATATTTCCCTCTCATTCGTGAACAATACGGAGTGGGGGAATCGGCATTTCATTTAACAATGATTGTTTTGCCGCTCGTTTTGTTTAATTACCTTGTGGTTTATATCATGTCTCGTCCTTTGGCAGAAGAATTGGATATCAGTTATTTTCTATTGGATTTGGAAAAACAAAAGGCTGATGAAGAAAGAGAAAAGGCTCTCATTGCACAAGACAAAGCAGAAGAGGCAAGAGAAGAATCAGAAAAGTTATTACTCAATATTTTGCCTTATAAAGTAGCCCAAGAATTGAAACAAAAAGGAAGTGTCACACCTTCACGGATCGAAAACGTCACTGTTCTTTTTACTGACTTCAAAGGGTTTACTAAAGTTGCTGAGGGTATGGATGAACAAAGTTTAATCGAAGAGTTGGATGCTTGTTTCACTCAGTTCGATGAAATTATCCTCAGAAACAATTTAGAAAAACTAAAAACCATCGGGGATAGTTATATGTGCGCTGGTGGTCTTCCTGTAGAAAATAGAACCAGTGCCATTGACGCTTGTTTGGCGGCATTAGAAGTCCAAAGTTTTATGAACCAATTGAAGGAAATCAAAACGGCCCTTAACTTACCATTTTGGGAACTTAGGCTTGGTCTTCATACTGGTCCCGTGGTTGCGGGAGTGGTGGGACGATTTAAGTTTGCTTATGACATTTGGGGTGATACAGTCAATACAGCTTCTCGAATGGAATCCGGTGGTGAAACAGGAAAAATCAATGTTTCCAAAGAAACTTATGAGTTAGTAAAATATTTTTTTGTTACGGAATACCGAGGAAAAATTTACGGAAAAAATAAAGGTGAGTTGGATATGTATTTTGTCCATCGCCTAAGGCCTCGTTATTCGCAAGATCCAGATGGCAAGGCACCTAACCAGTATTTCCGGGAAGTGTATTCCCGGATCACACAGGGTGCCAATATCCGTTGGAAGAACGGAACTTAAATTCTCTTAGGTTTGTTCTTCCTCAGCAAGCCAAGTTCGTAATAACTGAGCCACGTCTTCTGGTTTTTCTTTTGCCAGATTGATTGCGTTTTCGAGTAATTCTCGTCTGAGTTTTTCGTCGAGGGAGAGTTCGACTTCTGCTCCCCCTTCGTCCATCACTCGAAGAGCAGCTTCTCTCATCATTTGTTGTTGAGCAGCAAGTTCTTCTTCTCTGAGTCTTCTTCTTCTTGCGATTTCTTTTTTGATCGCACGATATACAAGGATAGCAAGGATGAGTAGAATCAAAATTACGAGTGAAGCAATGACCATATTTCGGATGGCTCTTTGTTTTTGAAATTCTTCATCCTCTAAACGGAATTGTTCGGTTCTATCTTTTGGAATGGTGATGACACTGATTTGGTCACCACGTGATCTTGTATAACCAATCGCTGCTTCTAAGTTTTTACGAACTAGTTTTAAGTCACCTTCGGCAACGGGAATGTACTTTCTATCATATCCCAGTCCATCTTCTCTTTCTTTTCGTTCCCAAACACCATCGACCACAACAGAGAGTCCAATCTTTTCGATTTTCCAAGGTTGGCGTTTGATGTCTTTAACTCGTTTATTGAACTCGTAGTTATTGATATTTTCGTCTTTGGAGTATTCTGCTTTTTGGTAATCCGTATCTTTATAACCAGGAGGAAGATTTGGTTCTGTTCCAGCAGGGCCATCGGGAGTGAACCCACGCCCCTTAAAAGATTCTTTTGTTTCTTTGGAAGATACTTTTAAGGAATATCCATCTACCAACTTTCTTTCGTTATATGGTGTGTCAGGGTTATCTTCTTCAGCAACCACAGGTAATACTTCGTTTTCAGTTAAGGATTCTTGATCCCAATTGAAAGAATATTCGAAACGAGTGATGTCCACTCGATCTTCGCCGCCTAGATACCAACGAAGGGTATTTCGAATGTCGATGAGTCGTTTCACTCGTTCTTCTTCTTCGATTCTAAGTTTTTCTTGGACGATACGAAGTTCTAATCTTTCTTTTTCTAAGTCTTCTTCAAAGTCGGAAATGATTTTTCCATCAGGATCGGCAACACTAACGTTCTCTGGTTTGAGTTTGGGAACGGCTCTTGCAACTAAGTTCACAATCCCTTTGATTTCTTTTTTGCTCATCCCATCCACACCAGGTTTGAAGTGTAAAATGACACTGGCTTTGACTGGATAGGAATTGGATTCAAAAAGATCTCCTTCGGGGATGGCAATGTTGACATCAGATCTTTCGATGGGTCTTAATGTATTGAGTGATTTTTCAATCGCACCTTTGAGAGCTCTATATTTTTTAATGTCTTTATCGAATTGGGTCTCTGTAAATTTTTCAATGTCAAAGAGTTCCCAGCCTGTTACACCGGCAGGAATCAAATTCTCTTGTGCAAGTTTTGTAACGATTTCTTGTCTTTGGTCAGGATCTACAGTGATGAGACTTGTTTCGCTGGAACCATAAGAATAACCGAGGGCATCGAGTTTTTTGGTTACCTCAGAAAAGTCTTTGGAATCCAAATCCTTAAAAAGAACCACTCGGTTTCGTTGTGACGAGACATTGGATAAGATGATGACTGCCACCACCACAACGGCGAGCACACCACCCAAAATCATTTTTTTGGTTTTATCGAGTTTGTTTAACAACTCTTTGAGATTATCGATGATCTTTTGCAGTGGTTCAGGCATAGTACGGGCCTCGTCGAGATTTGAGACATAATGTGTCGGCAATTCCGAAATGTACAAGTACTTTTCGGGGAGGTGCGGAAATTAAGGGGGATTTCGGTTGGGATTTATGGATTCAGACGATCCGAAAAGGAAAACCCACCCAATCCACAGCCTTGGTTGGCTGGAAAAGGAGGGATTTTGAATTTAGGCAGAAAGAGATATGGGGAACAGTAACCTGGTGAAAGAATACCGTTTTGAATGGTTTTCTTTTACGCCACACCTTCCACTTTTTGGAACACACGATCAAATCGTTTGAGGGCGTCATCAATCACGGCATCTGTATCCGATGCGCTTGTATAAAGCCTACTGCCCGCGAGTGTTACTAGACCTTCTGACATATAAGCCGCTCCCATTTCTTCCATGGCATGTTTTCGTTTATGAGCTTCGGCAATTGTTTTTTTGATGGTCCAGAACTTCTTAATATTGATGTCGAGTAACATTGTACCAACGGTTTCTAAATGGCAGATGGATCCTTGGTTGAAAGCAACAAAAGGAAGATCATACTTTTGGATTAGTTTTTGTAACCCTTTAGTAAGCCTATCACCCGCTCTTCCTGATTTTTCAAGGGCTCCTGTTTTTTCCATTTCGCAAAGTGTAAAGTAACCAGCTGCAGAACTCAGTGGGTTTGCCGCCATCGTTCCACCGATTAACGCCTTTTTGGTGCCTGTTTGAAGTCCTGCAGATACATACTTCATGTATTCTTTTTTACCACCGAGTCCACCAGCCGATGGATATCCACCTGCAACAACTTTACCAAAGATGGTAAGATCAGGATCCACACCAAAATACCCTTGGGCTCCACTGAGTCCAATTCGGAAAGCAGTCACCACTTCATCAAAGATAAGAAGGGCACCATATTTGTTACAAAGTTCACGAACACCTTTGTTAAAATCAAAGTCAAGAGGCCTTGTTCCACTTTCAGGACCCACTGGTTCAATGAGAACGGCAGCTGTTCCACCAAAAAAACGATTTCGTTTGAGAACCGATTCTAAAGCGTTCAAATCGTTCGGATAAAATTCTTGAGTGTATTTGAAAATGGACTTAGGAACTCCATTGGCTTCGAAATGTCTTGTTCCTGGGATACGAAGTCCATACGCAAGTTGATCACTCCAACCATGATATGCTCCGCCCATCTTCACAATGTTTTTTTTCTTAGTGGCAAGTCTTGCCACGCGAATGGATGCCATACAAGCTTCTGTTCCAGAACCGAGCATTCGAAACATTTCGACAGAAGGAACTAACTCTACAATTTTTTCTGCTAACTTATATTCGTATTCGTGGAAGAGACCAGTTACGGGTCCTGTTGTATTGAGAAGTTCGATGACTTTTTTACGTACAATGTTTGGATTGCTTCCGAGAACGGTGGGCCCGCCTGCTTGTAAAAAATCGATGTATTTGTTTCCGTCTAAATCATAGAGATAAGCACCTGATGCTTCTGTGAATACAAGAGGAAAGGGGTGGTTAAAAGAAAGGTTGTGTTGAACGCCACCCGGAATGTACTCCGAAGCTTTTGTGATCATGGCTTTGGATTTACTACATTTTTTATCAAAGTAGTTATGGATGATCCCCTCCATTTCGTTTTTACGGATGGATCGGATGGGAAGGGAAATTAATTTCCTTAGGTCTTTGTAGATTTGGTCTACGTTTGGGTATTCGTTCATGGAAAAGCCTTGGGCCATATAATCTTTCCTCTTCCGGGTCTTTTTTCTTGACAATGAGTGAGTCATCACTCATTGTCAAGAAGGAATTCATAAAATAGTTCGAGAAACTCGGATTCTTTGGAAAATAGCGATCAATTTCCTTGAGAAATCCAGTCTTTTTAGTTTATTGGACGGGGACAGATATGGTTACGAAGCATTTTAATGATAGTTTTGAGCGGATTTCCGAAGAAAAGAGAAACCGGATTTTATCAACAGCCATCGCTGAATTTGCCAACCGCGGGTTTACGAGCGCCAATACCAATACCATTGCCCAAAAAGCGGGAATTAGCGTTGGTTCACTTTATAAATACTTTGAAACCAAAGAAGATTTTTTCCTCACTGTTGTAGACCACGGAATCACCCAATTAGAAAAAACTTTGGAATCCATTCTTGCTATGGATTTGGATTTGTTTGGCAAAATAGAAAAGATCATTCGCATCATCCAAACCCATTCCCGGATCAACCAAGATATCATCCGTCTCTATAACGAAATGACAACAGAAAGTAATTATGAGCTCATCACTCGTTTGTCAGGTGAACTCGAATCTTTATCTGCCAAATGTTATATTGAAATGATCAACCTAGCCAAAAAAGAAGGAACCATCAGTTCGGAAGTGGATAGTAATCTTTCTGCATTTTTATTAGATAATATCTTTATGACACTCCAGTTTTCTTATTCCACAGTATATTATAAAGAACGTATGAAAATATATTTGGGAGAAGATGTGTTTGATAAGGATGAAGAGGTTGTGGCGGGAGTCATGAAGGTCATTCGCAGGGCACTTGGCGGATAGGTAGAGTTTTTTGTTTTTATTCATAAACAGTTGCGAGAAGTTTCATAATTACAAAAACTGAAGCGATATGATAAAAGCGATTCTATTCGATTACGATGATACTTTAGTCCAAACAAGAAAAACTCGTTATAACACGATATACAAATTATCTGAAGAAATCTTTAAATCGAAAATCACCGAAAAAGAAATTGATGCCGCTTGGGGACTTCCTGCTGAAGAATTTTTACTGAGACTCTTTGGGCGATTTTCTTCGGATATTCATTATCTTTGGTCTATCTATATAGAATTTTCAAAAAAAGATTTAAATATTCCTCATTTAAATGCTTTTGATTTTATTGATAAATATAAAAACTTCGTAAAATTTGGAATTGTCACTTCATCCAGTGAAAAAGTTGTCATTCGCGAACTGAATGAACTTCAAGTGAATCTGAATTTTTTTTTACAGATCCAAACCTCTGATCATACTACTGTTCACAAACCGAATCAAAATGTTTTTGAACCAATCTTTGGATTATTAAAAAAAGAAAATATTAATAAGGAGGAAATCATCTATATCGGCGATTCTCCTGCCGATTACGAATCTGCTAGCAGGTTTGGATTTCATTTCGTTGGTATCGCCCACGATGATAGGCATCTTCCTTATTTCCAAACGGGGAAAATTCCATTTGTTCGAAATTTTTTGGAACTAGAAGAGTATTTAATCAATCAATATAGTTTTGCGTAATCAAGGATAGTTTGTTTACGTTTTTGGAACGATTGTATGCGATAACAAACAAAACAGTAAGAGAAGCAGAAGGTTGCCCAATGAAAGATTTGAATGATTATGTAAATGCATACAAAAAACAACTCCAAATCGGAGACATCCAAGAAGCATATGCTAGGCTCGTAAAATACGTAACCAAACTCGGCACAAACTTATCCAAAAATCTTTCTAAAAGTTATTCCTTTGGAAGCCTTTTTCAAGGCTATATGGACTATACCTATTTCTATTACGGAAACAAGTTCTTGAAAGATAGAAAATTAAAGATGGGGCTTGTGTTAAACCATCCTAAAATGCAATTTGAAGTTTGGCTTTTGGGTCAGACCATTCCCATCCAAGAAAGGTATTGGGAGTATTTTAAAAACACGAAGTGGAATAAAAATAGAACTACCAAACCACAGTATTCTATTCTTGAGACTGTCCTAATTGAAAATCCAGATTTTAATGATTTGGATCGGCTTACGAAAGAAATAGAAAATCATTTGGTTCAGGTGACTGCGGAAATTATTGAGGACATTAAGCGCAGTAAATTGAAATAAAAGTAGTTGGCTTACAAAGTAATGGATAAGGCATAACAGAAGCTTATCATTCCCTAATCGAACCTGGTATCATCTCTCCTAGATACAAGGATAGCTTTCATTGGCTACCCTTGTGCCGATTGGTTTATCCCTTAACTTTCCATAAACGGTGATTCTTTTAACCAAAACACCATCACAAAATTGATCAGTGATAAGATGAGTAGAATATAGAGAAAAGAAATCATTCCGAGGAAGTTCAGTCCTAAGATAAATAGAATCCCCGATACTTGTCCTACTAGAAGTAACAATCCTTGGGAAGTGGATTCTGGTGCGGGAGAAGTGATCTCGGCGCAGTATTGAAATCCAATTGGCGCTCCAATTCCGAGTAGAAAAAATCCAATCACAATTGAACCGATGAGTAGGAAAATAAATCCTTGGAACAAGGTGAACAAACTAAGTCCAAGTAAAAATCCTGCCATCGCAATGATGAGAAATAATTTTCTCTTTTGTAATTTGTCGGATAACGGAGGAATGATGATCCCACCTACGATACCAGAGATGAGCATCACTCCACCCACGAGTCCTGATTCATCGATATTGAGTCCTTTGATTTCACAAATTTGATCAATACAAGTGCTGACTGCATTGAAGACTCCAAGCCCTATGAGAAACAAAAACAGAATTTTTCTCATATCCTTCTGTCTCCATAAAAAACGAAGGCCTTCTAAAAAGGGAAGTTCATGGTCCTCGCCGTGAGTGCTGGGAGAAGTTGGTGGTTTTTCTTTGATGAGGATAAGAAAAAGTATGGCAGATGCTACGGAAACAAAACCATAAATCATCATAACACCTGGAATGGAATTTCCTGATTGGAGTAAGATAGGAGTGAGGATCATCACAAGAATGATTCCGAGAAATTGCGCGAGAGTTCCCAGGGCAACAGCAGTGGCTCGTTCTTGGATAGGAAACCACAAAACACTAATCTTTGTGACGGCGTTGAGTAAAAAAGGTTGTGCTATGGCCAAACCAATTTGGCAGATAAGGACAATGGTGTAGTCAGCAGCATAAATTCCTTTGAGTAATCCGCAAACACCAGTTAGTATGGCTCCAAACCCAACTCCTTTTTTGATTCCATAAGTATCAATCACGTAGGATGCAGGAATGGCAATGAAGACAAAAACTCCGAGGAAAACAAGAGAAAGTAAATCTATCTGCAAAGGGCTTACGTGATAAAATTCTTTGGCATCACGGGCGATGGGTGCAAAAGTCAACCATTGCAAACAGATCGTGGCAGTGATGATGATGTAGGCGAAAAGCACGACCCAGCGATACGAATATAATTTTGGTGGGTTTTGACTCATTTTGACTCCCTTTTGTGCAATCGATAGATTTGATTTTGAATCATTTGTTCGGAATAAATCCTCAACTGGAGAAACGCCGAAGGAAAATGATTTGCCATCGGAGCTGATGATTCTAATTCTTTGTGAGTGATCACTCACTTTTTTCCTTTTTCGGGAGAAAAACGACAAACCTTTTGGAACGGTCATTTGGTGGGTGACTTTGATGGAGTTTGCATGCAATCGGAATATATACTTACTTATGATATTGGCACTACCGGAGTCAAAACCTGCCTCTTTCGAATGACAGAGGCACTGGAACTCGTTCAGTCTGCTACAAAGGAATATTCGATCCAACTTTTTGAAAATGGGGGTGCCGAACAAAATCCAGAAGACTGGTGGTCTTCCATGAAAGATACCACCGCACAAATCTTAACCCAATCCAAAATCCAACCAGACTCCATCCAAGGAATTTCCTTTTGTTCCCAGATGCAGGGCCTTGTGCTCACCGATTCGAAGTTTCAAGTAGTGCGTCCTGCGATGAGTTATATGGACCAAAGAGCAACAGAAGAAATGAAAAAAGGAATTCTTCATGGTCTTAAAATTGAAGGAATCAATGCCATCAAACTTTTGTTATCTCTTTGGATCACGGGAGCTGTGGCTGCGAGTGTAAAGGATCCTATTTGGAAATACAAATGGGTCGAAAAAAATGAACCAGAAGTTTTCTCCAAAGTGAAGTGGTGGTTCGATGTAAAAGAATATCTAATCGCACGTTCTACAAACGAAGCTGTGATGACTAGAGATTCTGCCTTTGCTACTTTTTTATATAACTCAAGGGTTGGAAAAGGAAATTGGAGTCCTCTTCTTTGTAAGTTATTCGGTGTTCGTTTGGATCATTTGCCAAAGATTGTGAATTCTTCTGATCGTGTGGGAGGACTCACAAAAGAAGCTGCCGAGTATTTAGGACTCAAAGAAAACATAGCAGTGTTTGGTGGTGGTGGAGATGCTTCTCTCATTGGTGTAGGTGCAGGTGCCGTTAGCGAAGGTGATACACATATTTATGCTGGAACTTCTGGATGGATTTCAACAGTTACCAAAAAGAGAACGGTTGATATTGGTGCAAGGATTGCTTCCATCGTTGGTGCCAGAGAAGGACATTATAATTATTTTGGAGAACAGGAAACATCTGGTAAATGTTTGCAATGGGTAAGAGACCACTTGGCTTTAGATGAAATTGATTTATACTTAGAAAAAAAGAAAATCACCGATGGTCCCGATGCTGTGTATGAAAGTTTATTCGAGTTTATGTTTGATTCGATTAAAGATACAGAACCTGGATCTCACGGAGTTATCTTTACGCCATGGCTTCATGGAAACCGTTGTCCCTTTGAAGACCCAAAGGCAAGAGGGATTTTCTTTAACATCAGTTTGAATACGGGCAAAAGAACTCTGATTCGATCAGTTGTAGAAGGAATCCTTTTTCATAAACGTTGGATTTTAGAATTATCTCACCGAAAGGTGCCTACTTCTGATACAATTCGCTTTGTGGGAGGTGTGGCAAGGTCTGCGTTTATCTGTCAGTTGTTAGCTGATATCACTGGAAAAACCATTGAAAGGGTGGTTCATCCGGAAAACGTTGGCGCGATGGGAGCTGCTGCCATCGTAGCTTTTGGAATTGGAAAAATTCAAAAATATGAAGAAATTAAGTTTATGATTCCGATCCAAGACAGATGGACTCCTAATCCAAATCATAAAGAAATTTATGATAAAAACTTTAAGGTCTTCAAAAACCTTTATCAAACGAATCAAAATAATTTTGCAGTTTTAAATACATAAATTTGGGAATAGGAAATGGCTAAAGATAACATTGAATACAGTATGAAAAGTTTGGGGAAACCTTTCGCAATTGGTAGATCGGCGGATCTATTTGCTTTGCCTGAGAATAAAATTCTAAAACTTTTTTTTCCAGAGGCGAAGGAATCAGAAATTGATTTAGAGGTAGAGAATACCGTTGAGGCCAACAGAAAGGGTGCATCGACGATGAGATGTTATGGAAAAGTCAAAGTGGAAAACAGGTCAGGAATTATTTTTGACAGGTTGAATGGAATTTCACTTACAAAACTTCCTGATAAAAATCCATTGGAACTCTTTCGGATCGCAGGGAAATTGGCTCGTTTGCATTACGGCATCCATCAAATTGAATCGGAACGTTTTAAAGATATTAAAGAAATCTTAAATCAGTGTTTGGCCTCCGATCCACTTTCTTTTTTGACTGGCAGTGAAAAAGAAAAAATCAAGTCCTATATAACTTCGTTACCCAATGGAAATTCTATCCTTCATTTGGATTTTCATCCAGAAAACGTAATTGTTGAAGGGAAGGATGAAATCATCATCGATTGGATGACTGCGGCAAAAGGAAATTCGGCAGCGGATGTTGCTTTCACCTTCCTACTGTTCACCGATGGAGAACTTTGGCCGGGAACACCAAAATTAAAAATTATTTTTTATACAATCATCAGAAAGTTCATCCTAGGCGGGTATTTGAAAGCCTATAAAAAACTTAGCGGGATTACTGATGCAGAAATTTCGGCTTGGAGATTACCTGCCCTCATCCTTCGTTTGGGCTTATGGAATATTGAGAGTGAAAGAGAAAGTTTAAAATCACAAATCACTCGTTTGGTGGCAAATGGTGGGAAAGTATGAATTTGAAACTAGAACGTTTTGTTGAATCATACAATGGTGAGGAATTTGACGTTACGATCATCGGTGGAGGAATCACTGGTGCCAGCTTAGCATATGAAGCAGCAAGTCGTGGTTATACAGTCGCTTTGCTTGAAAAAAAAGATTTTGGTGGAGCAACTTCAGCAGCCACTGGAAAATTAATTCATGGTGGACTTCGTTATCTAAAACAATTTGAAATCGGCCTTGTGAGAGAAGCACTCAAAGAACGAAGGATCCTTTCTAACATTGCTCCTAATTTGGTTTATCCCTACCCAATGATCCTTCCAAAACCAGGAATCATTGCAAGAATTGGTCTTTTTGTTTATGACCTTCTGTCTTTTGATAGTAAGTGGACTTGGGACGAATCCAAACAAATTCCCAATCATAAATATCTCAAACGAAAAGAACTTATAGAAAAGAATTTAGGTGATTTTGAGGACGCGGCATATTTTTACGATGCCATTTGTTTGAGTCCAGAAAGGTTAACACTTAGTTTTTTAAAGTCTGCTGTCGCTTATGGTGCTAAAATCTCAAATTATACAATCGTCGATGATTTAATTTGGAATGAAGGCGCTGTTACCGGAATTCAAGTCCATGATGTTTTGACGGGTGTTAAACACCAAATCCGTTCCAAGGTAACAGTCAATGCTTCCGGGCCATGGACTCACAATATCCTTTCTAAATCTCCTAAAACAGAACAACCTATGCCGAAAAAACGTTCGGAAGGGATCTATATCATCACTAAAAAGTTAACCAACCTAATGACTCTTTATGTGGGCGATAAAGGACATTTCAGTTTTGCTCCTTGGAGAGGCCACTCGATGATTGGGCCAACAGAGAAGTCTTACTTTGGTAATGTGGAGGATTGGAAACTCACTCGCGAAAGTATTGTTGAATTTATTGATTATATCAATGAAACTTCTCATCTCAAAGAAAAGTTAAGTATAAATGATGTCATTTTTGCTTACGGGGGTTTACGGCCCTTAATTGAAAGTTCCGATGATACGTATTCTGCATCCAGAAGATCTGAACTTTATGATCACTCTCGAGATGGAATCCAAGGTTTGATTACAGCCGCTGGTGGAAAATACACAACGAGTCGACATTTTGCAGAATCAATTTTCAAACGAATCCAAAAGAAATTACATAAAAAACCTGGTGAAAACATCTCCGCAAAACAACATTTATACGCTTCGCAAATACCGAATGTTGAAATTTTCATTCAAGGGGCACAAAAACAGAATGCCGATTTCTCAGAAAAAACTATCGATTATTTAATCCGTCATTATGGGTTACAATATGAAATCATTTTGGAACTTGCTAGAAAAACAAAAAATCTAGCGGCCGTTCTCAATGCCGATGGAGAAATTTTAGCAGAAGTTGTTTATGTGATCCGTTATGAAATGGCAAAATCTCTTTCTGATATTTTCTTAAGAAGGACAGGTCTTGGAACACTTGGGATTCTTTCTGATGAAATCATGAAGGCGATCATTGATACGGCTGCAGAAGAATGGAATTGGTCAGAGGAAACAAAAAAGAAAGAAACAGAGATCATTTACAGAACCTTAAAATTACCTGTTTGATTCTTTTTAGATCATAATTTTAGGCTGACAAAGAGCACTTTCCCCATTTATGATTTGGTATGGGCAAAGTGCTTACCATTGATACCGAATATGCCAACTTCTCTCAAGTGGCTTCGGCCTATCTTTTAGAAGAAGAGGGCCATGGGGTTGTTGTCGAAACCAATACTACCTATGCCATTCCCAAGATTCTAAAAGTTATGGAGTCTGAAGGAATCAAACCAGAAAATTTGGACTATGTGATTGTGACCCATGTGCACCTAGACCATGCGGGTGGAGCTTGGGCTCTACTCGAAGCTTGTCCAAATGCAATACTTCTCGCACATCCCAAAACCGCCAAACACTTGATAGATCCAAGATTACTCATTAAAAGTGCCACCTCTGTTTATGGAAAAGAAAATTTTGATTCTTTGTATGGTGAAATCAAACCCATCCCCAAAGATAAAGTTCGTGTGATGGAAGATGGAGAATGGCTGAGTTGGAAAGGCCATTCTTTTCAGTTTATCTACACCAAAGGACATGCGAACCATCACTTTTGTATCTATGATAAAAAAACAAATGGAATTTATACAGGTGATTCCTTTGGAATTTCATACCCTCATTTAGAAAATGGAAAACGATTTATTTTCCCTACGACAACACCAACTGACTTTGATGCTATGGAAGCGGTTCATTCACTCGATCGGATTTTGGAAACGGGAGCCGAAGTTGCTTATCTCACTCATTTTGGTCCCATTGGTGATTTAAAGAAAAATGCAGAGGATTTAAAAATTGGCCTTGGTTTATGCAGCGAAGCAATCGCGATGTTGGATGCGGTGCCAAAAGAAAAACGTTTGTCTTTTATGGAGACCAAGGTGGAAACAATGATCCAAACTTTAGCAAACAAAAATTCTATCACTCTGACAGAAACGGATTGGAAGTTATTACATCTGGATGTGAATTTGAATGCACAAGGGTTGGTTTATGCCTTTGAAAAGAAACAACCAAAAGTATAAATACCAACGTAAACATAAACTCAATTAAATGAATCAGAATTTATATAAACCGAGGAATCGCTGGAGGAATTTTTTACTACGATTCATTTTATTAAACCAAGTATTATTTCTATTTTTATTACTCTCTCAATGTTCTTTACCTTCAAAATCCAAAAAGTCCAAGGAACCCCAAATCCAAATTCATTTTATATCCGATGAGTATGAGGAAATAAAATTCATTCCTTCTTCTTTATTTGAATCGAAAGACTTACTCTTGATCCTTGCTGAGTTATCTAGAAAAGAAGATCCATCCATGCGATTTATTTCTACCAATAGAACGGAAGAAATTATGGAAGTGAATGGGAAATCAAATTCTTGGTCAGAGGGTTGGGTGGTTTATGTGAATGAGGAAAGGGTGGATGGAGTGCAGATGAAACGCGGACTTCGAGTGGGGCCTAATGACAAAATCGAAATTAAATATGAGGCCGTAGAACGTGTGTTTGGTCGTCCCAGGCCATAGTTCACTAAAGGAACCAGTTCGTTTCAAAGGTAACTGATCCGTTGAAACAAACTGGTTTAATGATTTAAGTTTTATCTAAGAGTTGTGAGTTCTCGGTAAGCTCTTACAAATCCATCGGACATTGTTTTTGCAAATGTCAAAGAGATCCGAGCCTTCTCTGCCGCAATCATCACGTCATGAAGTTCCACTGAGTTTGGATCAAAAACAATTTTTTGTGTTAATTCATCTGCTTCTACTTGTTGGTCATTCACTTGTTCGAAGGCTTTCTTTAAAGCATCTCCAAAAGTTCCAGCCACTTCATCCGGAGATTTGGCTTCATTTGTTTTGCCGTAATGACGTTCATTGGAGCGAAAGATTCCTACCTTATCACCTTGTGGGAGTAGGGAATGTGGTTTGTAAGTTTGGGAACTGATGTTTGAAATACGATCAATGGACATGGGTCTTTCCTCACTCTAAACATCGACCAAATTCAGAAAACCTAAAGAAAAAAATTATGTCACATTAAAAAAAGGGAAAATCACGAGGGATTTGGCCGGGTTTTACGCCCGACCGATTTCCATTGCCTTATTCATCATGGCTTTGGATCCGTTGATGAGCTGGACATTGGCCTCATAAGAGCGAGAAGCGGAAATCATATCTGTCATCTCCGTAACAATGTTGATGTTCGGAAGTTCCACATATCCTTTTTTGGGGCCAGTTTGGATGGCATCGGGATGGGTTGGATCGTAAGTGAGTCGTAAAGGACTCATATCCTTTTCGATTTTCATTACCTTAACCCCTTTGCCTTCGCCAGGAGCGACCCCAAAAGGATACACAGGGCTTTTCCAATTGGTTCGTAAGTTAATCGGTGTTAGGATGACGCGGTCACGTCTAAAAGGACCATCTCCATTGGTATTTCTCGTGGTTGTCGAGTTAGCAATGTTATTCGAGATAACATCCATTCGGAGTCTTTGGGCAGAAAGGCCAGTGGCAGATATATTAATCGAATCAAACATTCCCATAACTTACTCCTTAGTTGGTTCTCATCACAATGTTGAGAAGGCGGTTGTTTTGGTTGAGTCGATCAATCATAAGGCTGTAACTCATTTGATTTTGATTGGCTTCCACCACTTCTTTTTCAATGTCTACGTTGTTCCCATCGGGTCTCATCGTTGTGAGATAATCCAAATTGGTTTTGGGTTTGGCGTCCCTGTAATCTAGAGGTTTAAAGAATTCAATATGACGATCGTTCGTGATTTTAGTCGGAACCGCTTTGTCCTTTTCAATTTTTTCTGATTCGATGGCACGTTTCAGCATCGATTCAAACACCACTTCCGAACGTTTAAAATTGGGAACGTCTGCATTGGCGATATTATCAGTAATCACTTTACGCCTTTGGCTCGCTGCCCCAAGGCCACGCTCCAAAAGGTCTTGAGTTTTCATGAAATGTGTTGCTTCAAACATATTTCTCTTCCTCTCTACATTCCCCTTCGGTCGGTTTTTCTTCCCCCTAAAGCATTTTATGTCGCTTGTTAATGATTTTTTTTGGGGCTGCCCCAATCACTTCTGAAACCAAACTGAGAAGCAGGAAGGGTCGGGCTCTCCCTCCAATCCTCCCCAAGTTTTCCTTGCCCGAGCAAAACCATAAGTTGAATTCGGGGAGGGATTTCCGCTCGATCCCTGCCGCAGGCAATGGAATTAAAATCCGAGTTCTTGGAGAGATTTTTTCGACCAAACAGGGGTTCTTCCGGCTCGGATGTAACGAACTGCTTTCGAGTCCAAAGAAACGATATGTAAGCCAAATTCAGTAAATCGATTGGATTGGAACACAATCTCTTTTCCATTGGGTGAAAAGTCTGGTGCCGAATCATTATAATTTCCAAAGGTAATTTGTGAAACTTCATTCGTTTCGACATTTGCAATATAGAGATGACTGTATTCACCTTCACCGTTTCTTGCAGAAGTAAAAGTAATCCATTTACCATCAGGTGACCACTTGGGATCGGCATCGGATCCTAAGTCCACACTAGGATGCACAAAGTTTGAAATTTGGGAATTGGATAAATTCATCATGTACAATCGAGAGGGAAAGGTTCCAGCAAAATCTTGATTCGATTGAAATACCATATTCATTCCGTTAGGTGATATTCCGGGAGCAGCGTGTAATTTATCGCCTGCTTCATAGAGAGTCGTTTCAGATCCGGTATTCAAATCATGTTTCATCAATCTAAGTTTGGAAGGTGCAAAATAAGTTCCTCGTTGAAACACGATTGCCGTTGAATCTGGGAACCAAGCGGCACGTTGGTTTTCGTCGGGAGCAGGAGTATTTGTCACACGTCGCACTGTGCGAGATGGAAAGTCCATAGTATAGATTTCTGGTCGTGTGTGTCCGTGGACGGTCCGGCGACTATTGAAAGCAAGGCTTTCACCTGTGGGACTCCATCTTGGAGCTAAATCTCTCCCAACATTTTCTGTTACATTGATAGTTCGATTTTCTTTTATGCCATAAAGATAAATTTCATCATCTTTATCTGGATCGAAAGCAAAGGCGATTGTTCCATGATTGGAAAAAGCAGAATGAAGAGCTAATCCTAAGAAGAAATCATTCACCTCTTCATTTTTTTCAGTCCCACACCGAACAACGCCAAATAACAAAAAAAAACACAAAAAACATTTAAACATAAAGTCCTCCGTCTGCCAATATTCATAAACGCAATTAAGTTGCAATAACTAAATGCAATTTTGTTGCGTTTAGGTGATCTGTAAACTGAGAGGATTTAAGGGAACATTCTGGAATTAGGTTATTTTCTTATTTGTATTCATTCATCATTTCCTAGTCCTACTCTCCAACTCCAGAACTAAGGATTGGATGCGAGTATGATTGGCGAGAAGCCAGTCAGAAAAAATCCCAACAATCCCTCGGAATAGTTGGATGGGAACCCAACGAGTCGGTACAATGATTCTTGGTTTTCTCTGAGTTAATCCTTTGATAAGGGCAGTCGCTACCTTTTCAGGAGAAATTGCCTTTCTTAGGAAAGGTGGAAATCCAATTTCTCGCATTTCTGTTGTTAAACTGTCTCCTCCAAAAACACCATCGGTGAGCGGTGTCGTAATCCAACCAGGATACAATACGCTAGCACTGGCACCTTTGCCCGAGAGTTCCGCTCGAAGGGAACGCGATAACATTTCAATCCCTGCTTTGGAGGTGGCATAGGGTGCATTACACATCCCATTTGTAAATGCATAGATCGAAGAGGTAACGACCACTTGCCCTTTGTTTTTTACAACCTCTGACAAAGAACTTTTGATGGTGCGCCAAACACCGAGTAAGTCTACGTCTATGATCTTTTCAAATTCAGATTCATCGCAATTAAAAACAGTATAGGCCGATTCTTTCCAGGAGATTCCCGCATTGGCAAAAACAATATCAAGTTTTCCAAAGGTGGCAACAGTAAGTTTGATTATATTTTTTATGGAATCCCAATTGGTTACATCCATTGCTTTTGCGAGAACTCGTTCTTTTGAAAACTCAGATGCCAATGAATCCAATGATTTTTGAGATATATCGGTTAATACAAGGTTGGCGCCATTTGCATACAATTCTCTGGCACAAGCAGCTCCAATTCCGCCAGCAGCACCTGTAATTAGAATTACTTTATCTCTAATATCATAAACCATAACTTTCCCCTTGTATCTGTTAGGTCATACTAGGGGAATTGGTCAACTGGTTAATCAAAAGGAACCAATAGGGGATTTTGTTTCTTTATTAGGAGAATTAGAATTTTTCTAGATAACCTTCTCAGAATGAATCTAAAAAAAATGAATATGTGATCTTGCATAAAAGGGTTATATCTGTAATTCGCATATAACCCTTTCTATTTTTAAGAAACTAAGAGTTCTGCTTCTTTTTCTTTTTTTGATTCCAGTTTCCTATCTCTTTCTTCCGTCACTTGGTCGAAGTATGTTTCGTAATTAGGGAAATTAGTTCCCATCAACCTGTCCCAAACATTAAAGTAGAGAGAGTAGTTCCCTTGGAATTTTTGATGGTGTAAGTTGTGGTGAGTGGAGGTATTGATCCACTTGGTGATGGAGTGTGATGCCCAACCTTTTGGAAAAAACTCGTATCCTAAATGCCACCAAATATTCAGAACCATCGCATAAAAAGTATGGAAGATCAAAACATAAAAATGAATCGGAACAAACATAACAAAAGGAACAATGTAAACTGCTTCTAAAAATGCTTCTGTTGCTTGGAATCTGTAGGCAGCCAGTGGGGACGGGTTCACAGATTGATGATGTTCTGAATGTACATGAGGATAAACTTTTTTCAAGTGAGCAAACCTGTGCATCCAATAGAACCAAGTTTCATGCCAAATTGTGATCAGAAGGAAACTAAGGAAAATGTATCCAATCCCAGAAAGTCCTGAAACAGGTCCGAAGTATACAGCACTCGGAACAATTTTTGCTTTCATCAATGTGATGTTAGTCACAGCAACTAAAGTAAAAACAACGAGTGTGACTGCTGACTGGCGAAACTCCTTCCAAACCTTCTCTGCTTTTGGATATACTTTTTGGATGCGATAAGATTCAAAAAAATCCTTTCGCCAAACATAGAATAAAAGAAATGCCAAACCTGCAATGGGGTAATAACGCAGGAAATTCAATATCCCTTGTGCAAAACCAATTTTGGTTATACAATCTAAAACTAATTCACACTGAACTGGTCCACCAAACATAGAACTCTCCTAAACTGAATGAGGTTGAATCCATTCTAACAAAAATGGAAAACCAAATCGACCGGATCGGTAAAGCCGGAATAAAAAAAGATTCCGAGTGGGTCCATTCGGATCATACTTTTAATGACTTTCGGAACTCACTAGGACTTGTCCCTACCTCACGTTTGAAGGCGTCGTAAAATGTGGATTTGGAAGGAAAACCAACATCGTAGGCAATGGTGAGGATATTCCTCTCTGGATGTAGTGAAAAAAGCTCTTTTGTTTCTCGGATGCGGTAATGGTTCACAAACTGAAAGAAATTTTTCTTTTGGTGTAGATTCAAATACTCGGAAAGTTGGTGTTCGGAAAGGTCCATTTCTTTGGCTAACTTCTCTAAGTTGATGTTTTCATCGCGGTAGATTTTTTCTTCCTCCATTAAGTGTTTGAGCCTGTTCTGTAGAGTTTCTAAGTCGAATCCACCTAGTTGAGAAGTTTGGTATTTTTTTTCCTCAATCACAATCCTTTGCACTTCTCCCCAAAGTTCAGGACTTTTTTGCCTAAGCAAGTAAACACCAATGAGGAGTAAGGCGATGAGAGTTGATACAATTTCCAATCCATGTCTTTGGTGGAAAAATAAAGTATAAATCCCTACTAAACTTGCAAAGGTTCCAATGCTTACAACAATTCCCACCAAACGAAGATGAGCCGATTTTTTGAAACTTTCGAAACGAATGTATTTCACCATATTTATAAAAACGTAAAAAGCCGCATAAAATATGGGTGAAACGGCAATCAGAATGGTCATTTGAAATAGAAAGGGAACTCCTTCTGCCAAATATTTCGAATGGATGGCGATTTTATTTTCGGCGGACGAAATATAAAAAGGCATCATTAGGGCAGTGACAATGCCTGCGGGAACAAGTTCCCAAAAGGAAAACTTGTTTTTGTTCGGACTTTCATCCCAGAGTTCAGAAAAATATCGTTTGAGAAGGGCTCCAATACAAGCAGTGAAAGGTAAATGCACCAAATAAAAATGTGGGAAGGATTGGTAAAGGCCTGTGGCGGTAAAAAAAGTATGAGCCTGGAACAAAGAGGCAAAAAGAAATAACATTCCTTGGATTTTGGTTTGGCCTGTTGTATTTTTTCTTAGGAACTCTCCCCAAGCGAAGAGGAGGGAAAGCCCAGCAGAAAAGGCAATCAGGGGACTGGTTAAATTCCACATCGATGTTCATCTTTTAATCAATCGATTGGATTGTAAAATAAAATCACTTGCCTCGGGTTCGTTCTGAATTAGAATTACGTTTGAAACGTGGATACCATTCATCGACAATCCTCCTTTTTGTGGGAAGGTAGCACCTTAGAAATCCACCTCCCAGCGACTCTTACTGCCAGCGAAACTGGTAAAGATTGGACAGCCTTTTCCGAAATTTTAAAAAAAAGCCCACCACGTAAAGTCACAGTCCTTGCTAATCATTTAGAAGAATCAGATTCATCCGGAATTTCTTTTTTAAAGTTAATTCGTTTAGAATGCGAAAAAAAAAGGATCCAATTCGTATTACTTGGATTAGACGAAAAGTTTAAATATCGATTGAGCGTTTCTGAGGATGATAGCAAAAAGAATAAAGACACTCTTGCGAACTCCCTTCGAAGATCCGAAAAAATCGGAAAACTTACCATCGACTCGTTGTTAGAGTTTAAATACCTGATTACTTTTACAGGGGAACTTACTGTTTCTTTTTGGCGTTCTTTTTTACATCCTTCTAAAATCCGATGGATGGATACATTTCGTGTCGCTGAATCGATGGGGGTGAATGCATTCCCCATCATCGCCATGATTGGGTTTTTACTTGGACTCATTATGTCTTTCCAATCTGCCATTCCTATGCGTCGGTTTGGGGCAGAGATTTTTGTCGCAAACCTTGTGGGTTTATCTTTATTCCGAGAACTTGGGCCGCTCATGACTGCTTTTATTTTATCAGGAAGGTCAGGATCTGCCTTTGCGGCGGAACTCGGAACCATGAAAGTTTCTGAAGAGATCGACGCACTCACAACAATGGGACTTCCGCCCGTTCAATTTCTCATTATCCCTCGTTTGGTGGCCTCTCTCATTATGACTCCACTCCTAACGATTGTTTTTAATTTTTTTGGACTGATTGGTGGGGCAGTTGTACTAATCAGCTTTGGATTTCCTCTTGTCACTTTTATCAACCAAGTGAATCTTGCGGTGGGACTTTCTGATATCTTAGGTGGGCTTTTAAAATCCTATTTTTTTGGAATGATCATTGCTTCTATCGGTTGTTACCGAGGTTTAAAAACAGCATCGGGAGCCGGTGCTGTTGGGGAATCAACCACCTCCGCTGTGGTTGGATCTATCATTCTTGTATCCATACTTGATGGAATTTTTTCCGTCTTATATTTTTATCTAAAAATATGAAAGATAACCCAATCATTCGAGTAGAACATCTAACAACGGGATATGGCCATACTGTGGTTATGGAAAATATTTCTTTTGAAGTCAATCGAGGAGAAATTTTTGGAATCCTGGGTGGGTCTGGTTGTGGAAAGTCTACAGTTCTTAAAAATATGATTGGATTAACATCCCCGTTTAGCGGCCGTATATGGATTGATGAAAGTGATATCGTCATTGCAGAAGGAAAGAAAAAAATACAAATTTGGAATCGCATCGGAGTGATGTACCAACAAAGTGCTTTATTTGGTTCCATGTCTTTATTGGAAAATGTTCGGTTGCCTTTGGAAGAGTTCACGGAACTCCCATTACCTATCATGAATGAAATTGCTATGACCAAATTGAAAATGGTGGGATTGTTTCCTTTTGCTCATCTTTATCCCGCCGAACTTTCTGGTGGTATGAAAAAACGTGCCGCCATTGCTCGGGCCATGGCGATGGATCCTGAAATTTTATTTTTAGATGAACCAAGTGCAGGACTCGATCCCATTACCAGTGTGGAGTTAGATCACCTAATCATCCGTTTGTCGAGAACTTTGGGTGTTACCTTTGTGATTGTAACCCATGAATTACCTTCTGTTTTTACAATGGCAGATCGTGTGATCGTTTTGGATAAAGCCACAAAAGGAATCATTGCTGAAGGGAAACCAAAAGACCTGAAGGAAAAATCTAAAAACCCATTTGTAAAACAATTCTTTAATCGTATTCCACAGGAGAGTTCCCCGTTATGAACCAATCCAATAAAATTTATTTTAAAGTTGGGATTTTTGTTTTGGTGAGTTTTTTCACACTCATTTTGTTTTTGATTGTGTTCACAGCTGGAAATATTTTCCAAAGATCTGTTAGTTTAGAAACCTATTTTGATGAATCTGTACAAGGATTAGACATTGGATCTCCCGTCAAACACCGTGGGGTAAAAGTAGGAACCGTCCAAGAAATCACTTTTGTTCAAAATGAATATTCAGACAAACTTACAGAAGATACCGAACTTCGGTATGGAAGATACGTTCTCATCAAAATGTCTGTCCCTGATTTTGTGAAAGGTGTTTATGGGAATGATTTAAAGAAAACTGTCCAAAGAATGATCCAAAGTGGGCTTCGTGTTCGTCTCGCCTCACAAGGATTAACGGGAACGGCATATTTAGAAGTGGATTATTTAAACCCAGAAAAAAATCCTCCTTTGTCTATTGAATGGGAACCAAAAACAATTTATATTCCTTCGGCACCAAGCACCATCTCTAGATTCACTGCAACTGTTGATAAGTTTTTTGATAAAGTAGAAAAAGCAGATGTGGATAAAATCCTTTTGGGAGTGGGAGAACTCATTCGTAACTTAAATCAAACCATCCAAGAAGCAAAACTAGGAGATTTGGCTCGCGAGTCCACGGGTCTTCTCGTAGATCTAAGAAAAACAAATACTGAAGTTAAGGCTCTCATCGCAAGTCCGGAAACGCAAGGTTTACCTAAAAAATTAGATGCCTCTGTCACTCAGTTACAAACAACATTAAAAAGACTCGATACACTTCTTGCTTCGAATCAAGGTGATATCTCCACTTCCATTGAAAATTTACGAATTGCTTCCGAAGATTTAAAAGAAGTCACAGCCAATGCTAAAAAATATCCATCTCAGTTTCTCTTCGGAGAAGCACCAAACAAGTCTAAACTCTGGAAATAACAATCATGAAAACACCAATTCGTTTGATACTTTTAACTGGCCTAGTTTTTTTTCTTAGCCAATGTTTTGGTGTTAGTAAAACATTTCCTGAAAAGAGATTTTACCTAATTGAAACTGGGGACACCAAACAATTGTATTCTGTTCCAAAACCTAGAACTTTTGTTGTTAGAAAGGTTTTTATTTCCCAAAGATTCGAAGGGAAAGAGTTTGTTTATCGTAAAGAGAACGCGGTCTATGAATCCGATTATTATAATGGATTTTTTATCCCTCCTTCGCATAATTTCAAAGAAGAATTGGTTCGTTCGTTACTTAAGTCGGGGAACTTTGAATGGGATGCAAGTATGCACACTAGAGTTGCAGTCACTCATTTCATTGAACTCAATCTCTCTCAGATGTATGGAGATTTCCGGACCAAGGAACCAAAAGCGGTCATCGAATTTGAAGTGGTCGTTTATGAAGATAAAGATTCCATTTCCACACCAGTTTTTCGCAAAACATACAAACAAATCCAAACCATCGAAAAAAAAGAACCGGAAGCTTTGGTTCTTGGATGGAATTTGGGACTCACCAATACATTCAATGAATTGAATTTGGATTTGAGTCAAAAACTGAAATAGTTTTTAGAAACGAGGTTGCTTTTCGACTGAAATCAGAATGAATCATTAGAACTTAAAGGATGAACTATGAGACTGATTGAATCTATCGCACCTTTTTATATTCTTCTAATGTTACTTGAGATTCTTTATAATCGTTTTAAAAAAAAGGATCATTATTTTTACGAGGATTCTCTCGCCGATCTTAGTTTAGGTGTCCTCAGTCGAATCTTTGATGGTCTGATTTTACTTGGTTTGGTTTTTGTTTATAGCGAATTATACAAACTCTCTTGGGGTGTTTCTTTTCTAACCAAGATTTTTTTATCACCTTCTTCGGCTTTACATTGGATTGTTTTATTTGTTTTACTCGATTTTTTATTTTATTGGGCACATCGGTACAGCCACGAAATCAAAGTTTTGTGGGCCTCTCACGTAGTACACCATTCAAGTGAAGAGTTCAATCTATCGGTAGCCCTTCGGCAATCTTTTGTGCGAAACATTGGGATTGGTCTATTTTATTTACCTTTGGCATTACTTGGATTCCCTGTGGAATCGTATTTGATCATTGATGCACTCAATCGAACCTACCAATTTTGGGTTCATACCCGGGCCATTGGAAAACTTTCACCTTTGTATGAATCTATCTTTGTCACTCCTTCTCACCACAGAGTTCATCATGCTATGAATCCTGAATACATAGACAAAAATTATGGAGGAGTGTTTATTTTTTGGGATCGTATCTTTGGAACTTATCAAGAAGAAAAAAAAGAACCAAGGTATGGGCTTGTTTCTCAATTGAATACCTATGATCCTGTGACCGCTGAAATTCATGTATTTCGTGATTTGTTTTCTGATCTTTGGAAAACAAAATACAAATGGCAGGGAATTCTTTCCTTTTTCTCATATCCTTCTGTCAGGCCCGATGACCTTCAATCCGTAATGGATCGAGGAGTGAGAGATCCAAAAGTATGGTTGAACCAACATAGATGGGACATTGAGATAAAATCGATGGCATCACAATATAGACGTAAGGCGGGAAATCTTTCGTATAGAATTTACCTATTTGTATCTTTTCTTATTCCCACAGCATTTACTTTGTATTTTTTGAAACGAATGCATATGTTTTCTCTTGGAGAAATTGTTTCTGTATTATTTCTACTGGTTTTATCCTTTGTTTCCTTGGGTAGACTTCTAGAGGGCGAAAGAAATTGGCTTCGTTTTGAGATCCCTAAATATATTTCTTGGTTTGTGCTTTTGGTCTATTTTTTCTTATAGTAGAAAATATGAAATATTTACATACAATGATTCGGGTGAAAGACTTAGACAAGGCTCTCCATTTTTTTGTGGATATCCTTGGACTCCAAATTACCAGAAGGAACGAACATCCAGAAGGAAAATTCACATTGGTATTTTTATCCACTGGAGAAGTGGATGCCCCTGAGGTTGAACTCACTTACAATTGGGACCAAGCGGAACCCTATACGACAGGAAGAAATTTTGGTCACTTGGCTTATGAAGTAGATAATATTTATGAGACCTGCGAAAAAATTCAAAAGATGGGTGTCACCATCAATCGTCCTCCTCGCGACGGCCGTATGGCTTTCATTCGGTCTCCCGATTTAATTTCTATCGAACTTTTACAAAAAGGAAAACCTTTACCATTGTTAGAACCTTGGGTCTCTATGCCAAGTATAGGTGAGTGGTAGGACTTGCGAAAGAAACCCAAAATTGCCATCATTGGCGCTGGTGCTTCTGGTTGTTTTGCCGCACTTCAAATTTATGACGGATTACAAGGGTTATGTGATATACAAATCTTTGAAAAGTCGAAAGAACCACTTTCTAAACTTCGGATTTCTGGGGGAGGGCGGTGTAATGTCACCCATAACCTTTTTGATCCCGAACTTCTTTCTGAACGGTATCCCAGAGGAAACAAAGAATTACGTTGGGCCTTTGAAAGTTTTGGTCCCAAAGACACAATCGAATGGTTTCAAAAAAGAGGAGTTACACTCAAAGCAGAAGCCGATGGGAGAATGTTCCCAACAACAGATAGTTCGGATACCATCATCCAATGTTTCTTAAACGAGTTAAAATCCAAAAAAATTCCAATTCACTTCGAACAAGGGTTAGTTGGTATTTATTCAAATTTACAATCCAACCAAACAAATGGATTCCGGGTTTTATGGGAAGGGGGAGTCGAAGAATCCTTCGATATCGTAGTCCTTGCCACAGGTTCCAATCGTAAGATTTGGAGTATTTTGGAAAAGTTAGGACATAAAATCATCCCTCCTGTTCCTTCCTTATTTACCTTAACTTTGGAAAACACAGATCTTATGGAACTCACTGGCCTTGTGGTTCCCAATGTGGAAATCAAAGTATTACCAAAAGGAAAAACACAAAAAGGCCCAATCCTCATCACTCATTGGGGGCTCAGTGGTCCCGCTGCTCTGCGTTTGTCTGCTTGGGAAGCACGAACCTTATTTGAAGCGGATTACAAGGTTGATTTGTCCATAAACTGGATTGGTGGAGAGAAAACACAATATATCGAAGAAAATTATTTAACTAAAAAAGAAAAAACACCTGCGGAAAAATTGTCCCCAGATCCAGAATGGAAACTTCCTTCGCGGTTTTGGGATTGGATTTTAAAAGAATCAAATATACAAACTAACAAACGTTATTCCGATATTTCTAAGTCAGAAATTCGAGGTCTTTCTCTTTCTCTCACACAAATGAAACTACAAATGGTTGCCAAAGGTGTTTTTAAGGAAGAATTTGTAACGGCAGGCGGTGTTTCCAGAAAAGACATCCAATTCCAAACTATGGAAAGTAAACCTTGTCCTGGTCTTTATTTTACGGGAGAAGTGATAGATGTCGACGGAATTACAGGTGGGTTTAATTTTCAGAATGCCTGGACTACCGCTTTTATTGCAGCCCAGGGCATTCGAAAAACAATTGTTATTTGAGTTTGTGGATTTGGATAAAGTCTACTGTTTGTGCCACTGATCCCGGTGCTCCCGAAAGAATCACAACAGTATCCCCTGATTTTAATTTTCCTTCCGACTTTAATGTTTTACTCATAAAAGCAATCATATCGGGGAACTTATCCATCATAGGCATCACATACGCTTCCACACCCCAGTACAATTGCATCTTTCTTGCTGTTCCAAGAAATGGCGTGAAAGAATAAATTGGTTTCAAAGGACGAAATTCAGATGAGAGAAGTGATGAATATCCTGATCTTGTAAAGTTGATGATGGCTTTGGCGTTGATGGATCTGGAAATGGCTTCTGCAGCACTGCCGAGAGCTGTTCGTTCCACTTCAAATTCCGAACGATCCATACTACGTAAGTGTGATAAGTAAATTTCAGATTCTTCTGCTGCTTGGATGATACTTGTCATGGTTCGAACTGTTTCGATAGGAAATTTTCCAGAAGCAGTTTCCCCTGACAACATCACCGCATCTGTTCCATCCATAACCGCATTGGCAACATCACTCGCTTCGGCCCGAGTGGGACGGGGATTGTCAATCATTGTCTCTAACATTTGTGTGGCGGTGATCACTGGTTTCCCTTGTTGGTTTAATTTTGTGATCATTTCTTTTTGAATGATGGGAACATATTGTGTGTCTAATTCCACACCCAAGTCACCACGAGCAATCATGATTCCATCACAATTGTCGATGATTTCTTCTATATTTTGAATGGCTTCAGGTCGTTCAATTTTTGCAATAAGACCTGCGTAACTGTCCTTCATAAATTGTCTCGCCATCTCTAAATCACTTGCTCGTCTAACAAATGAAAGTGCTATGTAATCAACTCCGAGTGATAAAGCAAATTGTAAGTCTTCGATGTCCTTTTCGGAAAGAGCCGGTGCAGAGATTGGTGTTCCCGGAAGATTGATTCCTTTGTTGTCTTTTAATGTCCCTCCGATGACGGTTTCTAAAACTGCTTTTTCTTTTGTTTTGGATTTTACAACAAACGAGAGTTTGCCGTCATCAATGAGAAGTTTGTGCCCTACGTCGATGTCATTTAAAATATACTGGTAGGTGCAACCGATTTCTTCTCTGGTTCCAAGGAAGTCGGACTTGTTATTGATTGCGATTTGGTCGCCGGTTTTTAGTTCTAAAGGACCTGTTCCTAGTTTTCCTGTTCTAATTTTCGGGCCTTGTAAATCGGCAAGAATACCAATGGATTTACCGGATTCCTGTTCACACTCCCGCAACAGTTCGAAGATCTCTTTGTGGTAGTCATGGGTGGAATGAGAGAAGTTCATTCGTGCCAAATCCATTCCTGAATAGATCAATTTTAGAATCGTTTCACGGTTCGCAGATGCAGGGCCTATGGTACAGATAATTTTAGTGCGTTTGTTTGGGATTTTGTCGTCTTCCGGCATAGGCCCTATTCTTAGCTTTTTTGATTTTTCCTGCAAGTAAATTGTACGGATTGAATTGACTTGTGTCATTTTTCGCAAAAATATCATTTTAATGGCATCTAATGCACTCGCACTCATCTACCATTCTTCGTACAATCTCGAATTACCGGGTCATGTTTTCCCTGCTCACAAATATTCTCATCTTTACAATCGTGTCAAAAGGGATCCGGTCTATGCATCCTGGGACATTTTGTTACCCAAAAAAGCAGAAGAAGCAGATTTAGAACTCGTTCATACCAAAGAATACTTAGATGATCTGTTTAGTTACGAACATACATCGCGAACTATGTATTCTGAACTTCCGCTTAATCGAAGTATTGTGGAAAGTTTTATGTATGGTGTCGGCGGAACGATTATGGCAGCAGAACTTTCAAAAAACTTTCAATTTGCTTTGAATATGGGCGGTGGTTATCATCACAGTTTTCCCGATAAAGCGGAAGGTTTTTGTTATTTGAATGATGTGGCAATTGCTATAAGAAAACAAAAAGAAACTTCTCCCAACATAAATGCCCTTATCATTGACTTGGATTTACATCAAGGAAATGGAAATTCATATATTTTTCAATACGATGACAAAGTTTTCACATTTTCGATGCACCAAGGTAATCTTTATCCTAAGAAAGAAGAATCTAACTTAGATGTGAACTTAGAACCAAATACCAGAGATGATGAATATCTTTCTACATTGGAATCTTCCTTAAATCAAATCCGAAAAGATTTTGACGCAAATATAATTTATTATGTTGCAGGAGCTGATCCTTATGAAGATGATTCTCTTGGTGAATTAAAAATTTCTATGAAAGGTTTAAAAGAAAGAGATTTGATGGTTCGTAAGTTTGCAGAGACTCTCAATGTTCCTTGTGTTGTGACTCTTGCAGGTGGATATGCACGTGATTTCCGCGACACTGTTGAAATTCATTTTAATACCATCACTGCGTTTGGTGAAAAATAATGGGTGTTTTTTCATCTACAGACAAAAAGAAAAACGAATCCGATTGGTTAAACTTGGATGAGTTGTCTTTAGTTGATGTTTCAAAAGAACTAAACACCTCACTCAATATGGAGCCAAGGTTATTCAATCGTTTTACTCATTATGAGGTGGAGCAGTTGTTAGTTGGCGCTGGCTTGATCGCTGCTGTTGAAAAACGTGGTTTCCCCAACCCAATCATTGAGTTGGAAATTCTAAATAATTTTGATAACCGCATTTATATCAAAACAGAAAATAGAAAAATTTTAGTTCATACTCGTTTGAAAGTATCACAATTCCAAATGAAAGGGGATGATGAACAGTTCCCTATGATTTATATCGATTGGCTCCTCACTCAAAATATCAATTTTGAACCAGGGGACATCAAAAAGGAATTGTACTTTGGACAAGAATATCCTGGTCTCAATGTTTTAAATGAATTCACTGATTTCATCCGTGTTCTTTCTAAAAAATTGGGAACGTCTGGAGCTTTTAATGTTCCTGAATATTTTCATGATGCAGTTTTGTTTTCACGTAAATTCCGTTTCATTGATCCTGAGAAAGAAGGGACGTTCCGAGCTCTTGTGCGAAATTTTCGAGGAACAAATTTACGAAGTTTGTCCTCTCAAATCCATCAGAACAGAGTTCGTTATGAAAATGGGGAACCTTATGAGTGGAAGTATGGAGAAATGATTTCCTGTACCGATGTTTATTTAGAGAAAAAAGTTTTCCATGAGGCGTATTTTAAAAAAGTGGAGGAAGTGAAAGAAAAACTAAAATTCACATTGGTCTCAAAATAACCCTCAGTACTGCCGATAATCTAGTAGATGTCCGAATATTCTTTTAAACCCGAGATTCTCATCATAGATGATGATACAGAAATCTGTGAAACCTTAGAACTCATTATCAATGGATTGGGATATTTTGTTCGGTATTTTACAAACCCTCTCCAAGGTCTGGAATACTTTGAAGGGGAAAGAAACCCAATTGTTTTTTTGGACGTCAATATGCCTCAAACTACGGGTTTAGATCTTTTGCCAAAGATCAAAGCTCACGATTCCAAAACCCAAGTCCTTATGATGACAGGGGAACATGACATTCAAACTGTAGTTTCTTCTTTATACCACCGCGCTTCTGATTTTATTTTAAAACCATTCCATACAAAATCTATCGAAGCTGCAATTTCGAGAGCTTTCGAATATTATAATTTTTTAAAAGATAAAGAATCGATGGATGAATCCATCAAACGTGATCTCAGGCTTGCTGCAAAAATTCAAACAAGAACTATGAATTTACCACAAAGTCTAAATCATAAAATCTTTGCTGAGATCAGACCAGTCAGTTTTGTTTCCGGTGATTTTTTTCAAGTTTTGCCTTTAGATGAAGACAGAACTTTGATTTTGATGGGTGATATTGAAGGTCACGGTGTTACCTCTGGTCTCATTGCTATTCTTATGACAGCTATCCATAAAGAACTGGCGCGAACAACAACTGTTGCACCGTCAGAGTTACTTTCTCGTTTGAATCGAGAACTTTGTAATGAAATTGGTACTCATAGTATGACAGCCATTAGTATCATTGTGGATCATGTTAAGAAAAAAATCACTTATGCAAGGGGAGGTCATCCTTTTCCACTTGTTTTCCAAAAGGGAAATCATTCCCCTTTGATTTTACAAGACCAGTCTGGACAAATTTTAGGGATTCTTAAAGAGATGGAATTTGCCGAAAATGAAGTTTCTGTGGAGCCAGGAGACATTCTCTTTTTGTATTCGGATGGGTTACTTGCTTCTAGTACCCATCCATTAGTGCAAACTTTAATCCAACTTCCTAGTGGGGAAAAGCAGATAGAGAACATGAAAACAGAGATTACAAACTACATCCAGTATTTAGAAACTTCTTCTAAGGCATCGGATGACATATCTTATTTACTTCTAGAGATTTAATATATTCTATATTTGTTTCTGTTGCTTCTTTTAAAAATAAACCAAGGGAATCTTTGGATTTGAAACTTCCATCTTCGAATCCTTTTTTCCAATCTTTTCGGTGTAGTTTCATTTTTCGAATGATTTCTTGTTTCTTTGGGAAATCACAAAGTTGGTTTGTGACGACTTCTCCTTTATAAAACAAAAAATCACCTTTTGCAAAAAACTTTTTATCTTCTTTGGAAAGGGTGTCTATATACTGTTTGTTTTCTGCCACATAACTGTGAATTGTCTGTTTTGTGGTTTCCCAAAGTTGTTCTCTGTTTTGGTTGGATTGGTTTAAGGTGAAACCAGAAAAAATCACAATGGTAGTTCCGAATAAAAAAACGGGAATCCATTCTATAAAAATATCTTTTGATTGGATATAAAACTGATGAGCGAGAAATGTAATGGGTAACCAATAAAATCCCATCAGATCCCAGTCAGCAGGAAAACCTAATTGTGGATTGTGAAAGATTCCGTGAAGAAAAAATGCGAAAATGGAAACTAGGATTACCTTTGTTTCCGGTCTCTTTATAAATTCCTTCCATGCATTTTTGAAAAAGAAAAACTGATATAACAAAAAGAATGTGGCAATGGAAGCATTCCAATACAAAACAGACAAAATTTCTTTTAGATGATTGAATGATAACAATCTGCTTTTGGGATAAAAAGGTGGATGGATTAAGTGAGTGCTATTTTTATCAATGGCTGGGTCATGAAAAAATAGAAAGTAAAGAAACCATGGAAGGAGAATACTCATTCCGATCAGCCCACAAAAGATTAGATGTTTGAGTTTCTTTTCTTTTGGCGAATGGACGAGCCATAAATAAAAAAGCAAAACAACCAAATAACCCGATACCAAATGGAATAACATCGAGATGGCAACAATTGCCGTTGTTCCATATAACAAAAGATTGTTGTCTTCTGGATTTTTTACATATTGGGTAACAAAAAGGAAAAGTGCCAAATGAGCCGCGGTTACCAATGTGTAGTTTTCGGCGTATCCAAAGGTGAGTAGAATTCCACCAGACGATAGTAATATGAGGATAGAGAAAGAATTTGATTTAAAATTTTCTTTTGCCTTCCATAAAAAACCGAATATGATTCCAATCCCCGCCAGTTGTGACAAAAATGTATAAGAGACTCTTGGATCATCTGAAAAACCAAAATAAAATAATAGATTTGAAAATTCACTATGGAGAACTGTTTCAAAAATTTCATCCAATGTGAACTGAAATCCAAAGAGTTTGGTTTCTAAAAGATTTGTTTCGAGTAGTAGGAGCCCATCTCCCCAATCCATATTCCGAAGGGGAAACAAAACTAAAAAAATAAAAAATATAAATCCCAAAATCCAATTTTGTGGAATGTAAGTTTTTAGTTTATCCTTTAGATAATCATCCTTTGTGTTAAGAAAAAGAACCACCGATTGTAAGATGATAAAAAAGATGGAGATTGATATATAGATAAACTTCTCTCCAGGGACAAACCACTGTTTTGTGGGAAGGAATTGGAGTCCTAAAAGGAAAAGATAAGGAGTGAAGAGAATGGTTTGTTTCATGGGGATTCTTTTTCGTAGTATTCTTCGGGGATATCTTCTGCTGCTATAAAAGGGAAATGTCCTTTTCGGATATTAAAAAAGACAAGTTCTGGAAGGCTATAAAATACAGACTCGGTTCCTTTGGAAAAATTTTGCCCTTTGTCTATGGGAGCTGTCAAAATTCCCATCCCAGTATATCCCACTCCATAGATGGTATTGGCCAAACCAAAAATAGGACGATTCCAAATTGATTCTTCAGTAAAAAACAAAAATGGATGATCGATTGGATTGGGTTTGTAAATTTTCGAAGTAGGAACAAATCGTTCTTTAAAATGTTTTTCTGTAAAACTTGTTAATTTGTTCCGTTTTAAGTTTCGATAGGATAAAAAAACTTTTGTTTGTTTGGTGCCGGAATTGGATTCCAACTTCTTTGCAGCCACTGCAGGAACAAAATTAAAACTCACGGTTTTACTGGAAAGCGGATTCCAAATGGTTTCATTCCCTACTTTTCCATCGGGAAACATTTCATTCATATATCTAAAAAGTTCTGAAGTACAGTTTTGAAACGTTAGGTGGTAGGAATAGAGGTTTTGAATACCTTCTGTATAGGATTCATAATTTTTTTGTTTTTCTGTATTTTCTTTTAGGTCAGGAACTTCCCCAACTCTAGGTTCATCAAGGTATGGATTCTGTCCTACCCAATTGAATTCAATTCCCTCTGATGTTATCCCTGATTCCAAAAAACCTTGGTAACGAACAAGGAAGGATTCCCAGTTAAAAAATTGTATAGAGTCGAAACCGGTTGCAAAGATTTGTTTTTTTAAAATAAATAATTTGGCGTATTCTTCTTGTTTGGTGGTTTTTACTGACTCAGGTAAATCAACGAAAGGAAGGTATTGGAATCCCTCTAAGTTTTTTTTAGGAAATACAATTGTTTTTGTTTCTATGGACTTTTGAATGTAAAGAATTCTAATGAGTAAAATCATCTCTTCCCAATCATTACAATCTCCGTCTAACACACAGGACCGTAAGTTTTTTACTAAGTGACCCTGGTATCCTTTCCAAATTTCAATCTCAGCTTCGTTTAATTGGAATTCAGCTTCGTTTAATTGTAAAAAAGCTGGTTCATACGTAAGGACTGGATTTAAGAGAAACATCCGAACAAAGTTTTTTTTCTCTGCACTTGTGAATGAATCTGTTTTGGTTTGGATAGTATGGATCAATCGATAAGGAGAATCTGTTTTTGGTAAGGACAAGGAATTTGTCCTGAACTGTTCCGTTTTTTTGATTTTCTCATTTTCGGTAACGAATCTTTCTAAAATTTCTTTTTCATCCTTAGTGAAGGAAAATAAGTTAGGAATGGGAGAACTTGGATCGAATATTTTTGTAAAATAACCAAACCCGGAAATTGGTAAGGAAACTTCTTTTCCTTCCGATTGTGCTTTTGAAATCTCCCATTCTTTTTCTAACTTTTTTTGGTTTTGGAGATGGGTTTCCTGAATTAAGTAAAGTTCATTCCACTTTTGTCTTAACGATCGTTTTGCGGAATCGGATAGGTTCCATTCGTAAAGTTCGATATTGCGGTTTTGGACAACACCGTATTGGAATCTAAATTCGTCCCAAGGTTCTCGTACAATGTGAAAGATTTTGTCTTCAAATGAATATTGGAGATGATACACTCGGTCTCCAAATCGGAGTGCAGAATGTCCTCCGCTGGATTGGCCTGAGTTCGAATCGATATATAAAAAACCGTAGGGATTTTGGTTGGGTGAAGAATGTAATGGAAAAAAATTAAAAAAAGATAAGATGAAAAAAAATAGGAGAAGGGCGGTGTTTCTCCGCCCCCAATCGAACTGAATTATAGTTTGTACCCGTCTAGGATTAGTTTTGCGACAACTGGATTTTGTTTTGCAACATCTTCAGCTACGATCTTCATTTCAGAAGGTGCTAAGTTTGCTTGTTTTAGGCCTTGCCCAATGGCAATGTAAGTGGCACTGTTTGATCTCCAAGCTACAACACCATGAGATTTTGCGATTGCGGAAAGTTGGTTTTCTAATTCTTGTTTTTGGTTTTCGTAACGAATCTGTAAGGCTACACTTGCAATGATATCCTCTTTGTACTCGTTCATTGCTTTTTCTTTTCCACTGTCGGAAATAGAAGAAATACTGTTAGAAACTGATTTTACAAGGGCAGATGCCGAGTCGGATACAGAAACTCCCAATCTACTGATACTAGTAGATGCAGAATCTAAGAAAGAACAATTGTTAAATGAAAGTAGTACCGCAATTACGGAAACTATACTCAAATGTTTGATCATACGCATAAAAAACCTCTTACGACGAATTGCAAAAATTTTAAGTCCAATTCAAAAGTAGTCAATGAATTTTCTCACTCAAACGGCGACAACAACGGAGCCAAAAGCTGGTAGTGTGACCTCAAAATGACCACCAATGATCCGAAGGTTTACCATCGTACCTGTCCAGAAATCCAAAAAAGGTTCTTTGGTTTTTAGTCCTTGGGGAACGGCGACTCGAATGATTTTTTCTTCTTCGGTTGGATTCCAAATTCCAAGGTAACCCGCTGGATTGTACATCGCATTGGGAAACTCTTCCTCAAAAATTCCAATAGGAATCGGGGTGTAAGCTTGGCATTCCCGATTCAACTGAAAGGCTTTCTTTAAAAGATCCAAACGATCCATTTCTAATTTAGTAAGATCATCAGATACTAGTAACATCCCACCTGACACTGCCATGACGGATGCCATCAGTTTGGTTTGTGCTTCGTTCATTTTGTTTCTTTTTTTACGAACAAGCAAACAATCGGGATCATTCAGCCAAAGATGTCTATGCATCGAAGAACGAGTGATGTCATTGATCAGAGCCGTTCTTGTACAAAGGGCATTTCTATCTTTTAAGAAAACACGAAGTTTTTCTGGATACCAAAAAGGTGCGACGTCACAAGAAATTCGCATTCCATCAAAAATTCCCACCGATGGCAACATGGGTGCCCCACATCCAAGTAAAAATGTGTTTTTACCGACCGTTTTACGAATCAGTTCTAATGCATTTCTGTATCTTGCTTGTGGCGATAAACTCTTGTTATATACATCGCCAGGAAGGAGACCCGCATATAAAAAATCCAATTTTAAGTAAGGGTATCCCCATTCTTTCACAATGGTTGAAAAAACTTTTTCTAAATAAGCAAGGGCAGTGGGATGAGTGATATCGAGCGCGTAGGTATAACCTTTTCCCCAAAGAGGTTGGTAGATGGCAGGAACTGGTTTTCCGTTTTGGTCTTTGAGAATGGCTTCTGGGTATTTACGAAAGAATTCTGATTTTTTTCGCACAAGAAAGGGTGCAAGCCAGATCCCAGGTTTTAGCCCTACACGTTTGATTTCATCAGCAAGAATTCTCATTCCACCTGGAAATTTTTCGTTGGGAACAAGCCAATCTCCAATTTCTTTTTGGTATCCATCATCAATCTGAAAAAATTCAAAAGGAAGATTTAATTCTCTAACTTTTGTTAGATTATCTAAAATGGTTTTTTGATCTATTTTTGTGTAATAATAATACCAAGAACACCAACCTGTTGGAACTTTTTTTGGTAAATTGCCAGGGCCTTCTTTTTTGCCCAGTTCTTCAAAGTATTTGGCCAGTTTGATTTCTGGATTTCCTTTGAAAGGAAGGACTTTGATTTTTGCGATGCTGAGTTTTGCATTAGGGCGGAGGTCAGGCAAACAATGTATATCATAAATGACTTTAACAAATGTTACAACTCCATTCTCTCCCAATACCACTTCGAATTTGGTTCCGAATTCTCCTTGTTCGATCGGAGCATACAGAATTCCATTTCCAGATTCTTTATTAAAAACTAGAGTGAGATATTCTGAGATAAACTTTCCCACTTTCGATTCATGTTTAGAATAAATATTCTCTTGAGAGTATTGTAAAAAAGATAAAAACGGAGGTTTGTCAACGGAGGTACTTTCTACCTTTCTCGAAATGGACCAAGACTGGTATCCATGTTGGAAGAGGTTATAACCGCCACCTTCTGGAAGGATGGATAATTCCAACTCCAAATGGTCTACAGAAAATCCCACTTCTGGCCGCGTGGATTCCCGCCAAATGAGTTTGGGACTAAGGATTGTTCCTGTTTTGGTATCAGTTGCTTGTGGAAGTAAAAGTTCGAATTTTTTACATTCGGATTGGTAAACACCTGCCTTTACAGGAAGGAAGTTAGAAATAGTGACGGAATTATGAACTCTGTATTGAATTTTCATCTTGGAAAAATCTATTTGATGATTTTGTTAGGGTAGTTTCCATAGTAAGCCATTATGACCCAAAAACGTTCAACTATAAAACCAGTCGTCTTACAAGGAGATCTGAACGAAGAATTTTTTGAAGCCTTTAAGAAGGATGACCGGTTGTCTGTGGATTGTGAAATGATGGGACTCAATCCCAGAAGGGACAGACTCTGCGTTGTACAAATTTCCGATTCTAAAAATAAAGTCGCTCTTGTGCAAATTCTACCAGGACAAACCGAAGCCCCGAATATCCAAAAATTATTTGAATCCAAAGATATCACAAAGATTTTCCATTTTGCAAGGATGGACATGACCTTCCTTCGCGCAAGGCTCGGGATCAAAGTAAAAAATGTGTTTTGTACAAAAATTGGAAGCAAACTTGCTCGAACTTACACCGATAAACACGGGTTAAAGGAACTCATCCGCGAATTTTTTGAAGAAAACATCGATAAAAAAAATCAAAGTTCGGATTGGGGGAAAAAGATCCTCACGAAAGACCAAGTGGATTATGCATCGACAGATGTTCGGTTTTTAATTGCTCTTGAGTCCATCCTCACAGAGATGATGATTCGCGAAAATCGGTTTGCTTTGGCGGAACGTTGTTTTGCCTTTTTAGAAACCCAAGTCGAACTGGATCTTTTGGAAGTACCAAATCTTTTCGAACACTGATGGCAAAAAAGCAACTCCCCCAATACCAATGTAAGTCCTGCGGGGATAGTTTCAGTCGTTGGGCTGGAAAATGTCCGTCTTGTGGGGAATGGAACCAAATCGAAGAAGTGGCAAACACTTCTGCTGGCAGGTTTGATTCTCCCGTCTTACAAAAACCAAAAGACAGAAAATACACAGATCCTAAATCTATAGGTTCTGTGGTGAGCGATGCTCACTTTCGCACTTCAACAGGATTTAGCGAATTGGATCTGGTTCTTGGTGGTGGGATTGTTCCAGGCAGTTTGGTGTTAGTTGGTGGAGAGCCAGGGGTTGGAAAGTCCACTCTTGTTTTAGAAATTGCGAAAAACATCGCAAACGAAGGTTCTGTTTTGTACATTTCAGGGGAAGAGTCTGCTTCCCAAATTGGACTTCGGGCCAAACGGATGGGTGTCACTTCCGAAAACATTTTGTTATCTTCCGAAGTGTATGCGGAAAATATTTCGCAAATGATTTCCGACTTAAAACCAAAAGTGGTTTTTATCGATTCCATCCAAACCATTTTAAAAGAAAGTTTAGTCAATCAAGCGGGAACCATCACACAATTACGTGAGTCCTCTCAAATCTTTTTGGAAACCGCCAAACGTACGTCAGTTCCTATTTTTCTCATTGGACATATCACTAAAGAAGGCCAAATTGCTGGCCCAAAAGTTTTGGAACATTTGGTTGATACAGTTTTGTATTTTGAAGGAGATCGGTTTAACTATTACCGTATCCTTCGCGCCGTCAAAAACAGATTTGGTGCCGTAGGTGACACTGCCATTTTTGAAATGGTATCGGGCGGACTCAAACAAGTCCTCGACCGCCATCGTTTGTTTATTTCTCCCGAGTCAGAAGAAAGATCTGGTAGTGTTTTGTCTTCCGTGATGGAAGGCTCTCGTGCGATCAGTGTAGAAGTGCAAGCCCTTGTCACAAAAACATCTTATGGACAAGCGCGTCGTATGGCAGAAGGGTTAGACAACCGCCGTGTGATTTTACTCTCTGCGGTTCTTGAAAAGTATTTAGGATTCCCTTTATCAGAATCGGATATCTTCAGCAATCTTGCTGGCGGACTTAGCATCGACGAACCAAGTCTCGACTTGGCCATTGCTGCATCCATAGCCTCTTCGTTTAAAGACAAACCAGTTTCGAGAGAAATTGGATTTCTGGGAGAGGTGGGACTTTCGGGAGAAGTGAGAAGTGTGGGGCAAATCAGCCTCCGACTCAAAGAACTGGCAGGCATTGGAATTTCGAAGGTATACATTCCACAAGGGAACTTCAAAGAAGTGGAAGGCATTTTTCCTTCTTTGGAACTTGTTCCAGTCAAACACTTACAAGAGTTAGGTTTTTGATTCTTACACGAATCGGCCTTCTTAAAGACAATCAACCACTCTTTCGATTCGCAAGTCCTTGTTGGAATCGATTCCCGAACTCGGCACATGGGAAGAACCCTCGTCCAAAATCGTAAATGGACGAACCAAGTTCCCGAATCGTTTTGAACTAATTGCCATTTTACTAGAGGTTCTACTAAAGAAAACGAGTGGAAGAGGTGATTTTCTGGAATCTACGCTATTGAACTTACGGCGTTAGTTATGAACATCGTTTCGAAACATTTGACCTAAAGTTGCCATAAGTTATTGACTGGTGTCACTAATATGAACTTATATTGTAAAAAAACATAGAAAGTTCAGGTGAAATATGAAAAAGAAATTCTTGATCGGGTTTTTAGCGACCCTTCTCTCCGTTCCCACCTCCGGTCTGTTTGCCGGTCCTCTTGATGGTCAGTGCATCGCGCTGGTTCATGGAATCCTTGGTTTTGATGATACCCAAGGTCTCGCTGGTGGACTTGTAAAGTATTGGGGAGGCCTTGACGGTTATCTTCGTAGCCAAGGTGCAAAAGTCACCACTCCTGGAAGTTCGGCTACAAATTCCATTCCTACTCGCGCAAGCCAAATTCAATCTTCTGTAACAACTTGGATGACAGCAAACGGTTGTTCTAAGGTTCATTTGATGGGCCATAGCCAAGGTGGACTTGTCATTCGTTATATGGTATCCAATCTTGGATTTAACGGAAAAACACAAACGGTTACTACCATCAACTCTCTTCACCAAGGAGCACCGATGGCTGATATCGTTCTTGGAGTGATTCCTGGTTGGTTACAACCATTCGCAAATTCCGCACTTAGTTTACTTGCAAAATTAGTTTACCGTGACGGTCGTCCACAAGACGTAATCGCTATGGGAAAATCACTTACTGTAAGTTATGTGAAAACTTTCAACACAAACTCACCTAACAAATCAGGAATCAAATACTACTCTTACGGAAGTGAAATGGCTTGGGCAGATCTTATCCAACACCCAATCATGGCACTCACTCACCCAATCACTTGGGCAGGTGGATTGTTTTATGGTTTAGGTGGTGGTAACGATGGTGTGGTTCCATTGAACTCTCAAAAATGGGGAACTTGGAAAGGAACACCTTCTTCTTATTGGTTTGCAACAGGAATTGACCACTTACAAGCTACAAACTTGGCTTGGAGCGGACAAAACTTTTTTGATGTGCAAGGTCATTACTTAAACATCGCTAAAAACGCAAAAGCTGGTTTATAAGAACTCGCTTACAAAAGCCGGATACTCATCCGGCTTTTTTTTATTCCTAAACAATTTCAAATCTTGATTCCACATTAGGTTTTTATACATTCAGAATGGATTTTAAAAAAATTATTATCATCATAGTTATCGTTTTTATTTTTCTCTTGGGTATTCTTTACTTCTTAAAACAAGATTCTTCCTCACAATCAAAACAATCATTGAGTCCAGAAGAACAAATGGCAATGGAGAGAATCTCTCCTCTCGGAACCGGCGAAGGTTTTTGGGACGAAGCCATTTCTCCTTTTCGTGAAGATCGGACAAAACCTTATTTAGAATTGTTAGATGAATTAAAATCAGGAAAAATCAATTTTGTTTGGGAAGTTTGGGCACTCCGTCGTAAATGCAAAGCCGAATATACACCAGACCAATGTAATGCAACCATCATTGCTTATATTGAAGCCGAATATGAATCACCAGACAAAGAAAAAGTGAAAGATTTGTTTTTATCGTATTTTCGTTATGAAGAAGAATATAGAAAATGGGAACAACCAACAGACTTATCCTTCGTGGAACTATATGAAAAAATCAAAGCCAAACGTAGAGATGTTTTAAATGATAAAGCAGATTTGATTTTTGGAATGGAAGAATCGCAAGTTTCCTTTTTAGAAGGCAGTCAAAACTTTATCAAACAATCGGCAAACTTACCCGCAGAACAAAGAGTGAAACAGTTTGAAGATCTGAAGAAAAAAACTTATGGAACGTATTACGATGCTCTCGTTTCCAGAGAAGATAAATTTGATCATTATCAAGTGGAAATGAGTCTTCGTGATAAAGAGTATAACGCGATTTCTGATCCAAAAGAAAAGGAAAAATACCTAAATCGTATCGAAACCAAATACTTTGGAAAAGAACGTGCTGCCAATTTGGCTGAGGAAAGAGCAAAAGAATCTAAATTCCAAGAGTCAATTTCTAAGTACGAATCGAAAGAAAAGGAATTTTTAAGAGAGAATGCAAGTCTTTCGGCTTCCGAAAAGGAAAAGAGACTCAAAGAAATTAGAATTCAATTCCTTGGTTCTGAAGAAGAAGCAGATGCTTATATTCGAAGAAAGAATATAGAAGAGGCGGGAAAATAAATTCCCGCTTTTTTAACTAACTACCAAGTTTGTTTTAGTTAATCGTTTTTACTTACCTTTTGGCGTTCGGCTGTGGGTTCGGATTTGTATTTTTCATACGCAGTCATTGTGTCGATGTATTCATTTCCAGCATTCCAAACAATAAATCCATGGCCTAAGGAATCTTTTGCTCCTTGCATTTGTACTTTGATATAGTCGGTATAAGTTAGTTTACTTGGGCCAACCATCATGTTGAATCCTTGTACCCAAGCGATGGCTTTGGTTCCTTGTTTGGCACGTTTGACAGTTAGATCAAGTCCATCTTTGATGGTTCCATACGGATCGGCCACACGTTTGGTTAGTCCATAAAAATGTGATGGATACAACATAGGATAAAGTCCATTCAGTTCTTCACTAAAAGGTTCCACTTTTTGTCCAATCACGTCGTTTTCGATGAAGGGAACTCTTCCAAATACATCGGCAGTCCAACGAGTGTCTTTGGAACAACTGTCTTTGGTTTTTTCTTTATGGTCTTTGATGATTCCGAGAATGGACTCGTAACGTTTTTCATAACTCATACTGAAATTCGTTCCGCCATCAGCATATCGGATATAATCCAATTGAATTTCGGGGAATCCTAATTCACAAGCCTTACGAATGGACTTCTGAATGGTAATCATCAAATTAGCATTAGGTGTTTTTTCTGTCAGTCCACCTTCAAAGTTCACAACTCTTGCCACCAGATAAAAACCAAGTGCTTTGGCTTCTGCCACTTGTTCTGGAGTGGGTGGGTGCGGTTGGATATCGACTACTGCCGTATTCATTCCTGCATCCTTCATGACTTGAAAAAGTAAACTCCAACGTTTTTTATCACGTATGGTTTTGGTATTGATATAAAGTCCTTCGATAAAATCGGGTGTGATTCCGGAAGAATCTGCATTTTGCCTTTTTTCGGCTTTTGATGTCGATTGGCAGGCGAAGAAGAATAGAAGTAGGATGGAGGCAGTGAGTTGTTTCATGGTAGTAATGACAAGATTTTGACTGTGTTCGGAAAATTCAAATCGAATCGATTGACGAAAATGACAGGTCATAAGAAAATTTGGGCATGTTAGAAATTTCCAATGACTTCAATTTAAAATCTTACGGTCGATTTCCAGAGGAACTATCAGATCCAAAAAGTTTTAAAGACCGAATGGTGGAAGTTTCCCGTCTCTTCCAGACTATGGGTGAATCGTATTTAGAACATTTGGGAGATGATTCTAAAATTAGTGGATCTGAGAAAAAGAATCTCATAGAACACTTGGAAAACATTTTACTGGTTCTTGTGATGCTTAGAAAAATCGATTTTTCCCCTCTCGATGAAGAAACATACATTCGAAAGGATAGGGGTTTATTCGAACTACGATTGCGGTTTACGGATGGATCGGTTTGGGAACTCACAGGTGCCATTCGACCGGAATACAAAATGAAACAAAGATTATTCAAAGAGTGGTTTAATACTTCTTTTTCAAACGATATCAAAACATTTTATGCAATTTATGGAAATGCAGGAATGGACAAGGTAATCACTCCAGAAGAAAAAAACCAAATCACAAAACAAATCGATCGTATCATTGCAGAAATTGTGGAGATGATTGTTTACATTGAAAGGTTTATGTTGTTTCAATAAATCAATAAAACGAAACAAAATCTTTTTACAAAACGATATCTCATAATTCACAGCCAGCGGAGGGCAAGTGGGATCATTAAAAACAGGGATTACCTTTCATGAAGAATTTCTAAAACACAATACAGGTGCGGGCCATCCGGAAAATCATGGAAGATTAGAGTCAATACTGGATCATTTGTCTGATTTACCTTCCAAAAACTTTCTTTGGAAAAAAGATTTTAAGGAAGCCCCTCTTTCAGTGATTTCCTCTATTCATGATCCGAATTACGTTCGTTCGGTGGGAATAACTTGTGAGGAAAAAGGAAATGGATATTTGGATGGAGACACGGTTTTTTCTCCCCGTTCCTTTTATGCAGCGAGTCTTGCCGTTGGTGCTGGGTTATACCTTGCCGATGAAGTTCTTTCTGGTAATTTGGCAAATGGAATGGCGCTCGTTCGACCTCCAGGTCATCACGCCGAGTCGGATCGCGCGATGGGATTTTGTATTTTTAATAACATTGCCATCACTGCAAAATACCTTCAGTCCAAAGGAATCAAACGGATTTTGATTCTAGATTGGGACGTACACCATGGGAATGGCACGCAACACCAGTTTTACGATGATGATTCTGTTTATTTTGTATCACTCCACCAGTATCCTTTTTATCCAGGAACAGGGGCTTTGTCGGAACGGGGAAGAGGGAAAGGACTTGGATCCACTCTTAATATTCCATTGGCCAGAGGTGCAGATGAGCCGGAATATTTGTCTCATTTTTCTTCTATCCATCGAGAAATGGAAAAGTTTCAACCTGAGTTTGTTTTGATTTCTGCTGGTTTCGATGCCCACAAGAAAGATCCGTTAGGTGGTATGAATTTATCCACTTCCTCTTATGAAATTTTTACAAAGGAAGTGAAACAAATCGCTGATACATACGCTGGCGGTAAAATTGTTTCCTTTTTGGAAGGTGGATATGATTTTCAAGCTCTAGCAGAATCAGTCAAAGTACATTTGGAAACCTTGACGACTTAGTCTCCTGGTGTGAGTCCCAATACAACTTTCACCCAATGCATTAGTGGTCTGGCACTAATGATGGAAAAATGATTTTGTTTGTTTAGTTCCAGTGTTCGTAAAGCCGGATTTGTTTTTTGATTAAAAACCTTATCCGTTAAGTAGGTAAGACTTTTTTTCTCTACAATCCCATCCCCAAGAAAGTTTTGTAAGGGATTCTCTGCTCCTTCCATAAGTGCGTAAGCTTGGTAAACATCCATATCATCTAATTCGTTAAAGTAGGTTTCTCCGAAGTATCCAGAAATAGTTTCCATCCAACCTTTTTCTTCTTTTCGGATGAGTCCAAAAGATAAGTCTTTGATGGCGTCGCTACGCAGGTTCCCAATCATTCCAATAATTTTAAGAGCTACATTGGGACTTTTTTCAAATAAGAATCCCAACCAAAATCCAATTTTTTCTAAATATGAACCTTTGTTTGGCGCCGCAATGAGTATGATTTTTCCAAACTTATGGAGCCATTCTTTGTTTTCAAGTTTTGCATGGTAAAGACAAGAACGAAAGATAAGGCAGCCCAAACTATAACAAATGATATCTGGTTTGTTGTTTGGATCTTCATTAAAAAATACATCCAAAAGATGCATTAATTTTTTCCCATTTTCATGGATGGGGAGTCCGTGATTGTATCTCAAATAAAATGGATAGTATCCTTGTTCTTGTAATTCTGTGGCAAGCCCAGGAGAGGTAATCTTTCTTTCCTTATATTCTACAGTTTGTTCCTGCCAAACGGTCTCATCTGTAAATAATCCAGGAAGGAAAAGAACTGATTTTGTTTTTTTTGATTCTTTAAATTCTGCAATGGTTTCTTTTGCTGTAATATCTTTTCCAATCGTTCTAAAACTCATATCAATCTTTGTGAGTTTGAATTTTTGATTGTGAGAACTTCCCAGGATACTTGATACCATACGATTATCAAATACCATATCATCACTTTGTTTGGCGGTGAGTTCAACTTTGAAGATAGCTTTTTCAAAAGCCTGGTTCGTTTGTTCTATCGTCTTTTGTAAGTTTTCATTTGATTTGTGACCAGTTTCTTTGACTTGGACGCCGGCTTTCTGTAAGGCCTCTCTCCATTCTGGTTTGTAAAAAAATGCATTGGAGAGTAAATCCAATCCTCCGCCTGCACTCGTTAGGCTTCCTTTTACTAGGAATTGTACACCTTTCAGCAGGGAATCGGTTGTTTTTTGGGTAAGCGAAACTGTTTTTCCAGCCAGGGAGTTGATGAGGATTTGGATCACGGAGAAAGATTGTAACTCAGTTTCTTTGGAAAGCGAGTGAAAAAAGTAAGTGAGTTACCTTTTCCAGTCGATTTCGAAGTCGCCCGCCTGTCAAAGGCACTCACTTTCGATTGACAGTGAGTGCAATTGGAAAGCCAGTCACTTTGGATAGCGAGTGAGAAAAGACAATTGTTGTGAAAGGGAAGTCAATTGAATTGGAAAGCGATTGGATCTAATATACGAGTGGCATTGTCATATAAATAGATCAGGCATGACCCATGACCGCGAAAAGAGTAAGTCACTCGATTTAGAAAGTTGCTAGAATTGGTATGCCAGTTGGTTTCGAAATCGACCATAAAAAGGAAACCACTGTATCAATCTATTCTAGGAAGAAGGTGATTCGCTGTGTAAGGAAACAGGTGAAATTTAGAAATTGGCTTTATTCTTTTTTACCGAAGGAACGATGGTGCCTTCAGCGTAACAATGACTGAAAGTAAAGGCTATTAATATCGAATTAGAATTTTTATTGTTCTACACAAACTAGGTAGTTGAGACTAGAGCAAGATACACCACTCGCTCCATTTCGGAATGCGGTGTAATCATTAGAATTGGAGTTTCCCACTCTGCCACCTTCCGATGTGGGAGAGGTGGCAGATCCACTAGTCCAATTCGAACAAGTATTTGTAACTTGTGCAGATGCGACTTGCCAATAAAAATTAGGGGTGGCAAGGCCTGTCCAATAGGTTTTGAGTAATCCAGAATCGAAAGACTCGCTCATTGTGTAAGGTGCTGTTGAAAAAATACTCGATGATGCCGGTAGGATTCCTGCCGCGTTAGGAGTAAATAAAAATGCGGAGTCACTGGCACGAACGTAATATTTACCAAACTGAAAGACCCAATCGGTATTCTCTCCAGAATTTGTGCAATTTCCCGTACTGTCGCAAGCTCGTCTTGCTCCAGCATTGGTCGTTAACATTGCTTTGTAAGTTCCTGTTGTTGGTTTATTAGCATCTGCATTGCATTTTAAGTCGGCACCAGCAGGTCCATTGGCTGCAGCACCTTGTAAATTTCCATTGAAAGTTGCGGCTGTAACAAAGACTTTATATACCGTTGGTTCGACTTGTATTGTTAGGTTTTGATTAGCAGATTCGGTTCCATTGGTCACGGTAACAGTATAAGTCGATCCTGCCTGTGCAGTTGTTGGAGTTCCTGAAATTACGCAAGTGCTGGTATTCAGACTTAGGCCAGTAGGAAGAGTCGGTGCCACCGAACAAGAAGTAAACGAAAATTGAATGGTAGGAGTGAGCGTTGGGGCTACTACATTTTCTTTGAAAATAAACGAACTACCAGTATAAGCAATATTGACGTTCCTATGGTTGATAGGAATGGAACCGCTTGTTCCATTATAATAAGTGTCGGTGCTACTTGCTGTGACACTGAGAGAAGAAGTATCTAAAATTTGTGTAGCTGAAGATAAACTAACTGTTTGGACAGTATTAAAGTTTGCAGGTGTAAAAGTGAGAACGTTTGTTAGCGGAGAGTTGGATGCATTTACTTGTAATTTAGAAGAAGTGAATGTGAGAGTAATCGTAACATTGGCCGTTGGTAATTTCACAAGCGAAATCCCAAAATTTTGGGGTGTTCCGTAGGTGAGAGTCACACTCGCACTTGAGACACTAATCTTTGCAGTGGTAGGAACAGAAACCGCAGTGGATGTGGTGACTGGATTCAAACCACTCACGAGAGTAAAAAGAAGTTCGTCGCGAGGGTTGACCTGGTTACAAGAAAACACCCAACCTAAGAAAAGGAAGGAAACGAATAAATTCCAACGCATGTTTCCAACCCCCCGCAATATTAAAAACAAGTAAGTCACTTACCTTTTTCAATTATCGGAGAAGGAAAGCGAGTTACAAGTGAAATTCTTGGCTTAAGTAATTGGATGTACGCTCTTTCAGTACATCTCCTAGAAGATTACGTCCCATCTCATTGTCTTTGAAACTCACAACAGTGCGAATGGAAAATACACGCAGAGCATCAGAAACGGAGAGCGTTCCGTCAGCAGAATCTTTACGCCCAGAAAATGGAAAGGAATCCGGCCCTCGTTGGCACTGTGCGTTCCAATTGACTCGGGCCACCTGGTTTACCAATACATCGATCAGTTTGCCGATAGTTTTTGGATCCTTTCCAAAGATACTTGCTTGTTGGCCCATGTTGGATTCAAAGATATAATTTAACGGTTCTTCTACAGAAGAAAAAGGAACAATCGGAACGAGTGGCCCAAATTGTTCTTCATGATACAAACGTGCGTTTGGTGAAACGGGAGAAAGAATTGCTGGATACATAAACGATTCATTGATCTCGCCGCCACCAGGATTTAGAATTTTTGCACCATGAGCGACTGCATCGTCCAAAAGTTCCTTTAACCATTTGGTTTTCCCTTCTTCAGGGAGTGGGGTGAAATTGACTCCAACATCCCAAGGCATCCCTGCTTTCCATTTGGAAAATTCTTCTAAGTAAAGTTTCGTAAATTCATCCAAAATATCTTTGTGAACAAATAGTATTTTGAGTGCTGTACATCTTTGCCCATTATAGGAAAGTGACCCGGAGAGAATTTCAGGAACCATTGTTTTTAAATCTGTATCAGGTAAAACTATCGCCGGGTTTTTGGCGTTTAATCCTAAAACAGATCTTAGGCGGTTGAGTTTGGGATGTTTTTTTGTGATGAGATTTGCAGTTGAGCTAGACCCAATGAATGCAAAAACATCAATTTTGCCAGACTCCATGATGGGAGAAATCACTTTGGCTCCATCACCATACACTGTGTTGATCACACCTGGAGGAAACGCTTCCTTAAAACATTCGAGAAGAGGTTGTAGTAACAACACGCCATACTTTGCCGGTTTGAAAACAACGGTATTTCCCATAAGGATGGCTGGAATGAGAGTGCAGAAAGTTTCATTCAACGGATAATTAAATGGACCCATACAAAGTACAACGCCATAAGGAGAACGTTTGATTTGTGCAATGAGTCCACCTTCTTTGATATAGTTTGCTGAACTTGTTTCGAGTTCTTGTAATGATTCAATTGTATCTTCTAAATATTCGATGGTTCTATCAAATTCTTTTATGGCATCTTTTTCTGTTTTGCCAATCTCCCACATCAGAAGTAAAACAATTCGGTCTCTTTTTCCTTTCATCAGAGTGATGAACTTTCGAACCGCTTCGATTCGTTCTTTGGGAGTGGCGATGGGCCAAACGCCTGTTCCGTGATTATAGGCTTTTACGGCAGCATCAAGTGCGAGTAAACTTTGTTTTTCGTCAAAACTAGGATAGGATCCTAAAACTACTTGTTCCAATTTGCCATTTTTGTTCAGAAAGATGGGAGATTGTACGATTTGGGATCCACCTTCCCAGATCCGAATTTCTCCACCGAGTAGGTATTCTTTTTGGTGGATGGGTGTAATGCGGTACTTTTCTGGAATGGAATCTTCTGACGGAAAAACAAAGCTCATGATCCATGAATCGAATGGTGACCCGACTAAAAAAGCAACATTTTACGGAAAAGATCAGCCGATATAAAAAATATGGAACCATGGATGGACCAGAACAAAGAAGAGTGGGAGACTTTGACCTTACGACTTTTCCGTCGTGTGGAAGAATTGGAATCACTCATGTCGGAAGTGCAAAGTGACCTAGTTCGGTACCGAGCGATTCGCGAAGAATGGTATCATTGGCATAGCGCTTGGAAGGAGGAATACGCCAAACGAGCCGTCGGCTGACTTGGAAAAATCGTTTTCCGTTGGACCTCTCTTGGAAAATTAGTCCTATCCCATTCGAAAAAGGAATTCCCATGGCCGAAAAACCTATGTCCCCCTTTGGTGAGTTAGCTCCCAGCACACCTGCCTCTCTCTCTGATGTCAAAAAGAACATTTATGGACGATACCTCGAAGAATTCAATGTAGGTGATATCTATGTTCACCCTCGTCAATTCACAGTGGACAGAAGTTTTGCCCAAGAATTTGCCACTGTGTTTATGGATGCAAATCCACTTTATCTTTCTGCAGAGTATGCAAAAGCTCACGGATTTGCTGACTTACTCGTTCATCCACTGATGGTGTTCAACTTAGCACTTTCCATTGGTGTTCAGAATAACAGTGAGAAGGCGCTTGCAAACCTCGGATATTACAACGCACAATTTTTATTACCTGTTTATCCAGGAGACACTCTTTCTTCCCGAACTAAAATTCTCGCAGTGGATGACAAAGGTCCTGAGAAACCAGGAATCGTCCATGTAAGAACACTTTGTCTCAACCAAAAGAATGAAGTGGTTTTGCAATACGAACGTAAAATCATGATCTACCAATCCAATGGAAAGCCAAAAGGCAATCCAAAACCAGGCGATTCTTCCGCATTCTTTCCTGAGTCAAAAACTCCCGCCCTCAAACTTCCAACTCTCAAATTCCCAACAGAGATGAAAGATGTAACTTGGGGACATACTTACTTTGAAAACTTCAAACCAGGTCAAATCTATGTTCATCAAAATGGAAGAACCATAACTGACGAACATGTCCAATGGACATTCCGCGTAGGAAATACTCACCCACTTCATTATGATAAATTGTATTCCGCAGGAATCTCTGGCCCTATGGGTGGAGAACCAGTGGTTTATGGTGGGCTCGTATTTGGTTGGTTAGCTGGTATGGCATCACGTGATATTTCTGAAAACGCAATTTGGGAACTTGGATTCACTGAAGGATACCATACACAACCAGCATTTTCTGGTGACACTGTGACTTGTATTTCCCGAATTTTGACCACTGAAGACAAAGGAACGGAATACGGAATCCCTGCAGGCGAAGTTCAAATCCAATTCATTGGACTCAAAAACATCAAAGCAAATGATGCATTGGATAAATTCGGTGCTGATCTTTTCCTGAAAGAAAATGATAAAAAGAAATTAGGAAAAGAAAAAATCCCAGAGAAAATCTTCGAAATCGAAAGAAGATTGATCATCAAAAAACAACCATAAGGTGAACCTATGAAAGTTACCATCCCCAAAAGAATTCCGGACATGGAAGACATCGGGGATGGTGTCTTTAAAATTGTTCTACCGCAACCATTTTATGCACCTAACAATATCTATTTGTACCAAGGTGATGATGGTTTAACTTTAATTGATTCGGGTTATATTGAATCCGTTCCCATGTTACAGGCTTCTTTAAAAACTAGAGGATTTTCTTTTAAAGATATTCGCCACATCATTTACACTCACAATCATTTAGATCATATCTCTTCTTCTTTGGTACTGAAGTCCTATGCAAAGAACGTAACCTATTACGGTTATCGTGCCATGGCCGATGGAGTTGGGAATTATTTAGAGTCGATGGTGCTTTTTGAAGAGGCGACAGAAGATCTATTTCATAAAGCATTTGGCGATAAGGAAGAACTCGATCGGATTTTGGAAGAATCACGCCAAGGTTGGCGACAGTTTTACAGTAAATTTAGCGAAACAAAAAAGGGTGATCCCGTTTTAAAAATTGATGTCGCCATCGACCATAACGACAGTTTGGAGTTAGGTGGAAGGTTGTTCCGTTTTTTACACACACCAGGTCATAACTTGTATCATATTACTCCTGTGGAACCGTCGACGGGAATTTATTTTTCTGGAGATTTGATCATTGCCAATCTAACCGCCATTTATTCCGAAATGGACGGAAATTTAGGTGATTATTACTTTACTCTCTCCAAACTTTTAGAAGAGCCCATCAAACGAATGTTACCTGCTCATGGTAGCGAAATTGAAGATCCGAGAAAAACCATCACTCTTGTGAAAAAAACGCTGAGTATTCTCGAGAAGGGTGTGCTTCGAAGGCTTAGAGAAGGGGAATCGGATCTAAAGGTGCTTATGGAAGCGGCCATTGGAAAAAAAGTTCATAACGGGGGCCATTTACCAACGGCATTGGGACTTGTGTACAGCATCATTCAGAAATTAGTTTTAGAGGGACAAATTCGTATCGAAAAAAGAGAAAATGGATACGAGATCTTTCATATCGTAGGTTAGGTATACCGAACTTTATCCTATAAGTTTTTCTGATTTAAATGGAAATAAAGTAAATGATCGCTAAAAAAATACTCTTTTTATTATGTTTTTATTGGGTGTTCAACTTTTGTATACCGTCGCCTGGACACTGTAGAAGATATGCAGAAAGTTGCGAAAATAATAAGCCTAAAGAAGTTTCAATAATAACCGCTAACCAAGATTTATCCATTGACGATAAAATTTTAGCTCTAGCATTAGTTTTAAGCAATTCATGCAGTTGTAAATAAAACAAAAACTAACGGATCGAATCCATATCAGTAAAAATCATAAATCAGGGATCAATCTGCGTTTCTAATTTAGTACCAAGTATATATTAATACTATAAATTAACTTAAATCCTATGGAAAAATGCCAAAAATGTAATGTAGAGCTAAACCCCATAAAAACAAATTATGGGAAATTGATAATCTGCAGTAATTGTTTTGGACATTACTATTCTGAAAATACATTGGAACTGCTATTTAACGGTTCTACTTGGCAGAGTGAAAAAGATGCTTCGAAAGTTTCAAAATCAAAACTAGAGTGTCCTAAATGTAAAGATAAAATGCGATTACACAGGTTTTCTAAAAATTACAATTCTGTCGAAATTGACATTTGTTCTAATTGCAAGATCCTTTGGCTTGATTACAATGAAATTGAAGATTTAAAACTTAACTCAATAGAAGCCCGAAATTTGATAACCAATAGCAAAAATAGAATTTCTAAGTCTGAAATAAACTATATCTTAAACATAACTAAGTTGGATGCAAAATTAAAAGAAGCTAAAACTATAAATAAAATTAACGAAGAGGCTATTAAATTTTCAAAAATCCATCACTACGATAGCGTGATGCATGCAAGTGTGTTTAAAGCTTTTGACATAGTAACCTTTTTTAAAACAATTTTCAAAAAAGAGTAATCACCTTAAAGAAGATGAAAAAGAGAGTAAATGACTTGAACACTAATTATTTAAAAATAACCCCCTTATCCCTTATCGGACATTAGAAAATCTTCTATTTTGATAGGTCTACATACTTATTAACAAAACTGTCTATAAAAGAACCAAAATCTTTCTCTACGGAAGTTAGCTTTTCTATAAACTCATTTGGTAGTTTTTCTTTTAGCTTAGAATCCCAATCCAGTGAAGGGAGAAACTCTTTTCTTTCATTTAGTAATTTGTCTTTAAATTGTTTTGGAAATTCATGAAAATCTTGATTCTTTCTTTCTGGGAAAATTACGGGAATTAAGAAAAGACAAGTCACATCAAATTTAGATTCTGAAATATTAGCATTACAAAAGAGACAGTAATGATCCATATTTTCATCTTCAAAACGACTTCCACAAAAGAAACATTTTGAAAGTAAAGGGTATCTATGTTTTCCGCAAAAGCGAGGGTTGTTCTTATCAGAAGATTCGTAACCGTGATCGCAGTCAGGATGAGAGCATATTGCAAAATATCTTTCTTTGAAGGCTTTCATAAATTCTTTAAAAGCTAACGAAAGTTTATTCCGAAAACAAGATAATTTATTTTTCCACTTTTTCATTCCTTATTAGTCCGAGATTTCAATTTCTCCTAGAATTGCTGGGAAAAATGGGGAATTTAGAATTTTAACTAATAGGGCATGGGTATTGTAAAATATCTCTAAATAGGATGATATAGCAGGAAAAATGCTATTTAGGGCATTTTACGAGCGATTTGTTGCGTTTTTGGGTTATTTGGAAGAGGGTTTTAAAGTTTAATTTATTAAACAATTAAAAAATTGACGAAAATTGGAACATGGGACAAAACATGGTCGTAAGTGGGTACGCGCTGCCTACTAACGCTTGAGTTATAAGAAAAAGTCTAAATAAAGAGCCTATAGACGGCTCAAAACGGTGCGGGGGAGCATCGCAATAAAACTCATGAATATATTAGATGCCTTAAAACAACATAAACCTAGAGATTTAGGTAAGTTTTCAGTCGAAATCAAATTTACTAATAATAAAGCTGTTAAATTTTCTGGTCGATTTACACAAGATGGGCCTTCAATTTATGCACACTACGATGCAATGAATTTAGTTGGAGGTTCTCAGGACTCAGATGAACAATCAGCAAAGATTAAATCAATAATGAGGCTGGTATCTTTAATTGAACTAAGATTATTGTTTTTCAAAAAGTTAGGTGATTATGAAAGATTATTTTACGATTCTGTAAGCCAAGAAGATAAAGATAATTTTGTAAGTTTCGCAGATACTTTAAGATGGGACGACCACTATGACAATGATGAACTGATCCCAGTAGAAACTGAGTCTCTAGAAAAAACAGAAGACGGTTTTATTTATAAAAGAGTTCATATTGATAAGGTCTCTGATTTATCTCATATTCAAACGCTTGAATCTGATTTAATGAATCAGAAAAAGATTGATACTACTCAAGTTATTCTTGAGGAAAAACTTATTGGTCAAAACTTCACACTTCAAACGGTATAAATTCTGTCAGAACAAGATGATGAATTTGTATTAGAATGGGGATATTTAGATTCTCTTTTGCAAAATTTGTGTTCTGTTATGGGAGTGAGTTGTGAATTTACACGAATAGCAAGAGTTGGTATTGTATCAGATAAACAGACTAGTTCTGAGAAAGATAATCCAACAAAAATTTTTCATAGCTCGGTGGAAATCCATTTAAAACTTCATAAATCATCACAAACTATAATACAAGATACGTTTGCCTTTACGCTAAATTATTTTCAGAAACATCCATGTAAAATTACGTGTCCTCATTTTGAAATAACTCAGTGGACTAAACTTGTTACTTTTCTTGAAAATCATTTCTCTGAAACAGAAATCTCTACAGCACTCTCCGAGCCTAAATTTGTTATGAAAAGTGAATTAAAGGATCGATTAGTTGTAATTAACAAAACACAATACTTTAAATCTAAATAAATATAAAATCTAATCTTTAATTTATTAAACAATTCAAAACCCCTTCTTGTCTTTATGTGTTCTACATATAAAGAGATATCACTAATTTATTTTTCCACTTTTCCATTTCCTATTAGTTTCTTAATAAGAATTGATTCGAATTTAAAATTTTCTGTAGAAATGATTTCTATTTTCTTATCTCCCTTAAAGAATAATGAAATTGTAGAATGTAGATAACTCGCATATATCACCAACTGTTCTAGTTCTTTGAACTGAATATTTGAGTCTGACTGGATTGATCCGATCGATTGATTAGAGTCTTTTAGTTTTGAAATAAATTCATTAGTCCAAGAGTGCGTTTTGAAATTGTATAATGAATCGAAAGTTTTATCCTTTATTTCAAACTGAAAAATAGCCGTTTCAATTACGATGTACAAGAAGTTAAACCACAGATTTAGATAGAGTAAAAGTTCGTCTTTTTCGATATTCTGATTAATTGACTTATCGTTTATAAGATTTCTAATTAACTCAGCTTTCTTGAAATAACTATGGAGTAATTCTGATTCTTTTTCAGTAAGTTTGTGTCTTCTTTTTGCCTTGGCATCATCAAACAACATGAGTTTGTGAGGCTCTACTTCTAATTGTTTCGAAATCTTAAAAATGGAGCGAATAGATGGGTGGGATTGACCATTTTCGATATCTTGCACAGTTCGATAGGAAATACCATATTCTCCTTCTTCCATCGCTTCCTGCGTAATTCCTTTCGAAATACGGATTTCCTTAATTCTCTGCCCTAATTTTCTAACAAATTCTCCATATTCCACACACGAAATTATGTGTCCTACTTGACATTTCCGGAACACGTAATTCCGTGTGTAGATATCAATAAAGCACGGATATTCGTGTAAGCGGGAAGTGTGTGAAAAAAGCCATAAAGGATCTTTTCCGAAACGGAGAATCTGAAATAAAACCACTAAACGGCTTAAGAGCTTTTGCTATTTTATTTGTTCTTGTTAACCATTATTATATTAATCTAAAATCAATAATTGCGCCTTATCCTACATTAGAACTTCTATATTCAAATCTATGGTCGGGAGTAGATTTATTCTTTGTTTTAAGTGGATTCCTAATTTCAAAAGGCCTTTGGGAAAATTGGAAAGTTGATACAAAATTAGATTTTAAAAAGTTCTATATCAAACGAACTTTAAGAATTTTCCCAGCTTATTATTTGTTCCTTACTATAACTTACCTCACTGGGAAAATAATGATTTTTTCATATGAAAGAAACAGAATATTAAATGAAGCAGTCGAAAATTTGCAAAAAGCAATTGGAAATTCATGGGCTGATTTCGTTTTCCTTGGCAATTATTTGCAGGGAATTCACACTCATACTTGGTCATTATCTACTGAGGAGCAATTCTATTTAATTTTCCCAATTCTTTGTGCTACAATATTCTTTAAATTTGAATTTAAAGTGAGACAATTCTTACTTTTGCTTGTATATTTATTACCTGTCCTATTCAGGATACTAATCTTAAGTAAGATCGAAGGATTCTCTAATCCACCATATTACGAAGAAATATACCATCCATTCCAAACAAGATTTGATTCTTTAATTATTGGTGTTATTGCCATGGATATTTATATGAATAAAGAAAATTGGAGTAATGAGATAAAAGATAATGTGGTATATTTTTATTCATTATTACTTCTATTTTTCTCTTTTTTAATTTTTTCACATTTACAGTCACAATACGATCCAAACTTCTTTAGACATACATTCAAGTATAACGTCCAAAATATTGGTTTTGCGGGAATTCTCTATCTATCCATAATAAAAATTGAATCTCCAATATCAAAATTTCTTAGCTTGAATGTGTTTTCACCTATTGCAAAACTGAGTTACACTATTTATCTTTGGCATTTCATAATCATGGGTGTTTCTATGGCGTTATTTAAGATTAATGCTAAAACATCAATATTTGAGTTTCATTTAAAATTCTTAGCTATGCTGGTTCTTCAGGTTATTTTGACATTGCCTCTTTATATATTTATTGAGTTGCCTTTTCAGAAATTAAGAAAGAAATTTTATAATGAAAATAACAAAAGTTAAGGAAGGTAAATGAATATGAAGAAACGATATATGGCAACAATCTTTGGCCTAACAATACTAATATGGTTAGTTGTAAGTATTTGGAGTTACGTTGAAGAACCAGTTCATTTTGATAAGTTAAATTGCCTGTATGTTTTATTCACAGGCTTAGCATTCGCTGGTTTAGTTGTCTCAATTTCGATACAAACAAAACAATTAAACAGCAACGCTAGAATGAACGCTATATCCTCAATTCTGTCAAATAGAAAAGAAATTGCAAGTCTTGTATCAAATTCTCCACGTGCACATAAGTTTGATCTAACAACCGATACTATTACTGATAAAAGTATTGAATTGTATGAAGAACTGTTATCTCTTCTCGAAAATGATTCTAATTGATTTTTTCAATATAATCTTTTCCAATTCTTAAATATGTAACTCCGTCTATTTTAAATTTGGCAATGAGGAATTCATTGCCAAAGTCTAGCCGAAAATGTTTAGTTTCAAAATAGCCTTCCGAAATAAGTTCAAAATCAATTTTATTTTCCATAACTGATTAGTTATGATTTTTCTTTTTAACCTCTTTTTCGAATTGAATAATTGTCAGTTCAATCCAATGAATCACATCTGGATTTTCTCTCATTTTTTGTAGGATTTTTTCTATTTTATTTTCATGAGTTTGCGTTAATTTTTTTGAAATCGGCATCTGATTTGTCCTAGCCCTTCTGTAAAATGGAGGTATGAAAAAAGGAAATAATACAACTATCGTCCGAGCAATTGGAATCTCATATTTGGAACTTATGCAAAGATTTCCTACAGAAATGGACATCATTGATTATTTTCTTCATATAAAATATCCCAAAGGAATTCGATGTTCACATTGTCTCTCTAAGAAAGTTATTCATAGAAAACTCACACCTAGGAAATTCCAATGCAATAGTTGTAATAATTCCTTCTCCATATTCAAATCAACCATTTTTAAAGATTCTAAACTAGACCTCAGAAAATGGCTCTATGTAATTCATTTGGTAGTAAATGCAAAGAAAGGTATATCTGCCTGTCAAGTTCATCGAGAAATTAGAGGAAGTTATAAAACTTCTTGGCGGATGGTTCATCAAATCAGAAAAGCTATGGGACAGACTGTTTCTAAAGATATGTTCAAGGCCATTGTTGAAATCGATGAAGCTTATGTTCATTCTGATCCTAAACCAAAAGTAAAATCTAAACGAGGTCGGGGAAGTTTCAAGACTCCAATTGTAGGGGTTTACTCCAGAGAAGATGATAAAATTTATACCACTGTTGCTAAACCGAATAAACTCGGTCAGAAATTAACGGGTAAACAATTATTAAATATTCTTGAGGAAGTAACCTCTAAGGAAGCAGTTGTCATGACTGATGAATTTCGTCCATATCGCATCTTAGAGAAAGAAGGATATGATCACCAAACTGTAAATCATAGTGAACATCAATATGCCTTCAATGGAATTCATGTGAATAATGTAGAAGCATTTTGGTCAATTTTCAAGAGAGGGTTAGTAGGAAGTTTTCATCACGTTTCTGGGAAATATCTTCAAAACTATATCAATGAATTTACTTACAGGTTTAATAATCGCAAGAATAAAGAGATATTCTACGATTTATTAGAAAAAACTCTACTGGAGTTTTGAGTTGACAGGTGTTATGTTTAGTAGTATTTTACAATTACTAGAGGATTAAAAAATGGCAAAAAGGAATTATCCATATTACAGGTTATTGTTAAATGGCCGAGAAGAGTGGCATTTATTTGGTATTATAGAAAGAACAAACCCTACATCAGGAAAAACAGAATTCGTAATAGAAAAATTATCTATTTGTGAAAAGATGGATCAAACAAATAGGAGAAATGAATCTAAAATATTAGAAGAACATTATATGAGATTACATGCCGCTTCTGTTGGGAAACAAGTTTGTGGGACATGTATTTCACATCTTTACTTAACTCCTAAAGATGTTTAGCTAAACCCCATTCAAAAGGATCTATAGATGTTATATATTCTTTAGTTTCTTTATGAAAAATATCTATCAATTTATCCATTTCTTCTTTCGAAATAGGTGTATCCTCTAAACATTCATCAACATTACTATTTCGTTTCTTCATCGTTAAGTAGTGCAATAATTCCCCAGATTCATTATACACTGGCTCTAATGAGTTAAAAAATTCTTCTATATCAGTATCCATATTTTATTAGTTAGTGTATCTAAATTTTCTTATTTACAATTTATTTGGGAAGCTTATCATTTTAGTAAATGATTTACGCCAATACACACATTGAATTGCAACATATTGATAAAATACTCAATCAAATAAAATCACTTACAGATAAAAATCCAAAGGGTTTTATTGCTGAGATAAATTGTCATTCTATAACATTTTGGGGAATAATCACTGACACCTATCTTTCGGAAGAAAGGGAAGGAAAGCTTGCCATTGTAAAAATAAAATCACCTGTAAAATACGATACTGGCAATGGTAAGCCCTCTAATTATCTAGAAATCAATATTTTATCAGTTAAAAATATTAGAATAGAAAATGATAAATCTATAATCGACCTATACAATAAATCAGGTCTTCTTTAGAATTTTCAGAAGGGTCTACACTCATAATTCCTGGTATGGTTAATTTTCTTTTTCCATCCCAAGGATAAATTTCTATAATCTTTTTTCCAGATTCACATTCAATTATTTTAAATTCAAATTCCATGAATTATTAGTTAAAACTTAGAAAAAGCAATAAAAGTTAATGTCCTATAAGGGATAAGGGGGAAAAATAATAGTTAAAGACATTAATAATTTTGAGGAGCTTCGGTTGGATTAGTTCCTTATATACCATTCCAATGACTTACTATTAACCAAAATTATGAAGGACCACTTTATTTGTTTATTTCTAATGATAATTGTTCAGTTGGAAGCGAAAGACGGATATTTGCCAGTAGCCGTATCAATTGTAAATGTTCATAAGGAACCCAGCTTGAATTCACCGGTTGTGTCTCAATTAATCATCGGTAATTTGGTAAAAATCATTCCGGATAAAAAAGTAAAAGATAAAGTAAACAGTGTAAATGGGTTTTGGGTTAACGTCGAAATCGGCTATAGTATTAAAAGTAATCTCAAAGATGGTTGGGTTTTTGATAACTATTTAGGTACGCCGGAAAAATTCAGCAAACCAACTAACTGGTTACATAAAAAGTTTAATGGATGCTCTGGTGATTATTGTCTTACACTAAAAATGAAACCAAATGCAACTTACACTTACAGTTACGAACTTTGTACAGATGGAAGTTGTAATGAGCAGACATCCTGCTATGAAAAATCAGAGAAAAAGATTAGTAATAATGGATATATCCTTTGCCAAGGTTCTGGAGTGATTAAAGTTTATAAAAATTTAGTTTGGTTACAAAATTTTGGCAAAGAAACGAACGAATATCTTTTTCTAAAGGAAAATAAATTATGTATGCCTGATATGGATGAGTGCATTGATTAAATGCGGGAATGGTATATAAGTGATGACGTTATCCGTTTTTTGCACTTTCGGCCTAGTTCATTGCTTTTAATTTCCAAACTTCAATTTGTTCTCCTTTCCAAACTAAAGATCCATTTTGGTTTTCTAATTCTTTTTTATATTCTAAAATTCTGGACTTAGGCCATAAAATCTCATCCGTAAACTCTGCTGCCAACACCATATAACAATGGCTTGCCTTTTCGCAAATCGATGCTGCATTTTTGATTTGTTCCAGAGGATAAGTTTTCACTTGGTCAGTGATCTGAAAAGAAAGGTTGTATTGTGAAAATACACAAATACCTTTTTTGGTTTTTAGATTTTTATCATTTCCGAGATTGGAAGTTGTATTCGGATCCAGATTTGTATTTGGCGATATAATCTTTAATGGATTCGAAAGAATTAGAAGATTCGCATTTTTTAAATCTTCTCGCACTTCGTTTTCTATCGCTTCATTTTTCCATGGACTTTTGATATTTGTATCCAGCGGAAAATTTTGATCGAGTGAGTTTTTCCAAAAGAGACAAGTAAGAATCAAAAAGGCAAAGGACAAAGATATTTTTTTCTCCGATTGGATCCAAAGAATTCCGGTATAAAGGATAAAAGGAACTAAGGAATAACTGTAATACGTATAAACCTCATGGTGCCAGGGTCTAGAGGAAAATATATGTGTCGCGTATACTAGTCCGATTCCTATCACTTCTGGTAACATTTGAAAGATTCCGAGTCCCCCGCTCGTGATTAATTCTAGAAATATTTGAAATGATTTTTGGAAACCAGTTACTTGTTTGAAGGCGGAATGATACTCTTGGGTGAGAACATTCGCCCAGGAGACGGATTCTTTCAAATCACCAAATATTGGATAAATGAAAAAAACAAAACCCATCCATAAAAATACGATGCTTATGATTAGTATTAACGAATGGAGATGAATTTTATCTTCGATGCTAAAGAAAACCCATCTTTTAGCTGCTCCCGGTTTTCGATTCTCTTGATTATGTTTGTATATAAATCCTAAAACTGTCGGTAGAAAGAAAAGAAGAAGGTAGATCCCAATATCTTCTTTGAGTGAAAGATAAAGAATGGTGACAAAAGATAAAATACTATAATAAAACCAGAAGAAATGAGACCGAACATTTTGTATTTTTTTCCGTTCTTCCCAAATATAAAAAAAGAAAAGGGCAAATAATAAAACCAAAACTTCGAAATGAAAACTGGATCCAATGCGGTAGAGATACAACTGGTTTGTGAGAAGAACCCAGAAAACTAAAAATTTACTTCCCTTTTCTTTTAAATTGTCTTTGGAAATTTGATACGCCCAGAAAAGCCAAAGGAACGTTGCCAATTGGTAAACGAAAAATACACCCACGGCCAGTCCCCATCTTTCGGGAATCCAATTCGCAAACGGAGACAAAACAAACATTCCTGGTGCGAAGTGGTGGTGGAGGTAACTTCCTATTCCTGACTCTGAATAGTAACCACTAGTAAATCCTTCTCCACGAGAAATAGAGAGAAGAATATCCGAAATACCAATATAATCCGCATCTTGAAACAAAAAAGCATCGGCCAATGATTTTGTTAGTTGGAAGGCGTGGTAGGTGCTACCAATGAAAAATATAATACAACTGATACAAAGTAAATAGGGGAGAATCTTGATTTGTTTGTCAGATAACAAACTAAAGTAAATAAGCTTGTCATTCGGCTTTGCTTCAGATTTTGTTTTTTTTTCTTTCCAGAAACTGATGATGGTAAGGAGAAATAAAAAAAGAAATACCCCTTTTTGAAAGGGGGCATGAAAGTTTTTAGGAGAAATAAAGAGAAAAGGAGAAACTAAACTGAATAAAAAAAATAAATAAACCACTTAACGAATAAAGTATAATACCTTTCTTTCGCCGATTCGTTCTCGATTGATTTCCACTCGGTTTCGGTAGTAATATCCTTTTTCAGGAAATGTTTTGGAGAAAAATTCAAATAAATCCATTTCGAATAACAACATACATTCGGCAACATCAGTTGCTCCAATCGCCATCGCTTTTTTCGTATCCACCATCACATGGCGTGAATTGATAAAGTCTGGTTCGATCTCATTGGCAATCAGATCAAAATTTGTTTTGGTGATGGTTCCCCCAACAGAAGTTTTTTTCCCTCTGCTTTTTGCTTCCGAGATGATTTTTTTGGAAATCCTTGTGACTTCTTTGTCATCGGGTTTTTTATCCATAGAAGCACTTAAGTCTGACCTAGCCGCTGTTACTTGTTCTAAACTTTGAAATGGAACGGAATCAAAAATATCCATCAAGTTTCTGTATCCAGTGATGGTTTCCATATTAATGGATTTGTTATAGGATTCGTATTCAGATGGTGTCAGGAGATTCTTCATGGTCTGGATGAAGTTTTTTAATGCGTATTCTGACTCCACCATGGGTGCGGAAATTCCTGAAACTCCGATCCTTTGGCAGATTCGGATATCGTTTCTGGCTTCTGGGCCACCAATTTTGACATAGAGGGGCAAAATTCCGGCAGTAATCGTTTTTAGGAGGGAGATTTCTTCTTCTCCCATGTCCTCGGTTTCCGTACCTGTTTTGATGCAGACAAAAGAATAGTTTTCTTTCATCTCTAGTAAGGTTTTTCGTAAAACGTGGATTGATGTTTCCATAAGCAGAAGATCTCCATGTATGGTATCGTCGATTCCCGAAAATAGTACAAGTCTTTTGCGCTTTTTTTCCCCCTTTCTTGACAGAAAATTCCAATTCCCTAGCTTCGAACCTATGGGAATATTCTCCACTATCTTCCAATCCAAACCAAAACAAGATTCTAAAGAACCTCCAAAAGAGGGAGCTGCTGCTTCGGGAATTTCTTTCGGAATCATTGTGGTTCTTGTATTTGCTTTCAAATCATCTATATTAGATGCTAATAATATTCCATCAGGTTCCATGATCCCCACACTCAAAATTGGGGACTTTTTATTTGTTAATAAAATGCGTTATTCCTTTAGAATGCCTTTTACAGAAAAGGAACTCTTTCGTATCGATGATCCGAAACGTGGAGATATTGTCACATTTATCCCACCGGCAACGGCGCTAGCCCAAGAAGAATCAAGGACAGGCATTTTCGCAAAACGATTTGTCAAACGTGTGGTTGGTCTTCCTGGAGATACAATCCGAATCACTCGTAAATACATTGATACCAAAGACAGGGGAAGGGTACACTTTGCACTCATTGAATATAAAGAAAAAGGTGCAGAAGAGTTTCAGTCTTACCAACCAAAAGAAGTTCCTATTGGAAAAGAACTTTCTGATTTGGATAATTTAGAAGCCACACAAAGGGCTCTCTTTCAAGAAGTCAAACCAGGTTTTGAACATCTAATTCTTGAAGGATTTGAAGATGATCGTCGTGCGCATATCTTTGAATACTGTGATTTTTTACACGGCTGTCAGATTCCAGAAGGCCAGTACATGGTGATGGGAGATAACAGAGACGATTCACATGATTCACGTGCTTGGGGATTTGTGAAACGAGAAGATATTTTAGGAAAGGCGCTAATTATTTATTTTTCCATTGATTGGAAAGACTCCACTTGTGAATACAAAGATGGCCAAGAGCTTGCAGAAAAAGGGCCCGAGATCGCAGAGCGTTATGAAGGTGATGCTCTTGATAGACGTTGTCACTACACAGAAGTATTTTCCTCACATAACTCTCGCTATAGAGATGATGAGTCTAGATTGAGTTGGATAGAAAGAACAATTCGGTATCGTTTGTGGAGACTCAGTGTTCGATGGGAACGGATTGGTCGCCTCCTTCAATGACAGGAGAATCGAAAGAACCTTTTAATCAAAAACCGGAGAAGTCGCCAATGGCGATGGCCGGTGTTGGTTTTGAATTCGTATCTTCCATTGCACTTTTTGTAGTGGGGGGATACTATTTAGATGAATATTTAAAAACGGAACCACTCTGGTTACTTGTAGGTTTTTTCTTAGGTTTTATCGCCGCATTTTATTCTTTAATCAAAAAAGCAAAAGAAAACGAATAGAAATCATTTCTGTTCTCTTGGATAGGTTATGTTATACTTTTATATTCCCACCAGGGATTGGTTTGTTCTGAGGAAAAAGCAAACCACTGACTCCAAATAAATTCTTGACGGCCGCAACTCTTTGCAAAAATCTTTTATCTGTAATGGCTCAGAAGACAACCACAAACTACGAGATCATGGATTCCATGCCCGTTTTTGGATTGTCTAGCTATGTCCTCTCTACCCTCGTCCTAGTCGTCGTTGTAGTCTCCTCATACATACGTAGCTTTCTGTCATAATCCTCACTTGTTTCCTCGGTCGACAGAAAGCTCGAAGTCGACGGGGAAACCAACAAGGAGAGGATCTTTATGCGGGAAGAAATCACCGTAAGTCAATACATCATACATTTTTTAGAATCAAAGGGAATTACATGGATTCCGGGTGTTCCTGGTGGAACTATATTACCATTATACGAAAGTTTGGCGGAGTCAAAGATAGAACATGTTTTGGCAAGGCATGAACAAGGCGCCGGCTTCATTGCTCAAGGAAGGGCAAGGAGCACGGGTGAGGTGAGTACCGTATTTGTTTCCTCTGGACCTGGTGTTGCCAATCTCATCACGGCCGTTGCGGATGCTCAAAGAGATTCGGTTCCCTTACTCATTTTTTCTGGACAAGTTCCGCTTGCACTCATGGGAACAGATGCATTTCAGGAATTGCCAACAGCGAAGATTGTTTCATCACTTGTTAAAAAAGTTTATTTGATCGAAGAGCCTAACCAAATCATTGAAACGTTAGAGGAAGCATACGGGTTATGTGGCCAAGGAAAAAAAGGTCCAGTATGGATTGATTTACCAAAAGACATCCAAACACAAATCATTACTTTACCTAACGAAAACATAAATTTGGGTTCATTTGCTAAGTCGGATGCAGAAAGCAAACTTTTACCAAATGAAGATGGATTGTCCTTTGAAAGTATGGATTTGTTTTTACAAGAATTCAAATCCTTATTAGAGGATTCTCGTTTCCCCTTACTTTATGTAGGTGGTGGTGCTAAAAAAGAATATTTACGTTTAAGAGAATTGGTTTCGCGTTTTCAAATCCCCGTAGTAACAACGCTAATGGGGCTTGGAATTTTTGAAAAAGAAGATCCTATGAACTTAGGAATGATGGGAATGCACGGAACGGTTACCGCAAATGAAGCGCTTGGTGTTTGTGATCTTTTGATAGCCATTGGCGTTCGTTTTGATGATCGAGCTACTGGCAATATCCAAAAGTTTTGCAATGATGCAAAGATCATTCATATTGATATTGATGCACGAGAAATTGGCAAAAATAAACCCGTAACTTTGAGTTTGCAAAGAGATCTTTCTGAAGTGATTCCTTTTTTATTGGAAGAAGATTTTTGCATACGAAATGATAACGCATTGCAACAAATCGAAACTTGGAAACAGATCCCGGAAGAACATCCAATGAAATCAATTCTTTTAGATTTTGTTTCTGTGTTACCACATGGTGAACATTTTGTACTTACGGATGTGGGACAACACCAGATGTGGGTGGCACAGTATTTTCCCTTTTTAAATCCTACGTCCTGGATCACTTCCGGTGGGCAAGGAACAATGGGGTTTGGTCTTCCTACCGCAATTGGTGTGGCTTTAAGTCATAAAGAAGCTCACGTGTTTTGTTTTTCCGGCGACGGTTCGATTATGATGAACTTACAAGAGTTGTCTACTTTAAAGGAACAGAACCTAAATGTAAAAATTATCTTAATCAATAATGAACATTTGGGACTCGTTAAACAACAACAAGATTTGTTTTACGGAAGTTTGTATTCTGGATCAAAATTCCATTTTCATCCGGACTTTCCTTTGTTATGCCAATCTTTTGGAATTGGATACTTTGAATGGGATTGGAAATTAGGAGTGAGTGATTTAGAAAAAGTTCTAGAAACAAAAGGGCCAGCTATGATTGAAGTGAGGGTTCCGTCTAGTTGGGGGGTGTATCCATTTGTTCCCGGTGGAAAATCCAACCAAGAGTACATTCTCGAAAAAATTGTAACTTAAGGATACACTTCCGAGGGAGAAATTCCCTCGGAACACCAAATTTTTGTTAAATGGCTTTGCTGCCTCGTTCTCCGCTACGAATGCGAATCACTTCTTCGAGTGGCATCACGAAAATTTTTCCATCCCCGATTTTACCTTCAGGTCCTGTTTTGGCAGCTTTCAAAATGGCATCCACAGTTGGTTTGACAAACTCGTCATTTACTGCGATTTCTAATCTTACCTTCCGCAGCAGGTTTACTTGGTATTCATGCCCACGGAAAACTTCTGTTTTTCCTTTTTGTTGGCCATAACCTTGTACGTCACTGACAGTTAAACGATAGATTTCGTTTTTGGTAAGTTCGTTTTTTACTTCTTCTAACTTATGTGGTTGGATGATTGCGATGACTAATTTCATATTGATTACCTTATATCATATCCTTTTTCACCATGGATTTCTTGGTCAAGTCCGGTGACTTCTTTATCTTCTTCGATTCTAAAACCGATTGTTTTTTCGATCACAAGTGCAAGTATATAGGAAACTACAAAAGAATAAACGGCAGTAGCAACAACACTGACCACTTGAGCTGTCAATTGATTTCCTAAAGTCATTCCTTCTGCAAGTTCTAAAGCAAAGATACCTGTAAGAATGGCACCAAAAGCTCCGCCTGCACCGTGGATTCCAAATGCATCGAGAGTATCATCGTATCCAAGTTTGCCCTTAAGCAAAATCGCCATATAACATACAGGAGATACTAAAAATCCCATAATCATTGCCCCTTGAACGCCCACATAACCAGATGCAGGAGTGATGACCACAAGACCAGCTACAATTCCCGAAGCCGCACCAAGTGCCGTCGCCTTCTTTGTATGCCACCATTCGATGAGTAACCAAGTAGCTCCAGCTGCTGCGGGTGCAATTAGTGTCACTAAGAATGCTCTTGCGGCAAGCCCATTGACGGCAAGTCCAGAACCGGCGTTGAAACCAAACCATCCAAACCACAAAAGACCAGATCCAAGTAACGTATAAGTCATGTTATTTGGGTGAGTTAGTAAACCGACGTCACCTTTACGTTTCCCAATGACAATGGCAGCCGCAAGGCCCGCAATCCCTGAAATCAAATGAACGACTGTTCCTCCCGCAAAATCAAGAGCATTCATTTTTAACAACCAACCTGAATCGGCCCAAACCCAATGTGCCACTGGGTCATAAACTAACGTTGACCAGACGAGAATGAAAACAACATAGGCGGAGAGTTTGATTCTTTCTGCGATTGCCCCAGAGATCAGTGCTGGTGTGATGATTGCAAACATTCCTTGGAATAAAAAGTGTACATAAGTTGGGATCGTCCCTTTTACGGAATCGAGATTTATCCCATTCAGAAATGCTAAATCAAAATTTCCGATATAAGGATTTTCTCCTGAAAAAGCAAAACTATATCCAAAGATAGTCCACTGTAGTGTCATCACGATGATCGCAACAAAACTATGCATCATTGTTGATAAAACATTTTTGGAACGAACGATACCGCCGTAGAACAAAGCCAGTCCCGGGATCATAAAGAACACAAATGCAGAAGACACTAACATCCAAGCTGTATCAGATTTATCGATGGTAGGGGGGGATGGTAGTTCTCCTTCTGCTGCCAAAAATCCTGGCAAAAGGAAAAGTGCACATACCAACAAAGGCCGTAAGACCAATTGTATATTCATTGTTTGCTCCAAATATATTTTTCGAGATGTGAAATAAAATTCGTATCATTACGGTTGGTTTCTCTTTTGAAAGCGAGTCAATTCTGCAAAACTAGGAACTTTTTTGTAAAAAATATTCGGGAATCAAGAAGCTGGTGGTCAGATTTCTGAGGCTGTGGTAAGGCGATGGTATTGGGTGGCGGGTCTAGTTCCCCTCCCTAGTCAGGGCGGGGATAGTTAGATTCACGCCCATCTGGCGAAAAACTCAAAAAAATCACATAAATTTCAAATAAAAAGATTGAACAAAATTGAATTGTGCACAATCTAAAATGCATATAGGGAGACCGAAAATGTCAGATGAATTTTACAAAATCAAAGTAAAACGAGGTTCCGAGGAAGTTCCTTTGGAACAGTTTAAAGACAAAGTGTTACTCATTGTCAACACAGCTAGTGAGTGTGGTTTTACCCCACAATACAAAGGGCTTCAGGAAACTTATGACCGTTGGAAAGGAAAGGGTTTGGAAGTATTGGCTTTCCCGTGCAATCAATTTGGTGAACAAGAACCGGGAACAGATGCAGAAATAAAATTATTTTGCGAAAGAACATTCTTAACAACCTTTCCTATTTTTTCTAAACTAGAAGTGAATGGTCCAAATACAGATCCACTCTACAAACATCTCAAAAAACAAGCTCCAGGGATTTTCGGTTCCCTTGACATCAAGTGGAATTTCACAAAATTCTTAATCGATAAAAATGGAAACGTTGTGAAACGATATGCCCCCATTACAAAACCAGAAGCGATTGAAAAGGACATTGAAAAACTTGTCCAAGCTTAAAAATCCTACAGATGAGGTTCTTCTTTTGAAGAACCAAATTTGTTTTTCCTTATACTCATCGATGCATCGTTTGATGAAGATCTATCGTCCGTTACTTGCGACGATAGGGCTGACTTATCCACAATACCTTGTAATGTTGGTGCTTTGGGAAGAAGAGGAAAACACTGTGAGTGGACTTGGGGATCGTTTGCAATTGGACTCGGGAACTTTGACACCTTTATTAAAGAGATTAGAGCAGAGTGGGTTTGTCGAGCGAACGAGAAGTCAGGAAGATGAACGAGTCGTTGTTGTTTCTCTCACAAAGAATGGTAAACATTTACGCGAAAAGGCAAAAGCCATACCAGAACAAATTTTTTGTTTGTCTGGGATTGAAGAGAACCAAGCAATCCAACTAAAAGCAATTTTAGACGAATTTGCTCAAACCTGATAGAAAACAAGATTTCTATCAATAAATTTTTGCTTTCTTCTTGACGTTGGACGCACACCTGAAAAGGATCTAACATCGTTTAGGTTCATTTCTATTCTTACCTGAAAAAGCGAAGGTTCATCACACATGCAGAGACTGTATTCTTCACTTTGCTTTTTGATTTTGCTGTTCCTATTTTCCTGCAGTAACCCTTTTTCCGAAAATCCCTGCGATCCGAATGGGCAAAAATTTATAGACACATTGTTGTTCAAATGGGCAACTTCGGATAACAGTGTCACTTGCGGAAAAGTATACATCTTTCCTGCCGGCAAAGAAATCTTAGAATATTCGATCCCTAGTTTAGGAGTGACTGGGATCATCAATGGAAACCAAATTGTAATCACTTCCGAATCAATCGTGACAATCTCTTCTTATGTTGCTAATTTTAAGACTAACGGTGTCTCTGTCTCGGTCAATGGAGTTCCACAAACGAGTGGAGTGAGTTCTAATGACTATAATTCTCCATTGAAATACGTTGTGACTGGAACGGATGGTATTACAAATGAATACACCGTGCAAATGGTAGCTCCTCGCGTTTTGGGTTCTGGTTCCCTTCGGCTTTGGTTCAAAGCAGACCAGCTAACGTTAAATGATGGAGATCCGGTTACGAGCTGGCCAGATGTCAGTGGATTCGGAAATCATATATCGCAACCGACTATAAATATTTGGCCTATCTATCGAAAGAATCAGGTGAATGGTTACCCTGCAGTAGCGTTCAGAAGTTCACTAACATCACAAATGGAATTACCAAGTGGTGGGGTTGGGCTATATGTTACTGATAGCGGAAGTTTTTTTTTCGTAAAGCGTTTGGTTTCTATTGCATCAGCAATCACTCTTATTCGGTTATGTTATACGCTAGGTAGAGAAATAGGTATTTCCGATGTGTTAGGTGAATATGCAGTTTGTCGAAACGCTACTACTTGTATATCACCGTCATCAATTCCCTTACCAATGCTCCAATTTATTTCCATTGGTACCGTACAGACTTTGACTTCAAATGTTCGCGAATATAGGTATGGTAAATTTGCAGGGCAGTCGGCCTTGGATGGTACCTATTCTTATGCTGGCGGATCGAATTTGGATCGTGTTTTATTAGGGAATGGAAATCTTGATGCTGACATTGCAGAAGTTCTCTATTTCAATACTAATCTTTCTGAAACAGATGTAGAGAAAGTTTTCTTTTATCTCAATACTAAATATAAACTTTCTCCATAATAATCGTAAGTTCGATTTCCTTTTTAGAATTGGTAAAAGATGAACTTTATTCTATAAAATTTGTAAACTTGCAATTCTTCCTTCACAAACCAACAAACGTGTGATATTTGGAAACCATTGGGTGGCGGGTGGATAGCCCCACCCAGTTCGATACGGGCGGGGATCTATACCTTCCAATCCCCCCAATCCTACTTGCCCACAAATCCCCAACCTCCCATCTTGAACCAATGGATCTAAATACCATCAATCTCAGAAGGTTCCATCTCCACTATTTCAGTTACCTACTTCTTGTATTCATTCTAAGTCTCCCGCTAACTGCTGGTTTGGTGGAAGACGGGTATCGTTTGATTTTCTATTTCGGTGGCGCCATTTCCTTTGCCATCCAAATGGCCATCTTGCAACTTCGGTTCCTTCCGAGAAAAATCCCTGCTTTGGCAGAGTCAGGTTTTCCCTTTTTTACCGTGTTTCTCTCGTTTTTTCTAAATTTAGGCATTCTGACTGCTTTCCAGGTCTTAGAGTACCCTTTTGAGGCAACTTCTGGATTTTTAATTGCCTATTTCGTCCACCTACTTTTTCTAGTATTTGCGAGCTATTTCAGTGGAAAATAAGTCTAAATATCGGTTTTTTTTATCATTTTTATTAGTTTTTTCCCTTAGTTTTACGAATGTTTTTGCTAACGATTCGGAAGGGCACGGCTCTGAAGAGGGCTTCGATTTCAGTGAAGTGATGGCGCACCACTTAGGTGATGCTCCCATTTTCCCTCTGAACTTTGGTGGCACAATTGTTACCGAAGGGCAACCTGGGTTTGACGCCGAGAACCACGATGTTTTTGTAAACCATGACGGGGTGAAGTATCACTATGTAGGTGGACTCGATCTTCACATTACCAAACGAGTGACCATGATGTGGATTGCTTGTTTTTTTATGTTCCTTGTTTTTATTCCCGCAGCCAATTTGATTTCAAGAGATCCTAAAAAAGTTCATAACAAATTTACTTCTGGCGTAGAGGCTTTCGTAAGTTATCTAAAAGAAAATGTTGTGGATGCATCTCTTGATCACCACGGACATTCTTATTACCACTATATCTTCTCTCTGTTTTTCTTTATCCTTTTCTGTAACTTGTTTGGCCTCATCCCATCTGTGGGGGAACTAACTGTTGCCGCTTCTGATGCTCTTGTGGCAGTCGGGGCAGTGGATCACACACCACATTCTCTCCATACATTCGGAGAAATTTGGTCAGGAATCACACCTACAGGGGACATCAGTGTCACTCTGTCTCTTGCATCTATTACACTACTTACCATCTACGGCACTGCATTCTCTTACCAAGGAATTTCCTTCGTAGCGCATGCGGTTCCTAAGGGAGTTCCACTCCCACTCTGGCCACTGATGTGGGCCTTAGAGTTTATCGTCACACACATTGCACGTTCTTTTGCGTTAACCATGAGGTTACTTGCCAACATGACTGCGGGACACGTAATGATCCTTGCGTTACTTGGGTTTATTTTTATGAGCGAAAGTTGGCTCATCGCACCTGTATCTGTTCTCAGTTCGGTGCTCATTTACTTTTTAGAACTACTTGTAGCCTTTTTACAAGCGTTCATTTTCTCTCTGCTCACAACCGTGTTCATCGGAACTGTGATGCATAGACATTAACATTGGTTTTATTTATATTATAAAACACACAGGAGTGAAACGAAAACAATGGAATTCGGTTTAGGATACATCGCAGTAGGACTCGCAGCAGGACTTGCATTACTTGGAGCAGGAATCGGTATTGGTAGAATTGGTGGATCAGTGGCAGAAAGCATTAGCCGCCAACCAGAAGCAGCGGGAAAGATCCAACTCGTTCTTTACGTAGCAGCAGGTATGATTGAAGGTGCAGCACTTTTCGCAGTGGTAATCGCTCTTCTTATCGCGCTCAAACTCAATGGCTCAATTGACAAAACAATTGGTGCTGGTGCCACAAAAGTAGAACAAGGACAATAGTCTTGGTTATCCTCGCGGCTTCCGGCTTCAATTTGCTGAAAGTCAATCCGGGTCTGGTCATCTGGACCCTGGTCACTTTCTCGGTTGTTGTCTTCGTTCTTAAAAAATTTGCATGGGACAAGATCCTTCATGCTCTCGAAGAACGTGCTTCCGGCATCCAAGGCGATATCAACAAAGCAGAAACCCTTCGTGTAGAAGCAGAAAAGTCTTTAAAAGAATACAAAGACCAACTCTTCAAAGCGACGGAAGAAGCTCATAAAATTGTAGATGAAGCTAAAAAAGATGCAGTTGCTCTCCGCACAAGATTGACGGAAGAAGCACACAATGAAGTGAAAGGCATTAAAGATAACGCAATTCGCGAAATTGATTTAGCGAAGAGCAGAGCTTTGTCTGAAATGCAAAACCAAATTGTGGAAATGTCCGTTCTCATCGCGAGTGAGATCTTGGAGAAACAATTGAAGAAGGAAGACTATGCTTCCTTTGTCGAAAAAGAGATCGCAAAACTCGATAAACTTAAAATAAAATGAGTCTGAACCAAATTTCAAAGGTTTACGCAACGGCACTTTTGGAGTTAGCTCAGGAAGCTAACTCGCTTGAGTCAACAGAAGAGGAACTTTCATCTTTAGTGGATGTTTTCTTTTCTGATGAGTCAATCCGCCATTATTTCCTTTCTCCATTAGTTGATCCTTCTGAGAAAGAACGAACTGCAGAAAAGTCAGTTCAGGGGAAGGCATCGGATATCGTTGCCAACTTCATTACACTTGTGGTTCGTAAGAATCGATTTCTATTCCTCAAGGATATTTTGGAAGATTATAGAACAGGAGTGGACCGACTTAAAAATCGTAGTTCTCTTCGCATTGTTTCCAAAGATTCTCTTGGCAAAGAAGCCGTAGATCGAATCACCAAGTCTATCTCTTCCAAGTTCGAACGCGAAGTTCGTGTCACAGAACAAACGGATCCAGCCCTAATTGGTGGATTCAAACTCTTTATAGACGACTTTTTAATCGATGCCTCGATCCGTGCAAAACTTGCCGGAACCCGCGAGGCTCTCCTCCAAAAGAAAATCCCAGTCGGAGCATTTGAATGAAAATTAAAACAGACGAAGTAACGTCGGTACTAAAACAAGAAATTAAAAACTTCAAAAAAGACCTTCAAGTTGAAGAAGTTGGAACAGTTCTCGAAGTAGGGGACGGGATTGCGAGAGTTTACGGACTCACTAACGTAATGTCAGGAGAGCTTGTTGAATTCCAAAACGGGGTTCGAGGACAAGCATTCAACTTAGAAGAAAACTCCGTAGGGGTTGTAATCTTCGGTGATTATATTAAAATTGAAGAAGGTTTTTCCGTTAAACGTGTGGGAAAAATCTTCGAAGTTCCAGTTGGACCAGAACTTCTCGGTCGAGTTCTTAATCCACTCGGGGAAGTGATCGACGGAAAAGGACCACTGAACGCTAAAAAATCAAGACCTGTTGAGTCGCCGGCTCCAGGGATTGCGATGAGAAAATCAGTTCATGAACCAATGCAAACAGGAATCAAAGCGATTGATGCAATGATCCCAATTGGACGTGGACAAAGAGAGCTCATCATCGGTGACCGCGGAACAGGAAAAACTTCCATCGCGATCGATACCATCATCAACCAAAAAGGAAAAGGTGTTATCTGCGTTTATGTAGCGATTGGACAAAAAGCATCTACTGTTGCTTCCACCATCGAAATGTTACGCGAAAAAGGTGCTCTTGAGTATACAATCATTGTATCGGCAAACGCATCTGAACCAGCTCCTATGTTATACATTGCACCTTACTCTGGTGCGACTATGGCTGAATACTTTATGTATGAAGAAGGGAAAGCAACACTCGTTGTGTATGATGACCTTTCTAAACAAGCCGTAGCTTACAGACAAATGTCACTTTTACTTCGCCGCCCACCAGGTCGTGAAGCATACCCTGGGGACGTATTCTACCTTCACTCTCGTTTGCTTGAAAGAGCTGCGAAACTCGATGATAAATTCGGTGGTGGGTCTATGACAGCACTTCCAATCATTGAAACACAAGAAGGGGAAGTATCTGCATACATCCCTACGAACGTAATCTCCATCACTGATGGTCAGATTTACCTTCAGTCCAACCTATTTGCATCGGGCCTTCGCCCTGCGGTGGACGTGGGAATTTCTGTATCACGGGTTGGATCTGCTGCACAAATCAAAGCGATGAAAAAAGTAGCAGGAACTCTCAAGTCAGATTTGGCTCAGTTCCGTGACTTAGAAGCGTTTGCACAGTTAGGAACAGAACTTGATCCAGTAACGCAAGCTCAGCTTGATCGTGGATACCGAGTTCTTGAAATCCTCAAACAACCAAACAACTCACCAACTCCAGTAGAAGAACAAGTGATTTCTATTTTTGCGGTGACGAAAGGTTTTATGGATACGGTTCCTACGGCAAAGATTCGTGAATTCGAAACTTATTTGCTTCGAACTATGAGAGAACAACACCCAGAAATTTTAGAAGAAATCAGAACTGCGAAAGAAGTAAAACAAGAAGCAGCTTTGCAAAAAACAATCAAATCGATTGTAGAACATTTTCTGACAAAGAATAATTAAGGGGAAAGATCTTGGCGACACCGCGTGAGATAAAAAAGAGGATTAACTCGGTTAAAAATACGAGAAAAATCACTCGAACCATGGAGATGGTCTCCACGGCAAAGGCAAAAAAAGCAACTAATAAAGTTAATGCGGCGAAACCATACGCCGACTTAACTCGCGAGTTAGTTTCTTCTTTGTCTAGCCTTGCTGGGATCATTCACAGCCCTTACTTAAGGAAGCCGGACAAAATCCGAAAAGTAGCTATCCTTGCAATCGCCGCAAACCGTGGGTTATGCGGTGGTTTTAACTCCAATCTTCTTCGTATTGTTAAAAACCGTATCGAAGAGTTGAAGTCCAAAGGTGTGGAAGTTGAAGTCCATGCTGCTGGGAAAAAAGCAATTGCCTTCTTTAAATTTGCAAAAGTAGAATTGGTTACTACTCATACCAATATCGATGATAAAGCGGGAAGCAAAGAAGCAAATGATCTTGCTTCTTACTTTATGGAACGTTTTGCAAATGAATCAGTGGATTCAGTTGAAATTATATCCACTCATTATTATTCGGCAGCAACTCAAAAACCAGAAATTACTACCGTTCTTCCTTTATCAATGGAAGAAGCTGGGACAAAAGGATCTTCTGGTCCAGAAGTATTGTATGAGCCGGATCCAAAAACAATTTTGGAAAACCTTCTTCCTATGGTGATCAAAACTACTTTTGTTAAGATCATTTTGGAGTCGGTAGCTTCCGAACACATTGCACGAAGAGTGGCTATGAAAGCGGCAACAGACGCAGCAGGTGAGATGATCAAACTTCTTACTCGCGGTTATAACCGAGTTCGTCAGGCAAAAATTACGCAGGAAATTTCAGAAATCGTAGGGGGAGCGGAAGCCATCTCCTAACAAAGGTCTTTCGGAGTATATATGAATAAAGGTAAAATTAAACAAATCATCGGTTCGGTAATGGATATCAGTTTTGAGTCCGGGAATATGCCTGAAATCTACAATGCCGTAGAGATTAAATCTAAAGTAAACGGTAAAGACGTAACAATTACTGCAGAAGTGCAACAACACATTGGAGATAACACAGTTCGTGCGATCTCCCTTCAATCCACAGACGGATTAAAAAGAGGATTGGAAGTTACCGATACAGGAATCCCAATTTCTGTTCCAGTAGGAACAAAAACTCTTGGTCGTATCTTTAACGTGCTTGGTGAAGCAATCGATGAACTCGGTGATCTTCCGAAAGACGTAAAAAAGATGCCAATCCATAGAAATGCACCTTCTTACGAAGAAATTAAACCTAAAACAGAAATCTTTGAAACAGGGATCAAGGTCATCGACCTTCTTGCTCCTTACATCAAAGGGGGAAAAACAGGACTATTCGGTGGTGCTGGGGTAGGTAAAACAGTTTTAATCCAAGAGCTTATCAACAACATCGCAAAACAACATGGTGGTTACTCTGTGTTCGCTGGTGTGGGTGAAAGAACTCGTGAAGGAAACGACCTTTGGAACGAGATGAAAGAATCTGGAGTTATCGACAAAACAGTTCTTTGTTTTGGTCAGATGAACGAACCTCCTGGTGCTCGTCTTCGTATCGCGCTTTCTGCTTTGACTATGGCGGAAAACTTCCGTGATGAATCCGGATCTGATATCCTTCTCTTCGTAGACAATATCTTCCGTTTCTCTCAAGCAGGTTCCGAAGTATCGGCTCTTCTTGGTCGTATGCCATCTGCGGTAGGATACCAACCAACTCTTTCCACTGAGATGGGTGGATTACAAGAACGGATTACATCAACAGTTCGTGGTTCCATCACTTCAGTGCAAGCGATCTACGTTCCTGCCGACGACTTAACTGACCCGGCTCCTGCAACTGCGTTTGCTCACTTGGATGCAACAACGACTTTATCTCGTGCGATTTCTGAAAAAGGGATTTATCCTGCGGTGGATCCACTCGATTCCACATCACGCATCATGAACCCACAAATCGTGGGAGAAGAGCACTACAACACTGCTCGCGAAGTACAAAGAATTCTTCAAAGATACAAAGACCTTCAAGATATCATCGCGATTCTTGGTATGGACGAACTTTCTGAGGATGATAAAGTTCTTGTTTCTCGTGCTCGTCGTTTGGAGAAATTCCTCTCACAACCGTTCCACGTAGCGGAACAGTTTACAGGTCGACCTGGAAAGTATGTAAAATTGGAAGATACCATCCGTTCCTTCAAAGGAATCATCGAAGGTAAGTATGACACACTTCCAGAACAAGCATTCTATATGGTCGGATCGATTGACGAAGTAATCGAAGCGGCGAAACAACTCAAAGGTTAATCGGGATGAGTAAAGAACTGACTTTAACAGTCATCTCTCCTGACAAAATCCTTTACCAGGGCAAGGCGGAATCAGTGATTCTGCCGGGTTCTGTGGGTTATTTTGGAATCCTTCCAGGCCATGCTACCTTAGTCTCCCAACTCGATTTTGGGCTGATCAAATTGCATACTGCTGGGAAAGAGTTCCGAATTGCCATCGATGGCGGATTCTGTGAAGTGAAAAATGACCAAATTAGAGTGCTCACCGAAGGTGGGGATTCTGAAGACGATTTGTCTCATGACCATGCTGTAGAACTCCTCGGGGAAGCAGAAGCCCTTCCGCTCTCCAAAGACAAAGAAATTCTATTAAAGAAAGCAAAAGTTCGCATTTTACTGCACGAACGTTAATTTTTTTCCCCCCTTCTTGCCGAAAATATACCAGAGGGGGATTTCCTTTGACTCTAGATTGGATTCGACGTTCTGTATTGGTAACGATACTATTTACCGGATTCTATTACTTAAAGGAAAACCCTGATTTGCGAAAAAGAATCTATTCTGAAAAACCGGTTCGTGTTAAAATTGAAGGATCCGTAGTGAATCCTGGATTTTATACATTGGATGCAGGTTCGAATGGAAAAGATTTGGTTGAGATGGCGGGTGGATACATACCCGGAACGCAAATCAAAACGGAGGACAGTATCTTGGAACAGCCGTTAGAGGATGGCCAGATACTAAATTTGGGAAAACGGTAATCGAGGCGAATGGCGGATCAAGAACAGAATAAAAACGAAGATCTAGAAAACATCGAACCTGTACTCGATGAAGACTCGTTTTCCTTGGATTTGGATGATTTTGATATGGGTGATGATGATTTGGATGTATCACCTGGAATCGAAGCTCCAAACCTAGACGACATTTCCGCTTTTGATGACGAAGACGATTCCATTTCAGACATGGTCGCTTCCTCAGATTCTTATGATGATTTATTAGATATAGACTTAGATTCAGATTTAAACTTACTTGGGGAAGAAGACCCAATCCTACATGATGAAGACATTCATGCAGATTTTTCTGATTATGAAGAAGAATCTGAAAAAGAAAAAACTCCATCAAAACCAAAACAATCTCATAATCAAAACAATCTCGAAGATGATGATCTTGAATTAGAATTCGATGATGATTTAATTGATCTCGATAAAGAAATTGAATCAATACTAAATGGTGAGGATGGAATTTTAACATCCAAAAAATCCAAACAAGATTTGGATGAAGAAGAGGATGGCCCAATTTCTCTTTCTTTAGAAGAACTAGAAAACATTACAGGGAATCTCGAGGAAGAAGATCATTCGGGAGAACCAGAACGTTCTCACTTTGAAGAAGAGGAAGAAGAACACCAAGATGACCTAATCGATGAACATTCAGATCTTGATTTAGATTTGGATGATTCCGAAATCGATACAAATCTTGCCTTCGATGAAGAAGGTAAACCTCAATTTGATTTAACGGATCATGATGAAGCAGATTCTTTTATACCTAAAGATGATTTAGGCCTTGGTGATGAGGAAGAAGAAGCAACTGGATTCCAACCACTTGTGGATCCAGAAGAAGAAGAACTTTTTGGTAAAAATAAAGAAGATGAAAACCTTACTTTATCTGATGAAGAGTTAGGTAGTATTTTAGGTGCTGGTGGCGAAGCAAGTTTAGAAGAATCTCTCGGTTCCGAAGAAGAATTTTTAACATCAGACGAAGAATCTGAACTTCCAAGTTTCACTGATGAAGATGGCGGATTTGATCTGTTAGGTGGCGAATTCGGAACACCAGAGGAAGAAACTCCTTCGACAGAAGAAGAGGATGAAGGTCCTCTCACGTTATCATTAGAAGAATTAGAAAACATTTCTGGTGAAGCCATTGAAGAAGACTTCGAAGAACCAACTTCTGATATTCTAAACGAAGAATTAGAAGACGAGTCTATCACACTGAGCCCCGACGAACTTGGTAATATCATTGCAAGTGATCCAATTGAAGAAGCAGAAGATTCTGAAGAAGAAGAAAGTCACGAACTAGAGACAGATCTTGGTGATGACTTTGATTTCGATTTAGGGGATGAATCTGGATCAGAAGAATCGGATAACTCAGAAGAAGGCCTCGAAGGTCAAATGGAAGGATTTGAATCTTCTGAAGAAGATGAAGGTCCTATTGCCCTTTCAATGGAAGAATTGGAATCTATCGCTTCAGATGCAGAAGAAAGTTCTGAAGAAGAACTTGTTGATAGTTTAGACAGAGCTCCTCTTCCTTATGAAGAAGACTTGGCACCTAAATCAGATTTACTCGCGGAAGATGAAGAAGACGAATCTATTGCTTTGTCAATGGAGGAATTGGAAAATATCACCGCATCAGAAGAAGAAGAGGATGAACAAGAAGACATCACTCTTTCTGCAGAAAGTTTAGATGAAATTTTGGGTGAAGAACTTCCTGGTGAAGAATTAGAAGACATTGCCGATTTACCTTTAGAAGAAGAATTTTCTTTATCAGAACAAACTAGCGATGAAGAACCTGTAGACTTCGATTTACCATCGTTTGGTGATGATGATTTAGTCGAACATGAATCAGAAGCTGATTTTGGTGATTTTGGTTCAGAATCTGTCATTGATGATAGTTTTGATTTATCAACACCTGACTCACCAAAAGAAACGAGAACTCCGACTCTTGCAAGTGATGATTCAGAAGAATACGAAGTTGATTTAGATGAATATGCAATGGAAGGAAAACTTTCTCCATTGGAAGAACTCCGTAAATCGGATGTATCGGCTCCAGAAGCCAAACCTTCTGCTGAAGAGGCATTTGCGGAAGCAGGTGGAGATAACCTATCAGTTGGGGAACGCAAAAAAGTATTAGGTTATTTGGATAACTTACTTGGTAACCTTCCTGATGATGTGATCCGCGAATTCTCGAAATCTCAATACTTCGAGTTATACAAAAAAATGATGAAAGAATTGGAGTTATAAAGTGGGACTTCTCGATAGAGCCGAAGAAATTAAAAAAACTTCGGGTTCCTCGACTTCAAAATCATCTAGTACTAACCAAGACAAACCGTCTTTATTAAAAAAAGCAGAACAATTCCATGAAGAAACTTTTTCTCATGAAAAAGAATCTGTTCCTGTTGTCGATACCGACTCGGAATGGTTAGACGATAGCTTTTCTGAAAAACTCGCCACAGAAATTGGAGACCTTCCCAGTCCCGATGGAGAAGAGGAATTCGATCTTAGTGATATACCAGAACTTACTGATGCAGATTTTGGTGACTTATCTGAAGAACCTTGGGATGAAAATCCTCTACCAAATTTAGAAAATGATTTAGATGATATTGCTTCTGATTATGAACCCGTCTCTGCAGAAGATACAAAAATACCTGAAACGAATCCGGAACCATCTGCGGAACCTGAATTACCTCCTGTAAGCAAACAAGAGTTTGATGATGATTTAATTGATCGTGATTACCACGATGAAATTTCAGAACCCGATACCCCTCTTCCAGAAGTTAATATCTTTGATGAGTGGGAGAACGATGCAAAAAGAGAAGCTGCCAAACAACCGCTTAGACCCATCAAAGATGATCCGGCTCCCATAGGAGAAGACGTATTGTTTGATGATGAATCTGATTTTGGTACAGCGCCAATCTCGTATCATCTGGCTTCCAAAAAACGGATTGAGAACTACCAAGCCATTTTTGAAATCACTAAAGAGATTGCTTCCTCTAAAGAATTTTCTGATTATTTTGATAACTTGGTTTATAGTTTGATAGGGCAAGTTGGTTGTAACTCTGTAGTGGTTTTAACTTCTACAAATCCTAAAAGTCCTAAATGGGAAGCAGTTGCAGCTCAAGGGATCCAATCAAAAGATTCTTGGTATCTATCTCCAAACGATGAAATCTATTCTCGTATCTCTGATTCGGAAACGGTAATCTATGCTGGTGAATTCAAATCTTCTCGATTGCCAGACAGAGAGTTTAGATTACTCAATGAAATGGGTTCCGAAATCTTAGTGCCCATCCGTCATGGTGAAAAATGTTTTGGCTTATTATCTCTTGGCAAACTCATTAACGGGGAAGAATACATTACCGATGATTTGGAATTTGCTAAAATAGTTGGAGATATTGCTGGTTCTGTTTTTGAAAGAGTGTCCGAATTTGAATCGATCAATGACGACTTAGTCCAAGCCAAAGAAGTAATCGAAATCAATGAGTCAGTTTTACGATTTGCACGCGATTTTGCTCGTGTTCGTAAGATGGATGAAGCTTATGATTTGCTTATAGAAAATATTAAAACCAAACTTGGTGTAAAACAATTTTCCTTTTTAGTTTTAGATTCTGAAACTCGCTCCGACTATATTGTGTTTGGTTCTAATTTTATATTACCAGAAAGAACAAAAGACTTCAAACTCAGCAAAGATTCTGATATTGTGGGAATGGTTTCCAATGTTCCTGGTGTTTACCGGTTAGAAAACTTCAGAGAAGACTCCGAATTAAAATCCATTTTCACAAATGATGAATTAGGGATTATGAGTGAATTCACAATTTTACCAATCATCAATTTAAACTGGCTTGTGGGTATGATTATCGTACATTCTACAGGAACTGCCTGGACAGATACCACTAGAGATGTTGGAGTTACTTTACTCGAAACATCTGCACCAGTGTTTGCAAACTTACTGATTTTACAGGAAAAAGAAGCATTATTTAGAAATCCATTTAATCCATTAGAGTCGCGGATTCTCAGCGAAATAGAAAAAGCATCACAAATGAACACGAACTTCACAGTCACTTTGTTCAAAATTCAGAATGTTTCTCGAATGGTTCATTTGGTGGGAGCGGGAACTTTTGCTCGTTATGCGGACGTCTTACGTAAAACAATGATGGATCATATTGGGGAGTTGGACTTTTTCACTCGGGTGGGGCAAGGAAAATTTGCTATGGTCCTTCATGGAAAAGACAAAGAAGAAACCGATGTTGTGATTAAAAAAATCAAATCTTCCTTCGCAAAAAAAGAGGACTCTATCATTGGATCTTTTCGTGCAACATATAGAGTATTAAATTTATCCTACCCACATGATACAAAGGATAAAAATCAATTTTTGGAAATGGTTGAAGAAGCCTAAACAAGTAACAGCCGTGTTATTTAATTCTATTTCCTTTTTATCACATTTTTTAGTATTCTACTCCATTTATTATTTTGCAACTGATAGGATACGTAAGTATTTACTTCTTTCCTTTGGTGTTTATTTCTATTCTCAGTGGAGTATCAATGCCACCATTCTTCTTTTTTTATCAGTAGTTTTTAACTATAGTTTAGGAAGATACCTTAGTCTTTTAAATGGAAAATCTAAGAAAACTATCTTTGTTTTAGGAATCACCGTTAATTTAGTTTATCTTGGTGTTTTTAAATATTTTATTTTTATTTGGGAGTTGTTTTCTGATTTAAGAATCGGTTTTGGATTGCCGGGCCTTATTTGGAAACCAGAAATTTTATTACCTATAGGAATTTCCTTTTATACATTTCATAACATTAGTTATTTGATAGATGTTTATGATGAAAAAATAGCTCCTTGTAAAAACTTTTTTACATTTGCAATTTATGATTTGTTTTTCCCCCTTTTGTTACTTGGCCCCATCGAAAGACCAGGCAACTTAATCCCGCAAATCGAATCGAAACAAATCATTCGAAGAGAAAATATTTGGAATGGAATTTCCCTTTTTCTCTGGGGTGCGTTTATCAAATCAACTATTGCCGATCCTTTTTCTAGATATGTAGAAATTCATGCAAAGGGTTTTGAAACCTTAGAACCTGGAATCTTATGGATCGTAGCTCCTGTCATCGCCTTCCAAATCTATGCCGATTTTTTTGGATACTCTCTCTGTGCAATGGGTTTAGCCGAAATGATGGGCTTTCGTTTGATGAACAATTTCAAAAGACCATTTTTTTCCTCCAATCCTTCTGAGTTTTGGTCAAAATGGCATATTTCTCTTTCTACCTGGCTGCGAGATTACGTATATATAAAGTTAGGTGGAAATAGGCACGGTTTCTTTAGGGAAAATACAAACTTGATGGTGGTATGGTTTCTTGCTGGAGTTTGGCATGGAGCAGGCTATGGGTTTGTGATTTGGGGAATTTATTTGGGACTCTGTTTGGTTTTGTATCGTTCTTTGAAACATTATGGACTCATAGTACAAGGCAGTCGTGTTCAATCTATACTGGGAACCATTTTTACTTTTTATAGTTTTTCGTTGGGCCTTCTTCTTTTTAGAATCAATTCTCCTTCGGAAACAAAATTGATTTTAGACAATTTATCTTTCCTGCCGCATCTTTCTTCATTCCCAATTATGATCCTAATAACGACGATTCCGTTATTAGTTTTTGATCTTTGGCAAGAATGGAAAAATACGGAACGTCCAACTTTCTTTATCTCCACAAAACCATATTCGTTTCTATTTATATTCTTTGTTTTGTTTCTTTGGTTTTCTATATTTTCACCCTTTGGGAAACAGGATTTTTTTTATTTTCAGTTTTAAATTAAATTTATGAAGATTCGTTATTTTATATTCACCTTTTTTTTGATTTCTATTTTTATGCACCTAACATGGGAATGGTTTATCCCGTATTGTGAAACCACTTCTTCTTATTGGTATTTATCCAAAAAAAGAAAGATAAGAACGGATGCAAAAATTTTAGTATTGGGTGATAGCCAGATCGTCAGTGGAATCACTCCAGATTTTTTTGCAGAGGTTGAGGATGTGTCTTCTGAAGAAGTTTTATATTTTCCTAAACCAAGCCAACAACCTGAAGGAATTCTTGTCGAATCATTAGAACTGGTTCACCAACTTCCCAAACTACGGAAAGTGTATGTGAATCTTTCTCCGTTAAATACAAGTAAAAACTCGGTTACCGATGCAAACCGGCAATTGTTTTATTCCTTCGGGAATTTATCGAAAGAAAGTATCATTCACCCATTGGTTCGCAAAGCATACTTCTCTAATCTAACGGATCTAAGTTGGAAGATTATAATTTCTGTATTTCCTTATTTTGGACTGAGTTCGAATCTAAATCGATTAGTTTATGATCCGGCTGCACAAGCAGATGTTCCGAGAAGGAAACAAGAGTTTCTGTACATTCAGGAAAGTATGGAAAAAAGACAAGGCTCTTGGGTTTGGAAATCCATTGGCGAAGACCCAATTTTACAAGAGGAAGAAGAATTTCCAGAAAATAGTTCTTTCGTCCTCTCTGGGAAACGAGATCTTTCCGTAACCATCTGGTATGATATAGTAAAACTATGGACGGAAAAAAACGTAGAAGTTGTTTTTCTTAGAATTCCTTTTTCACCGAAAATGGAAAAAGACATTCTAAAAACAAATGCTAATACAGTCAGTGATGAAATTTTTAAAACGATTACCTACGAACCTAATCAACAGAAGGTGGTTGTGTTTGATTTTCGATCGGTGTTTTTAAATGATTATCAGAATTTTGCAGATTTAACCCATCTCAACCAAAAAGGAAGAGATGCGTTTTCTCTGATTTTGAAGAAAGTGTTATTTGATCACACCCACACGCCGACCAAGGGCATGTAAGTTAACTCCCCAACCAAGACCAAAAAATTGTTTCGGTGTTAGGATTTCCTCAGTGCTTGGATCCCAGATATCTTTTACAAATGCTTCTGCAGTGATTTCTGTTCCGTAAGGAATTCCCCAGAAATTTTTATCTTCATTGTATGACATAAATTTGCCTCCCTATTTGACCCAATTCTATGATTTGAAGGATTCTACCATAGTATAAAATTCTTGAAAATGATAGGCCGAGTCGTGGGGACCTGGGCATGCTTCTGGATGGTATTGGACAGCCATTACCGGTAAACCTTTGGTTTTGAGACCAGCTACCGTATTGTCGAATAAATTGATCCTTGTGATCGGCATATCGCTAGAAGACTCACCTAACACATGAAAGCCATGGTTTTGAGAAGTGATTTCAATTTTTCCTGTTTCTTCGTTTCGAACGGGATGGTTCCCACCACGGTGACCAAACTTAAGTTTGGCTGTTTGTTTTCCAAGAGCAAGTCCAATGATTTGGTGCCCTAAACAGATTCCAAAAAGTGGTTTCTTCGCATCCATAATGGCTTTTGCAGAGGAGATTGCGTAGTCAAGAGGAGCGGGATCTCCAGGTCCATTAGAAAGGAAGTAAGCATCAAATCCATCTTTTAGTAAATCTTCGGCTTTGGTTTTGGCAGGGAAAACATGTACATTAAATCCAGCTGCGTCTAGAAGTTTGAGAATATTTCTTTTGATTCCGAAGTCATAAACGGCAAGTTTAAACTTACTCGGAGAATGAGCACCAAATACATATGGTTTTTCACAAGTGACCACTTGGGCTAAATCTTGGCCTTCCATAGTCGGAGCATTTTTTACTGCTTCCAGGAAAGAATCTTCATAAGTTTCGCTGATGAATATTCCACAAGACATGGCTCCAGAGTTTCGAATGATACGTGTTAGCTTGCGTGTGTCGATTCCTTCAATCGCAGGCACTCCAAACCGAATGAGAAACTCGCTAAGAGTTTCTTTGGATTGGAAGTTGGACGGTCGTTTGACGTATTCTTTGACAATGAGTCCAGAAGCTTGGATCTTATCAGATTCCATATCGTCTGGATTGATTCCATAGTTCCCAATCATGGGGTAGGTAAGGGTCACGAGTTGGCCTTTGTAGGAAGGGTCAGTGATGATTTCCTGATATCCCGCCATAGAGGTATTGAAGACTACCTCGCCGATCGAATTCTTATTTGCACCGAAGGATCGGCCCTTCATGACCGTTCCGTTTGCTAAAACCAAAAAAGCCTGCATCAAATCCATTCCAAAGAATCGATTCCTAATGACGAACAAAAATTCATCAGTCTTTTGTGTAATAACGTTTTATCCGATCGTACCGGTAGTCTCCGTTAATTTCTACAGTTTTCATTTGGGAAAGTGAATCTGCCATTTCCTGTGCCAGTCCAGGTTCGATGGTCAGGTAGGAGCGTTTCCCGCGGACTAGGTAAACAATTTGTCCAGTCGCCCCATCGGCTTCGATGACTTGGCCTTGGATCCTTTTTGTTTGGGAGGAGGAAGGACTGACGGAAACCTGATACTTTTGAAAGATATGGGGTCTACCCACGCAGAGCCAAATATCGGAAGTAGGAGCCATTTGTGCGGCTTTCCCTTCTATATTCCGCTTTTCATAAGGTTGATTTCCCAGCGCCAATTTCATGGTGTCGGCATCACAGAATATCGTTTTCTCGCGGAGGTTTGTACTATCCAAATAGCGGAATTGTGGTTCTGGGCCTAGTGCATCCCAATGCACCAATTCGCCTGAAAAACGAATTACCTTCCTTTCCATTGCATAGCTTTTGTTTGAAAACAGAACAATAAGCAAAAACAATCTGCAAATAAGGAAAACTTGCTTAGACGGCGTTAGACTCATTCGAATTACCACATTTAACACAATTTTCGTTAAGATTTAACAATTTTATTTGACAAATCCTAGAAGAACGACTAGTTTCATTGCAATTGTCGGTATGAACGGTTGCTCACTTGCATTCGTTTGTCCACAGGTACGAAAAAAATTCAGGAAACAACTCATTAAGGAGTAATCATCAATGCTGAAATCTCTACGTTTTGGAATGATGGGGTTCTTACTTTTGTGCTTAGCTGGTAGCTTAAGCGCTCAATCAGGTCCTCGTTCTTATGTTATGATCGGTCTTGGAGCTCAATTTGACCTAGCTCAACTCGGTGGAACTATCACAAAAGATGGTCTAGATTCTGGTCAACCTAGACTTCGTCCAGATGGATCCGCTTACGGAACACCACAAAAGGCTATTTATGCTGAAAACACTTTGATCAGCTTAAAAAGAACTACTGGTGGCGCAATCGGTGCAAAAACTAACGGAGCTATGGTGGGTGGTAACATCAACGTAGGTTACGAAAAAGAAGGTATTTTTGGAATCAATAGCCTTTTCTGGAGAGTCAACGTTAACTACACTACAAAGATTGCTGGTGGTGATACATCTTCAACTGTAATGGGTTACAAATGGTTAGACCAAGAATGGTCTTACACTGCTTGGACTGTTCCTACATACCTTGGTATCAAACTTTACAACGCTGCTAACGACACTGCTGTGTACGTTGGTGCTGGTGTGAACTACTTCCAAGGATGGTGGGGAGTTTCTGGAACAATCAATAACCCAGGACTTCAAACTTTTGCTCCAGGAGTTCTTGGACCAGGAGGAGCTCTTCTTGGTGATGCTCCTACTAGTGGAATTCATAAAGAAAACGTACGTTTTGGTGCAAGCGGAATCGGTTTAAACTGGTTAGTTGGTGCTCAAACAAAAATCACTGACAAAGGTCACCTTTTCTTCGAATTGGAAACTATCCTTTCCGCAGGAATGGGAGTTGGTGGTGTGAACTCTTTAGGTGGAGCTTCTGCTCTTGCTCCTTGGGTTGCATACCCAGTAGTGATCGGTGGACAAACTTACCGCGTAGGTTACAAAATCGAGATCTAATCAGTTCTTTACTGAGAAGACAAAAGCCGGAGTTGGTTTCCAACCCCGGCTTTTTTTATGTCATAAGCTGGATGATGAAATTTTGATCTCTTGTGGTTAGGGAATTTGTTTCATGTGTGAATAAGCGCAAACGCACCCTGTTGTATACATTCCAAATTTCTGCATGATGGTCTAGGGATTCAGAAACGAATGCTAGTTTTGTGAGAAATACAAAGGCTTCTTTGAAATTTCGAAATTCCTTTTCATATTGAAAAAAGGAAACACCTTCTGTTGATTCCAATTTCCATTCTTGGTAAGTGTTTAGTAGGTTTTGAATTTCGATAGTTGTCAGGTCGGTTGGTTTTTCTCTCATGGTTTTCCCTTCTTTTTATGAAAAACAATCAAATACAATCCCAGAAGGATAAGTCCTGCACCAATTAATTTTTGACCATCAACCGGTTCTTTCATAAATAAAATTCCAACAAACATTAAAAAGATGGGTTCTATCAGGAGTGTGGCATTGAGTTTACTGATAGGCAAATGGTTGTGTGCTTCAAAATAAAAAGCTCGCCCTAAAAAATATCCAAGTAATGAAAATAATCCAAGAATGATGATAACAGAAACTTTCGGAATATAAAAACTACCGATGTATAAGGAATATAAAAAGAAAAATATCGTAAGAAGGAAGAGTCGCAAATAAGCATACTCGAGTCCCAGAATTTCCGGAATGTATTTTTTTATCATATAACTTTGGATTGCAAAAAGAAAAGCACTGAGTAAAATACAAAAAGCAGAAATCAGTTTGATTTGGCCTTGTAAAGTGGAGATCATATAGATTCCAAGGATGGCAATAGCGATTCCAAACACCTCTCTGCTTTTCAGCTTCTCTCCTAAGAAAAAAACTCCAAGTAATACATTGTAAAGAACAGTAGTTTTGATCAGGATGGCAGAGGGTCCTAAATCCGTTTGTTTCAGTGCATAATAATACAAAACAATGCCAATGGCATTGGAAATGGTTCCTAATGCTAAAATGAGTCCATCTCGTTTGATGGTAGTAATGACCTTGGATTGTCGTTTTTGGGAAAATAAAAAGTAAGGAGTGACAATGATAAAAGCAAATCCAACTCCAAATAGAGCCGCTATCTCCGGTTCAGTATTGTAATTCCGGAAGATTTCTTTGAAACCAATGACCTCAAAAGCAAAAAATACTCCTGTAAGGAATACATAGAAATATCCTTTTTTTTCATTACCAGTCAATGGGTTCTTTTCCTTGAGATCGTAAATACTCGTTTGTTTTTGAAAAATGTTTGTTTCCTAAAAATCCTCTGTAAGCTGAAAGTGGGGAAGGGTGTGCCGATTTTAGCACATAGTGTTTGTTTGGTGGGATAAGGATTTCTTTTTTCCCCGCAAAAGATCCCCAAAATAAAAACACGATGTTTGATTTTTTCTCTGCTAAGATTTTGATGGCCGCATCCGTAAATTCTTCCCAGCCTTTGTTTTGGTGAGAACCTGCTTTGTCTTTTTGAACCGTGAGTGTGGCATTTAACAGAAGTACACCTTGGTTTGCCCAGCGTGTGAGGTTTCCCGTTTTAGGAATGGGTTTTTGTATGTCTTCCCCAATTTCTTTAAAGATATTTTGTAAAGAAGGAGGAAAGGGAACACCATCATTTACAGAAAAACAAAGTCCATGGGCCTGGCCTGGACCGTGGTAGGGATCTTGGCCAAGAATCACAACTTTCACTTTGTCAAAGGGACAAGAGTCAAACGCATTAAAAATTAATTTTGCAGGTGGGTAAACAACCTTTGATTTATATTCCTCCCTGATCCATTCTCTTAAGGTAGAAAAATATGGTTTTTCAAATTCTAATTGTAGAACTTCTTTCCAACCTGGTTCAATTTGAACGTCTTTCAATTCTCCCCTCCGAATGAAAGTATAATACTCGTAAGTCGATTCCGCCATGAGTGACATGGATTGTTTTTTTAGAAAAATTACGAAGTTCTCTCATACAATCACTCCATTTTTCTTCCGTGGGGCAAAGGATAAATCCAAATAACTTAGGTTGGTTTTTGGTTAGTTTGAGAAGTTCTTCCAATCGTTTTCCAATTTTGGAAAATAGTTTTTCCTCCGGACCCGTTCTTTCATGTTTGCGAAGTCCATACGGCGGGTTTAGAGGTAAAAAATAATGGGAAGAGTTAGAATCTCCTTCTGGCAAAACAGGAAAGGTTCTAAAAAAATCAGAGATACTATGATCCCAAAGATCTACCTGAATTATTTTTTTCCAACGTTTGAATTCTTCGGCCCAGTAACTTTCCAAAGCAGGATCGGTATCTTGTATGACAATGGTTGTGTGCTGATGTTCTGCCAACGTTATGTTTTCTTTTTGTTTCTTTTTGAAATGTTCAAATGATTTTTCTGGGAAAAGATTCAGTTTGAAAAATATAAAATCTCTTGGTAAAGATAATAAAGAGATTTTTTCTTCTTGTAACGCCCATTCGGTGGCAAAAGTCAAGGTTCCTGCAAAAGGAATATAAACTGCCGCCACATCTTTTTTAGGAACTAAAAAGATATCAAAACATTGTGAAATTAGAATTTGGCTTAAGTCTTCTGGAACAGGAGCACTTGTTGGGAAGTTAGCTTTGATCCCTCGTTTGTATCCTGGTTCTCCTAAAAGTGATAACGAAACGGTAATTTCATCTTCGAAATAACTAATATGAAGGTTTTCTTTGATTTCATAAAATTTTGTATTTGGATCGGCAAATAATGGTTTTGCGATTTGTACGGCCTCCGTAAGGATCCGATCCCATTCTTCTCCCCTTAGGTCAGAAGATTTGTCCCAATCTGTTGTGCGTCCAATCACAAGTCGGAGGTCTCGAATGAATAGACCATGAAACAAAAGATAGGCGATCTGATGGGAGTTTGTGTTTTCTAATTTGATTTTTTCAGAAAATACACGAATGTTTGGTTCTGGTTGGTTGGGTAAGGGAACCGAACCCAAAATTTCTTTTACTTGTTCGCCTACCCAAGTGGCTGTACCGGGAGGGAAATACAACTCCCAACTGAGAGTGGTTCCGGTTTGTGGTTTTCGGATTCTAAATTTCCAATTCATCTTTTCCTTGCTCTAGACATTTCTTTCGAGAAATTGACTTTTATGTCCAGGATCTTCACTCCAGAACTCTTTTTGGTGATTGCCGCCATTCTTTGGGGTGGAACCTTTGTGGTCATCAAACTTGCACTAGATTCGGTGCCACCCTTCCTATTTTTAGCGGTTCGGTTTTGGCTCGCAGGAATCATCACTTTACTGCTGTATCGTAAAACTTTATTTTCCAAAGCCAACAGAAGGTGGGATTATATTTTTCCGGCTTTTCTTGTGGCACTTGCAGCGCTTTTAGGTTATGCCTTCCAAACCATCGGACTTGTTTATACAACAGCCACGCAGTCTGGATTTATGACGGGTGCCTATGTTGTGTTTGTTCCCTTGTTACAAATTGCCATTGAAAGAAAGTTACCTTCGCTACGCACTTGGATTGCCGTTTTGATTGTAGTGGCTGGATTATTTTTAATTTCACAAAACGGAAAAACCTACGAAGAAATCCTTCAGACCACTGGCTTTGGGTTGGGTGATGGACTGACTCTGATTGGTGCTTTTTTCTTTGCCATTTATATCATCCTCATTGATATTTTTAGTAAAAAAATTCCTGCACAAATTTTAGTTTCGTTTGAAATCCTTCTCATCGCTGTTGTTTCCACAACATTATTCCCTGTAGAATCAATATTATTAAATCAATCGGTATCCATCCAATTCGATATGAAGTTTTGGATCGGAATCATTTATACTTCCGTTTTTGCTACGATCTTCACTACACAAATCCAAACCAGATACCAAAAGGCAGTCCCACCGGCAAGAGCAGGATTACTTTATAGTATGGAACCTGTGTTTTCTTTTTTTCTCGCTTATTTAGTATTAGGTGAGAGGTTGGGGGTTGTAGGAGCGATTGGTTCTGGTCTTACTCTCTTCGGGATTGTATTTTCTGAATTAGGTAAGTGGAATAAACGAGAAGAATGACACACGTGTAGAATTTCTATTCTCTACACGTCTTTTTCCATAATTTTAAATTATATAATTTGGTGTTCTTTCAGTGCGTGGTAAAGAATCCCAATCGTAACTTTGAGAATAGACAAAACGGGAATGGCGAGTAACATTCCAAAAATTCCAAAAAAGTTTCCACCAACAGCAATCCCAATAAGAATCGCAAGTGGATGGAGAGAGACCGCATTGGCAATGACTACTGGTTGTACAATCGCATTGTCAACTAACTGCGCTACAACTACAACAGAAGCAATGGAACCAATAGAGGGTGACATCTCAGGAAAAAGAATCGAAAACAAAATAGGGGGAATCGCTCCAATCAGTGGGCCTAAATAAGGAATCGAATTGGCCACTCCGAGAAAAATCCCAAATAGAAAAAAGAATTTTACTCCAACAATATAAAAACCAAGAGATGCAACGATAGCCATGATTCCACATTGGATCACTAAACTTTTTAAGTAACTAGTGATTTGTTGGTTCATACGATAAAATACCATTAGAAACATTTCAAAAAAACGATTGGGTATAAAACTAATCATCGTTTTGTAAATTAAATTCGCATCCAATAGTAAAAAGAAACTGATGATAGGAATGATGATCATCCAACTGATAAAAGTAGGAATCATAACTACCATCTCTCTTAAAAATTCTTCTAAGTTACTTGTAGCCATTTTAGCAACTTCTTCTGGGTTGATGATTTTTTTCCAAAGTTCTGGATTTTTGGAAAGTACGGGAAGTTTATTAAAATCAAACAATTGAAAATTCGGATCATCCATTTTGACCGACCACTCTGAGACAATGGGTTGTGCCTTTTCAAATAGGTTTGGTAAATAGAATGCTAAAAACCAATAAGCTCCCACAATTAAAAAAGAAAAAATAAAAATAATGGTGATGGCTCTATGGATTCCTCTCGATTCAAAATAATCCACAATCCCGTGGAAGACGTAAAAATGGATTCCTGAGATAAGAAGGGGGATCGCTAAAAACTTTACTCCAATGATTCCAATGAGCGCTGTGAGTATGATGAGCCCAAAAAAAGCACTTCGCAAAATTAAGGAAGAGATAGTATTTTCTTTAGTGCTCATTTGGATTTATTCTTTTTACTTTTGAAATAAGCAGCTTCGAGTGTATCATTTGTTTTGCGAAGTCTATCCGCGATGATGGATGCAAAACTAAGGAGTAGATCATTTCCAACTCTTGGTTTTGTTTCTAATAGAGTTTTTAGCTCTGGTTGGAAAAATCCAAGTAAAATAGAATCAACAAGTGCGACAGCAGTTGCTGATCTTGGAAAGTCTTGGAAGAGGGCAAGTTCACCAAAAAAAGCACCTTTTTCTAGTTCGGCGAGTTTTAATGTGACTCCTTCTCTTTCTGAATAAATTTCTACTTTTCCTTGTAGAATGAGATACACTCCAGTCCCCGCTTGGCCTTGATAAAAAATGGTTTCACCGGCATAATACTTACGTTTGTGGATGAGCCTCGCGACTTCCCGTAAAGTTCGGCGAGACATACCTTCAAAGATAGCCGTTTCGCGTAAAAAATGTGAAATCTCCGTTATCGGGTTTTCGTCACGTTTGAGAATTGATTTCCAAAGGGGAAGTTGCATAAAGCCTCTCCTATATAAATCGGATAGACGGGGTCTGGAATTGATAAAACTTGATCCGTATGGGCCAAGCTTTTTACGTAACGGGTACGGGAACGGACATTGGGAAAACATTTTTTTCCAGTTTGTTTATGGCTAAATACGCAAAAAGTTATGAATTTCGATATTGGAAACCGATTCAAACTGGTGCCACCAGTGCCGGCGATACCGAATTCATTCAAAAAACCACAGACCTAAGAGATTCATTTTTCCTGAAGCCAGTTTATGAATTCATCACACCAGCAAGTCCACATTATGCCTCCAAACACGAAGGTAAAATTTTGGATCCAAAATTTTTGCTGAATGCCTTAACCAAGGAAAGAAAAACGAACATTCTCGTGGAAGGGGCTGGGGGAGTTTTTGTTCCTTTAACGGATGACTACTTAACCATAAGAGGGATCCAGGAAAGTAATTTCCCTGTAATTGTGATTGGATCCACGGAACTTGGAACCATCAATCATACACTTTTGACTTTAGATGCACTGATTGGTCGGTTCATTCCCGTTCTTGGGTTTTATTTAGTCGGACAAAAAACTCCTCTCCAAACAGACAATGCCGAAACAATACAAAGATTAGGTGGTGCTCCCTGTCTTGGTATTACCAATTTTCCTGAACAAAAATTATCACCAGATGAGTTTATTACATTTGCCAACAATCATTTTGATACCAACCGTAATGTCATTGATACAATTCTAAATCCAGAAGATGAATTCTAATCCAATCGAAACAAATACCTGGGTTCCTTTAACCATCCAAGAGGAAGGAGAAACCTTAATCAATATAGTTAAGGCAACGGATGAGTTTGTCATCGATTCAGAAGGGAATTCCTGGATTGATGCTATCGCGAGTTGGTGGACAATGATTTTTGGGCATCGCCATCCTAAACTCGTATCGGCTTTAGAGGCACAACTAAAAGAACTGGATCATATCATACTTGCCGGCCATATCCATCCAGCAGCAGAATCTCTATCAACAGTTTTGTTAGAACTAACCAATTCTGAATTTCATAAAGTTTTTTATTCCGATAATGGATCTAATGCAATAGAAATTGCCTTAAAACTTTCCGTTCAATTTTATCAAAACCATCCTGATTTCAAACCAAGATCAGAGTTCCTTGTATTTTCTAATTCCTATCATGGGGATAGCATTGGAGCTATGAATGTTTCTGGAAAAAATTATTTCAATCGGATTTATTCTGAACTTAGATTTCCTACTAAAGAATTTCCTGCTCCTAATTGTATGTTTTGTCCTTGGGGGAAAACTGCGAACAGTTGTCATACGGAGTGTTTGTCCGATTTGGAACTGGCGATCAAACAAAAAGAATATGTTGGGATTGTCATTGAACCACTTGTTTTTGGTGCCAATGGGATGTTGTTTTATGATAAAAAGGTTTTAGTCAAACTAAGAGAGCTTGCAACTGCAACGAATACCCTTCTTATCTTTGATGAAGTGTTTACGGGAATGGGAAGACTCGGTGATTTTTTTGCTTACCAAAAGGCGGAAGTGAAACCTGATTTGCTCGTGTTGGCAAAAGGTCTAACGGGAGGAATGTTACCACTAGGTGTTACCTTAGTTTCAAAATTCATTTACGAACAATTTTTATCAAAAGATCCTTATCGTGCTTTTTTTCATGCTCATACTATGACAGGAAATCCACTTGCATGTAGCGTAGGTTATGCGTCAGTAAAACTTTTGCAGGAAACCGGGCTTACCCTTGTGAAACAACTTGAGATCTCGTTACAAAAACGAATAGAACCATTCCAGAAAAAATTGGGAAACCGAATCAAAAATATTCGAGTGATGGGTGGGATCTTTGCATTTGAGTTCCAGGAAACCATTGCTGAAGATGAATATTTGAATCCTATTGGAAAAAGGATTCGAGAGAAAATGAAGGAATTTCGCATCCTGATCCGTCCCCTTGGCCGTACGATATACATCACTCCACCTTATACAATTTCGGAAGACTCCCTCGATCAAATTTTTTTCGGATTGGAACAAACCCTGCTTAGTTTTGCCGAATCAGATTGAGACTAAATATACGAAGCGATTTTCTTCGTTTACACAGGTTGAGGTCGCGGGGAACTTGTTTCCATGATTGCAGAAGTCCAAGAAAAAACAGTTTCCCAAGCACCTTCCTTAATTACGGAAGCGGAAGCATTTGAAATCCTAGAAGGAAAAACCCCTTTGCTTTCGGTTGTCGCTCGTGCGGCGGAAGAACGAAATCGTTATTATACCAATCGTGTTCGCATTCATATATTAGATAATATCAAAAACGGTTATTGCCCCGAAGACTGCGGATACTGTGCTCAAAGAAAAGGTGGGGATTCTGGAATCCAAGAGTATTCATTAAAATCTCCTGAAGAAATTTGGGAAGATGCAAAACGTGCCAAAGACAATGGAGCTTACCGATTTTGTATGGTAACTTCGGGCCGTGGCCCAACGGACAAAGCTGTTGATAAACTCGCAGAAACCATCTCCAAAATCAATGGAGAACTTGGAATGAAGGTTTGTTTGTCTGCAGGAATTTTGGATGCAAAAAAAGCTCGGACCTTAAAAGACGCAGGTCTTGACCGATACAATCATAACCTCAACACTTCAGAATCTAAATACAATGAAATTTGTTCCACTCATACTTTCAAAGACCGACTAACAACGCTTGAGGCGGCAAAAGAAGCTGATATCGGACTTTGTTCCGGGATCATCGTGGGTATGGGAGAGGAATTGAAAGATCTTGTACAAGTTGCTTTTGAATTGAAACGACTTGGCGTTATATCTATCCCTGTTAACTTTTTTATCCCTATCAAAGGCCATGCCATTCAGAAGTCATCACTCACTCCAGAGTTTTGTATCCGAGTTTTATCTGTATTTCGATTGGTGAATCCAGATTCAGAAATTCGAATTGGTGCGGGAAGAGAAGGCCATTTGGGTTCTTTACAATCCATGGCTCTATTTGTAGCCAATTCATTGTTTGCTGAAGGATACTTAAACGTAAAAGGAAGTGAAATGGTTCAGACCATGAACTTAATTCGTGACTGTTCTATGGTGCCTGAGTTTACAGAAGGTGTTCCAGAAGGATGGGATGAATATGAAGTTGGATCCCTTTACGACGAGAAAAATTTTCCAGAGCTCTATAAACACAAAAAGTAGTTTGCCTTTTTTACTTTTGGCGGTAGTATGCTCCTACTTTACCGCCTCTAGTGAGAAACATGCGAAAACCATCTTTACCATTTCGAAAACAAATCAGTTATGCGATTGGCCAATTGGGTTGGTCCACACTGATCAACATCATTGGTCTCCATCAAGTTTACTTCTATCTCCCGCCGGCTCCAAAACCAGGCCAAGAATGTTTCCCTGATCTAATTGAAACAATGGCCTTCTGGGGACTGTCCACCATTGGGGTTGTGGCAGCTGTTGGTCGGTTGTGGGATGCATTCACAGATCCTGTCATCGCCAATTCTTCGGATAGGTTTACTTCTCGGTTCGGACGAAGGATTCCCTTTCTTTTCCTCGGTGGAATCCCGGCAGCCGTCTTTTGTTGGTTAATCTTTGTCCCTCCTCATCACTTTGTCTCTACAACCAACCTGGTTTGGATGACGGGTTGTATGTTGCTTTTTTACCTATTTTTAACCATCTATGTGACTCCTTTCTTTGCTCTCATTCCTGAGCTTGGGCATACCCCAGAAGAAAGGTTAAACCTTTCTACTTATATTTCTGTGACTTATGCACTGGGGATCATTATCGCTTCAACGGAACCTATGATTGCTGGTGTCTTAAAGTCCAACTTTGTTTTTGATGCGGATGGTTCCCTTCAAACTTTGTATTCTCGCCAATATGCTTTGGGAATTTTATGTGCCTTTGCCGCCATTTGTATGTATTTTCCCGTGTTTTCTATCCATGAAAAAACCTATTGCGAGTCGGAAGCCTCAAGTGTTCCTTTTAAAGAAGCCATCCTACTTACATTCAAAAATAAGAATTTTCTGTATTTCGCCTTAAGTGATCTTTGTTATTTTCTCGCTCTCACCATTCTCACTACAGGGATTTCTTATTATGTAACCGTTCTTTTAGAACTGGAACGAGAGTTTGTCACACAACTACTCACTGTGATGTTACTAGTTTCCTTTGCCTTTTATCCTGTGGTCAATTGGGTCGCACGAAAGATTGGCAAGAAAAGAACTGTATTAATCGGATTTTATGTTTTTCTCGCGTTGTTCCTTTCCATTTATTTTATTGGGAAAGATAGTTTGCCATTATCACCGCATATCCAAGGTTATTTGATCGTAACCATTGCGGCGGTTCCCATTGCCATCCTTGGGATTTTACCGAATGCCATTTTGGCTGATATTGCTGAACTAGATTCGCTAAAAACTGGCTCCAGGCGAGAGGGTTTGTTTTATGCGGGAAGAACTTTTATGCAAAAGTTGGGACAAACACTGGCAGTACTTATCTTTAGCACTGTCATCCTGCTTGGGCTTGATCGTGAAACAAAGAAAAACGCATCCCCTAACGTAACGGGAATCATTGCTCCCTCTGTCTCCGATTCCAAACTTGAAGTGAAAAAAAATCCAGAAGTTGAGGTAAAAATAAGTAAGGAATCTACCATTTGTAAAGTCGAAGAAGAAGAAGAAGCGGGAGGGGAGCTAGGCGTCCGTCTGACTGGTCCTCTTGCCTCTGCATTCTGTATTTTGGCCATCTTCCTCTTTGGAAAATACAAGGAAGATGAAACTTTAGAAGAGATTGCAAAGATACGTGGTAATTAAATCCTGGTTTTTGGAGCTATTCAGATGAGATATCGCATTGAGACAACCAAGTTAAAGAACGGGTATATCGAAGCCAAACTCATCGAGACAACCACAAACAACCCGATTGAGTTCCGGATTTGTGACACGGAAGAATATGCGCAGGCCCAAATCAAAGATTGGCAAAAGCGCTTCCGAATGAATGAACCACAAGAACAGGATTAAATTCTTCCTCCGATGGGGCATGATCCTTGCCCTGGTTTCGAGTGTAACCGATTGTAAATCATACTCGAAACGAGATTATTTCGATACCAATTTTAAGTGTTTTGCAGAGCCAGGGTGGCGAGACGACTCTAACTTTAAAAAGTATATAGAGAACGCTTGGATCCCCATGCGTTTGTTATTTGCAACGGAAAATGCAACAATCAAAAAATCGGACGTTGTATTTGCTGGTGATAGTTTGGTACATTTATTTTTACCCGAACTTATGAGAAAAGAATTTCCTGGAAGGGTTGTCACCAATCGAGGGATAGGTGGTGATATTACAGAAACTCTCTTCACTCGCATTGAGGAGGATGTTCTTGTCCTTCATCCTGATACCATTGTCATTGAAATTGGTGGGAACGACTTTCGAGAAGGTAAGTGCCTTAGTTTAGTACAAAACAACTTACAATCAATCGTGCAAAAAATCCATACTAAGAATCGAAATACAAAAGTAATTTTGTTAGCCGTTCCTCCCACTCGAGTTAAGGAACTCAATCAAATAGTTCCTGTATTCAATTTGTTTTTAAACCAATTGGCTCGTACAACCAAAAATGTAGAATACATTGAGGTTTGGGACATTATGAGAAATCCTGACGTTCCTACATTAAGAGAAGAGTTTTATCGCCCCAATGGTGATGTTCTCCATTTTAATGAAAAAGGATATGAAATTTGGGGTAAAAAATTACGACCTTATCTACAAAAATAAAATGAATTCACTTCTTCTTATCTCTCGTTTCCCTATTTCTGATTCCATTCTTTCGAAAACCTTCCCCGATACTAAGTCCGATCCTTCCCACCCATCGACTGATGAAACTTTTTCCATCACGGATTCTCAAATATTTCGTGCAGAACGATTTGGATTACATTGTGTACGAATCTTACAAAAGGAATCTCTGAAGAGAGAGGAAGTTCTTTCCATTCGAAACCAATTGGCAAAAGACCAAATAGATTTTTTATCAGTAGGTTCTTTGTTACCAAAAAATAAAGAATCTCTTTTTGTATTTGATATGGATTCCACTGTCATCAAAGAAGAAGTCATTGATGAGTTGGCAAGAAAACATGGAGTGTATGAGGCAGTTGCCACTGTCACGAAACAAGCCATGGAAGGTGGAATGGGATTTGACGAAGCTTTACGTCTGCGTGTGAAACATCTCTCTGGTCTTTCAAAAGAAAGTTTTAAAGAAGTGTATGATCTATTAACACTGAATGATGGAATGGAAAAGGTATTTCAGTTTGTTCCAGCAAATGCATCCAAACTAGGAATCCTTAGTGGTGGGTTTAGTCCGGTATTAAAATTATTTTCTGAAAAGTATCCTGTGGGTTTTTACAAGGCCAATGGATTAGAAGAAGTGAATGGTGTTTTTACCGGAGAAATTTTTGGTGAGATCATCAACAGGGAAAAAAAAGAATTCTATTTAAAAAAGTATGCAAAAGAACTTTCGATTCCTCTCGAACAAGTGGTTGCCGTTGGTGATGGAGCAAATGATGCACTGATGCTCGGTGCTGCAGGCATTGGAATTGGAATCCACGCTAAACAAGGGTTAAAAGACCAAATCACAAATTGGATTGATTTTACCGATCTATCGGCTTTAGTCTTTCTCTTTGAGGATACGTTTTAATTCATCCAAAATTGACAAAGCTTCCATCGGGGGAATTTTGTTTGGATCAATTTGTTTTAATCTTTTCAATACCTTTTCTTCGTTAGCTGAAAGATTGGTCGATGGACTCTCCATAAGACCAGCAAACAAACTTGGTTCTTCATTTTTAATTTTGATTTCTCGTTTTTTGGATTCCAAACCAAAAAGGATTTCTTTGGCTCGATCCGAAACGGATTCAGGAATTCCTGCAAGTTTTGCAACGTAGATTCCAAATGATTGTTTGGATTTTCCGCGTTTGACTTTTTTTAAGAATAGGATTTCTCCTTCTTTTTCAAACGTATCCAAATACAAATTAAAGATTCCATTTCCTTTTTCGAGTTCCGTCAACTCATGATAATGAGTAGCAAAAATGGTTTTTGGTTTGGGGAATTTAAGAGTCAAAAATTCTAAAATGGCCCAAGCGATGGATAGTCCGTCATAGGTGGAGGTTCCCCGGCCCACTTCATCAAAGAGAATGAGGCTGTTTTCTGAGAATTGATTGAGGATGGTAGCGGTCTCTTTCATCTCTACAAAAAAAGTAGACTCACCCTTTGTGAGGTTATCCCCCGAACCAATCCGAGTGAAGATCCTATCCACAACGGCAAGAGATGCTTTTTTTGCCGGAACATAAGATCCCATTTGGAATAGAATTTGGTTGATTGCAATTTGGCGCATAAAAGTGGATTTACCGGCCATATTCGGACCAGTTAACACGGCAATGGCGTTGTCTTTGGGATTGAGTTCTAAACTATTGGGTACAAAACGTTCACCAATAGGTAAAAAAGTTTCCACAACAGGATGGCGGGATTCGGAATAGTTTAAGATTCCATCATTACGAATCTCAGGCCTTGTCCATTGGTATTCTTCTTTTGTTTCCGTAAGTGATAGATGGTAATCTAAAGAGGCCACTTCTGTGGAAAGAGTTAGAAATTCTTCATAAAGAGAAATACAATGTGCGACTAATTCTTCGAATTTTTCTTTTTCAATCCTTTCGATAATTTCATCTGCTTGTAGGATAGCTCGTTCTAATTCTTCTAATTCAGGAGACGTAAATCTTTCTCCTGTCACTAAGGTTTGTTTTTTTAAAAAATGTGCGGGAACTTCTTTCGCCTGTGCTTTGGAAATTTCAATAAAGTATCCGAGGATTTTATTGTAACGAATCTTTAAAGAGGAAATGCCTGAGGCTTTTTTTTCCTTCTCTTCCAATTCCAAAATCCAATCTTTTCCTTTTTCGCGGGCAAGGATGGCATCATCGTATTCTTTATTGAATCCCGATTTTAAAAATGGAGAATTTCCTAAAAATACAGGAAGTTCTCCTTCAAAGAGAGTATCAAAAAAAACTTTCGACAAAGTGTTTAGTTCTTTGGGAAGTTTTGAAAAATCATAACCAATTCCATCTAATATGGTTTTGATATTTGTTGTAGATTCTAAACTTTTATCAATCCCTCGGAAGTCACGAGGCAGGGCTTTCCCTACGCGAAAACGAGTGAGAACTCGCTCCAAATCAATCAAATCACCTAACAATTCTTTGATTTGGAATCTTTCTTTTTTGTTGGCTGATAGAATTTCTATTTTGTCCCAATGAGATTTGATTTTGTTTTCATCTCGTGTAGGAAATAAAATTCTTTGTTTGAGATACCTTTTGCCGGTGGCCGTAATACATCGGTTGAGAACTCCAAATAAAGTATGATTTTTATCATTTGGATTTTCTACTAACTCTAAATGGGAAACGGTTTGTTCATCTAAAATCAAATATTCGTTTTCATCAATTCGTCTGGGTGATTTAAAAACAAAGTTTTGTTTGCGGTAATTGTATTGAAGATAAGCATCCAGAACATGGACTACGGTATCAATCCCAGCGCCCTTTTTTTTGGGTAAGTAGTCCGGAGGAATTTTGGAAAGGATTATTTTTGACTCTCTGGCGAGTGGCGGTAATTCATCTGTGTAAATAATCTCTTTGGGAGAAAATCGTTTGATGGTATCGTTGATTCTTTCTGTTTCATTTTCTGAAAAAAAGAAATATAAAAGTTCGGAAGTGGAAACGTCAGCAAACGCTAAGTAAACGGATGTTTTTTCTTTGTAGTATAAAGACAAATAGTTGTTTTGGTATCCACCAAGAAGGTTGTCCTCCACCACTGTTCCTGGTGTGATGATCCGCACCACTTCCCTCGACATGATTTTGGCTTTGGGATCTTCTGGTTTTGTTTGTTCACAAACCACTACTTTTTTACCAGCTGCAATGAGTCTTGATATATAACTTTCCGTAGCATGGTAAGGAATCCCCGCCATTGGAATTTGGTTTTGGCGTTTGGTAAGAGTGATGTCTAAAATCTGCGCGGCAATTTTTGCATCGTCCAAAAACATTTCATAAAAATCACCCATACGAAAGAATACAATCCCATCAGGATGTTGTTCTTTCACTTCCGTGTACTGGCGCATGACCGGAGTGTTCAATGCTTCATAGTGTTCGGACATTGTGTACCAATTCTTTTATTTTATTTGGATCTTTTTTTTCATCGGTTTCGACCCCGCTTGCCACATCGATTCCATAAGGATGGACTGTTTCTAAAGCGGATTTTACATTGGTTGGGGTAATTCCGCCAGCAAGTAAGAAGGGTCGTTTTACGGACGTTACATACTCCCAAGGAAAACTATGACCCGTTCCGCCACCAAAATCTTTTTTGTAACTATCTAAGATGACTAAATCGGATTTAGGTTCTAGATCTTCATCAGAAGTTACCTTTTCTTGGATACGAATGGCAGGTAGGAGTGATTTTTTTTCCGTTAAGTTCTCCCAAAGTTCTGTTGTGAGAAATTTATCACCACGAATGAGTTGGATGAGGTCTGGTTGGAACTTATCCTTTAAACTTTGAATTTCGGTCGGAGAGTTTTCAAAAAATAAAAATACTAATTTAGGGAATCCAGGTTTGTTTCTGATTTTGAGTAAACTTTCGGCAGTTCCTTCGTGGATCTGTCTTGGGGAACGTGGGGAGAAGTTTAGGCCGACAAAATCGACCTGGAGGTCCACACAAAGTTCGAGTGTGGCCAGGTCTTTGATTCCACAGATTTTGATTTTGTATCCGGTTCCCATCGAGAACCAGATTGAATCAACTCAGATCAGAGGCAATCGATCCTTTGTATCCGTAGTGTAAAAATTTAAGGAAACTATCCTGATAGAACAACATATCGTCTTTGGGAATTCCTTGTCGTACCATTTGGACGAAGATATTTAGAAAGAAAGAAAGGATGTTTCTGACAACAAACTCACTGACTTCTCCCTTGTAACTTGGTGTTTTTTCTTTGAAGGAAGTATATTGTTCAAAATTGATTTTTGTAAGACGGGTGAGAACCGTATCGGGAAATTCTTCCAAATGAGAACCTTGTGATTTGGTTAACAGAAGGATAAAATCATCTCGATTGGAGTCTACGTATTCGAGTGCAATGTGGAATCTCTCTTTCCAAGCATCATAACTGTCGTTAAATCTTTTTTCGAAATAATCTGGATGGGAAACATAAGCAAAAGCTTTCTCCATTCCTGAAAGCACCGGTTGTAAAATCTCTGTTAGAAGGTGTTCCTTGTTTTCAAAGTAATTGTAGATATTACTCGTGGAGACTTTTGCTTTTTTGGCAATGGTTCGCATACTTGCCTTCTCAAAACCGAGTTGGATGAATTCCTCTCGAGCCGCTTGTAAGATTTCTTTTCTTGTATGTTCTTTGGGAGTTTGCATGGTCCTGAACGTTGTTTCCTAAAAGAACAATGTCGTTCAGGATTCATTTGTAAAGTTTAATTTTACATGTTTATTGTATTTTGTATCAAATTTGCCACAATTCCATACAACCGAAAACTTCCTAACACCAAAACCGGAGATCTGCCTTGGAATAGGGCTTTTAACTCCTCTTCGGTCTGAACCCGGACAGTTTTTGTTTTTAGGGCTTCTGGAAGTTCGGAAAAAGATCCAAAACCTGGGCCCTCCCAAAGATAAAGAGACTCGAGTGGGAGATTTTCCAGTGCTAACAAAATCCCTTCTCGGTCTTTGTCGGGTAGACTACCCAAAACAATCACAAACGATTGATGAGTCAGAGAAAACTCAAGGGTAGTGGTGGTGATGGCTACTGGATTGTGGGCGGGATCAAAAACAATTTCAGGAGATTTGTTTAAAACTTCCATTCGTCCTTTTGGTCGGCCTATTCTTTCAAAGGAAATGGATTTTAGTTTGGGTTCGAATTCTGGAAACAGATCGCTAAGGGTAGTTTTGGAAAAGAGAAAGTTGGTTTCTAGATAGGTTGGTTTTTTTTCGAGAGGGAGGATCTGAAGCCTTGTTTTGTTTCCCGAAAAATTTTGAATGATGGTTCGGAGGGAGTTGTCCTCTGGATCCATTGCTACCAACTTTCGGCAAACTTCTGTTAGAATTCCTAACTTTTCTAAACAAATTTTTTCTTTGGTATCACCTAAAATTTCAGAATGGTCCAATCCAATTTTTGTGAGTACAAGAAAGTCTGCCTCAACCAGTTTTGTGGCATCGAGTCTTCCCCCAAGCCCTGCTTCCCAAATTTCGAATTCTGTTTTTTCTGCGGCAAAGTAGAGGTAAGAAAATACCGTCAAAAATTCGAAATAGGAAAGTGACCTAAATTTTTCTAAATTGGGAAGGATGATTTTGGAGAAGAAGGTTTCAACATCCACTTCCTTCGGAATTGCAGGTTTGCCTTCTTTAAAGATTTGAAATCTTTCTAAAGGTGAGAGTAGGTGTGGAGAAGTATAAAGTCCTGTTTTGAATCCTAAAACAGATAATAGAGAGGCTAAGTAATGTGAGGTGGAACCTTTTCCATTGGTTCCGACTACACTGATTCGAATGGGTTTGTGTACACCATGTTCGGATTTTACAAATTGGAAAAGTTCGGAAAGGCCATCTAAAGAATAGGACTGAAAGACATTGAAGTTTCTTGTTTTTTCTATATTTTGAAGGCTATGTAAAAAATCTAAAAACAACATGATTAATTCTTCTCTGAACCTCTAATAGAAAGACAATATCTTTAGGATCTGTTTTTCAGCTGTTTTAGTAACAAGGATTCTACTTTCTCTATCCATTTGGATTTGACTTCTAAATTTGTAAAGAGTTCAAATTGTCTGATCCCTTGGTAAAGTAACATATGGTATCCGGGAATGATCTCTGCTTTTTTTTTCTTAGCTTGTTTTACCAAATCAGTCTCTAGCGGATTGTAAACTATGTCGAATAACGTGTGTTTCTTGGTGAAAAAGTTTTTATGGAGAAGGGGTTCTCCGCCAAATCCTTTCATTCCCACAGGAGTTGTATGAATGATTAGATCATAATTTCCTGCATCTTTTAGGCTTTCCTCTTTCGAAGTCACACCCAACCAATCTGGGTTTTCTAACGATTGTAAGATTTCTTTGGTTGCGGATTCATTTCTTGCGAGAATTTTTACTTTTCTTTGAATTTTTCCATTTCCAATGTTTTGTTTGAGAGATTCTGCAATGGCAAAAAGGATTCCTTTTGCGCTTCCGCCACTCCCAAGTACCAAAATTTGTTTTTCTATTTTTGGATCTAAAAGTTTGGAGTTGGATTTGATGATGGATCTTACTGCTCCCGTTCCGTCTGTATTTACCGCTTGGATTCCTTCACGAAAGAGTAGTGTATTAGAAGAACCCATTGTTTTTGAAGTTGTACAAACATCGTTTGCTTGTGAATAGGCCCATTCTTTGAAGGGAATGGTAACAGAAACACCTTTGACACCCAGGTCGATCAGGGGACGTAAACCTATCTCTTTCCAGTTTTGGTTTTCAAAAACTAAATACACTCCATCATATCCAGTGAGTTGGAAAAGAGTGTTATGAATCCAAGGAGAAAGGGTATGTCCTAAGGGATATCCCAAGATGCCAAATATCTCTGTGTGTTTTGAATACAAGGAAAACCTCTTTTTTATCTTATGGACTTACGAACTGCTTACCGAAAATAGGTAATAGAAAGGTACAAGAACAATGATTTCATTACCACTTGCCGCACCATCAGAACCGTGGACCATTCTCGTAGATATTTTATTCTTTTTTCTCGCATCCGCAGCCTGTGCCTATTATTTTTATTATTATAAACGTAAAGACTTACTCGGAAAATTTTGGGGATCCACATTCGTAGCTGGAATTGGTGCGTTGATCGTTTTTGCAACCTTCCAAACCTACATTCGTGATATCATCATGTGGCTCATGTCACCAAAAATTGGGTCTACTCAATTATCCAACGTGAACTTGGTTGCCATCTTTCTTGGTGGATTTACTGCTCTTTACATCATGAACCGCATCAACCATAACAAAGAAAGAAGAGATTGATTTCGATTTTTCATATAACTTTAAGTATTTAAGAAAATTATAATAAAATCCTAGTAGGGCGAGAACAAACCCTTGTTTCCCATCTAGGATTCCCAACCGAATCCAATACATATAAAATCCTTTAAAACAGGCCTTTAAAAAAGCCCAGAAAACGGAACTTCGTTTTCCCTTTCTAAACTCTTCCTCAGCAAACAAACTAGAATAACGATCTATGAATTGTAAATGATCGGATATGTTTTTATAAGAATAGTGAAAAAGTGGGTTTTTTAATTTGATTGGTTTTCCGATGAGTTTTACTCTTTCATGCACCAAACCACCGCTAAACTCTCCGGCAGTTTTTTTAAACAAACGAATTTGATAGTTGGGATAGTATCCGCCAAATCGAATCCATTTTCCTAAATAATAAGTCAAACGCGGAACTAGATAACCAACAGATTGTAACTTGTTGTCCGTGAAGAGTTCTGTGATTTCCGATTTTAAGCCATCTGATACCACTTCGTCCGCATCAATGGCAAGCACCCAATCGTATTTTGTTTGTTCGATAGCAAAGTTTTTTTGATCCGCGTAGTTGACGAACTTACGAAAAAAAACACGAGCACCTAAAGATTTAGCAATCTCAACTGTTTTGTCTGTAGAACCAGAATCGATCACAACAATATCTTCTATAAAAGAAAGGGCCTCGAGCGTGCGAGAAATGTTATCCTCTTCGTTGAGAGTAATGATGGCACAAGATAAAGGAAGGGGCATAATTTAAATTTGATTGGGGTCGCGGACAGAGATGAACTTATCAGAGAGTGGAATTTCCAACCTGGCAATGGTGGAATCTTCTCCGATGATGATACGAAAGAAATTGGGGTCGATACCTTCCCCTTTTAACATAATGAGAATTAGGGCAAGTCCAAGGCCTGCTCCTTCCGTGGTATCCGCATTGTCCATGTAGAACTGAGCGATGTCATCATACACCATCCCTTTCTCCAATCGTTCGCGGATTGCTTTTTCTTCTTCCTTGGCAATAGGTGTGTTGTTGATGACTTCGATGATGATTCCATCATCATTAAATTTAAAATTAATTAAGCAGTAGTATCCTTTCTTTTTGGCTTTCATTCCAAATTCATTGGACATCTCTTCGGAAAACATCTCGCGGTATTCTCTGACCCCTCTCGCATATTGCGAAGGGTTTAGCATACTGTACCCGCGTTCTTCAAAAAAGACACGTTTTTGATTGGCTTTGCAGGCATTGATGGCCAGTTCTTTAATGATGGTGTAAAGAGTAGGGACAAGAGTGGGATAGGTAAGGCGATCTAAGATGAGACCAACGGCTTCCTTGATGTGCTCCTCTACGGATTTGGAGACCCGGTGAGTCTTTAGCGAGAGAATTTTCCCATTTTCGATGTGTAATTTGATGTGATCAGAAATCTCGCTTGTTTCCTTTCCCATACCCGAAATCTTTTCCATTCTAGTCCTTACTGTCAAGGTAACTAAGACCGCTAGTATGAAAAACCGCAGGCTTCTATTCCTCTCCTTATTTCTATCGGCTTTTGCCCCCACGATACTTTTGTCTCAAAATTTGAAAATGAAATCGGTTCGGATCTGGGACAGTGAAAAAGCCAATTTTGGCGGATTTGTCGATTTAGAGGTGGTTCAAGGCAAAATCCTTTCTTTAAAAGAGGGGACACCTATTGTACAACCTAAGTACTTATTGCCCGGATTTTGTGATGCTTCTGTCACCATTGGGGCTGATTCCATGGGCGGAAAAACCGGCCGAGATGAACTTCCGACCTATCTTTCGGGATATTTGGCTGCTGGATTTAGCCATATTGAGTCCGTGGGAGATCCAGGACTCACCCCAGTACAAAACGAAATCGTTAAATCAAAATGGTTTTCCCCCATCCTCGTCCAATCCCAAAAACCAGCTCTCTATTCTGAATTGTCCATTGGGGAAGGGGCCTTGTATACTTCTGGTCTTACCCATGTTCCCGATTCCAAAAGGAACCGCCACCTCCCCATTTTTTTGAAAGAAGCCGATAACCGAGGATTTTCACAGACAGAGCTTTTTTCTAAACGGAGAGAAGGAGAGGAAAAAGGATTCCTTCCCATTGCCTACACTTTCTCAGACAAAACCAGCTGGGAAGATGCTTTGGATACTGGTTTTGCTGTTATTTTCCATCCGATGCCAGAAGGTACAAACTTGTACCGAGCCCAAAAACGAGATTTTCTTTGGGCACCCATGCTTTCTGTTTTGTATCTTCAAAACTTAAAACAGAAACCGGAGGAATGGAAAAAAGAGTCAGAAAACTGGTCACGCCTCCATTCGGTGTTTGGATCTAGATGGAAGGATTCTTTGGCTTTGGAATCGTCCGCGGAGGAAGCCGGGTCCGATTTTAGCTCCAATGATTTTTCACAATACCAGTCCACTTTCCAAACCGAAGCGGAAGCGAGAAAGAACCTACTTTTTGCCAGTGGGGCTGGGCATTGGGGACTTTTTCCTGGGCAAGCTGCCATAGTTGAGGTCGGACTTTGGGAGTCTCTCCTAACCAAACCAAAAGAAAGAAAGTTGGATTTAGCATCAAACCGTCCAGGATTTTGGGCCTCCCTATTTGGTTCTTTTTCCCCTAGTCTTCTTTCTACAAATGCTGATCCAGAATCCTTACCGCAGATTCGTAGGGAGATCATCCAAACTTTGACAGTGAAGACCTGCAATTTTCTCGGAGCCGACCATGGAGGAAGGATTCGCGTTGGAGGACCCGCCCATTTTTCCGTTCATAACGAAAATCCTTTGAAGCGCGCTTCCGGAATATTTCCAATTGAATCCATGGTATTAGGAGGAAAACTGGTCTATACCCCAAAACCCACCAAGGAAGGAACCACAAAATGAAAGGCCCATCCTCAGAATTTGACCGTTTATTAGAAGAAAGTTTTAAAAAAAGACAATCCATTGAACCTGGCTCACGTCATGAAGCTAAAGTAACAGCTGTTAAGAATGATTATGTATTCATTCGTACTTCAGAAAATAAAATCTTAGGAAATATTTCTACCGAAGAATGGAGAGAAGAAGTTTTGCCGAAGGTTTCCGACTCTCTTGTTGTATATTTTCTGAAAGAAAACTCTGGTGATTTTTATTTTACCACCTGTCTTTCTGGAGATAACCTAACAGAAGAACATATGGAGATGGCATCCCAATACGAAATCCCAGTGCTTGGCCAAATGTTAGTAGAGGCAAATGGTGGATGGGATGTCAAACTAGGAAGCCATTCTGCTTTTGTTCCCTTTAGCCAATTAGATGGTTCTTTAAAAGGAACTAACATCGCCGGCAAACGTATTAAATTTGTGATTTCAGAAATTGGGAAAAAACAAAACAAAATCGTTTTGTCCCAGAAAAAAATTGCTGATAAAGAAAGAGAAACCAAAAAGCAACTGTTACGTGATGAATTGAAAGCTGGGATGTTTGTTTCCTGCACAGTCAAAAGCATTCATAAATTTGGACTCATTGTGGATATGGACGGGTTTGATGCTTTGGTTCCTCAATCGGAAGCAACTTACAAAAAAAATGCCGATCTCACAACTGAATTCCGCGTAGGGGAAACACTTCGTGCCAAAATCCTAACACTGGACTGGGTTACGAATAAAATCTCTCTCAGTGTAAAAGATTTTTTAAGTGATCCTTGGTCTGGAAAACTTCCCTTCAAAGAATCTGATATTGTATCCGGAACTTTAGAGTCAATCAAACCATTTGGACTTTTTGTTCGGTTAGGTGATGATTTTACTGGTCTTGTTCCCAACAAAGAATCTGGAGTTCCCTCGCGCACTCCACTCAATACCGTATTCAATCCCGGCCAAAAGTTAGAAGTTTTTGTGATGGAAATCAATCCAGAAAAAAGACAAATTGCTTTGTCGATTTCCAAAGCCAGTGAAGCCAAAGATCGGATGGAATACCAAGAGTATATGTCCAAAGAAGAGACACCGGGGGCAGTCTCTAGTTTTGGATTGGCTCTGCAAAAATCTTTGGAAAAAAAGAACAAAAAGTAATTCACGATTTGGAGATCGCACTTTATCGTCCTGAAATCCCACCTAACACAGGGAATATCGCCAGACTCTGTGTAAATGTGGGAGTCCCTCTCTCCATTGTGGGGGAGCCGTCTTTTGACCTTTCGGAAAAAGCCGTAAGGCGGGCCGGCCTGGATTATTGGAAGGATTTGGATCTTCGTCGATTTGCAGATTATGAAGAGTTTCGATCCAAAAAAGAGGCAGAAGGGAGCCGTATTTTCCTCGTTTCTAAATTTGGTACCAAACTGTACTGGGATGTGGACTTCCAGAAGACGGATGTCTTTTTATTCGGGAGGGAAACCTCAGGGCTCCCCGAAGAAATCCATAAGTCCTGTCCCCCAGAACAGATTATTTCCTTACCTATGGCAGAGGTAAGTCGTTCCATCAATCTTTCCAATGCAGTTGCCATTGTACTTTATGAAGCACTGCGCCAAGAAAAAACGCGGACTAATCCCAAAGGATAAAACAATTTACAACTCCTCCGTTCCCGTTGAAATGGGAATATATGCCGTTCCCTCTCTCCAGAACTGAGTTAGAGAAAGAAGTGAAGACTTTGTTCTCCAATGGCCTCTCGGGGAATGTGAACGATTTTCACTCTTGGGTGTTTATGGAAACCCAACGAAAATTCAAGGATAATCCCAATACCACTTTAGAAGTCATCACTTCTCTCCTTGAAGATTTAATCAAAGACGGAATCATCACCACCAACCCTATCGATCCGAGAGAGTATCTACTTCCTGAAACTTCACCTATCATTCGTAAGATGGGAACAACGGAACAGTTTGTCATTTTGGGTGCACTTCCTTACAATCCTATGCAATATGTAAGGGCAAGGCTTGATTATTTTTTAAAACGCAATGGGATCCAAGAAGAGTTACGGATGGATCTTTGTATCGCCACCGTGGAAGCGGTAGAAAATGCAGCGAAGTATGGTGATGGCGGTGGTGTGGAAGTGATTTTTAAAATCGACAAACACAATACCTTTACCATTGAAATGATCAATACTGTAAAAGACTTTAATCTAGAAGATGATATCCAGAGAGGTAAGTTTTCTTCCACAGCAACACTCATGCGTGGTATGATGGTCATGCAAAAACTTTTTGATTCCGTTGATTTAGAAATCAGCGACAATCGAAAACAAGCTATACTGAAAGCAACTCGTAAACTAACATAGGTTCCTATGGCAAATTTCAAAATGGTTTCTCCTTTTAAGGCTGCCGGAGACCAGGTCAAAGCAATCGAAAATATTGCTCAGTCCTTTGGTGATGGTAAAAATAAAGTGACTCTTGTCGGTGTGACTGGATCTGGAAAGACCTTTACCATGGCAGAGGTCATCACTCGGGTCAAAAAACCAACACTGATCCTTTCTCATAACAAAACTCTTGCCGCGCAGCTCTTTCGCGAATTCAAAGAGTTTTTTCCTGAAAATGCTGTAGAGTATTTTGTTTCTTATTACGATTATTACCAACCAGAAGCATACGTTCCATCTTCAGATACATTCATTGAAAAGGATATGTCAATGAATGAAGAGATCGACAAACTTAGATTACGTGCTACTTCCAGTTTACTCGAACGTGATGATGTCATTATCGTAAGTTCTGTCTCTTGTATTTATGGTTTAGGATCACCTGAGGATTATATGAACTCAGTGGTGATGTTAAAAATCGGTGATAAAATCGATAGAGACCAAATCATTCGTAAGTTTTTACACATCCAATACGCAAGAAACGATATTGACTTCAGCCGAGGAAATTTTCGTGTTCGTGGTGATACCATTGAAATTATGCCTTCTTACCAAGAAGAGGGAATTCGGATTGAGTTATTCGGGGACGAAATTGACGGATTATCAAAAATTGATCCACTTACGGGAAAGGTAAAAACCAAACTCGACCGAGTGGTTGTATATCCGGCAAAACACTTCATCACCTCTGGTCCAAAAATCAAAGATGCCATCGAAAAAATTAAAGCGGAGATGGCGGAACAAAAGGATAAATTTCTAAAACAGGGAAAACATTTAGAAGCCGAACGCATTGAATCCAGAACCAACTATGATATGGAAATGCTTGTGGAACTTGGTTATTGTAGTGGAATCGAAAACTATTCTCGTCACCTAACAGGAAGGGAAGAAGGGGAAAGGCCGGCTTGTTTACTGGATTATTTTCCCAACTTGGATTTTTTACTCATCATTGATGAATCCCATGTAACCTTACCTCAAATTGGAGGGATGTATGCAGGAGATAGGTCTAGAAAATTAACATTAGTTGATTTTGGGTTTCGCCTCCCGAGTGCCCTCGACAATCGACCTTTGAATTTTGAGGAATTCGAAACTCTTACACCAATGACTTTGTATGTTTCGGCCACTCCGGATCAAAAAGAAATTGATAAAAGCGAAGCGGTCATAGAACAAATCATTCGTCCGACAGGATTACTTGACCCGGTAGTAGAGGTTCGTCCCACTTCCAACCAAATCGAGGATTTATTAAACGAAATTCGATTGCGAATTGAAAATAAGGAAAGGATTCTCATCACCACTTTGACAAAGAAGATGTCAGAGGATCTCACTGATTATTACAAAGAAGTGGGTTTAAAAATTGCTTACCTTCATTCCGAAATTGATACCATCGAACGAACAGAGATCATCAGAGACCTACGTAAAGGTGTGTATGATTGTATTGTAGGGATTAATTTACTGAGAGAAGGTTTGGACATTCCAGAGGTTTCGCTTGTTGCCATTTTGGATGCGGACAAAGAAGGGTTCCTCAGGAATTATAAATCACTCATCCAAACCATTGGACGGGCTGCAAGGAATGTGAATGGAAAGGCAATTTTATATGCCGACCGAATGACTGATTCGATTAAAAAAGCAATCAGTGAAACGGAACGACGCCGTCTAATCCAGGAAGCACACAACACGGCAATGGGGATCACTCCTCAAAGTATCATTAAAGAAATTCATGATATCCTCCCACGTGAAATGGCAGAAGAGGATAGTAAGGAAGAGGCTCTCAGGGAAATGGAAAAAGAATTTACCCTGAAGAAATACAAAACCAAAGACAAGTTACGTGATGCATTAAAACGAGAGATGTTACGATTTGCATCCGACTTGGATTTTGAAAAGGCCGCTATGTTTCGAGATAAAATGTTAGCGCTCGGCCCAGATAAAATAGAATCATAAGGTAGGACTTTAATTGGAAACAAATGAATTTTGGGAAAACTCAACAAAGCTTGCGAGATTGGAAGATTCTCTACCGAAACAAATTTTCCTTCTGCCCATTAAGGTAAGGCCTGTATTCCCAGGAATCATCACTCCGTTAATTGTTCCCCCTGGTCGTTTCATCCAATCCATAGAAGAGTCTTCGAAAGGGGCTGGGTTTTTAGGTCTCATTCTCCTAAAAGAAGATGAATCGGATCTTCCTTCAGAAGATAATATTTTCCAAATTGGAGTGGTTGCTCGTATTTTGAAAAAAATCAATCTGCCTGACGGTGGAATGAACATTTTAGTAAACACCATCCAAAGATTCAAAATTAATTCGATCCATACTAAAGAACCCGTTCTTATGGCTAACGTAAGTTATCCGGAAGAGGAACTTGGAACAAGCAAAAACAATATCAAAGCCTTGATGAGAACTTTGCTGATTTTGACCAAAGAACTCGCACAAAATAATCCTTTATTTACTGAGGATATGAAACTGACGATGATGAATGTAAACGAACCAGCCAAAATGGCTGATTTTGTTTGTTCCATTCTTAATTTAGAAAAAGAAGAATACCAATCTGTCATCGAAGCAATTCAAATCAACGATCGATTGGAAAAGGTATTACTGTTTCTGAAAAAAGAAATTGAGTTAGTAGTTCTTCAGAAAAAAATCCAAGAACAAATCAACGATAAAATTGATAACCAACAGCGCCAATTTTTTTTAAGGGAACAATTAAAAGCCATCCAACAAGAGTTAGGTACTGGTGAAGACAAAACGGAAATCAAATATGAAAAACTTTTAGAAAGACTAAAGTCGATTCCCGTTGCCGAAGAAATCATCACAGAAGTGGATAGGGAAATTGATAAGTTTAAAAACTCCGATCCCATCTCCAGCGATTATAATGTAATTCGTAACTATTTAGATTTGGTAGATGCACTTCCTTGGGAAAAACCAAAGGAAAAGGATGTAAACCTTGTTCATGCCAAAAAAATTCTCAATCGCGATCATCACAAACTAGAAGATGTGAAAGAAAGGATTTTAGAATTTTTAGCCGTTCATAAACTCAACCCGAAAAGCAAAGGGTCTATTCTTTGTTTGGTGGGGCCACCGGGTGTCGGTAAAACATCCATTGCGAAATCAGTGGCGGAAGCTCTTGGTCGAAAGTTTTATCGATTTTCTGTGGGCGGTGTGAGAGATGAGGCAGAAATCAAAGGTCATAGACGAACTTATATCGGAGCTATGCCTGGTAAACTCATCAGTGCTTTAAAGATTACAAAAGAAAGAGATGCTGTCATCCTTCTGGATGAAATTGATAAGATGTCCCAAGGTTTCCAAGGAGATCCACAAGCGGCATTGCTTGAAGTTTTGGACCCAGAACAAAATTCCAATTTTAGAGATCATTATTTGGATTTACCATTTGATTTATCGGATGTTCTCTTCATTGCCACAGCCAATACGTTTGAACCGATCCCTCGTGTGTTACTGGATCGTATGGAAGTGATCCAACTTTCGGGTTATATCACAGAAGAGAAAGTACAGATTTTCCAAAAGTATCTTTGGAAAAAAATCTTCGAAAAAAATGGATTAAATCCTGATTCTTTTTCTATGAAAAAGGAGACGGTAGCACTTCTCATCAATTCCTATTCACGTGAGTCTGGTTTACGCGGTTTGGAGAAAACATTCGATAAATTGGTACGTAAAATTGCCTTAAAACAGGTGTTAAAGGAAAAGTATTCCAAAGAAATTCGTGAAAAGGATTTGGTTGAATACTTAGGAACTCCGCCTTTTGTGGATGACCGAATGACCCCTAAAGTTCCGGGAACGGCTCTTGGTCTTGCTTGGACAAATGCTGGTGGATCCACACTTCTTATCGAAGCGGTTCTCATCCCTGGGAAAGGTGGAATTACACTCACTGGGCAGATGGGTAAAATGATGGAAGAATCAGCTAACATTGCTTTATCGTTTGTGAAAAATTATATAAACAATGATGTTTTGTTTGATAAAAAAGCCATCCACCTACATGTTCCAGATGGTGCTACTCCTAAAGATGGGCCAAGTGCAGGGATCACCATGGCTACTGCCATTCTTTCGCTTGTCACAGACCAAGTGATTGCTCCTGGTTTCGGAATGACAGGCGAACTTACGTTAACTGGTGAAGTGCTTGCTATTGGCGGACTCAGAGAAAAAATTGTCGCAGCCAAAAGAGTTGGGATCAAAAAAATTATTTTCCCGAAAGACAATGAAAGGGCATTCCAAGAAATCCCTGACTATGTCAAACGAGGTGTTAGCTTTTATCCAGTCACTCGTTTTGAAGAAGTAGAGAAACTTGTTTTTCCAAAATCCAAAGGTAAAAAGAAATGAACAACCAAACCAATTCTTTTATTCTCATCCTAGAAGTATTGTACGACCACCTAACGGCATTACTTCGTTTCTTCTGGGAAAGACGAGTCAAGTTTTTGACTCTTGGATTTGTATTAGGTATCTTTTTATCTTTTTTCTTTTTGGGTGGAGCTTACGTGGTTTGGTCGGGGGAAGAGGCCCGAGTTCATAAATCATTAGAAAAATATAGATCAGAAGTTTCTAATTTTTATGATAGTTTCCAACCAAAGTCTGTCAAAATCCTGGATCGTAGTGGAAAAGTTATGGGAGAGTTTTATCGCAGAAACTTTCGTCCCATTCGCACAGACAATTTAGCAAAACATAATGTGATTGTTTGGGCTGTGTTATCCTCGGAAGATAGAGAATTTTTCTCACACTCCGGTTTGAATTATACGGCCATTGGTCGTGCTGTTGTGACTAATTTGATCCAATTTCGTTTGTCTCAAGGTGGATCCACAATCTCACAACAGTTGGCAAAACTTACGTTAAACTTAGGAAAACGAAATTTATTTAATAAGTTAACAGAACTCTATTGTACTTTTTATATCGAAAGCCAATACTCAAAAGAAGAAATTTTGGCTATGTATTTAAACCAAATTTTCCTCGGTGAAGGGAATACCGGAGTGGAAGAGGCGGCAAGGTATTATTTTAGAAAACCAGCGTCTGAACTTAGTCCTGAAGAAGCCGCACTCCTTGTGGGAATCATTCCCGCACCAAGTGTATACAACCCCGTTCGTAATTTGGGGATCTCACTTTCTAGACAAAAACGTGTGTTATACGATATGGCTAGAAACCCAGAACTTCATCCTTCCCAGAAAGAAATTCCGCATAAATTTTCTGATTCGATTGAACTCAATTTAAAAAAGTTCAAAGCGATTTATAAAATCAAAGAACATAAAGATGAAGATGGAAATCCTAAATATTCGAGCGAAATCGGAAAGTACGGCGCGGATAAAGATTTTCGAGTCAACTTAGCGCCTGACTTCAATTCCGAAATTCGAAGGTTTATATTAGAACGTTTTTCGAATGAAGACTTGGAAGAACGGGGCTTACTGGTTTATACCACTTTGGACTTAGAAAAACAGAGGCTCGCTGAAGAAGCTTTACGTGTCGGAGTGGATTCGGTCAGAGCGGATCTGACGAAACAAGAATCTGAATACCAAAACAAAGGTAAGGCAGATTTAGCAGAAGTAACTCGGGCCATCCTACCACAACTCAGTGGATCTATGATTTCTCTCGATCCTGAAACTGGCGATGTTGAGGCTATGGTAGGTGGATACAAAATATCGAATGTATTTCGTTTCAATCGAGCAGAAGATGCAAGGCGCCAACCTGGATCCACAATCAAAGCACTTGTGTATGCACTTGCCTTTGAAAAACGAATCGTAAATCCATCTTCAAAAATCAAAGACGAAAAGTTAGATATATCAGGTTATTCACCTAAGAACTGGTATAAGGGATATAAAGGGGATATCACTGTAAGACAAGCTCTTGCGCAGTCCGTCAATACAGTCTCTGTTAAGTTGTTACATGAAATTGGAATTTCTTATTTCATTCAGAAATTAAGCGCCATCCTATCCATCCCAGAGGAAGAAGCAGAAAGTCGGTTCCAAAGAAATTTATCTTTAGCCCTTGGTTCTGGAGAACTAAGCCCTATGGAACTTTCGACGATTTATGCAACTCTAATGAATGGTGGAAGACGAGTGACTCCCAGAAAAATTTTGAAAATTACTGATTTAGATGGGAACGAATTTTATAGCACGGTCGCAAACGAAGCCGCCGAACAAATATTAGATCCAGTAGCCTGCGCTATGGCAATCAATACTTTACAATCTGTTTTGACGGAAGAAGGAACCATGACCCTGAAGAAAAAAGAAGGGGAACCTTTTTTATATGCAGGAAAAACGGGAACAGTCCAATCACCAAAATTAAAATCCTCAAGATGGAAAGGTTTGAAAGGTGTTCGCGATGTATGGTTTGCGGGTCTCACTCCAAGGAATGTAACGGTTGTTTGGGTCGGTCATGATGAAGGGGCACCCTTTCCTGGTTCCGGCTCTGGTGTGTCCGGTGGGATTTGGTATCGTTACACCCAAAATGTAAAAACAAAACTCGGGATGGGGAATCAGTTGATTTCTAATTTTGTGGGAGATTTTGTTAAGGTTGATGTTTGTGCTGATGATGGAACCATTTTGGAAACAACTTCAGATTATATTTGTAAGGTGCCATTATACGCGCAGTATTATTATATTGGGGATCTACCTCCGAAACGTGCCGGATTTGTAAAACCAGAACCTCCTGTCCAAAATACAAATCTCAAACCAGAGGCATTGGGTGACGATGATTCTGAAATATCCACTTATGATTCACAAGGAAGTCGGATCCAACCAACGGCAGTGGACTCGGTGGAATTAGAACCACCTCTTATAGAAAATCGGCGAGCGCGTTATAACGAAGAAACTCCTTAGAAACTAAATAGTTTTCTTGGATGGACCAAAGAAAAATCCAGGGTTTATCTTCTCTGATCCTTTCAATGACTTCGATAACATCTTGGTCGGTTTTGAAAGGTTTGTCTAAAATTTGACCAACCTCTTTGTTTTGATAGAAAGACCTGTTCCCGCCATTCCCTAGTTTTTCTGGATGGAAAAGTGGGTCTAAAAAATTCCAAACAGAATCAAAATCGGAATACCAAGTGAGTAAGGTCAAATCTCCTTTCCCTTCACCATTTTCTTTATAGAGGGGGGCTTTTTCCATTGGTCTTAATTTGATTGTGAGTCCAATTTCTTCTAATGCTTGTTTGATGGCGCGTCCTTTGGCTTGGTTTTCATCATCACCTCGCATTCTAAATTCCAAACTTGTTGCTTTGATTTTGGGATAACAAACAGATTTTTCTAATTCTTTTTTCGCCAGGTCTTTATCATACAATTCGCCTTTTGTGATAAACTTAGATTTGATTTTTTCCAAATAATTGATAGGAATGGGGCCATAACTTAGGTCTGCATGATTTTCCAGTAATTTTTGGATGATTAAATTACGAGGGATGGATAAATTTAATGCGGCTCGGAAATGTTTATCAAAACAAGGATTGTTTTGATTGATGGTTACATATTGTACGGATCTTCCTTTTTTAGTCAGAGTGGATTCTGAATTGGCTTCTGGTAAGGAAAGTAGGAAGTCCGTGAGTTTAAAAGCATCCAACTGACCTTTGCGGTATAAAAATAAAGAAGTGGAGGATTGTGGTAAAATGAGAAAACGAATTTTTTTAGGAAAGTTGGGATCAGTTTCTCCTTGGAATTCTAAGTCCAAAAATTCATTTTTTTTCCAAGTGATGAGTTTGTATTTTCCATAAGTTTTTAAAATTTGTTTTTCCCATTCTTCTTTCCCGATGATGGATGCAAAAGGTAAACTAAGTTTCTCTTTCCATTCCGTTTCGTTTGTTCCTTGTTTGAATTCTAATTCCAATAACCCTTTCGCTAAAACATGGACTTGCAGTAAAAATTGATAATCTCCCTTTCGAGGGTATGTTTCCGAAACCAAACGAGACAAACTATATGCAATATCTTGAAGCGGCGGGGCTGAAGAATTCAATTGGAACTGCCAAACTTCTTTTGTTGGATCTGACTTTTTTTGGAAGGAATCAATCCAAGGAGACTGGAACCCAGAAGGAGTGCGGATCAATAGCCCTTGGTGGATGAATTTCGTTAATTTTTGACCCGACAAATCGGTTATGAAAAGGGGATCTAGATGTGCTGTGTCAGAGGGGAGTGCGATTTTTAGATCAAAATGCTGAGATTCTTCCCGACAAAAAGTGAGGGACAAGAGAAAGAAAACGAGGGATAAGGTTCTCATACGTGAAGATTTACCGAAAACTCTGGCCATATTTGGCAAAATACAAATACAGACTTAGCCTCGGTGTTTTCTTGTCTATATTTGTTTCCATTTTTAATGGGGCATCCCTCACGTCTCTCATCCCTATCTTTGATTCTCTTGGCACTGGCGAAAATTACAAGTTCCAAATTGCCCTAACCAAAAAAGACCAAACACTACTTTCGGAACACAAAAAACCCAACCACCTCCAAGGGCTTACTTATTGGGAATGGCAGTTTGCCAATCTCAAACAAAACACCAATGAGGAACTTGCTGATAAAAAACCAGATGACTTGGTGTATTTATTTTGCCTCATCATCCTTCCGATTTACTTTTTAAAACTACTTTGTCTTGCGGGAACTGTTTACTTTGTCAATTCGGCTGGTCTACTTGCGGTTAGTGATCTTAGGCAGGCACTGTATAAAAAACTCCAAGTATTACCTTTAAATGAGTTCTACCGCGAAAAAACCGGTGTTCTTATGAGTCGGGTGATCAATGACGTGGATATTGTTGGAAAAGTAGTTTCGAATGATCTAAAAGATGCGATTAACGATTTTTTTTATATCATCACACATCTTATCATTTTACTCGTGTTAAGTTGGAAGTTGTTCTTTTTATTGTTTATTGTAATACCTTTGATTGTTGGGCCAGTGAGTACATTTGCGGATCGGATTCGACGAACCACAAAAAACCAACAAGAACAATTGTCTGAATTGAATGGGGATCTTCAGGAAGTGATTTCTGGAATTCGAGTCATTCGTGCTTTTTCCATGGAAGACAAAGAAGCGGATCGTTTTTTTAAAGTAAACCAAAACCTCTCTGATAAAACTTTTAAAACACATTTTTATCACCAAATCGGGCCCGCCTTAACAGAGTTATCTGGTTCTGTTGTGACGATGGTATTCCTTGGTATTGGCGCTTATTTATTAGAAGATGCAAGTTTTTCTAAAGGTATGTTCATCGCATTTTTTCTTACCTTGATATTTCTCATGCGTCCTTTGAAACAAATGAGTATTCTTGTGAATTTAATCCAAGCCTCTGTGATTGCAAGTGATCGAGTTTTTGAAATTTTAGGGAGAGATGTTGATATCAAAGAACCACAAACTCCAAACAAACTCGGACCCATTTCAAAAGCTATTGAATATAAAAATGTCTCTTACTTATACCCTAACACAGACATCTATGCCTTAAAAAATATAAATCTGACCTTACCTCGCGGCGGAACCATTGCCATTGTTGGTTCTTCGGGAGCCGGCAAATCTACGCTCGTGGATCTTTTGCCGAGACTCATCGATCCAAGCGATGGTGGAATTTTTTGGGACGATGTAAACGCAAAAGATTTGAGTTTGGATAATTTACGAAAACGAATTGGAGTCGTATCACAAAATATTTTTTTATTTAATGGTTCTGTTCGCGAAAACATTGCGTTTGGAAAACCTGATGCTTCGGAAGAAGAAATTCGGCGTGCCGCAGAAGATGCGTTTGCTTCCGAGTTTATTGAAGCCTTCGAAGAAGGTTATGATACCATCGTTGGAGAAAGAGGTGTGATGTTATCCGGTGGCCAAAGGCAAAGGATCTCGATTGCAAGGACACTGCTTGCAAACCCTGAAGTGTTGATTTTAGATGAAGCTACCTCTGCTTTAGATACAGAATCAGAACGATTGATCCAACAAGCGTTTGTTCGGTTGTATGAAAACAAAACGGTTATTATCATTGCTCATCGACTTTCCACTGTTAAAATTGCAGATACAATATATTATTTAGAAAACGGTGAAATTGTAGAAAGTGGAAGCCACGCAGATTTACTCAAAAATCAAAACTCAAAATACAAACGTTTGTACGATATGCAATTTTCAGGTTCTACTTAAGTAGAACCTTTTTCGAACTACAAATTAAGCCATGCGACCAGTCCCACAGTTAGGGCAAAATTTTGCATTGGGAACAGCAACAAACGAACCACAGCTGGCACATGTCCAATTTTCATTGATCTTCGGAGCTGTTAGAGTTGTTACGTTGGTTTTATTGGATTGTTTATCTTTTAACTCAATTTCAAGAGAATCTAAAGCTTCAATATAAGGAAGTGATTGCGATTGGAATTCTTCTTCTGTTAATTTTCCTGAATCAAAATCAGAACGAATGTCTTTTAGTGAATCAAGTAGGTTTCTCTTTCTTTCTGTGATTGGTCTCACAAAAGCTTCTTCATCTTTTCCGAAGGGTGACTCATCAAGTCGAAATCGGTAGTGAAACAACACAAAAGGTGCAATCAGAATGATTCCAAAAACTAGACAATACAGATATAAGAGAAAATCCATAGGTTCAGAATTTGGACTTTTTATTTTTAAGCAATCTCTTTATCTTGGGTGAAAGAAGAGAATTTAGATTTATGTCCGTTACAAACTCATTAATTGAACAAAAACTTAAAACAGCAGAAGAAGTTGCAGCATTATTACCAGAACAGGTTACTCTCGGGTGCTCTGGATTTACGCCAGCAGGTTACCCAAAACTCATTCCCGTTGCCTTTGCCAAACGAATTGAAGAAGAAAAAAAGTTGGGAAAAGAATTCTCAATCAACCTTTATGCAGGTGCATCGACGGGAGAGGAATTGGATGGTGCTTTGGCAAAAACAGGTGCCCTGAAATTAAGAATTCCTTACCAATCAAATTCCCATCTTCGTAATCTCATCAACCAAGGTGAAACCGATTTCATTGATATGCATCTATCGCATGTGGTAAAATACATTGAACATGGAATTTTACCTAAAATTGATGCTGCCATTGTCGAAGCCATTGATGTTACCGTAGATGGAAAAATTTATCTTTCTACATCTTCTGGTATGAGTGCCACTTATATCCGTAATGCGGAATCCATCTATATTGAGTTAACCGATACTCATCCTTTAGAGTTAAAAGGCTATCACGATATTTATCTTCCAAATCATCATGAAAAAGGCCTTCCAATCAATATCCTCACTCCTGGTGATCGAATTGGCCTTCCATACATTCAAGTTCCACCTGATAAAATTAAGGGAATCGTACGTTCAAACAAACCAGATGCAGCAACGGTATTCAAAACTCCGGATGACGATTGCCAGAACATTGCAGCCCACGTTTTGTCTTTTATCCAACATGAAATCAAAAAAGGAAGGATTCCGAAAGAATACCTCCCATTCCAAAATGGAGTTGGGAATATTGCGAATGCAGTTCTTGCTAGTATGGCAAAAGATCCTAACTTTCATTCCATACAAATGTATACGGAAGTGGTTCAGGATTCTGTATTTGATTTGATTGATGCAGGTAAATTGGATATTGCATCTACTTCTGCTCTAACTTTCTCAGAAGCTGGTCTCAAACGTTTTCATGAAAATATATCAGAATGGAAGTCTAAGTTTGTGATCCGGCCTCAGGAGATTTCCAATCATCCAGAAGTCATCAGGCGTATGGGTCTCATTGCGATGAATACAGCAATTGAAGTAGACATTTATGGAAATGTAAATTCTACTCATGTGATGGGAACATCTATGATGAACGGGATTGGTGGATCAGGTGATTTTACAAGAAATTCGCATTTGTCTATTTTTATGACACCATCTCTTGCTAAAGATGGAAATATATCTGCTGTAGTACCAATGGTATCACATACAGATCATAATGAACATTCTACTATGATTTTTGTTACCGAACAGGGGTTAGCTGATCTAAGAGGATGTCCCCCTAAAAAACGCGCAGAACTGATTATCAATACTTGCGCTCATCCAATCTACCGTGATAAACTTCATGAGTATTATGAAAATGCTCTCCGAGTTTCCAAAGGGAAACACACTCCACATGATTTGGAAAGAGCGCTTTCTTGGCATGTTCAATTTTTGAAAACAGGAAGTATGAAGTGATCGCAGTTGTTGGTTCTGGGATTGCTGGACTGACGGCTGCTTGGGCCATTCGCAAATTTAAAGATGTAACTTTATTTGAGAAACATCCTGAGATTGGAATGGCGGCTTTTGGCGCCAAACAAATGATCAATGGGGCGTCAGTGGAGTTTGATATTCCTTTTCGAACCATCAAACGTGATTATTATCCCACACTCTTTCAAGTTTACGATAAAGCCGGAATCAAAACGAGGCCTGTTGATTACTCCTTCTCTGTTGAATCTAATGAAGAAATTGTTTTTGGGTTTCGTTCGCATCAAATTTTTGGAAAACCCTTTGGTCTTCCTACTATTGATTCCTTTGTATCAGATAAAGGACGTCGGATTTTTTCTGATCTATTGAAGTTTTATGCCAATGCAAAAACCGATTGGCAACGGGAAAATCCAAGTATTTCTATTTTAGATTTTTTGATTAAGTATGGTTATTCTAAAGAGTTTATCTATGAATTTCTTTTGCCAACCTTTGCACTTGTTAATACCTGTAAAACGGAAACAGTAGGAGCTTATCCTGCTGAAACTATTATTGGATACCACTCTCGAGGATATTCTTATACCCCGCAAGAAACGGCAAGTTTGGGAACAAGAGATGTTGTGAATCGCCTTACCTCCGACCTAACAAACTTACACTTAAATGCTGGAATCCAAAAGATTTATAAAAAAGGAAACAAACCAATAATTCAATTTCTGAATGAAGAGAAAGAATTTGATCACGTGATCCTTTCAACACAGGCCAACCAAGGAAAAGAACTTTTAGGTGCTGGATATGAATTAGAAAAAGAAATCCTAAGTGAGTTCCGTTATGAGTCAAGTGATGTTGTTTTACATACTGATGAATCCTATTTTTCAAATGCAACGGTCTCCTTAGTTTTTAAAATACGTGATGGTTATGACAAACCAGAAGTCACCTTGGATTTGGGAAGGATTATTCCTGAGTTAAACGGCCAAAAAATCTTTCAAACCTGGAATCCTCATAAACTTCCAGAGGTTAAAGACACATTAAAAATGGCAAAATTTGAAAGACCGGTAATGGACGATAGGACTACAAAAGCCATACAAAGGATAACAACCTTACATGCAGATCCTAATTGTAATCTCTGGTTATGTGGTTCGTATTCTCTTTATGGAATCCCACTATTAGAAGCTGGCGCAAAGTCAGCCTTACTAGTTGTTTCTCGTTTATTAAATCAAAATATTGACGAGTTGATTCAAAGATAAAAATTAATAACTTTATTTTTGAAATACGTAATAATAATAAGTAAGGCCAAATTTTTTAACAAATAGATCTAAAACTTTGCCGAATGCTTTTAAAGAAGCAGGCAATGTTTTTGAATACTGAATGAATCCTTGAAGGACAGGGATTGTCCACTCTTCATGTCGGATTTTTTCAAATCCAATAGATTCCAATTCTGCAATCGTTTCGTTTGTTGGTTTTAAATTTCCATTCGGTATCAAAAAGGGAAGATATAACCACCAAAGTTTTTTAAACTGTTTGTCTTTAATCTGGAAATTTGAAAAAACAAATCGACCACCTGGTTCTAAAACTCGGAAACTTTCCTGATAAAACAATTGTAAATCTTGGAAATGATAAGAGGCATCCAAAGAAAAAACAAATTGGTAAGATGAATCCTCGAAGGATTTAATTTCTTCCCAACCTCCATGGACAAAAGGAAGAATTTCTGTGTTTGTTGATGCAAACAATTGTTCGGCGAAATCAGATTGTTCTCCTGGCAAATTGATCGCCGATAAAAGTTTGGGTTGAAAATGTTTTGACCAGTATACTAAACTTCCTCCGAGCCCTGAACCAACTTCTAAAATCTTCGATTGTGGTCGTATTTCGGAAAGACTCGCAAATTTTGACAAAAATTTGATCCCTGCGGTTCTATAAGAATCATCCCCCTCCCAATATCCAAAGTTGGAAACAAAGTAGGGAGGTGATTGCGGAAGGACAATTGCTGGTGATTTTGAAAATGGGAAAGGAGTCATTTTTTACTTGTCGGAATATTATACCCGCTAGGGTATATAGTATGAGCCTTTCGGAAAATCAAACCAAACTGATCCATCGTATCAATCGAATCCAGGGACAGCTGGAAGCAATCAAGAATACTATCAATGCGGAAGAAAAAGACTGTGAAAAAGCCATTTTGCTTTTAAAAGCAGCCCACCAAGCTATGAAAAAATTTGGCGAAGCATACATTCACGAGTATATGGACACTTGTTTTAAGGAAAAAAGATCCACCGCTAATATTGAAGCCGATGTAAAAAAAGCCATCACAGCCGCCTTTTCTCTCTAAATCGCAAACCATCTTCCTAAAAAATCCCTAAAACCGCTTGCCATATATACCCTACGGGGTATATATGGATTCAAAGGTCATATACTATAGGGGGTATGGTAATGTTTCTAGCTTCTACAAAAACTTGGTATTTAGAGAGGGTGGTTTATTTAGTCGCCGGACTTTTCAGTTTGGTAGGTGTATCTCTTGGAACCTTGATTTCGCCTTGGTGGTATCTTTTGAATCTGCTCGTGGGTGTGAATCTGGTTGTTTTTTCAACCATTGGTTTTTGTCCGATGGCAATTCTTTTGAAGAAACTTGGATTTCAACCCAAGGTGGTGGATTAAACAATGAAATCTATCATTAGCTTTTTGCTTTTGATCGGTCCGATGGCTCTCTATGCAGAGTCCATCGGTTTTAGTGATTTGTGGAAAAGGATAGAAGAAAATTCATCTGCTAGAAAATCCAAATATTTGGAATGGAAGGCAGGAGAAATTGCCAAAGAACGTACAGACAAACACTGGTTACCTAGAGTTTATACCGATTTACGTACCTTCCAAACAAACGATCCCACACTCAATTTTATGGGCAAACTAAGCCAAAGGAGTGCCACGGATTCTGATTTTTCCACTGCTTCGACCAGGTACAGGCCCGGCAACTTTTTAGATTCGAATAACCAACCTTATTCGACATTAAACTCGGATACTATGAATCTTTTTGCTAAAGATACATTAAACTATCCTGGAAGTCATACCTATTCACGGGGTACACTTGGAATGGATTTTCCATTGTATGAAGGTGGCTCAGGAAAAACTCTCGCGGCCATGAATGAAAAAAGATCAGTGGGCCTCAAATTTGAATGGCTTGCTGTGCGAGATAGAGAATTTGCACAAACAGGATTTTATTATAGAGCGATCCAAACATTAAATGAATACAAACAAAGATTGGAAAAAATAAAAAAATTCGAATCTAAGTTTCAATCTAATTATTCCCTCGGTAATAAAGGAAATCCTGTTGGGTATGCGGGATACTTAGCATTAAAATCGATCAAAAATCAAATATCTGTTTTGGAAAAACAATCAGATCTACAAATCAATGACTATAAGGAAACTTTATACGTTCTTTCCGATCTCCCATCTTCTGAAATAGAAATTATCGAATCTGACTTAAATGAATTTTTAGACGTACATTTTAAACGCCCTATAAATTACGAAAGATCCAACCAAATGAATGCACAAATCAAATATGCGGAAGGAGAAAAACTAAAAGCCGATATGGAAACGGCTAAGTTTTTACCTAAGGTTGGTGCTTATTCGGAAGCATACGGATACCATGGGAGTCGAAATACCGCGAATGCCTACCAAGCAGGAGTGTATCTTCAAATGAATCTTTATAACCCAAAAGATATGGGAGTGGTGGAAGAATCTAAACTCAATGCAGAAGCTGCATTAAAGAAACTTGAGGAAAAAAGTAAAGAAGAAGTAGCACATGTAAAATCCCTCTTTCAAAAGGAAATCTCACTTATGGAGAGTTTAGTGTTGGTGAAAGAAACAGTAAAATACCAAGACGAACAAATTATCAATATGCAAAAACTTTTTCAAAGTGGTGCAATTAATGCCATCCAATTTGCAGAAACTTTAAACAAATCTTTAGAACTAAATCGAGTTCTTATGGAAACGGAAATCGCCGTTTTACAAGTCAGAACAGAAACATCGTTATTTTCAAATAAGGAAGAATCAAATGAATCCATTGGCAGAAATTAGAAAAGGATTTGCTGGACGACTGGCTGAAACTTTTTTGCATTCTCGTCTTACACCCGTCATAGCAATTTCGAGTTTAATCCTAGGATTATTTGCCGTTTATTTAACCCCTAAGGAAGAAGAACCACAGATTTCGGTTCCCATGATTGATATTCAAATCCCGACTCCAGGATTTTCACCTGAAGAAACAGAGCGAAAAGTAACTGAGGTGATTGAACGTGCAGTTTGGGGATTGGAAGGTGTTGAATATGTTTATTCTACAAGTAAATGGCATGGAAGTTATATCACTGTGCGATTCAAGGTGGGAGAACCTATCGAACCTTCTTTAGTTAAGATCCACCATAAATTGATGGAGGTAAAAAATACACTCCCTCGTAACACATTAAACCCAATTGTAAAATCCTATTCTATTGATGACGTTCCCTTTTTGGCTCTTAGTTTTAGCTCCGAAATAGTGGATGATTATACTTTACGCCAACTCATCGCACCACTAGCACGTGAACTTTCTTCGACTCCTGATTTGGCCTCGGTACAAATGTTAGGTGGTTTAAAAAAAGTTGTCCGAGTAAAAGTAGATCCAAACCTTCTGAGTCGGAATGGGGTCACTGCTATGGAAGTGGCAATGAGTCTAAAAGAAAATGATGCTCTCATCCCTGCAGGTAAAAATTGGTCGGCTGAATCTGTTTTGGATATGGAAGTGGGGGGAGTATTAAAGAATATAGCCGATGTCAAAAGACTTCCAGTGGCACAACGTGGTGGTCGAGTGGTGCGTATCCAAGATCTGGCGATAGTGGAAGAGGGACCAGAAGAAAGAACAAGATCCTCTGCTTTGTATGATAAATCTCTCGGAGAAGGAAAACGAAATGCGGTTACCATTGTATTTGCCAAACGAAAAGGTACAAACGTAGTCAATTTATCTAAGGATTTACTAGAAAGGGCGAATCTCTTTCAAAAAGATTTACCAAAGGAAATTCGTTTGAGTGTCATTCGTGATTATGGAAGTACTGCAGAAGATAAATCACATGAGTTAATTGAACACCTTCTCATTGCTACAATTTCAGTTACAGTTCTCATTGCCCTTTGGATGGGTTTGCGATCAGCTCTTGTGGTCGCCATTGCCATCCCTGTTACCTTAGCACTCACTTTGGCCATCTATTACTTTCTTGGATACACATTGAACCGAGTCACTTTATTTGCTTTGATATTTTCGATCGGGATCTTAGTGGATGATGCCATTGTTGTGGTAGAAAACATTGAAAGGCATTTGGAAGAAAATCCAAATTTGGGAATCATTCGAGCGACTCTAATCGCTGTATCGGAAGTAGGAAATCCAACCATACTTGCTACGTTTACTGTGATTGCAGCCATATTGCCGATGGCATTTGTTCGTGGCCTTATGGGTCCTTATATGAAACCAATCCCGGTAGGGGCAAGCCTTGCTATGATCCTTTCTCTTATTGTTGCCTTTGTGATCACTCCTTGGGCATCGGTTCGTTTGCTGAAAGAAAAACATTCTCATACAGGTACTGGTTCCGGTGAACATAAAATTTCGAAACTCGACAAAATTTATATCCGTTTTATGAATTGGTTACTCGGGTTCAAAAAGAACGCTAGTATCTTTGGAATTGTTACCATTGGACTATTATTTGTTTCCATGGCCTTTGTTGGATTCAAATGGGTGAAGGTAAAGATGTTACCTTTTGACAACAAAGAAGAGTTTCAAGTTTTGGTAGACTATGAACCAGAAACAACTCTCATCCAAAGTATGAGTCGTTCAGAAGAGTTAACAAAAATTCTTCTGAAAAATCCTAATGTAGAAAAAATTCAAATTTTTGCTGGAGAAGCGGCACCATTTTCTTTTTCAGGAATGGTCAAACATTCCTTCCTTCGCAATCTTGATTCTATGAATGATTTACAAGTCATTTTAAAAAACAAAAACAATCGTAAAGAATCAAGTCACGAAATCATAGAAACCTTACGATCCGACATACAAAAGTTTGGTGAAAGGTATCGAGCTGTAACCAAAGTTTTGGAAATCCCTCCAGGCCCACCAGTGATGGCAACAATGGTAGCAGAAGTATATGGCCCAACAGCAGAGGAAAGAACACGAGTCACAGAAGAAATTTATCATGTATTTCAGGAAGAGCAAAGTGTGGTGGACTTGGATAGTTCGTTACGAAATGGCCGCACCAAGATGGTTTATCCCATTGATTTTGAGAAGTCCGGACTTTATGGAATCAAAACTTCTGCCCTTGCGTATACAGGTTCTATTTTATTCTCCGAAACTCCTATTTTGAGTTTGGCAACGGCAAAAGAACCAGAAGAAGTTTCTGTGAATCTTTCTGTGATCCAGAGTGCGAGAGGATCCAAAAATCCATTCCAGAACCAAAATATCATGTCCATGGAATCGGGTGTGGTTTCTTCCGATAGAGTTTTAGGAAATCCTTATCAAGAGGAAGACCGGAGTCTATTTCGTAAAAATTTAAAACCAGTGCAGTATGTGATGAGTGAACTTTCTGGAGAAGAAGAAGCTCCCGTTTACGGAATGTTAAAACTCGCTCCCAAAATTAAATACGAAACACAAACGGCAGAGGTTCCCTGGAATACAACAAAACCTGTGATCAAGTGGGATGGGGAATGGTTTATCACCTATGAAGTGTTCCGCGATCTTGGTGGTGCCTTTGCTGTTGTGATTTTACTCATTTATGTTTTAGTTCTTGGTTGGTTTAAAAGTTATACTGTCCCTCTTGTGATTATGGCACCGATTCCAATCTCTCTCATTGGAATTTTGCCAGGCCATTTTGTGATGGGTGCTTATTTCACGGCCACTTCTATGATTGGTTTTATTGCTGGTGCCGGGATCATTGTTCGAAACTCTATCATCCTTGTAGATTTTATCGAAGGAGAAATCAAAAAAGGTGTGGAACTGAAAGAAGCCGTAGTTCATGCGGGGGTAGTAAGGTTTCGACCAATGTTACTGACTGCTTCTGCTGTGGTGGTTGGATCCTTTGTGATGTTGTTTGATCCTATTTTTCAAGGATTAGCCATCTCACTCATGTTTGGTGAAATTGCAGCTACGGTTCTCAGTCGGTTCGCGGTTCCTGTTTTGTACTATTGGTTTATTGGCAAATCAAGGCAAGGTGTGATCAAACATGGATAAAAGAATTTAGTTTTTAAATTTAATACTAAGCCGGACTCTAATAAAAAAGGCTGAAATTACTTTCAGCCTTTAAGTCAAAACCTTTGGATTGAAACCAAGGGTTTCTTTTCAGACAAACGAATTAACGAGTTCCCTCGTTTTTGATTTCACTATGGTTCTTATACAATCCAGTAGCTGTTAAAGAAGGTGCTCTAACATGACCTGTGTATTGTGTATAAGTAGTGCTACCACTTACGATAGAGGATTGGCATTTATCAAGTCCTCCAGCACGGTTGTATCCACAAGAAGAGTGGTATGCTACAGCATAGTCATCTTCTCCTGGAAGGATAACAGACGGTCCGAATGCACCTTTATAACCAGGTACATGGTTGATCTGAATTCCACCCGTATTGTTGTGATTGAATGCCCCACGAGCAGTTCCTACGATAAGAGATTTGTCCATCGCATTTCCTGCAAATCCAAATGTTACGCCATTCAAAGCAGAAGCAAGTTCCGAACCACCAGAAGCGGCAGCAAGAGCTGTTACTTTTGTGATGTTGAAACCTTTTGCTGAAGCCGTAGAACCAAGGTTAGATAACCAGAATTCTATTGCATAACAGCCTGCTGAGTGACAAACGATTTTGCAAGAGTTAGACCCTTTGCAATAGTTCGTAAGTCCTGTCGCAATATTTGTTTGTGCGCGAGCAGATCCGAAAGTTCTTGGGTCAGAAGTTCCATCGTAACCGATGAAAATTTTAGATCCAGAAACTGTATTCGCAGAGGTTCCCCAATACGAATTTACGTCTGTTGTTCCCACGCCGTTGTGGTTTTTGTCTGATTTTCCGTGAATGAACACGGTGTATGTTTGTGCACTGAGTGATCCTGCAAACAGCATCACGAGTACAAGTGTTAAGGTTCTTCGCATTTTTTTTCCCTTTCCTGATTTTCTATATTACGACACAAATTCCACAAATAAGTCAAATATGTCAATTTATATATCATTGGGGCAAAAAAAAGACCAACCGAAATGGTTGGCCTTTTCCTTTCTCATGAAGAGAAAACGTAGGATTCGGCGACTTACCGATATCCCTCTGATTTGATTTCGCTGTGGTCAAGGTAAAGACCAGTAGCAGTTACAGATGGAGCACGGTAGTGTCCAGTGTATTGAGTGTAAGTTACATTTGAGTTGAATGGCCAGATTCCTTCACTTTGAGTGAGAGAAGATTGGCATTTGTTGAGTCCGCCAGCTTTGTTATATCCACAAGAAGAGTGGTAGGCAACAGCATAGTCATCTTCTCCAGGCAGGATAGCAGAAGCACCAAACATACCTTTGTAACCAGGAACGTGGTTTACTGCAACACCAGCAGTGTTGTTATGATTGAAGGCACCGCGTGCAGTTCCAACAATAAGAGATTTGTCCATTGCGTTTCCACCGAAACCGAAAGTGATTCCGTTGAGCGCAGAAGCAAGTTCCGAACCACCAGAAGCGGCAGCAAGAGCTGTTACTTTTGTAAGGTTAAATCCTTTTGCAGAAGCCGTAGAACCGAGGTTAGACAACCAATATTCTATTGCGTAACATCCAGCCGAGTGGCAAACGATTTTGCAAGAGTTAGCACCTTTGCAATAGTTAGTAAGGCCTGTCGCAATGTTTGTTTGTGCGCGAGCAGAACCAAATGTTCGTGGGTCAGAAGTTCCATCGTAACCGATGAAAATTTTAGATCCAGAAACGGAACTAGTGGAAGATCCCCAGTATCCATTTACATCTGTTGTTCCCACACCGTTGTGGTTTTTGTCTGACTTACCGTGAATGAACACAGTGTAAGTTTGGGCACTGAGCGATCCTGCAAACAGCATCGCAAGTATTGTTGTGATTGAGCTACGCATCTCTTTTTTTCCTTTTCCTTTCTTTAAATGATACCTTTGTTATCTCCAACCTTCGGTTTTGATTTGACCGTGGTCGAGATAGAGTCCTGTAGAAGAAACAGATGGAGCACGGTAGTGACCACTGTATTGGTTGTATGTTTTATTAGATCCGAATGGCCAGAGTCCTTCGTATTGAGTGAGGGATGCTTGGCATTTGTTGAGTCCACCAGCGCGGTTGTATGCACAAGAAGAGTGGTAGGCAACAGCATAATCATCTTCTCCAGGAAGAATTACAGAAGCACCAAACATACCTTTGTAACCTGGGACATGGTTCACGGCAACTCCACCAGTATTGTTGTGGTTAAAAGCACCTCGTGCAGTGGTTACGATAAGAGATTTGTCCATTGCGTTTCCACCGAAGCCGAAAGTGATTCCGTTCAGTGCGTTCGCAAGTTCTGATCCACCAGAAGCGGCAGCAAGAGCAGTTACTTTTGTAAGGTTAAATCCTTTTGCAGAAGCCGTAGAACCGAGGTTAGATAACCAATATTCGATGGCATAACATCCAGCCGAGTGGCAAACGATTTTACAAGAGTTAGATCCCTTGCAGTAGTTAGTCAGTCCTGTTGCAATGTTTGACTGAGCACGAGAAGATCCATAAGATCTAGGGTCACTAGTTCCATCATATCCGATGAAAATTCTAGTTCCACTAACAGAGTTTACTGAAGAACCCCAGTAGCTATTTACGTCAGTCGTTCCGACTCCGTTATGATTTTTGTCTGATTTTCCATGAATGAAGACTGTATAAGTTTGGGCACTTAGGGATCCCGCTAAGAGGAAGGCTGTGATTGTGGCTAGAATGGTTCGCATATTTTTTCCTATTTCTGAACGTGTGTTCTCTTTGTTTTATAAGTTTGGCAAAAGATTGACAAGAAATTTTTTGCCAGGTTTAGACAAATTTTTAACATAAATTTGCCATTGTCAGGGTTTCTCTGACAAGACTAGGGCTAGTTTCCTAGGATTTTGCTAGGGGGATGCGGATGGAGAAGAGGGTTTTTCCGGGATCACTTTCCACATGGATGCTTCCATTGTGGTTTTGGATGATTTTTTGTACAATGGAGAGGCCGAGACCAGTTCCCATTCCGAGTTCTTTTGTCGTAAAAAAGGGTTCAAAGATCCGAGGTAAGATCTCTGCAGAGATTCCTTTCCCATTGTCTTCTATGGTGATGAGAGCTTCCTCCAGTTCCTCTCCCAAAAAGATGCGGATTTTCCCACCTTCTTTAGGACAGGCTTGGATGGAATTGTAGATCAAGTTTGTCCAAACTTGTACGAGTTCGTCGGCGTGCCCAAGGACCACTGGGTCTCCGCTGATTTTCCAATCAATTTCAATATTCTGTTTCCAACTTGTAGAATACATGGAAAGAACCGACTCGATACCTTCTTTTAAAGAAAGGCGTTTTTGGGAATCACGGGGTCCAGAGTAGGAATGGTGTTTGAGAGCAAAAACAATTTTAGAAGCTCTTTCCACAGCGGTTTCAATAATTCCTAAGTGGAATCCGATCACAAAATCATTCAGCTTCGATTGGAATATATTTCTTCCTTCTTCTGAATCAAAAAGACTTTGGTATTCTTCCGGAACTACTTCCATCTTAAAATCAAAACAAGTATCAGCAAGTGAGATGGGATCTGAAATTGATTTGGATTTAAAAAATGCGATGAGTTCCTTTTTTCTTTTGAACCTCGAAGTGACTTCAGAACGTTTTTGGATTGTAAATTCTGAAATGAATTTGTCAGCTAAAAGGTCTTCTTCTGTTTTGTTCTGGTTGGTTCCAAAACTTTGGCCATCTTTGATGAATTGAATGCTTCCTTTAATGGCTGCTAGTGGGTTGTTGATTTCGTGAGCTACACTTGCGGCAATTTTCCCCAGAGTGGACATTCTCTCAGCTTGTAAAAGTTGTTCTTGGGTTTCTTTTAGTTCTAAGATGGTTTGGTTTAGTGATTCGGTTCGTTCTTTAATTTTTTGTTCTAATTGTAATCTAGCATCGCGGACGATGGATATCATTTCATTGAAACTATTTGATAATTCGCCAATTTCATCTCTACTGGATACTTTTACGGTAACAAATAAATCACCGGCTTGCATTTTTCTAATTCCCGCTAGTAACCTTGTCAAAGGGTAAACTATACTTGTTTTATGTAATACTGGATACAACATAAAGATAGTAAATAAAGAGAATAATAGTGTTACTATAAGCCAAACTACAGTTTGGTGGACCATGTTTCTGTATTCAATATAAGGAATGGCGATAAAATAATGATGGTTTTTAGCATGGAAATCTGAAGTCCAATATATCCCGCTAGGTTCGTCAGAAAAAGATTCTAATTTGAAGGATTCAAAAGTTGCAGGCCGTTTTTGGATTTGTTTTATGTATTCTTTTGTGAAATCAGTTTTATTAATGCGAAAGTTTTGATCTTGGATGTCGATGACCAACTCAGAAAGATATACGAATGGGTAAGTTGCTCCTAATTCTAATTGTGTTTTGATACTATGTTTTTCGCGACTCATTTCATTTTGGAAATCTACGCGGAATCGATTGAATAAAAAATTGGCAACAATCGAAAGTATTAAATATAAAACAGTTAGATTGAAGGTCATGATTTTGAATCCAACAGTTGAAGGAATTGTTTCTTGGTTCAAAGAAACCAAAACCAGAATGGTCATGATAATGATTGTTAGGTTGGTGAGTAAAAAAAGAAAGGTTGGTTTACTGAAGTAATGTAGATCCACTAAAATATCCGCAAATGCCATAGAAAGAATTCCAAGGATGGCGATAAGAAAACCAGCCGTGTTTCTTTTTTTAATTCCTTGGAAACGAAATAACTTGGCAGTGAGGACTGTGATCGTATTCCCAAGGATCAAACACAAAACACCTGCGATGGATAGAATCGATAGTTGGACAATGGTTGTTTGGCCATGTTGGTCTGGAACGTAAAATTCCATTTTGGGATCAAAATGAATTTCTCGATAAAAAAATCCGGTTCCATTGGCAAGGATGGCAAGGCTCGCGAGTAAAATATGGATCCGAAAACTCCAATCCTTCCATCTGGGAAAACTATTCCCTTGAAACCCGAAAGCAAGCTGCGAAGCAGAAACTCCTAAAATCAAAATGACAGGGTTCTTTAAAAAAACGAAAACATAGGCCGTCCACGGAGCCACAAAAGAATTACAAATCGACCAGGCCACTGACCAGAAAAAAAGACAGAATAGGGGGACAAGTAGTCCTCGAAAGGTGGGGGTTAGGTCCTCCTTTCGCGACATAAAATAGACAAAGGCTATTCCACTCACCAAACAGAGGCCAAAATAGAAGAAACTATAGAGATTGAGTAAGGGAGCCAAGCAATCCAGGTATCCACGATCTTTGACTTTAGGCAAGCATTTGATTTTTCCTGGGGACATCCACTAGTGCGGTGCACAAAAATTGGATTGTCCAGAAAAGGGCTCGGGAAATCATGGACTTATTGTGCGATGCACAAATGAAGTCTGCCAAAGAGGACCAAATGCGAAAATCTAAATCGATCACCAAAATTCTAGGGACAAGCTTCCTTATCCTAATTTTCCTAATGGAATCTTATGGGAAAATCAGCTCAGCCGGCTATAACGCAAATGACCTTTCCAAAAGGAAATTAGAGGTCTATTTAGCCAAACACAGGCCTGGACTTTCTTCTCTGGAACGAAAGGAACTTGTTTCCGTCATGGAAAGGGCATCCTACAATCTCCGTTTGCCTATTGGGAACAAACAGGAACGTTTTGATAAACTTGGATTTTTAGTGGGTCTGATCCATACCGAATCTCAGTTCCACAAAAAAGCAAAATCACATAAAGGGGCACTGGGCCTTATGCAAGTGATGCCTGCAACAGCGAAGTGGCTTGCCGCAAAAGAAGGTATTCCTTACCAATCCGCAAAAGACTTATATGATCCAGAAATCAATTTGCAGATCGGTGTTTTGTATATGAACTATTTGATGGAACGAACGGATTCTGTAGAGGCTGCATTGTTATCTTATAATGCAGGACTTGGTGGTTATAAACGATTTGGAGGCATTCCAGAGTATTCAAAGTCAGTGTTCAGATACTATGAAGATTGGAAATCAATACAAATTCCTACGCAAGGTTTGATTTCTGAATCGGTTGCAAGTCTTCTTTCTATTTAAATTTTACTTTACATAGTTCCAAAACAAGCAAGGCTCTTATCCGTTTTATAAACAAAAAGGATGGGAGCGTATGGATTTAATTCGTAGATACGGCGTGTATCTAGCAGTTGTTATATTGGTCGTAGTTGGCCTTATCTTCTATATTTCAAAGGATAATTCCGGTTCTGATCAAGATGCTAGTGAAAAAGCCAGACAAGAACGGATGGCAAGAAACTCAGATCCAACACAAGGTGATGATGTTTCTGGAAATGGATCCGACGGTTCTGGTGGAATCCCAGATGATGGCGCCACTCCCGAATATATTTTAGAAAAATATTTAGAATGGGCGGAATACCCTCCATTTTCAAGACCAATGTCTATTCTGAATCATGATTTAGCTTTTCCGTTTATTATCGAAAATTCTCCAGACTATTCCATTGATCCAAAAACGAACGAACCAACAGGATACGTATGTTTGTTCCAACCAAAAACTTGGGCGGTGATTGGTAACAAAGACATGATGTATGTAACATTAGAATGTCGTGATAAAGCAAGAAATCGTGTTAAGGTCTCTATCGATTCTCACCAAGTATTTAAAGAGTGGGAAGGACAAAGATTTGGTGTTGTCAGTGCTTCAGTGAATGACAATGGAACTGATGGTGACCAAACTCGTGGTGATAACATTTTTACTTTCTCATGGAAACCTCAAAAAGCAGATTGGGGACAAATGTCTCTTGTTGCTGAAATCACTTACGGCCCAGAAAATTTAAAAACAACTCTCACTTCTAGTTTTTTTTCCAGCCCATCAATTCCGGCAGAATTTAATGGAGTGTTTTCTGATTCCTTACAAGATGGATCACTCATTGTCCGCGCTGTAGTGAATGTTTATAAAAAAGGAAAATATCATTTAGAGGCTAATTTAAAGGACGAAAAGAATGGTGAATATATCGCCTATTCTGTGTATGATGGTGATTTGGTTTCTGGTTCTAACGAAGTTGAATTTACTTTTTATGGTAAAATCCTGCGTGATAAAGATTTAGACGGTCCCTACTTGGCTACATCCTTTCGAGGTCACCGTGTGAATTTACCAATTGATCCGGAATGGTTCAACCAAGGTGCGGAAGGACTTAGAAAAATTCAAGCGGCCAAAACAACAGAACCGGATCGTGAACTTGTGATTCCTTATAAAGATGAATACAAAACAAAATATTATAAGGTGGAATCCTTCTCGAATGCAGCTTGGGATTCGGCAGACAAACAAAATCGCATTCGTCAAATCAAATCATTACAATAAACTATGTTAGAAAAAACTAAAAAATTCATTAGAAAGAGACCGTTTGTAAGTCTCTTTTTGTTTTTCATCCTAACTCTTCCTGTATCGTTACATTTTTTGTTTTGGGGACTTGTTTCACTCAAAGCGCCAAAATACAGTGGAGAAATTGTTTCTGAGAAATTGACTTCTTCTGTAACAGTGATCCGAGACGAAGCGGGGATTCCGCATATTGTTGCTGGGGATGCAAAATCCGCCTACTTTGCGCTAGGTTATACCATGGCCCAAGATCGGATTTTCCAAATGGAATTACAAAGAAGGATCGGGAAAGGGGAACTCACTGAAATTTTTGGTGAAAAACTCATTCCTACAGATCAGTTTTTAAAGTCCCTTCTTTTGAAAAAAACCGCAGAAGAATATGCAAACCAAAAGGAACATATTCATCCTGAGGCTTGGAACCAACTAGACTGGTTTTTGGATGGGGTGAATCATTTTCTTACCGAGGACAATTTACCCATCGAATATACCATTCTTGGAATCAAACCAAAACCTTTTGATCGAGTGGATGCTATTTCCTTCTTATTTTATATGGGATTTTCTTTTGCAGAAGGGATCAAATCGGACAGTTTGTACACAATTTTGGAATCCGAGTTGAAAGGTCGTTCTGCAAGTGAACTTTTTCCAAGGTATGATTTTGAAACCAATGCTACCATTTTGGAAACACAGCCGGGAGTGCGTCAGCTAGCGGATATTAAAGGCTCTAAAGACTTAAATCCAATCCAAAAACAAAATCAAATTCAGAACCAATTACAAAAACCGGATAAACAAAATCTTACAAATGGGAAAGACGTTCTCAATTTAAAACAACTTGTATCTTTTGTGAATGGGCTCCAGTTGCCAATTGAACCTTTAGAAGGAAGTAATTCTTGGGTTGTGGCACCGAGTCGTTCAGAAAGTGGTGGAGCAGTCCTTGCTAACGATCCGCACATTGCTCTTTCCAATCCTGGTGCTTGGTATGAGGCGTATATCGAATATCCTGGATATGAAAACTATGGATACTTTCTTTCCATCATTCCTTTTCCACTCATTGCCCATAACAGAGACAAAGCATGGGGACTCACTATGTTGGAACAAGATGATGTGAATTTGTATTTAGAAACCATTGAAGCTGGGAAATTTAAAACAGGAACTGGTTGGAAAGATTTAACCTATTACCGAGATAACATTCGCATGAAGGATGGAAAAGAAATCCCTTTTGAAGTAGGGATTACAAACCACGGCCCACTCATCACCGAACATATCAAGGGTTATGCGGGAAGGCCTGTGAGTTTGTATTGGGCCCACCACCATTTAGAAAATCCTTTACTCGATGTTCTTTTCCAAATGGGAAAATCAAAATCGTTCGCAGAACTTGATTCTGCATCTTCTATGATTGGGGCTCCTGGTCTTAATTTTAGTTATGCGGATAAAAATGGAAACATTGCTTATTATGCAGTGGGAAGATTCCCCATTTTAAAATCAGGAAATTCGCGTAAAATTTTAGAAGGTTCTACGGGGGCAAACGATGTTACGGGTTATCTTCCTGCGAAGAACAATCCAAAGATCATCAATCCGAAAAATGGAATCATTGTGACTGCCAATAACCAAGTATCCAAATCCATACCGGGGCTTGGAAAACCAGAAGGCAACTGGCAACCACCAGATCGTTTTCAAAGGTTAGTTGGGATTTTAGAAACAAAAGAAAAATGGAGTTTGGAAGAACTAGCTTCTATCCAAAATGATACAGTTTCTTCTTTTGCTCCAGAGTATTTGGATCTTGTTTTGTCTTCTGTGAAAGATGTTAAAACTCCTAATGGAAAAAAAGTTCTTTCGAAATTAAAAAGTTGGAACTTTGAACATTTTCCTGAATCACAAGGTGCTGCTGTTTATGATGTATTCTTTTACATTACCCTTCGGGAGCTGCTCATTGATGAATTGGGACCCACCAATTTTGAGTTATACGGAGATATGGCTGAATATTGGAATGCCTATCGTCGGTTTGTTCGGAATCCAGATTCACAATTTTGGGATGATTTACGAACGGAAGGGGTAATTGAATCTAGGGAAGATATTTTCAAAAGATCTATTGAGGAAACAGGAAGGTATTTAGAATCCCATCTTTCTGCATCCCCGAGCCTTTGGACATGGAAAAATTTGTATAAAATCAAACATCCACATCCACTTGGAGTTTTGCCTCTTATCGGTGGGATATTCAATATTGGGCCACTTCCTTCTGCCGGTGGTACCGAGGTTGTGAACAACTTAAAATACAAATTGATGAAAGAAGATTGGACTGCTTTTGCTGGGCCTTCGAAAAGACGAGTGATTGATTATGGTCGTTTTGAAGAGTCAGTGACCCAACTTCCCATTGGTAATAGTGGAAATCTTGCGAGTCCCTTTTATGGAAACTTGGTAGATGATTATATCAATGGAGTGCATCGAAAAATCTTATATTCGAAAGAACAAGTGGGCACAGGTAAATACCACTTGGAATTTCGCCCCCGCTAAATTCTAAAAAATTCCCCACAGGAACTGTGGGGATCTCTCTTTTTCTACTCCGAAAGATTCAATTCCAGCCGATCCTTAAAACAGATGTTCCGTTCCTTCCTCCTCACTTTATTTTTTGTAACGGCAACTTTTGCCCAATCCTCAACGGACAGGTTAGCTTTTGCTTTTCGGAGCCAAGCTTCTCTTGATCCCTTACGAATGATCGTTGTAGGTGAGGTTGTGGGAATTGAAAAGGCCAGCTATTATGAAGTAGATACACTATCTCAAGAGTTAGAAGTGGATACAAGACCGGATACGGTCACAATCAAAGTAGCAGATCCCAAAGGAATTCGTTTAGGCCAAACCTTGTATCTTTTGGAAAAAAACCAAGACCACAAAACCTTCCGTGATGGAAATATTGTGGGGATGATCACTGTAAAATCCGTTTACCAAACTACATTTTTTGGATGGCAGGTTCGTGGGGAAGGATACTTACGACTCATTGAAGATCGTCCCGTAACCGCTGCAAGATTATTAGATACTACTAAATACGATGAAGCCTTTATGGCAAAAAAGAAAGGGGATCATTATTTTGCCAAAGGGCAAATGGATGAAGCTCTTCGAATGTACAAACATTCTGTTTCTCTTGACCAGGGATCACCTGATTCTCATTATGCGCTTGGTAAAGCCCATTGGAAAGATGGCGAAGGATATGTGTCCACTGCTTTCGAATATTCAATGGCCTGGAAAAACAGGGAACGATTTTCCAATGCACAAGAAAGGTTATTATTTCTAGTAGATTATTTAAGATTTTTGACTTTCTATTTTAAAGTAGAAGGAAAAGAAAATAAAAAACAATTGGATCTAATGCCACAAGTGGCCAAAGAAGCAAGAAACCTGTATCCAAAAAACTATGAAGTTTGGTTGTATAGTTTTGAAACTTCCTTTTTAAATCTTCTTCATACGAATATGGCTGATACCAGTACCGGTGTGGATGGTCGTAAAAAAAGAGAAGAGTGGGCAGAACGTTCGGAAGAGTATCTAAAAAAAGCCTACTCACTCAGAAAATCTGATTATTATCTACACAAACTAGCTTGTGAGTTCTATCATTTAAAGTGGAAAGAAACAAGAGGTTCTACTAAAGAATCTGAATATAGAACTAAACTAGTAGAACATGGAAAATTGTTACGCCTCTATTATACAGGGGAAACAACTTTGTCTGAAGATCTTCTCAATGCGATTCGGCTGGCAGAAAAACAATCTGGATCATTCTGAAAGAATTTTCATACTCTTTTCAAATAAATAAGATTCTAAATACAACATATCATCTGGGGCTGAACTGAAATAGTTTACCCCTAAATGGTAATGATCTCCTCTATCCAAAAATCGAATGATTTCTCCACGAATGATCATGGTCCGATCCTTACTTAAAGGGATAAACATTTTGATAATATTGTGCCTTTTTAGGTATTGAAACAACCGTTTGTCATAAATTTCAAAAAGAAGTCCATCGAGAGAAATATCTACAACCTTTGTTGTGGATTGCATGGTTTCATAACTCCCATGTTGGATGGCAATTTTTGTGAATACATAACTAATGATTTCAGCTAATTCAAAAATATAAACCGCTTGGTTTTGAGAAATAGTAAACCTGTCCATAGCAGTGGAGTGTACTTTGATAAATCCAACTACGTCTTCATACAAACGAATTGGTGTGATGATATAAGAAACATAGAAATCCCTGGATTCATATTTACGCATGGATTCAAAAAAATCCAATGCAAACTCTTCACCAAACTCCTTTGCCATTTCTTTGTGTTCGTTATAATAATTAAAAAGTACTTCATCCCCTGGATCATTGATATAAGAAGAAATTCGATTACAATCGGGGATATAAACTGATTTTCCAGTTCTAAGGATGGTTTTTTTGACAAAGTCTTCATATTCATTTAATTTTTCATCCGGTTGGAAAAAATGAATTTTATAGTCTTTGGAAATTCGTTCGATGGCTTCCGTTAACATCACATTGATGAGTTTGCTATCGGGCCTATCTTTTCGTACTTCTTTCATTAGGTGAGGGAATCGGCTTTCCGCATAGAGGTTTTTTCCGACTTCTCTCGAACCACCAGTCAAACTTCTAAATAGAATGATAAAGTTCATAAACAAATCATCCACAGGGATCCTTCGATTCGTCCTGAGTTGGTAAGATTGTAACTCGGTAGGAGTTTTGATGACTGTTTTTTCTTTTTGGATGTCGAGGATGACTACCTCAAATTGGTAGTTGATGTTCATCACTTCAAAACGAACTCGGGCACGTCTCGAACCTTCTTCCACCAAATCAGGAATCATGAGTGTCACTGTATGGGCTTCAATTTCTTCCACAGCAGCGACAAGTGTATGTTCCTCGTAGATAAATTCAAATTCTCTGTTATCGGCCTTAAGATAGTAAAAGAGGTGTTTGACTATGTTTACATCAGACCCGATGATGGTTTCTTCAAATAACGATTCTAAAATCGTTATGAGTTCCTGCATCGAATCTGTTCTGCCGATCGCCATACTAAAATTATCGATTTTTAGAGTGTGAAAATCGATTTTCTCGGTCGGAAAAAGTGATGGGAAACGACAGAATTCGCCGAAATGGGAAGTATATGGAACTAACTCTCCCAAAACAAGTCAATCCTGAACTTTTACCGATGATCCGCCAAGGACTGCTCAGTCCGGAGAAATTAGCCATCCTCACCGAATTGTATACCATCGTGGAACGATTTTCAGGTTCACTTTATACGGACGAGGAAACCCAAAAGAAAATTTTAGAACGTACAGGTTCCATTCCTGATCTCATCACTTGGAGTGATTACTTCCAAACCGAAGTAGCATCTCGTTATTTTTTAGAGTCGGAAGATTCTTTAAAACGAATTGTTGATACCATTCGTTTTGATTTGATCTCTGCACATTTAATCTTTAGTGGAAAACCTGATCATTATAAAGATAAAATTAGGGCGGAGGTTCTGGTAAGCAAAGGGATTGATGCCGCCCTCCCAAATCAAAACCAGGAAACACAACACCTAGAAATACTACTCAATTACTTTGAAAATATGGAGATCGGCAACAAACCTTTATCTTTACAAGATAAAGCCTGGTACGAATCCTTTCAGATAGATGAAATCGCGATTTGAAACCAAAGAGTATGAATTCCTAGAAATTGAATCCCGTGATACTGAAGATGGAAAAATTGTTTCCATCTTCTTAAACAATCCCACTTCCCGCAATTCCATGACTTGGAAAATGGGGGAAGAGTTCGCCGACCTCATCCATTCCTTAAGAAAAGAAAAAGTCCTTCCGAGGGCAGTGATTGTCTCCGGGCGAAACGAAGTGTTTTGTGCTGGAGGTGATTTGAATTTACTCAGATCCTTCTCTGAAAAATCATTCTCACAAAACAGACGTGATATGAGAAAATTCTATGGTTTCTTTTTGTCCGTGCGTAAACTCCCCGTTCCTGTGATTGCGGCTGTGAATGGGCATGCCATTGGAGCTGGTCTTTCCTTAACCTTTGGTTGTGATTTACGAATTTTTGCAGATGAAGGAAAGTATTCTTTTAATTTTGTAAGGCTTGGAATCCATCCTGGAATGGGTTCTAGTTTTCTTTCTCCGGAATTACTCGGAAAAAGTTTAGGTGGTAGACTTTTACTCACTGGTGAAACATTCGATGGTAAGTTTGCTAAATCTTGTGGACTCGCACTGGACAGTGTTCCTAAAACAGAGGTTTATTCTCGTGCGATGGAACTTGCTTTGTCCTTATCAAAGGCTGCACCTCTCGCCTTACAGGAATTAAAGAAAAATTTATATTCCTGGAAACAGCTAGATAGCGCTCTAAAAAAAGAGGCAGAATCTCAAGCGCGGAACTTTATTTCGGACGACTTTAAGGAGACAATCAAAAGTATCTTAGAAAAGCGGGAACCGAAGTTTGCCGGCAAATAAAAAATTTAGAAGGTTTCTAAATAATGGCTCGACAAGGATTTTTTAAAAGGGTACACCAAAACTAAAATGGCGGAACTCCCACTCAATCCTGATTGTTTTGCATGTGATTATAAAAATCACAATGTTTTACACTGTGCTGCGCATGAGACCATCGAAAGGATCAACGAAGGCAAAGACTTCACTGTGTTCCCTCGGGGAAAACAACTCGTTACCTCTGGTGTAAAAGCCGACGGCTTTTTCTTTATCAAATCAGGTCTTGTCAGAAGTTACGTGCAGCTCGCTAGTGGTAAGGAACAGACCTTACGTCTCAGCGGGCCTGGCGATTGGGTTGGCTTTCGAGATTGTATTTCTGATTCTATCTCCCATCACAATGTTGTTGCTGTAGAAGACACACATGCCTGTTACATTACGGGAGCTCTGATCGATGCTCTTGTGAAAGACGATATCAATTTCCAAAAAGAAGTTTTTAAACAAATGGCAAAGGAATGGCAGGAGATGGAGGAACATGTAGTTTCTCTCGGAACCAAACAAGTCCACGAAAAATTGGCCGAAATTTTAATCGTTTTAGACAATGCCCAAGGCCGTAAAAATCACGTGGAACTCAAAGTCACAAGGGATGTCCTCGCCACATTCATCGGAACCAAAACGGAAACCTTGGTACGTGCGCTTTCTGACCTCAAAGCACGTGAATTCATCTCCGTGGACAAAAACCGCATTGATATTCTGAACAGAGAAGCTCTCTATTCTCTTTCAAAAATCGCCTAAATTTTTTCCCGAATCTATTAAGCCAAAGGATTAGATTTCCGATGGTAGAAATGATTGATAATCAAGGTAAGGTCTGTTGCCTGATTTTACCTTAAGTCACTCCCGGGGGGGCGTTCCGAAAGGATTCCCCCTTTTTTTATTTCCCTTGTTTCTTTCCAAGCTGTCTAAATTCTGGAAGTTACATGAGTAGAAACCGAAGCCAGGGTCCAAGTTTGTTTGGGAATCCCATCCTTCATCCCCTGAATGTAATTCTCATCATCAATTGTCTTATTTTTTTTCTCCAATACTTTGCTAACCAACAGTTGATTTACAGATTTGGATTAACACCTGATTTTGTGTTAGGTGGTGCTATCTGGCAAGTTTTCACTTATGGATTTTTGCATGCCGTGGAACTCATTCCTTTTCACTTACTTGTGAATATGTATGGTATGTATATGTTGGGCACAAATATCATTCCCATCATTGGAAAAACTAGATTTACCATTTTGTATTTTGCCTCACAAATTGGTGCTGGAATTTTTGTGGTTCTGTCTGCCTATTTAAACGAAGTGTTAGGTGGTAATATCCCATTTTTAGAATCCATGACGACACAAACCATCGGTGCCTCTGGGGCCTTGTTTGGGGTACTTGCTCTTTTTGGAATTTTTTATCCGAATGCAGAACTCCTATTATTTATTTTTCCGGTAAAAGCGAAAAACGCTGTTTGGGTATCTCTTGTAATCGGTTATTTGATTTCACAAATTGGGAATGGTGCCATCTCCAACACTTGCCATTTGGGTGGGGCACTCACAGCTCTCCTTCTCTATAAACTTTTTCAAAAACAAATCAAACCTGGTAGTTTACCTTATATTCCAGGTTTGGAATGGGAAGCCCCAAGGGATCAAAAAACTCAGTCCAAACCAAAACCAGTAGCTGTAGAAGACCTCTTTCTAGATCAAAAAAAATACAATGAAAACATATTAGGTCAGATTCATTCTAAAAAAGATAAAACTTCAGTAATAAATTATTTACAAGGATTACAAGTGGCAAACGCCAATATCTGTCCTCCTGCTACGTATAACACCGAGGATCCGATCTGTTTGCGTTGTGAATGGTTGGCAAATTGTGCGCTTCGTAAGGTAAAAGAATAATTTTTCGTCTAATTCCTTGACAGTCTCCTCAGATAGGGATAATGAAACCATGCCTGTAGAAAAAAAATCCTCAGTGGATGAGGTTTTAAAACGCGAAAAATTATCGAAAGAATTCGAAAAAGAAAAACGTAGTTCCGAAAAAAAAGCGATCGAACAAGCAGCTGCTAAATTGTCTGCACAAAGTTCGGAAACCACAGACACAGTCAAAACATCCAAGTTCATTACTAATATTGATATTGCTTTTTCCCAAGCGAAGACTGACCTCCGGTTCTATTTTCTAAATGATGGTACGTATGCGGATGATTTCAAAAAGATGTTCCAAGAGAACGAATCTTTATTCAAACGTTATGGAATCACAAGCCAAAAGTATTTAGAATACATTCGTGAATCTTTTGACCGTTACAAAAAGATCCACGATATGATGCCTCTTGACCCTATGAAACCCAAACATTTCAAATACGTAGAAGACTCCATTGCCGAGCTTGTGCGGATGTTCAACCAACGGTTTGGGAAGTAAAATCTCCTAAAAAATTTGCCTTCAGAAAATGATGGGATTTCCCTAATTCTTTGAGAAGAATTTGCCTGTCAGTTGTTGGTTCCTATAGAGGGACTTCATTGCAGGAACATTGGAAACGCATTCTTATTTTTTCGGTCATTGCCATGGTTTATTTTTTCTGGGTATTTATTGGGTATGATTTGGCGGGGGTGATAGGCCTCGCTTCATAATCTTTCCCCACATTCTCTCTTGACACCTGGGTTTTCTACCAAACATGCTAGGAATATGGTGGAATCAAGAAAGACATCCGAAACTGACATCCGGTTGGACTTAAATGTCCGAGGAACCGGGGTCTACCAGTTTGATACAGAAATCCCGTTTTTTGAGCATATGCTCTCCCATATCTCCAAACATGGTCTCATCGATATGGATTTAAAACTCCGAGGGGATATTGGTATCGATTGCCACCACTCGGTAGAAGACACTGCCATCCTTATGGGACAAATGATCCACACCCAGTTAGGTGATAAAAAAGGAATCTTTCGTTACGGTCATTTTACCTTACCGATGGATGAGGTTCTCACAACCGTTGCTGTGGACCTAGGCGGACGTTTCTATTTTAAATACACAGGTCCACCTATGGATGGTAAATTTGGAATTTATGACGCAGAACTTTCTCTCGAGTTCCTTCAAAAATTTGCACTGAATGCTAAGATGAATTTACACGTAGTCGTACATTACGGTGAAAATCGTCACCACATCCACGAATCTATTTTTAAGGGACTCGGTAAAGCTTTACGCCAAGCAATTGCTATCGACTCACTCGCAAAAGACCAAATCCCATCTACCAAAGGAATGTTGGAGTGATTGTTGTTTTAGATTTTGGAATGGGGAATATCCATTCCTTACTCAAAGCTGTTTCTTTATACACAAGTGACTTTCAATTCACAAACGATATCGAAACAGTCAAAAAGGCAGATAAAATCATTTTGCCAGGCGATGGCCATTTTGATAAAGCCATGCAGAATTTAAATGAAGCTGGTTTTTCATCTGTATTAAAAGATCATGTGGCAGCCAATAAACCTCTATTTGGAATTTGTATCGGATATCAAGTGTTATTCGAAGATTCTGATGAAACTTCGAAACCTGGTACAACCATTCCTGGTCTTGGATTCATTCGTGGAAAAATTAGAAAGTTTGAAGGAAAACAAAACTTAAAAGTCCCTCATATGGGATGGAATAAACTTTTTGATATCAAAGCCAAAAATACAAAATTACTAAAAGGGATCTCGAATGAATCCTTTATGTATTTTATCCATTCCTACAGACCCGTTGGTGTAGATCGTTTGGATGTGACAGCTAACTGCCATTATTATGGAGAATCTTTTCCTGCAGTAGTAGAAAAAGAATCAGTATTTGGAACTCAATTTCACCCTGAAAAATCGGACGCTACAGGACTTGGAATCCTAAAAAACTTTATAGAACTTTAATATGTTAGTATTACCTGCCATTGACCTTTTAGACAACGAAGCCGTACGTTTACTCCAAGGAGATTATTCTAAAAAAACGGTTTATTCTTCTGAACCAGAAAATATGATCCAAGTTTTTGAGGAACAAGGTGCCACACTCATCCATATCGTGGACTTAAATGCTGCTAAAACAGGAAAGTCAGAAAACGAGAAGGCAATCCGTAATATCAAAGATAAATGCTCCGTAGATTTGGAGTTAGGTGGCGGAATTCGTTCTTTAGAAAATATGAAATTTTATGATGGGCTCGGGGTGTCTCGGTTCATTTTGGGAACTGTGGCTGTGGAAGATTCGTCCGTGGTGGAAAAAGGTTTAAAAGAATATGGACCAGACCGCATCGTAATTGGTGTGGATGCCAAAGACGGATTTGTCCGCACCAAAGGTTGGGAAACCAATTCCGGAATTAAATACACTGATTTTTTAAAAACAATGTATGCGATGGGAATCCGCCATGTCATCTTTACGGATATTTCGAAAGATGGGATGATGGAGGGGCCTAACACAACAGCTTATGTGGAGTTGTTATCTCTGTTTCCCGATTTGCAACTTGTGGCTTCGGGTGGGGTTTCCTCAACGCAGGATTTAGTGAATTTGTATGATGCTTCCAAAGGGAAACTTTTTGGGGCCATCACCGGAAAAGCCATTTATGAAGGAAAATTAGACCTAAAAGAAAGTATCAGGATTCTAAGTAAGAAGAGGAATGAAAATTGATGAATCGTAAGAATTTAGCATTAGCAGGAGTGATCGGTGGAGCCATTGGACTCATTGTCTCTTTCCTATTAGCAATTGAATACTTTGGCATAGGAACCGAAAATATTGCCAATTCCGCATGTTCCGCGCTAGGTGGCGGTGACTCTTGTTTGAAAGTAGCAGAGAGTTCTTATTCTGCAATCCCGGGTGTTCCCTTTTTAGGAAATGTTCCCATCGCCTTACTTGGTTTTGGTTTTTATGGATTACTAACCTATTCATTCTTTCTGATCACTAAAGCGAAATCAAACGACGAAGTATCAAAAACCATTTCTCTACTTTTCCCAGTTCTTGTTTTGGGACTGATTTTAGATTTGGTTCTATTTGGAATTTCCGTCGGAATCATTGGAACCATTTGCCAACTTTGTTTTGTGACTTACATAGTTACCATTGCGCTTCTTGCTATTTTATTCTTACTTTGGAAAACAGAAGGAAAACCGACTTTAGACATCCCAGCTGCCCTAAAAGAAGGGATCACTACTTTAGGTCTTGTTTATTTTTTCAGTTTTTCATTGGGATTTGCTACAAGCAAAATGTGGGTAAATAATGCGAGTTCCAATACATTGGCAACGTCTCGCGGGATGGACTCTGCTGAGGTTCAATCGAAAATCGCAGCGTATTTCCAAGAGCCAACACTTGGGATCCAAGTAAACGGGTCACCATTTATTGGTAAAAAAGATGCCCCGATAACAATTGTTAAATATGCAGATTACAATTGTGGACATTGTTTGCATACAAGCCATATTTTACATACAGTTCTTTCTGAATACGATGGGATGGTTCGAGTGGTTTATAAAAACTTCCCACTGGATGGAACTTGTAACCGCCTCATGCAACAACCAAGACCAGGAGCCACTTCTTGTGTGGCTGCTATTGCGGCCATTTGTGCAGACAAACAAGGGAAATTTGAACCAATGTATCGTGGGCTTTATGATAATTTGGAGAAAGGTGTTGCTCACTCTGGATCTAGTGTTGTGAATTTAGCCAATTCCATTGGACTCAACGTCAACTCTTTAAAAGCTTGTATGGCATCTAAAGAAGCACAAAACCAATTGAATGCTGAGATTGACGAAGCAGAAAAATTAAATATTCAATCCACTCCTTCTCTTTATATCAACGATAGAAAGATAGAAAGTGGAACACCAAATCCAATTTTTCTAAAAACACTTCTCGAACAAATCATTCAAAAGATGTAATTTGATTTTGGCACCTATTTAGACTTAGGTGCCAAGCGAATGGGGCCTTCTGGTAATAGAGAAGGATCTCCCACTCGCTCCAATTCCCAAGAATCCAAAATATTTTTATCCTTTGTATGTAAGGCCGGCCTTAAACTAAGAACAGAATTTCCCTTTTTGTATAAGGACCTTCTTCCATAAAACCAACCACCTGTTTCTTCAGGATGTGTGTTCTTCCCATACGCACCACCCATTTCAAAACTTAGTTTTAGGTCTTCGGCAAGTCTTGTGAACATTGTTGGATCCATCGAGATCCCATGATCTGGGCCTTCTAGATTTCGATCTAAGGTAAAATGTTTTTCAAAAACAACAGCACCAAGGCCACAGGCAACTGACGAAGCCAAGGTTCCATCAGAATGATCACTAAAACCGACAACATAATCTGTTGTATCCAAATAAAATGGAATCGACTGAAGGTTTACTTTGTTTAAGGGAGTAGGATACATTGAAACACAATGGAGAAGGCAAGTTTCTGTTCCATGTTTCCTAAATAGGGAAATGGCCCTTGTCACTTCTTCGGGTAAAGCTGCTCCTGTAGACACGATCAGAGGTTTTCCCGACTGAATGGCTTTATTCAGCAAAGGTAAATTTACAATATCACCAGATGCAATCTTTAAAACAGGAACATCTAGTCCACATAACAAATCTACTGCGGAATCACAAAGAGGTGTGGAAAAAAAATCAAGACCCAAATCGAGAGCTGTTTTTTGGAATTCTTTGTGTTTTGTTTCGTTTAATTCGTATTGTTTGAAAATGTCATACAGAAATTTGACATCGGGATTCGATTGGTCTATGAATTCTTCTGTTCTATAGGTTTGGAATTTGACAGCGTGGGCTCCCGATTCTTTTGCTTTTGCAATGGTTCGTTTTCCAATCTCAAGATCTGCGTTGTGGTTCAGTCCAATTTCTGCAACCAAGTAGGGTGCGGATCGTCTCGTAAGAGTTTTTTTTCCAATATGAAAATCCAAGGGTAACCTCTTGGATTCATTGTCGGCAGTTTAAACAAATCCTAAAATCTTTCCCAATTGAAATATTAGAAAGGAAGAAGTAATAGCAAGGATTGTCATATATAAAAACTGAACGATAGGCCAAAAGATGGTTCCCGTTTCTTTTTTGGTTACAGCCAGGGTTGACATACACTGACTGGCAAAGGCAAAAAATACCAGAAGTGATACACCGGAAAGGGGGGTCCAAACAAGCGATCCATCGGCCCTTTTTTCCGTGCGTAGTGTGGAACGTAACGATTCACCTTCTTCGTTTTCCTCTGAACCATATAGCACAGCTAAGGTGGAAACCATTACTTCACGTGCGGCAAAAGAAGTTAAAATTGAAATTCCAATTTTCCAATCAAAACCAAGAGGTTCGATGGCAGGTTCCATAACCTTTCCTATGGTTCCGATATAGGAAGTTTCAATGGGACTAGTTTCCCATTCGTTATTTTTATATTCAGCAGGGAAATGACTGAGAAACCAAAGAAGAACTGAAATGTATAAAATGACTTGGCCCGCAGTGGATAAAAATGATTTTACCTTTCCGTAAACAGTATGAAACAAACTTTTTAAAGAGGGAAGATTGTATCTGGGGAGTTCCATCACAAAGTAAGAAGAATCTTCTTTAAATACTGTTTTACGAAAGATAAAGGCAAATCCAAAGCTGGCAATCATCCCAAGAAAAAACATAGAAAACAAAACGAAACCTTGGATATTAAAAATTCCGAAAACAGGAGGAAAACTAAATACGGTTCCCACTATCAAAATATAAACGGGATATCTTGCAGAGCACATCACAAGAGGTGAAACCATAATCGTTGTAAAACGATCGGATTTGTTTTCTATGGTTCTGGTTCCGAGGATTGCGGGAACGGCACAAGCAGCAGAAGAAAGTAGAGGGATAAATGATTTTCCCGAGAGTCCAAATTTCCCCATCACTCGGTCCATTAAAAAACTAGCACGTGCTAAATATCCAGATTCTTCCAAAATTCCAATGAATAGAAATAAAAGGGCAATCTGAGGTATAAAAACGATAACACTTCCGACACCGCCAATGATTCCTTCCGTTATCAGAGATCTGAGAAGGCCTTCCTCGACAAAGGCCTCGGCAAATGATTGTAAGTTGGCGATTCCAAGTTCAATAAGATCCATAGGGATTTCTGCAAAACTAAATAGGCTTTGGAAAAGAAGTCCCATTAAAAGAAAAAAACAAACAAAACCTAGGATTGGATGTAATAAAACCAGATCCAATTTTTCTTCTAGGCTTCCTGGAATGGATTTTGGATAAGTAATCACTTCTGCCAAAACTTTTTTGATAAAGAAGGATCGGTAGATCATTTCTTCTTGGTAATAAAAAGAATATCCTTTGTTTTCGATCTCGGATCTTAACCAATTTCTTGTTTCTTCTGGGAACTTAAAAAAGTAACGTTCTTCGTTTAAATGTGGGTCTTTGTTGATGTATTTTAAAGATTGGGATAAAAAGAATTCTGCTTCGTTGGAATTGATTCCCAGTTTTTGTTTCGCCGTTTTAAGAAAGGTTTCTTCCTTGGTTCCCCAATTCCAAAGTCTTGAATGTTTTTGAAAGTTGTTTGGATTTTTTAAAATTTCTTTTAGAGTATCGATTCCATCGCCTGATTTTGCATTCACAAGTAGGAATGGTAACCCTATCTGCTTTTTTAGTTTTTCTAAATCCAATTGGATTCTTTTTTTTTCGAGTACATCTTTCATTGTGAGAACCACAATAGTGGGGACTCCCATATCGATGATTTGAAGTAAAAACTGAAGTCCTCTCTCTAAATTCAATGCATCTAAAACATAAATGACTTGTTCTTCTGGTTCTCTTGTTAATAATACTTCGTAAGCAATTTTTTTGTCTTCGGCAACTCCTCCAAGGCCGTATGTTCCCGGTAAGTCAGTGATTACAAAATCGGAACCATCCAAACTAAGAGTTCCTTCTCTTTTTTCTACGGTGACTCCACTAAAGTTTCCTGTTTTTTGTTTGAGGCCTGTAAGTTGATTGAAGAGTGTTGATTTTCCACAATTGGGATTTCCAACTAAATAAATTTTTTTATTTTTCATGTTTGTTTTATTTTGATTTGAATCGCTTTTCCGTCTGCGATTCGTAAAGCAATAGTGGTTCCACTCAAAATACAAACCATCTTCCCTAGAAGTAAGGACTTATCTTTTAAAGTGATTTCGGCTCCAGGGAAAAAACCAAGTTCCAATAATTCAGTTAACATTGGTTTTGGGAGTTTTTTGGAATCTAAGGAAACAATTTCTGCTACTTCCCCAATTTTTAAATCTTGTATAGTCATTTATATTGTTTATGAAATAGCAAACTTTTGTGTGTCGCGGAATAAGTTGATTTCTGGAGCAATTGATTTAACATATCTATCAAAGTATAACATCTGTTTCATGAGGAGGGCAAATTCTCGTGGAATTTTTAATCCATTTTTTTCGGCAATTTCCTTCATGTCATACATGATTCGATTGAGCCTAGATTCGTCAAACATCTCATTGTCGGTCAAATGCACATACACCGATTCTAATTCATTAAATACGGAATCTAATTCTTTGGCTAATACGCTTGGATTGACTCCACTATCGGTTGAATCCATTTCTACAAGCCCTTGTGCAACTAATGTAGATTCACCAATACCAATCCCTTGGGTAAATAACATTAATCCTTTCCAAATTCTAGGAGAGATTCTTCCTACAATTCCAAAATCGATAAAACCAATGGTTCCATCTTTTAGAATCATTAAATTTCCTGCATGTACATCTGCATGAAAAAAACCTTGGTTGGATAGAGATGAAAACCAAATTTCAAGAGCATCACTTAGAACCTTTCTAGGATTGTTTGTGAATTTGCGAAGACCGGCTTCATCAGTGATGGGAACACCATAGAATCTTTCCATAGTTAAAACTTTTTTGGATGAAAGGGTATGATAAACTCTAGGAACGCGCGCTCTCGATTCCTTCACACGTAATAAATAATTTTCAAACTCTTCTATATTCTTGGCTTCTTGTATAAAATCGATTTCTTGTAAGATTGAAATTTGAAATTCTTCAAACATAGCCGTAAGTCCTGATTTTTTAAATTCAGGAGCAATGAAGGCCAAAATTTTGGTAAGGATTCCCAAAATCTGCATGTCAGTTTTTAAAGTTAGGTGGACATCAGGCCTTTGGACTTTGACAACCACATCTAGACCTTCTTTTGTGACTGCCGCGTGGACTTGGGCAATGGATGCCGAAGCTAAGGGAGTTTCCTCAAAACTATGAAACAAAGTTTCTAGTTTCCCACCCAATTCGCGTTCTACGGAGGATCGAATGTCTCTGTAAGCTACTGGTCGAACCGAGTCCAAACAAGCTTGCATTTCCTCTACATATTCCTTGGGGAAGAGGGAAGGAGCACTGGCAATGAACTGTCCGAGTTTGATGTATGTGGCTCCCAGGTTGGAAAACGCGTCTCTTAAGGTGATGGCAATTTCTCTGTGGTTTGGTTCTCCCTTCGCCAGCTGGGCGAGAATCCCAATTGCCTTGGAAGTGAAGACAAAACTGGAATGGGCGACTCGAAGGCTTGATTGCCAACCAAAAGAAACTAGTTCAGAAAGGGAATCCATACGCCCTAATTTGAGACCTAAATCGGGATTGGAAACGAGAAAATCCCCTTCGCTCCTGCAATTGAAATAGAGTTGCAGGATTAGGTCTCAAACAAAAACTTATCAAATCACACCCATGAGCCAAGAAACTGTCCTGTACCAAGAGTTAGAGAAACTCGATCTGAACGAGATCAAAAAAATCGCCAGCCTTTGGAACATCCAAAAGATCCCGGGAAAGGACAAAAAATCGACTATTTTGGGTCTTATGGAGATTTTCCAGAATGAATTTTACCTAAAAGGGGTTCTGGAAAAGTTCACACCCCTACAAGTCAACATTCTGACCTCCATATTGAAGAATAAAGGGGTGATGACCCTTGGTGAAATTTCTAGAAAGGTAAACATTCCTCCAATCAACGTGGAAATGGAACTGAACGTTCTTAGAAAATATTATCTTTTATACCAAAGAAAAAATCGCGAACGTCTTACTAACAATTTAGATAAATACCATGCTTATGATGAATACTTAAGACTCATCAAAGTAGAAACAAATCCTAAGGGAGAAAAATTCAAATTCTCCACTGAGAAGGCTTTGCACAAAGCCACACTTGCTGAACTTCCTGAAGAATGGAAAGAAGCTGTTGGTGCCAAAAAAGGCGAACAGATTGAAACATTCTTAAAGAACGCACTAGCACCAGAGTTTCTTCAAAAATTGATCGAAGAACTTTCTGATTTTGATAAAGATGTACTCCATCAGATTTACATTCACGGTGGTGTGATAGAAGCGGATACCATTCGTAACTATATCACAGTCAATCGTGGTAGATTTGAACAAACTATCCCTCACCTAACATCTCTTTATCTTGTTCGTGATTTATACTACGTAGAAGATAAATTCATTCGGGTGATTGTCATTCCAAAAGAAATTTTGGATCATTTACAGTTTTCTCCTATTTTACCTCCGGTAAAAAAGGGAACTCGAGTTCGTCAGGAAAAAATTTCTGCCAATGGACTCGATTTTTTCTTAAACGTAAAAAAACTCATTTCTTATATTTCACGTAAAGGTTTGAACCTTGCAAAATCAGGAAAAATCAAACAGGCAGATCACAAAAGAACGGAAACAGAACTTTTATCTCCCGATATAGAAATTTTCCCTGAGAAAAGCCAAGTTTATCAAATCGAACTCATCCTTCCTATTCTAAAACTTTTAGGATATGTGGATATCAAAGGTGAGAACGTAATTCTGATTCAAGAAACAGATGAGTTTCTAAAAAAAGATATCTTTGAAATTATGAAACTTGTCATTCATGAAGTGAATGAAGCAAGAACACGCCGCCTGAATCCTGCAGAAGTATTTACTGCCACCGAAGTTCCGTTCTACGAAAAGGGAATTTTGGACAAAACTGTAAAACTCATTATGGCACATGGAAAGATCAACACATCGGTCATCTTTTCACATATCATTCGTGATCATTTGGTTTTTTCACCAACCTTCCAAATCAAAACTTATGAAGAAGATTTGGCTGACTTACGTAAAGAAATCATCTCTGCCATTTTCTATTTACAACTGTTTGGGTTGATTGAGGTGGAATATCCACAACGAAATCTAAGCCTTTCTGAACTCGGCGCCCATTACTTCAATCACGAAGCACTTGTTACAGTAACGGAAAAGGGTGGAATTACCATCAACCCAGACTTCTCGATCATTGCTTTCCCTGATCGAGTGTCTTTGAATGGAATCCATTTATTAAAAGCTTTTTGTGAATTGAAAGATTATGATAGAGTTTATACTTTTTTACTCACTAAAGATAGTTTCCAATTGGGGATCCTTCTTGGTTACGATAAAGAAACCTTTATCCATTTCTTAAGAGAATCTTCCAAAGCAGAACTAGCGCAGAATTTACTGTTCTTATTGGATGATTGGGGTAACAACCTTCCAATCGTAACCATTACAGAAGATTCTGTCCTCCTTAGAACCAAAGATTCCCAGGTAATGGAATTACTCCTCGGCCAAATCAAAGGTAAAAAGTTTGTATTGGAAGAAGTAAGCCCAACGGGGATCATCATTGAGAAGTCCAAAGTGATGGAAGTGATCACGATTGCTGAGAAACTCAATATGATCATACGACTCAATCGATAGATTTTTAAAATTGCCCTCTAAACAAAAAAAGACCAACTTTCGTTGGTCTTTTTTTTTTATCCAGCTGCCTAGAACAGACGTTATTTTGGTTATTTTTTTTCGCCGACAGTAAGTTCTGGATCGGTGATTTTAATTTTGTTTTTAAAATCCCATTTGCGAAACGGAGAGACTGCATCCAAACGTTCTTGTGTCACAAAGAACAATCTTTCGCCGTATTTAACAAGCCCACCTTTGTAATAAGCATATTTCGTTTTGTGGTCTACCATTCCCACTTCTACGACCTTATTCCAATCTTCGCAGGTTTTTAAAGAAGGTACCTTTCTGAGATACAATTCCTTAATAGAGTTTTCTTTCACCGCATCGCGAAGTATTTTTTCCCATTCCATATTCGAATAGCCTTTCTTTCCTCACCTAAATTTCAATTTCATTTTTCATTTTATCGTACTATCAGACGTAGACTTGCGGAAAAAAACCAAAAATAAAAGCAAAACGGCCATGAATCGCCATGGTCCTGGGCCGAATTGGATATAAGGAGTGGTTCTGTCTTTCTCAACAGTGGGAAGATCTAAATATCCAATGGCTTTTTGGAATGTTTGTAATTCTCCCATTATCTCTCTTCCCCATGGGTCAAAAGCAGTGGTGATGCCTGTGACTGCAACGCGGACAACGGGTCTACCTGATTCGATGGAACGAAGCCTTCCGGCTCCTGCATGTTGTTTGGTTTCCGTTTGGCTTTCAAACCAGGAATCATTGGTAAGGTTGAGAATAAATTCCGAAGGGGAATGTTTGACAACCGCTCGAACCAAATCAGGGTACAAAACTTCATAACAAATCAAAGGACTGAATGTTACCGTCTCTCCAATTTTTGTTTGAAAAGTTAAAGCCTCTGTTAGTTTTCCTGGAATGTGATTGCTAGACTCAGGAAAAATTTTCCGAAGCCATGGAATTTGGTTTTCGCCTGGTAAATACTCTCCAAAGGGTAATAAAATTTGTTTGTATCGTCTTTCGGAAACAAGAGAGACCTGGTGGAGAACTGTGAGAGAGTTTCTGGATCCTTCCTCCCAAACAAGTTCATTAAAAACAAGAGGGGTATTACTCGTTCTGACTAAACTTGTTGTAACGTCCACAAAACTTTTGCTATACGTTGAATGCGGATCTTTGGAGTCAATAGTCCCTAGGAAAGGGATGGCAGATTCTGGTAACACGAGTAAATCGATTGGTTTAGATGCATTACGAATGGCTTCCAGGCCAATATCATAAACGGATTGGATGGTTCTAGTCATCCAAACTTGGTCTTCTTGAATTTCTCTTTTCGCATAGGGAGTATTTGGTTGGATGAGTGCGAGGTGGATGGTCGGGCCCTGGGGTATGGTTTCTGCTAGGAAATATAAATTGAGCAGGAAAAAACAAAAAATAGGAATCAAATAAGAAAAATAATGTCTGATCCCTCTATCCGACTTTAAAAGCATCAAATATAGAAGAGCTGCCGAGAAAATAGAAACAAATCCTAAAACCTCAGTTCCAAACCTTGCCATCTGTCGCCAGAAGATATTGTTTCGAAACAAATCTCCCCAATACACAGGAAAAACCATGGGGCAAATCCAATCGGAAATTAAAAATAACGAGGGAAGGACAAATAAAAAAAAATGAGAATCTTTGATTGTCTTTTGTTTTGTTAGAAAAAGAGATCCAAAAAAAACAATTCCTACTTTATAGAAAGATACGAGTGCATAAATCAAAAAGAGAATTATAGAAACAAAAAATCCTTGGCCGGAAATATTACGAATCGCAGTCCAAATCCAATGGAAACTTGTCAATGTCACAAGGAACGAAAACAAAAAAGTAGCATAGATAGTTTGTTTCCAACTAGCCTTGAGGGTAAGTTGTTTGGTGAAATACAAAAGTAGAAAAATACAAAGAAACCCTGCGGAAGCAAATCCGAAGGGTTCTAACGCCAGAGCAAATAAAATTGCGACTGGAAAAAGTAAAAGAAGGGGATATTTAATTTGCGGAATTTTTGAGTGTTTTCTCATATTCCATTCTTCTTGAATATTCCTCTGCTAATTCCTTACTTCCTAAGGTTTGAATTCTAAGATCCATTAACTTTTTTTCACGTTCTGATTCAGAAAGATTGGGATAGTTTTTTAAGAGATTTTTTTCTTCCACTTGGAGTTTGGAAATTTTTTCTTCTTCTTCCTTCATCTCTTTTAGAACCTTTTCCATCCGATCGTTTCCATCTTTACCAAAGTAACGAATCCGAACTTCTTTTTCTTTCGTTTCTCTTTCCGAACCAGATAACTTTGAAAGTTCAATCTGTCTTAAATCCATTTCGTTTTCAAACTTATCATACATCGGCTCTCTTGCGGCTACTGCATTGTAGTAGGTTCCAAAAGATTTTTTGCGATAGTCTTCATACAAACGAATCCTTTCATCTGCCTTGACGTTCTTTGTTTCATCTAAGAAATTTTTCCGATTAAAACTAAAGTCAGCAGTTGCTTCTTCTAAACCGAAAATGAGTTCTGCATCTTCTTTAGCAAAATACTTCCGACGAAGTTGTTTGATTTGTTCGTATCTTTCTTGGTTGGTATAGGACTTACTTGACGGATCAAGATTCACCATAGCTTCTTCGTATTTTAAATAATTAGAAAGCATGGCGACGAGTCGTTTTGCCTCTTCCCCGCCGTATTCATTTTGGAGAAAGGCTTTGATGTATTCATGGCATTGTTCACGGGTGCTGCCTTCCGGGCATTGGCGGCGTAGGTTCCAAAGTTCTGAAACTAAATTCAACTCACCGGATTTGGCACGTGCTAGGATTTCATCAAAGCGAAGGAACTGTCCATCGGCTGAAAAAATAGTTTTTGCCGACTCTAAGTAAAATGGATCCACAGAAAAACCATCACTTTGCGTGCGAAAGTATGATTCCGCTTTGTCATTTGGATTTTCATCAGCATTAGTTTCTAATTCGCCTGGACTGAAGATTCGATAAACGATAAAGATTAGGAGTAGGGCTCCAATGGCATAACTTAAATAACGTAAATTTTTAACATTCATGGGAGATGGTATCGTAGTAAAGGATGGGATTGTACTTCTGGAAACAAAAAAACCCAAGCATCCGCTTGGGTTTTCTTAAAAAATTTCGGACGTGAATTACTGGTTCGACTTCATGTTGGAAGCCATATTCAAGTAGAAACCTTCTACGTCATACCAAAGACTTCCTGAGCGGAGAGTGTTAGATACTTGTAAGTGGTCAATCCCTGTAGTGAAGATTCCATAAGAAGGTCCACCTTTCCAAGTTCCCCATTTTTGTGAAGAAAGCGGAACGAGTCCATCGTTAGTGAATCCTTGTCCTTGGAAAAGTCCACCAGCCCCACAAGCAGGGTGAAGGATTCCCATAAGTGGGTGTTGGATGAGGTCAGGGATCGTGATAGAAGATCCATAAGAGAAATACTTCACACCTGATTTGTTTGGAGTGTATCCGTTAAAAGCAGTGAGTCCGTCTTTACTTAAAGAAGCTAATGCTGCGAGTGCATTTTGTTGGCTAGCACCACCATAAACAATTTTTACAAGAGTTTCTACGATACTTGCTACGAACGGTTGGATCCAACTTGGAAGAACATTTTTTACGATGTCTGCAATTGGTGATCCGTAGTGAGGAGTGTTAAGAGTGGTAAGAGTTGCTGTACGACCAGAAAGTCCTAGGTTAGAAACTGCGTAACGGCTATCGAGTCCACCTTGAGAGTGACCGAGAATGTGGAATTTTCCAGTGTAGTTTGTAGCAGCCGAATATGTAAGAATGGCTGCTTTTAGTTCCGCAGCACGCACTTCGTTGGAGTTGGCAGCAGTTTTACCAGGAGCAAATACGGTTGCGCCTTGGCTTCTGAGGTAATCATCTGTTCCACCCCAGTAGTTTACGATGCTGATGATTCCACCGGAGTTTTCGCCCCAGCCGAATAGACCATGAGAAAGGATGATAGGATAAGTGCCTGCGAGTGGCTTAGAAGAAGAACCGGAACTAGCGAGAACGGGAGCTGTAAACGCAAATGTTATAAGAATGGCTAAAAGACCTTTACGAATCATATATATTTCACCTCTGAATTTTCTAAGATAAAACTGTGTCAATTTGCCTCATTTGGGGCAAGAATATTTTTGAAGCGAATTCAAAAAAAAGACCAGTTTCTCGTTTTAATTGAACATCTTTAGTTATAAGTTTTCTCTCTTAAAAACTCTTCTTGCCAAAGATTCGTAAGGTTCGTAATTTCTTTCGCATGAAATTGACCCATAAGAATTGGATCTTCATTGGAATCTTTTATTCTCTCCTCTTTTCATCGTTCACTCAAACTATATTGGCAAGGGATGTAAGGATCTTAACAGATCATCTCACTGATGAAGTGGGGATTTTGTCTCTGGAAAACCAAAACCAAATCATAAACATACTTTCCCGTATGGAAACAAAAACATCGGCTCAAATGTATGTTTATGTCATTCCCAGTTTAGAAGGTGAAAATCTAGAATCCTATTCGGTCGCTGTAGCAGAAAAATCTAAGTTGGGACAAAAGGATAAGGACAACGGAGTGTTGGTTTTACTTTCTACGGGAGATCGCAAAGTTCGCATTGAAGTAGGTTATGGTTTAGAGGAAACATTAACCGATGTTTTGTCCAATCGAATCATACGTAATGTGATGATTCCTGAATTTAAAAAAGGAGAAATGGCGATTGGACTCGTGGCAGGTGTCGGTGCCATCGAAACAATTCTTTATGGAGACAAAGAGAGTAATCCTGCCTTATCAACCGATTATCCCAATGGGATAGGGACGGCATTGTCAAACGATTCTACTCCAAAAAATTTTGCTTATACACTCGGGATTTTACTCCTTACCGGGATCATTTATTATGTGTTAAAGGAAAACGATACCTTTAAAGGGAAGAAGTGGTTGGAAGTATTGTATGGGTTTCTTGTTTTTTCTGGTCTTTGTTATTTTTTCCCCGATGCTTTGTTTTATCTTTTTTGCTTAGCGATTGTAGTCGGGAATTTGTATCTACTTTATGGTATTTGGTCTCCGCTCTCTTATTTATATTCCTTTCTTTCTATCGCATTTTGGATTCCCTTTTTACATTTTACCTTCAAGATAAATGGAGAAGCTTTGTCTTGGGTCATTGGATGCCTTGGTTTTATTTTGTTAGCATTTAAGATTACTTTAGATGATGTCATCAAAGAAAAATTTAATCAAATTGCCAAAGGTTGGGGGATGAGTTCTAAAGGATTGTTTTTGCATATCCTTTCATTTTTAAGTTTTGGATTTTCCATTCTCTCTTTTGGGGAAGGGAAACCATTGGTATATATAGTTTTTTACCAAGGCCTGATTTTATTTACCATTTATGGTTTGGGATTTCGATCCTTTAGTTTCAAACCCGTACATTACTTTATAGCCTTAGTCCTTTGGCTTTCTCTTGTATCGGGACTTAGTTTTTATTGGCAAACACCCACGGAATCTACTCAAACAAAGAATATAGAAACGATGGTAATTTGGTTTCAATGGTTCCATTGTTTTGTTGGTGGTTATATTTTAGCAAAAGCAATCGAAGTGGATTCTTGGAAATATAGATTTCTCAAATATCTTCTGATTTCTTTTGTATGGACTTTGGGTTTTTCCATCCATAGTTTTTTGGGATACTCTGCAAATAGATTTGTTTTTACTTTTCTATTATCCTACGTTTCCTTACTGATCCTTCATTTTCTTTATATCATTGCCAATGAATCCAGAAGTGGTTCTGATTCATCGTATTCATCTGGCAGTAGTTCGAGTTCTTCTTCCTATTCTTCTTCTGGCTCTAGCAGTTCCTCTAGTTCTTCGTCAGGAGGTGGCGGTGGCAGTTTTGGTGGTGGGGGAAGTTCAGGAAGTTGGTGAGATTCATTCTTTTGCATCTCTTGGTTTAAACACAAATCTACAAGTGGGTCTTTGGGATTTGGGTAAGGGCCAAATATAAATATTTATTGCACACGTTTGCGGTAACGAATGTAAAACCTTTCGAACTTAGAATTGTCCCAGAACTTTACTGCTTCTTCGTTTTGCAAGATAGCCCGAAGTTCGATTGTGGGAATGGATTTTTCTATGCACCAAAGATCTACATCTTTCAAAAGTTCAGACATATATCCTTTTTTCTTTTTCCCGAGTTTGGTGACGGCAAGATCGATAAATAGGCTTCTTTCTTCTTCGAGATGGGGTTTTTCTTCCACTCGTCCAATCAATAAGGACACAAGTTCTGAATCTACAAAAACCCCACGCATATACACTTTTCCGGTGCCAATGAGTTTGAAATAGATATCAGTAAATTTTGTAGCAGCGCGGGGACGGATGCGGAATAAACCATCTAACTCGAGTTCGTTTACTTTTCGGTAAAACTGATTTACGAGTTCGATGGTTTGGTTTCTATCAGATTCGTTTAAGTCTCTTAGCACCTACACCATTCTGTTAATGAGGTAAGATTTGATTTCCGTAAGTGGGATTCTTTCTTGTTTCATCGAATCTCTTTCTCGGATGGTGACGGTTCCATCACTCATGGTATCATAATCCACTGTGATGCAGAAAGGAGTTCCTATTTCATCGTGGCGACGATACCTTTTTCCAATGGCACCACTATCATCGTAATCTACATACCAATGGTTGCGAAGGTCCGCATAAATTTCTTTGGCTTTGGCATCGAGTCCATCTTTTTTCATCAGAGGGAAAATAGCCACTTTCATTGGGCTCACACGTTTTCCAAAACGAAGGACAGTGCGAATTTCATCCTTTTCCAACTTCTCTTCTTCGTAAGCATCACAAAGCACGGCAAGGAAGAGTCGGTTGAGACCGAGTGCAGGTTCTACAACATAAGGAAGGTATTTTTTCTTATTATCCAAATCATGATACATCAAATCTTCTGAAGAAAATTTTTCATGTTGGGTGAGGTCATAATCGGTTCTCGAAGCCACACCCCAAAGTTCACCCCAACCAAATGGATATTTGTATTCGATATCACTTGTGGAATCACTATAAAAAGAAAGTTCTTCTTTTTCGTGTTCTCTCACGCGTAGGTTTTCTTTTTTAAGTCCTACCACATTCACAAGCCAATCCATGCAGTAGTCCACCCAATACTTGAACCATTCTTTTTGAGTCCCTGGTTCGCAGAAAAATTCCATTTCCATTTGTTCGAATTCACGAGTACGAAAGATAAACTGGCGAGCCATGATTTCGTTTCGAAAAGACTTTCCAATTTGTGCGATTCCAAACGGAACTTTTTTCCGCGCGATTTGGGTTACATTTTTAAAATTAATAAAAATCCCTTGTGCGGTTTCTGGACGAAGGTAGATGTCTGTGGCTCCTTCTTCTGAGGCACCGTGCGATGTTTTGAACATCAAATTGAACTGGCGAGCATCGGTAAAACTTCCCGCAGTTCCACAAGTGGGGCAGGCGTATCCCTTGTCTCTGATGGTATTTGTCAGTTCTTCTAAACTTTTTCCCGTGGCAGCACCTTCGCCTTCCTTATCTTCCAAAAATTTGTCCACCCGCACGCGAGTTTTACATTTTTTGCAATCCATCAGAGGATCATTGAAGTTGGAAATATGGCCAGAAGCTTCCCAAACGCGTGGGTGGAGGAGGATGGAGGAATCGAGCCCCAAAACATCGTCCCGTCTGTGAACAAAGTATTCCCACCAAAGTCGTTTTAGATTGTTTAATACTTCAATTCCGTTCGGGCCATAGTCAAATGTATTGGAAAGGCCTCCGTAAATTTCGGATCCTGGGAAAACAAATCCCCTTCTTTTGGAGACTGCAACTATGGGTTTGAGCGACTGCTCTTCTTTCTCTTTCGGCTGTGCCATATCCGCCAAATTTTTTGTTTTCCATGAAAATTCAAAGTATTTTCCTTGAGATAAGACTAAAGAATGGATTCGGCAAATTCTAAACTACTCTCTCCCTGGGCTAAAAAATCCTTAACCTTCTTACTTTGGATGTCCCCTTTGTTTTCCCTCGGCCCATTTTTGGCCTTTGGTGTCCTATTTGCATTCCCGAGTGAATTTCGGCTAAGACTTCGTGCCTTAGCGGTCATAGCAGTATACATCCTAACTTGGATTATTTTTTATCCCATCGAACTCTTACACCGGTCAGGATTGGAATGGGAAGCGGTGATCAATGAATTCCTTGCAAAGGAATCCAGAAGTTTTCAGCTAAAGATCGTATTTTTACTCATTTGTTTTGTTTTGTTGTTTGTGAACTACCTTCACAGTAGGGGTCGCAATCAAAAAAGAGAATTGGTTCGGACGAAAAAATTACAATCAGAACATCCGCAAGGAACCATCCGCACGGATATGCGGATTCGTGATTCAAAGTTTGATACTCTTTTGTTTGTTCTTTTCCTGGCACTCCTTCTCAACTTTGGATTCGAATACATCTCCGACAAATTACGTCCCAATAAATCACTTTCTCCGTTAGCACCACTTGCGGATGTTTACCAATTTGTATTTAACTATTCGATTTCCCTTTGTATTTTACTTTTTAGTTTCAATCGAAACAAAATTCCGTCAATTCTTGCGATACCTTATTTGCGTTATATGGAAGGAATTCGCATTCGAGAAAGATGGAAGGCCGCAGTGGTTTCCAAATCTCGATTTCCTTTTCGATTAGAACTCATCGTTAAAGAAAAGGCAAAATTTCGAGACCGGATCCTCCCTGGTTTTGGACATATTTATGTTTATGAATATTGGCGCGGGTTCCCCATTTTATTTTTAACTTTGTTGTTGTTTTTATTTTCTGCTGTTTGGGTTTTTTCTTTTGTAAGTCCTATTTTCGGAATTCAATTCCTCGCAGGATTTGGATTGAAACCCGGAGTTCCTGATAAAGATTTTTTTATTTCATCACAGAACATCGCATATGCGGTATTTTCTGTTTTGGCATTAGTTGGGATTTATATTTATTCTTCTTATCTATTAGAAAAATCATTTAGTTTGGAAAACTTAGGTGTGAAGGAAGATAAGGTTGGTGAATCGGAACCTTTTTTCAAACCTGGGTTACGTAAAGGATTCCGAAACGTTTTACCACTTTCTTTACTGTTTCATTTGATTTTGATTTCTCTTGTTTTTCTGATTCCGATTACGATTCAACGTGGTAAAAAGAAAGAACAAACATCACAAAAGAATGATCACTTCCGTCCTGAAAAAATGGAATTCTATTTTATCGATCCCAATGTTCCTGATGATACAAAAGGTCTGAATGGTGGTATTGTTACTGGTAACGAAACAGAAAATAAAGAAAAAGGGGAGAAGATTTCTAACGAAAAAGTAGCGGACAATGGCCCTGTAAAAGGTTATATCAAAAAGATCCGAGGGAAAAAAGTCCCACCAACTTACTCTAATTATATCTCTGCAAAAATGCGAATCCCTGAAAGTTATATGGACTATTGGGCAAAAGCACCTCATCCATATTCCTCAGTAGTTGCGTATACCATTACTCAAGATGGGGACGTGATTGATGTAGAACTTGTGGAAGCATCAGATTATCCAGACCAAGATCTTCGTACCTTGCAACTTGTAGAAAGTTTGGGTCCACTCATGCCTCCGCCAGGAACCAAAAACGACATCCGTGTGACGGAACTATTTTGGAATGGGCCGATTGATCCCGAATTTGTTCCTACACAACTCCAAAAAGAAATGATCAATTTGTTTGATGGCCGTTATATGGAAGAGTTATCAGAATGAAAGAAATTGGAGTTTTTGATTATTTTGTTGGGTCTTTGACTGTACTTCCTTGGGCTGTTGTCATTTGGAAAGCTTATAAACCTAAAAAAGGATGGCAGGAAGTTTTAGGAATTTTGTTAGCTTTGTTTTTTGGTTGGTTGTCGACGGATCTCATTTTAAGACTACATCCCATTCTTTGGCCTGATGCCGACTTCACTCCAAAGAAAAAAGTAAGTATGCTCACACAAACGGCTCACTTAGCTTTCATTCAAGCTGGGATTACGGAAGAGACTTTTAAAATATTTTTTATTATGATTTTGTCTTTTGTTTTGGGTTATGATAAAAAAACAAAAACCTTTTCTCCCAATGTAGTTTTGTTTGGATCTTTTGTAGCAATGGGGTTTTCTTTTATTGAGAACACTCATTATATTGCTAGAGAACCGGATGAAAAAAAATTGGATCTCTTTTTTGCCCGAACCATCCATTCCTCAAATATCCATTTGCTCATCAATCTTTGTTTCGCACTTTTCCTCCTAAAGAGTAATACAAAATTGGAATTTGCAAATAAACGATTGTACATTGTTTTTGGATTTGTTTTAGCGGTGATACAACATGGGGTTGTTGATTTTCTTTTGATACCTGGTTCTACAATTGGTTTGTGGGTGGCAACATCTCTATTTGTTGGGATTTGGGTTTGGGTGGTCAATGATTGGCGTGATCTCGTTATTGAAACATCAACACCGATAGAAACACAAAGAACTGAGGATGTATCTGAGATTGAAAATGAAACGAACTTGAGTGTTCCGTAAAAAAAATCTATTTAGTTGATAAGAACACTCGAATCCCAGCTTCCGAGTATTCTTCCCAATCCATTTGGTAAGTTCTGATTTTTGGAATTTCTGGATGATTCCAAATTTCTGCCCAAAATTTAGGGACGACTTCCTCTGGTGCTCCCGGTTGAATTTGGAAATAACGACCGTTTTGTGGTTCAACATGCACCACTTCCATTCCCTGGAGTGGTATCGTTTTCGGATCTACAGCATAACCTAACAAAAAATCGTAAGCACCTGTTTCATCGGATGCATAATTGAAATACAAAGCAAAAAGTGGATCAAACTTTCTTAAAAACTCCATTTGTTTGGGGATGTCTTCTTTATAAAACTTGGAGTAGACCTTCGGAATTTGAATGTCTGCCTCACCCGGTGCATTGGAAGTTCGGATCCGAAGACCCATCACCGAAAAATTTGCAGTTTTTACCAAGGGTTCGGTCACTTCAGACATAAAGAAAAAGTTTCAGTTTGCCAAAAAAACGCAACCTTTTCTTATATTAGTGTTTGACTTATGAGACTCCTCCGTACATTTGGTAATTACTCCTGGTGATTATGGAGAGAAGGCAATACCCGTTCCCATTCCGAACACGGAAGTCAAGCTTCTCATCGCCGATGGTACTATTGGGTTCGCTCAATGGGAGAGTAGGACATTGCCGGGTTAGCACTAATAATCATTTAGAAAGCGTTCACGAAAGTGAGCGCTTTTTTTATTTGTGGGCGCGTTGTGTGTGCCAGCTAATGTCCGCGACTATTCGCTAGGCAAGCAGAGCTTGCTCCGCGAATGTCGCCTGCTCGTTCCCAATGGGTCACTGCGCAGGATTGCGGGTTAAATCTTTTTCTTTTCTAGTATAACTTCACTTTTTTACAATTTAAATCTACATCTAATAATCGATTGTTCGCGAAATGGGGGGGAGGAAGTAGGACATTCCTCTTAGCACTTAAGGTGTTCTGAAAGTGAGGGCTTTTGATTCTGCACGTTGAAAGGGCCCGTTAGCAATGGTTTGCGGAATGATTTTCCTTGAATAATAGACTTGTATTTGTTAGTAGGGATAGGTTTCTATTTGCAGCTCGTTCCAAGAAGGAATTAATTTTCATCATTTCCTTTTTAGTCCTCTTGTTTTCTAGTCGATTCATTTCAGATCTCTGGCCTTTTATTACATTGTTATCAAGTATATTGTTGATATGGTTGTTTATTTCGTTTCGTTCTAAATATTATCACTTAACCATTCTCTTGTGTTTTCTCCTTGTTTACACTCGAGTAGAATTTTTATTTTTATACTACCTCTTGTTTTTCCTGATTCTGTATAAGACATGGAAAAAAAAGGAAGAAAAGTATTCAGTCATTTCAAGGTATATCCTCTATTTTATTGGATTGGCTATTATTCTAACTAATAATCCATCCGATGGGGACAGATCTTTTTTAGCATTTTGCCAACATTACGCCCTATCCAAATCGCTTAGATTCCTTTATTTTTCAGATCCGTGGACAACATGTGATTCCCTTTTGGTTACAGATTTTGGGAATGCAAGAAGTCTTTGGGAACTTTGGGCGCTAAATCCAAAATCAAACTGTGGCTGTTTCGGCACCTAGTTGTTCTGCAAGCCCGATGAGAAGTCCCTCCACACCGCGAATATAACAGAGTCTGTAGATACTTTCAAATTGAACCACTTCTCCAACGAGTTCTGCACCAAGCTTTGTGAGTCGGGCTAACAGTTCATCAAGATTGTCTACTCGGAACATGATGCGGAGATAACCAAGAGAGTTAACAGGGGCAGTTCTGTGGTCAGCGATGGTTTTGGGAGAACTAAATTGTGAAAGTTCTAGTCGCGTATGTCCATCAGGAGTCACCATCATCGCGATCTCGACTTCTTGATTCCCGAGTCCCGTGACTCGTCCTGCCCATTCTCCTGCAACCACCATTCGTCCTTCCAGGTTTAACCCAATCTCCTCGAAAAATGAAATAGCCCGATCGAGGGACTCAACAACGATTCCGACATTGTGCATTTCTAGTAGTTTACTTTTTGCCATGACCTTTTTTTGGAATGGAGTTGGATTTGATCAAGATGATTTATTGCTATCGCGGTTTTAGAATTGTGCACAAATTTCTTTTATCAAGAGGGAAACTTTTCTCGCAATCTGAAGTCTGCAAAGTCAAGAAACAAGTGAAATAGACCATCCCGCCCGGATCACAGTTTTTTATATACGAAAACCAATTCAATGAGATAGTCAAACATTAGCAATAGGAACATCTCTTTATCTCTAAAGATCGTAAATGAAAGTGATTATGAAAAAAGTTTCCATATTAATTCTATTCTTAATTTTACTAACTTTTGCTTTTTATAAAGCACTTGATTTCGGTTTAATCTGGTTTGTTTATCCTTCCAAAGATAAGTATCCCATTAAAGGGATCGATGTTTCGAATCATCAAGGAAAAATCAATTGGAGTTTAGTTCCCAAAAATGAAATTTCCTTTGTTTATATAAAAGCCACTGAAGGAGGTGATTTCAAAGATAAGGCTTTTGTTTATAACTGGACCGCAGCTAAAAAGGAAGGATTCAAAGTTGGTGCGTATCATTTTTTTACCCTTTGCAAAACTGGAATTGAGCAAGCGGAAAATTTCATTAAAACAGTTCCGAAAGAACCAGATTCTCTTCCTCCAGTTGTTGATCTTGAATTTGAAGGGAATTGTAAAGAGAGACCAAATATAGAAAATGTCCAATTGGAAATACAAAATTTTTTGGATAAAATCGACTCACATTACGAACACGAAACGATTCTTTATCTAACTAAGGAATTTATAAATAAATACTTAGGTGATAATTTGTTTAATCATCCTATTTGGATTAGAAATATTTTTATGCATCCAAATACTTTTTCTTCCATAGAATGGACTATTTGGCAATATAAAAGTACAGAACGTATTATTGGGATTGATGGCCCTGTTGATGTGAATGTTTTAAAGGGAAACATTCATTCTATTTTCACCCCATCTCCACCGATGAACTAACGGTCGTTTTTAATAATTGGATTACATCCATTCCTTCGGGAAGGACTAAGTGTCCATCGATAGCCAAGGAAGCAATGCCATGTACAGTGGCCCAAGCACCAAGAGCTCTAGCATGAGCTAAATCTTTACTCACACGTTCATTCGCAAATGCTGCATAAAGCAAACGAAAGGGGCGCTGTGAACTCACCCAAATTTCCCGATCAGGACTTTCCAAACCGATTTTTTTTTCTAAGTCAATTTGATTCAGCATTAGGCGGTATAAGTTTGGATTTACCACTGCAAACTGAATGTATTCCACACCATAATAATAAGCCATCAAACGACCGCGAACTTTCGGATGGTTTTTTTGTGCCTTAAGCATATTGGCAGCCAATTCATCGTAACCGGATGCAGCTACTGCCTGCAGTAATTCTTGTTTTCCTTTGAAATGTGCATAAGGGGCCATATGAGTGACACCGATGGCAGAAGCGATCGAACGAAGAGAAACTGCCTCAATTCCTTGTTTTTGCAATAGGTTGCGAGCGGCAGTAATGAGTGCAGGGCGAAGGTCTCCGTGATGGTATGAATTCCCTTTGTCCTGATTTTGTTTTTTCACGGCCATTACAACCTAGTAGGCCTTCTGCCCGAACTGGTAAAGTCTTTTCGAATGGGAATGGGAAAGTCGAAACTCGGCCTCCAATTCTTAGTAAAATCGTTTTTTTCAAAGAGACTAAGAAAAAATCATTGCAATCTTTACAGTGTAAAGATTGGGTATTCCTCAGAAGAATTTCCTTTAGGAGAACAGAAAATGTTTCACTATGACACTGTCGTAATTGGTGCCGGTAACGCTGGTTTGATGGCAGCCACACGTTTGCAACGCGAAGGCTCAAAAACTTTGTTATTAGAGAGGCATAATGTTCCCGGAGGATGTGCCACGTCCTTTGTTCGTGGAGATTTTGAGTTCGAGGTGGCTCTCCACCAACTCAGTGGAGTGGGAACAGAATCCAATCCTTTCATTATGCGTCGTGTATTTGAAGAACTTGGTGTTCTGGATAAAATCGAACTCGTACAAGAAGAAGAACTCTATCGAATCATTATCCCGGGGAAATTGGATGTGACTTTGCCCGCTGATTGGACAGAACTACAAAACCATTTAAAAAGTTTATTCCCAGAAGAAAAGGATGGGATTGAGCGATTTTTTAAACTCAGTGAAGCTGTGGTAAACGAGTATTATTTTGTTCTTCCAAGAATTAGGTTATCAAACGATGAAGAAAAAATTCGAATCAAATGTCCAAATTTTACAACATATGGTCTTCGTTCCACAACCGATGTATTAAATGAATTTTTTTCCAATGAGGATTTGATTAATGTAATAACACCTTATTGGAGTTATGTTGGGATTCCAACAACAGATTTGGTTTTTGCCGAATTCATCGGTATGTTATATTTTTACTGTGTGTATAAACCTTGGCATATCAAAGGAGGGTCTCAGATGCTTTCGAGTTCCCTTCTTTCTTCTTTTGAAGAAGCAGGTGGTGAGGTGAAGTTTAATTGTGCAGCGGAGAAAATTCTCACTGAAAATGGAGTCGTACGTGGTGTACGATTAGAAACAGGTGAAACCGTAACTTGCGATGCAGTTGTTTCTAATGCAAGCCCTCTCATCACTTATCATGAAATGTTGGATTTCGAAACTCCACCGTCGTCTGTATTAAAGGATTTCCAATCCAGAAGGATGGGTGTTTCTGCAGTATGTCTTTATTTAGGTTTAGATTGTTCTCCAGATGAGTTAGGGTTTACAACGGCCTCTACCTTTGTGATGACAACTTCTAATTCAGAAGTCACTGAAGATCGAATGTATACATTGGATGCTCCAGACTGGGGGATGGTAACCTGCTATAACTTTATTGATGAGGAACTTGCACCTAAAGGAAAGGCAGTAGTGACTCTCGTTGCCTTACAATATGGAGAAGCTTGGAAAGATGTTCCTACAGAAAAATACATTTCCACAAAATATGAGTTTGGTGATAAACTAATCAAACTTGTTGAACAAGCTTACCCTAACATCAGAGAACATATTGAAAGGGCCGAAGTTGCCACACCAATGACGATGATGCGTTATTTGAATACACCTGGAGGTGCCATTTATGGATTCAAACAAACCTTACAGGATGGTCACTTAATGCGTGAATCTCTTGATGCAATCGATGGACTTTATTCCGCAAGTAGTTGGACAAGTATGGGTGGGTTTCAACCGACTTATTTGAATGGATACAATACCGCGCGGAAAATACTGAAACGTTCGAACATTCGTCGTAAACCAAAAACAACACAAACTAAATGAAATGTACATCATTCATTAAAATCAATCGATGAATCTCTGATTGGGAAGGAAACAATATATGTTAGATAATGATCAAAAAATAGAAACAAATATTCTGAACTCTGTAAATGGATTTAAGGAAGCGGTTTCAAAAAAAGAAGAACTTGAAAGAAACGGTTCTAACTTTTCAGAAGGAAAAGGGCTCGTTCGAAAAACCATCAATAGCTTACATCCGAAACGAATTCGTTTGCGTGTAGAAAAAATTCGAGTAGATACTCCTTCCACAAAAACTTTACAAATGGTTTCGGTCGATGGAAAAAGTTTGCCTCCTTTCCAAGCGGGTCAATACATCAATTTATTTGTCTCACTTTCTGGAGTTCTTACCGCAAGACCATATTCGATTTCATCTTCACCGACCGATTTGAGTTCGTATGAGTTAACGATCAAAAGGGCAGAAGGTGGGTTTGTGAGTCCCTATCTACTCGATGATGTAAAAATTGGACAAGAGTTTGAAAGTACAGGGCCTATGGGTTCTTTTCATCACAATCCACTATTCCATGGTTTAGATTTAGTTTTCCTCGCAGGTGGATCGGGTATTGCACCTGCAATGAGTATGTTAAAATCTTTTTTAGCTTCTCCAGAACCGTTTCGATTTCATATCATATATTCGAATAGTTATGAAGACGATGTCATTTTTATAAATGAACTTCGAAACTTAGCAGCCGTTCATGAAAATTTTCTTTTGACTGAGTTTCTTTCGCGAAATGTTAGCGATGCTTTTAAAGGGTATCGCGGTAGGTTGGATTTTTCCACATTGCAAAGATTAGTTCCAGATGCTCCTTCTAAGATGTACTATGTTTGCGGACCAACTCCGTTCAACGAACATTGTGCCGATCTTCTTTCTAATCTTGGTGTTAAGTCCGGTCGTATCCTTATCGAAAGTAACGGCCCTCCTAACAAACCAGAAACATTGGAAGGTTGGCCAAACTCCGTCCTTCCGACAAAGGAGGTGAATGTCACTGTAACGAATCAAAAATCCTTTAAGGCAAAAGTAGGGGAACCTCTTCTGAATAGCCTCGAACGAAATGGATTTTTTACGGAGAATGCTTGTCGGTCAGGTGAATGTAGTTTATGTCGGGTCAAATTAAAATCGGGAGAAGTATTCAGTCCCCCAGAAGCCAAAATTCGAAAGTCGGATAAAAAGTTTGGTTGGATCCATTCCTGTGTCGCTTTTCCAGTTACAGATGTTGAAATCCAGCTATAAACTAGTTTTAAAAACAATGTGATATTCTGATCTTTCCCTTTGTTTTTGGTTTGAATCAACTTTGGTAAAAGAGAATAAAAAAATCTTTTATCAAAGAGCGAGTGTCTCAATTTGACTAAAACCTTAAATAGTTCTGAAGTTTTTGATGTTACGTTATTTCATTATTCTTATATTTTTAGTTTCTTTGAGTTCATTATATCCAGACGAAATCAAAGAAGTACAAATTGAACCCGAACCCAATGCAGAACCTGAGAAAGGTCCTTATAAATATATCTCCATCAATCCTGGCGTAACTTTGGAAAGTGTCTCTTTATCCATCCAAGGGAGAAGTCGGGATGCTCATATGGTTCAGGATGATCCAGGTCGCGTTTCTTGGTTACTCGATGTTAAATCCCCCGAAATCCAATTCTCAAAATATTTTGGTATGAATTTACTTCTTCACAATTCAAATTTTTATTTGAATCGGCAGTCCATACCAAAGATGTTTTCAAAAAATCAATCTCCAGAAGTATCATCTTCGGAGTCAGAATCTGGGTCTTCTGGTTCTAGCAACAATTCTTTAAAACCAAATCGCACAAAAGTTACCGAAGATATTGATACTAGCGTTGAGGGTACATATTCGATGTTAGTGCCTATTTTTTATTTTGGAAATCCTGATACCTTTCGATTTGGTTTAGGTTTTGGCCCCGCTCATGTTAAGTTAAGGGGGAATGTCGATTTTAAAGATGCAGCTTCAAACTTGTTGATTGCATACTCAAGTTCAAATCGCGATGCTTTTCTGAATAATTTAAGAGGGTTTCAATTTGTTTCCGGAAATATCAATCCAGAAACTGATCCAACTCTTACTTATTTAATCACAAACCTATCCACTGGAAATAATTTAGAATTAGTCGGTTATTATTTAGCGAGCCAAGGGTTACTTCGCCCTGATTTGACTGCCGCCACTGCATATCTTAGCGGAAGGTTTAATGCTGTCGAATCTCTTGCGATTAGTAGTCTGATGCGAAATCAAGTGGGTGTCAATTCTGTTGCAAGATTTGCATTTATGATGTATTTGGAGTCACCACCTTTTCTTGGTATGCGAGGAAGGGTTTCTTTTGGTGGTCCCATTGTAAAAGAAAACGGATATACATATGAATTGCGAACCTTTCATTTTGCCCTTTATATGCCGATAGAGTTTTAAGATCGGTATTTATAATTATATATTTGATCCAACCCATTGTCGTAAAATTTACGGATAGTCTCAATCTTTGAATTACTTTCAGGGATTTGGACATATATAACTTCAAAAAAGAACAATTAGTAATTAAATTTTTCTTGAGTCAGTCCTCTACTAGTTGTTATTGGCTGGTAGAGGTAAGACAAATAATGAAACGTAATCTCGTTTTTTTTCTGATAGGTATATCTTTATTTACTGGGTCTATCTATGCGCAAGGTAAAGTAGAAGGAAATACAATACGATTGAAGGGTGCTTTGTTTTTTGGTAGCCTTCGTCCCGATTTTGAAAAGAGAAATTTTTACAATGACATTGTTGGTTTGGAATACAACAAAGAATGGCAAAATAACCGTGGAATGAGCCTCATTAATGATTTAGGTTTTGATTATTTTCACTCTTTAAATGCAGGTATACTTAGTAACGTATTTTTAGGATTACATGTAAATCGATTTGGTCGCGGTTATGAATGGAATTCTTATTATGCAGCTGGTTTAGGGATTAAAGAGGCAGACTATCGTTTGTTATACTCTGATATTAATCTCGGCGTCACTCTTTCTCCAATTTCTAATTTTCGAATTTTACCAAAATATGTGATACGAAGTTTGGGCCAATCTCTAGAAGGAACTTATTTAGGTCTTGGTGCTCCAAGTTATTATGGTCAGGACACAAAAACGGCAACAGGCACGTCTGGATTAATTGGAGTTGGCTTTGAATTTGATCTTAACGATCGTGCCACTCTTTTTGCTGATTTACTTGTATACGGTCCCTTCCTTCTTAATTCAACAGGTACTTACAATTCCGAACAACTTAAAATCTATAATGGCGGTGCTGTCTATAATTACGCTAGCGGCGGTTATACTTTCTATTCAGAAAAATTTAGTTTCGGCGCAAGTATCATCGTCGTACCAAAACTTCGGTTGTTTGCAAGTTTTGAAAGTGAACGTATGACAGCAAAATCTAGAAGTCCCATTGCATTTAGTGTTACTGAAAATGGTATTAGTAGTGTTGGAACACTAATGGAATTTGTTTCTGCAACAGCAGACCACACCATTCTGGTTTCTGGATTGAAATTTGGTGTTACTTACGATTTAAATTTGTAAATTTTTCTTTTAATTCTGCTTGCAAATCCGGTGCACCTAGAAGTAATGGTAATTACTCCTGGTGATTATGGAGAGAAGGCAATACCCGTTCCCATTCCGAACACGGAAGTCAAGCTTCTCATCGCCGATGGTACTATTGGGTTCGCTCAATGGGAGAGTAGGACATTGCCGGGTTAGCACTAATAACTCAATAAAAAAAGGCCAGCCTCAAGGTTGGCCTTTTTTATGTACCAAATAAAATCCATTGATCGAACCCAATAGTACCGCTAGTAACAGATTGTTCGCGAAATGACAGACTTGCGACCCATAGGGAGCAAGGCTCGGACACTCGCCCGCGGAGCGGAAAAGCGAGTGGGGGCGGAAGTAGGACATACCCTTTAACACTTATAACTCATAATTAAATCGAGGACTTCGGTTCACTGTGCAGGATTGCGGGTTAAATCTTTTCCTATTTTTAAAATAATAAATAAAACCATTCGTTCATGAAATAACGATCTACCGCTAGAAACCAGTCGTTTGCGAAAAGGGTGAGACTTCCGTAAGAAGCCGAAGCCTGATTGAATCTTTTCCTTTTTAATGTAACTTCATTTCTATAGAGAAACACAGAACTTTATCTTGGTGCGAAGAATATAATCATTACACCGATCAAGGCAATGCTTGCTCCGATAATGTCGAAGCGATTGGGAATGAACTGGTCAAATTTCCATGCCCACGCTAACGACATTACGATAAAAATCCCACCATATGTTGCATAGGTTCGAGCAAAATTTGTTGGTTGGTAAGTTGCGACTACACCGTAAAAACCTAAAATGATGAAGCCGAGAATTCCAATAAATATTGATTTGTTTTCACGAATCCAAAGCCAAATGAGATAACCACCTCCAATTTCGCAAAGTCCAGCCAATAAGAAGACTAAAATAGGGTTTATATATACGGAAAAAAAATCGGAATTTAGGAATTTAAACATAATGGTTTTTTTAATAATAAAACTTCAATTTAGTGTGCAAGTTGTTTCTATTTTCATTAATTCAGTTTTTATAGCCCCTAGGAATGGTTTTGTATTTCTATAAGTTAGTATCATCCTTCTTTTGATTTGGATAATCAGAAAGAAGTCACGATCCTATACTGTCGATTGTTCTCGTAAATTAGGATCCAAGGTAAAATTGGAACATTTTCACCTAACATCGTTTTGAAACCCTCGATAAGCTTTCAAATTATGGGTAGAATTCCTAAAGGTTTGTCCTGAAAAGGAAATTCAGATTCAAAAATAGATGGTTTCGAATTTATATTTGCTCCAGTTATCGCTTGCAGTTTTTTCGAAATGACTCTGTCATTGAAGCCAGATGGAAAACCTGATTCCTAGTGAAGTTTACTCTTCTCTCATCCTGCAATACCTCTACGACGCGGTCATTGTTACGGATTTGGAATTTCGGATCACCAGTTGGAATTTGGCCGCGGAGAGAATTTATGGTTTCACCGCCGCGGAAGTCATCGGCAAGTCTACAATCAACGTTTTAAGAACAGACCAAAATGAAAGCACAAGAGAGAGTCGTATTTCCGAATTACAAACGAAAGGGATATGGCAAGGTGAAATATTTCAATATGCGAAAGGGTCAAAAAAACTAAAAATCCGTTCTGCCGCTAGTTTTCTGAAAGATAAATCTGGCCAAACCATTGGTGTGATTGCAATCAATCGTGACATTACGGAAGAAAACAAAACGCAAGAAGATCTAGCAGATAGTGAAGAACGTTTTCGAATGAGTTTCGATAATGCCGGGATAGGAGTTTGTTTTTTAGATCTAAACGGGAAGTTTATTAAAGTAAACAAAAAGTTGGAATCTATGTTAGGTTATAGTGAGGTTGAGCTCATTGGTAGAAAGTCTAATGAGTTTTCTTATGAAGAAGACAAACCGTTATTTGATTCTTTTCGTGAAGACGCATTAGGTGGTTCAAAAGAAAGTATTATCTATGAAAAAAGATTTTTTTCAAAGGACAAAAACATTGTCTGGGTGGAAATTTCCAACACATTAGTAAAAGATAGAAATGGGAATCCATCCTATTTTGTAGTTCACTTAAATAATATCACTGGTAGAAAAAATGCAGAGTTTCATCTACTAAACGCAAAAAAAGAAGCGGAGAGGGCCAACGGTGCAAAGTCAGAATTTGTGGCCAATATGAGTCACGAAATTAGGACACCTCTCAATGGTGTAATCGGTTTTAATGAACTATTACTCACAACAAACTTAGATTCTGATCAAAAAGAATATGTAAAAAACGCAATCAGTAGTGCACACGGTCTTCTTGGAATCATCAACGACGTATTGGATATTTCTAAAATTGAAGCTGGAAAGTTGGTATTGAATGAAGTCACATCCAACTTAAAACAGATCATAAATGATTCAATGGGTGTTTTGAAATGGAAGGCCAATGAAAAAGGAATCTACTTGCGACTTGAGGAAGGTTTAAGTATTCCAGAAATCATTTATGTGGATGCTACAAGGCTTCGACAAATTTTAATCAACCTACTTGGGAATGCTGTGAAATTTACAGAAGAGGGAGGGGTGGTTTTAAAAATAGAAGCATCTCCAACTTCTGATCAAAAAACAAAATTAGAATTTACCATCTCAGACACAGGCATTGGAATACCTGAAGCACATAAGTCACATCTGTTCCAATCGTTTTGGCAGGGCGAATCTAATTCCAAACGTAGATATGGTGGCACGGGACTCGGACTTAGGATCACAAAATCTTTGTTAGATTTGATGGGCGGTGAGATAGAAGTCCATTCTGAATCTGGAGTCGGAACCGTATTTAGATTTGTCATAGAATGTAATTCTTCTGACCAATCGTCAAACCATACTTCGGATGATTCAAGTGAATACCAAAAAGAATTGATCGCACAATTTGACAAAGCAACTCTAACTCATATTTCGCCCTATATTTTATTAGTGGAAGATAATGAAATGAATCGGAACCTCTTAAAAAGAATGATCCAAAAATACGTTCCAAACTCTCGAATCAAAGAAGCTGTTGATGGATTGGAAGCTGTTCGTTTTTTTCATGAATCCACTCCTGATTTAGTATTTATGGATGTACAAATGCCCAATATGGACGGATTGGAAGCAGCCACGGAAATTCGCAAACAACCAACCGGAGTTTCTGTTCCGATCGTTGCCTTAACAGCTGGTGCCTTGTATGAGGAGCGTAAAAAATGTTTCGAAGTCGGAATGGATGAGTTTTTGACCAAACCGATCGATATTTTAGCACTCAATCAAATTCTATTTCATTATTTGAACCGTTAATCTTTCGAATAGAGTAGCAAAAACTTATCCAACCGGCCATTTTGTCCAAAATGAGACGATTTCCTTTCTTAGCTTATCTTGGTCCAGGCCTCCTGTATGCCGGTGCAGCCGTTGGCGTTTCCCATCTTGTCCAATCGACTCGGGCTGGAGCTGTTTACGGATACGGGTTACTGTTTGTTGTACTGTTTGCCAATTTGATTAAATATCCTTTTTTTGTAGTCGGTACTAAGTATACAATTATCACCGGAAAATCACTGTTAGATGGTTACGAAGCACTTGGCCGTTTACCTGTTTGGATATTTTTCTTTATATCAGTTGGAACCATGTGTATTATTGTGGCAACGGTAACTCTTGTTACTTCTGGATTGTTTTCCAATCTTCTTGGTATTTCCATGGAACCTTGGTTACTCTGTGCTATCATTTTAATTTTCTGTTTTCTATTACTTGCCATCGGTAAATTTGCAGCCCTTGACGGACTCATGAAATGGATCGTGGTTTTGCTGACTGTGTCTACCGTAGTAGCAATGGTTCTTTCCTTTTATGCAGGAATTCCAAAATTAGAAACAGTTGGAAAAACCTTTTCCATTGGAGATTTAGGAGATGTAGCTTTTCTCATTGCTCTAATGGGTTGGATGCCTATCCCGATTGAAGCTGCTGTTTGGCAATCGGATTGGACTCTCGCAAAAAAAACTCCAGATGGGAAACTCCCTCCTATGAAGTATGCGATGATCGATTTTAATATCGGTTATATTGGAACTACTTTGCTTGCGGTTTGTTTTTTGGCTTTAGGTGCCAATATGATGTATAATACAGGTGCCGAGTTTTCTTCTCAGGCAGTTAGTTTTGCATCCGAGTTGGTTCGTTTGTATACTTCTGCCATTGGTTCTTGGTCCTATCCCATCATTCTCATTGCTGCTTTTTTTACTATGTTTTCAACCACTCTTACTTGTTTTGATGCTTATCCGCGAGTGGTATCCAATGCCAGTCGTCGTTTGTTCAAACCATTAGAAAAAATTCCTACGGAAAAACTCTATTGGTATTGGATCATCCTTGTGGGGGTAGGTTCCATTTTGATTTTATTATTTTTTAGAACCAATATGAAAAGTTTAGTGGATTTTGCGACTACGGTATCTTTCTTAAATGCACCGGTTCTTGCACTCATCCATCATTTGATTTTATTTGGAAAAGAAATTCCTAGAGAACAAAGACCTAAACCTTGGATGAATTTACTTTCTTGGTTTGGTATTTTGTTTCTATTTGGATTTTCAATCTATTATATAAACATTACTTTCTTCTAAAATATGGAGAGAGAAAAATCACACTCCATATTTTTCTCTCTTTCTCCACTTTTCTATTTAATCCTTTCGATTCTTTTTTTTCGATTTGTATGGGTGGTCGCCTATCCACATCCAACGGCCTTGTTTGTTTCTGGAGTGATTTCTTTTTTACAAAGAAGGAATCGGAAACTTGTATTTCTAAAATCTTCTTTTCGTAAAAATTTTGTTTCGGTTCTTCCTGCGATGGAAATTCTTTTTTTTGTAGGGATGCTCATCGCTTCCTGGGCCTATTCCGGCGTTCTTTTTACGATGATCCAAATCGGAATTTTATTTTTACAACCAGATTATTTTTTACCTTCTTTGGCGATTGTATCTGCTATTGCTGCAATGGTTTCTGGTTCCTCTTGGACCACTGCTGGTACGTTAGGTGTTGCTCTTATGGGTGTGGCAGAGGTAATGTCTTTTCCCGAAACAATGGCAGCCGGTGCTATCGTAAGTGGTTGTTATTTTGGTGATAAACTTTCTCCACTTTCTGACACAACCAACCTGGCTTCCAGTTTGACCCATGTCCCAATTTGGAAACATATCCGGCATATGTTAAAAACAACTTGTATTAGTTTTGGAATTGCGGTATTGGGGTTTTATTTTTTGAATCTTTATGTTTGGGATTCTCACCAAACATCTCGTATCACTTTACAGTCTGGTGTTTTAGGTGATGTTTTCTCTTCTAATGTTTCTTGGATCAAATTGATTCCTGTTGTTTTGGTTTTTGGATCCTCTGTTTTTAAAATGCATATTCGTATTTCTTTGTTACTTGGAATTCTTTCTGCAATTGGATTCAGTGTCAGTGAACTTGGATTCCAATGGGATATTGGAAACACTTTGGTCTTTGGGTTTGAATCTCGTTCCGGAAATCAAATTCTCGATCGGTTTTTAAGCGGAGGTGGGATCGTTGCCATTTTATCTACAGAAGTTCTGATTCTCGCTGCGGTTTGGTTTGGCGCTGTAGTGGAAGGGTATGGTTATTTAAACGAAATTTTAATTCAAATTAAACTTTGGGCAAAAGACCGCTGGGATATTTTACTTTCAACAATGGGAGCATCCTTTCTTTTGAATTTAGTAACCGCAGACCAATATTTATCTCTTGTGATCCCTGCACGTGCCTTCCGAAGTCTTGCAGAAGAAAAAGGAATCCCAGAAAAAGACATCTCGCGGTCACTAGAAGACTCGGGAACCATTACTTCTCCCCTCATCCCTTGGAATAGTTGTGGGGCGTTTATGTCTACTTCCCTTGGTGTTTCGGTATTATCTTTTTTCCCATTTGTATTCTTTAATTTAATTCATGTTTTGTTGGCCGTCTCACTCTTGCTTGTTGCAAAAAATAAATCTAAAAGTTCATAGTTAAACGTAACCGGTTCATGTATAGGTGAATCAATTTTAGCTATAACCGATATTACAGTATCTTTTGTTTCGGAATGATTTATACATTCCATCCATGTTACCAAAAATACTAGATGAAAAAATTCTTCCTCTCATTCAAGAAGCTAGATCCACTAACGATCTGAATGTTCTAAAAGAACAGTTGCCCATTTGGATGGTCGATCGTTTGGCAAAAAAAAGAAAAATTACAGACGATGAGAGTTCCGAGATGGTGGTGATCATTCTAGAAGTTTTTTCCAAGATGTGGCTTTTGAGTTTGAACTACCACTTAACCAATGTTCTTGGATTTTTTGTTACCTACGCTTTTAACCAGTATCGAAACCGGTTCCGTCACGAACAAATTCCAGAATCAGGGGAACTCTATTTACAATTATGGAACTATGATTCTCCGGCAAACGAAGAAGTTCAGAAAGAACTTTGGGAAGAGGCCAGTCCTTTAAAAGCGGAATTAGAAAAGTTGCCAACGGTGACAGCTTTGATCCTGTCCTTACAGTTTGACCTACCTATGAAACAAAATTTAAAACAACTCCTCCTTTGGAAGTTACGCGAAACAGGCCATGACATTGATATTTTCTTTAGGGAATGGGAGGAAAAAAGATTTCGCCAACACCAGCTTTTGTCCCGTCTTTCCGGTATGATCACAAGGTATACGCGGAAACTTTATGAAACAACTGACCCGAAACGTCGCAGATGGTATCTCAAACAAAAGAAACTATGGATTTTACGTAAGTCTCGGGCTTTCGATCGTAGTTTTTTTTCCGAACGTGAGATCGCAAAGGTATTAGGTATTTCCAGAAAGGCTGTTCGCAATCATTTGTCACAGGGAAAACATGAACTTCGTAGAGTCGGCAAAGATTTATTGCACTATGCATAAAAATATGCTTTACAATCAGCAAAATCGAAAGATGTTAATGGCAACACCACCTTCCGAAGGGTTATGAAAATCAAAGTTACCAGTAAAAACGACGTGCACATCATTAAAATTGAAGGTGCCATCAAAGCCGGAAATGAGTTCGAGCTATCTGAAAAGATTGAACAGTACATCAAAAAAGGCCAAGTTCCCAAATTCATCATTGATTTGAAAAAGGTTCCCTTCATCAATTCAGCTGGTTTAGGAACGTTTCTCAATATATACAAACATATTGATGGCCTGAATGGTAGACTTGTATTTGCGAACTTAAATTCCGATATCGAGAACCTGATGGAAATTACAAAGCTTTCCAGTGTTTTCGAGATATATAAAACTCTGGAAGAGGCTGAAGACTCCTTCGAATATTAATCGCACGAGGCGATTCTACAGATGAATCCAATCCTGAAGGTAAGTTTAGGAATCGCCAAAACAAAAATCTTTCGTGGACTTCTTGTCCTCTTTCTCCTCTATAAATCTGTTTTTAACGTCTTCACGGCAGACCTGATCATCCCTAAATTGGTTTCTCATTTTACTATGGGAAAGATGGAAGGGAGTTTTGGGTTATTTTCTCTCTTTTTTGGAATTGAAATCAACGACTTCAAACTTTATCCAGGGGTTCCCTTCGAGAAGGTTCCTTTGGTGGAAGCCAAACAGGTTCGACTTCGTTACAACCTTCCGCTTCTCCTTTTCGGAAAGATCAAAATTTCAGAAATTGGACTCACAGGGGCAAAAATCCAAATCGAAGAGAGTATGGGCCAGTGGAACTTTGGGGCTCTGGTCAAAACTTCGACAAAACCACAAGAACCAGAACCTGTCTCGGAAGAGATACCACCACTTACGGAAATTAACACCTATCTGCCGTTACAGGCCAGTGCCTACATTCATGTGGATTCAGTAGAGTTCCAATTAAAAAGAGATACGGGGTCCCTTCATTTTTTTTCAATCCAAGACTTGTCTTTGGAAACCGAACTTGAGACAAACCGATTTACATCCATTCCACTGGATCTATCGGTGGTGGATCAAATTGATCATGTCCTTCTTTCTCTCAATGCGGCTCGTCCAATTCCTTTGGACTTAGATTCCAAAGACTTACGCTTGCAACAAACCATTCCTATGTCCTTACGATTTGAATGGGACCGAACGGTATCACCAGAAATGTTTCTTTTGAACACTGATATCGGAAAGGATGATATCCTTTTGGAAGTGAAGGGGAAACCGGTTCAGTTAGGATTACGCCTGTTATCTGATATCCATTATGACAATCAGTTAGACAAAATTGGTATCAACCAATTTGATTTACGAGTGCTTGGACAGTCCTGGCTAAGTTTGACTGGTGCCATTCTCGAAGTTTCCAAAGAAAAACCTAAAGTAAACATTGTTGTTGAAAAGTCGGAAATGCAACTGACTTCACTTCAAAGATCTCTAAACCAACTGAGCGGGATTGTTCCTGAAATGAAGTTATCAGGAGACCTTTCTTTAGCAGGGACAGGCATTCACGGCAATTGGGAAAAAGCTGAGGCCAATGTAAAACTAAAAGCTTCGCAATTGTATTTGAAGATGGGAAATTCAAAAGCACATTCCATTCCATCTGCACTTATCGATCTATCTTCCGAACTAAGTTTCGCCGATACAAAAACTCTAACGGCTGAAAAACCAATTCCTTATATCAAATCTTTAAAGATTACACCATCACATTTAGATTATAATGGTGCTTCTTTAGCATTTCAAGGCGAATATTTAGAAACCAAAGGGTTGGACTTTCATGTAAATATCGATAAATTCCAGTTAGGTGATTATGTTTCTGGACTTGGTGGAAAGTTACAAATGGATCTGGGAGTTCTCGGAGAATCGTTTGTTTCCATCAATATTCATTCCAATGCAAAAATTGATGGTTTCCGTTACCAATTGGATCGTTCGAGATCTCCTTCTTCGTTACTGGGACTAACATTGGATTCTGTTTTGTTGTTTGATCGTCCTTTTGGTCTTTCTGAGATCAAAATCTCAAATCTAAAATTAGATCAAAAAACCATTACTGGAAACAAGGCATTAGAGTTGGATTTAAAAGGGGATTTGCGACCGGGAGCAAATCTTTCTGCCAATTTGCAACCCTTAGGTTTAAATGTTTATACTCCTAATCTTTTGGTGGTATTACCTCTTGTTCTAAAAGAAAAAATCTCTCCTTTTCAAAACCTTCTTGGGAACCAACCTAAGATAAAATTAAACGCTAAGTATACAACCTCCGGTACTTCTAAACAAATCAAAGCAGATTTGGGTGCAGAACTTCCTGGTTTAGAAATTAAAGATCTAAAATTAGCGGCGGATTTATCTTTATCTGGTGCCAATACCGATGAAATATTGATTCGAACTTTGAAGATGAATGCCTTTGGGGGAATTTTCCATCTCTCAACAAATGGTAAATTACTAAAAACCGGAAAACCAAAACCTCCATTAGGGCCATATTTTGGAAATTTAGATTTAGAATTCGGGCTCACTTCCCCCACCAAACAATACTTAGCAAAAGGCGTTAGTTTCCAAGGTGACTTAGGTTTAAATTTAAAAATTCAAAATTATGATATTAACGGTGAGTTCCATTCTAAAGTCCCATCATTGTCGTATAACAATCAAAAGTGTCCTGGGGACCAGTGCCAAGCGTATCTATTGGAAGAGGTGATTGCAAAAATTCCTATCCAACACAATTTAGCACATAACCAAGAAGAAAGTCTTATCGTAGGTGATAAGTCAATATTTATAAAAAACTATGGTCGTAACCATCCTCCAAATCTAACCATCGGACAGGTTCTTGGAACCCATCCCAATATACCCAATTTACCTTTTGAATATGTAAAAAAACAAAAGGATACTCCAGGCCTTTCGGCATTTATCGAATACAAAGAAAATTATGCGAATATAGAATCCTTACGTTCTTATTCATTGGATGGATTGGTTTTAGGAAAAAACTTGGTTTTTAATTTAGGAAATTTAGATCCAAAATCTATGGAGTTCCGTGGGAATTTTCTCATTCGTGATATCGATTTGAAACAACTCATGGCACCAAAAGTTCGGGATAAAATTGACGATGGAAAATTAAAGGCGGATCTCAATATTTCTGTTAGAGATTTGAGCGAACCTGTTGCCAATTTAGATTTGTTTTTTTCCATCTTTCAGATTGGTAGCGATTTCGGGAAAAGTGCATTAAACGTTATTTCTCCACAAAACTTTCTTATCGACCGCATAACAGATAGTTATTCTATCAATAAAATAGATGTATCTTTGTCTAAAGGGTTGGTTTATGCAGATGTATATTTTAACCGATCATTGTTATCTTTATTTATCAATCTTGAAGATGGTAAAATTTCTCAACAAAGAATGCCACTTGCAAACTTTTTGAAACGTGCACAGAACGAAATCCAAACATACCAAGAGTGAGGTATTTATGAAACGTTTGATACTCGTATTTTTTTTATTAGGATGTAAATCCTTTCTGAACTTAAAGGTTCCTCCAATCACCATCACCAATGCACAAACTGCCGCTGAAAAACAGATGGTGGGAGAAGATCGTGAATTAGAGAAAGAGGGATGGATGATTGCATCCATTCAATCCTCTTCCAACGGAAAGTCCAATCGAGAAAGGTTGAGTTCAGAAGATTCAGATTCTGAAATCAAAGCTCATCGAGTGCGTTTAAACTATTTGATGCCAGAATTAAAAAAATACAAACAACATGGTATCGTAGGAGAAACACCTGCCGGATTTGTAAAGTTGAATCCACTTGCCTCTGGTTTACCAACATACACTCAGTATGAGCTCCCCGCTAAACGGAAACGTGTAGAAGATGTAACTGTTTTTTTAAACGAATCTAGAAAAATAATTTGGGAAAAGGAAGTTTCCAATCAAAAGAAAAAAGGCAAAAAAGAAGAAGAATTAATAAAATACAAACAATCGTTAATTGATGAGTATTTTAAATCTGTTTCTGTCGGAGAATTTTATGAAACAACTTCTGGAAGATGGGAGAAATTTCAATGAAACCAGTGAAAAGGTTTCCATCGGTTTTAGTTTTTTTATTCCCTCTTATCTTTCTTAATTGTGTTTTGTTCCAAAAAAGTGTTAAGATGACGAATGTCGATTTTGACTATTCGGCGATTTCCAAAAACTATTTTTCTCCAACACAATCGAAACCTTTTCCATTAACAGTCCAACGTGGAAATAGTTTATACAATTCGACAACTAAAGATGGTAGATATTTATTTTATGCCACGGATCAAAAAGGAAATTTTGATATTTGGTTTCGTGACTTACAAAGTTCTGTTGTTGTTCCTGTAACCAATCACTCATTTTCTGAAACCAAACCCGCCATTTCACCTAACGGAAAGAATTTGGTTTTTGTTTCTGAAGAATTTGATTCAGAGGGCGATTTAATCCTTCTCTCTATGGATACAGAAGAGTGGACACATGAATTATTAAAAGGCAATCGTTTCATTGATGATCGTTTTATTAATTTAACAAACAAACCAGACAAAAAAGGAGAATACGCAAAGGGGATCATAGATACGGATCCAACATGGTCTCCCGATGGCAGTACTATATATTTTATATCGGATCGTTTTTCTCCAGGATTACCAAATCTCTGCGCCATGAAATTGGAGAATCCAAGCCAAATCTCCGCCATCACTTCTAAAGGTGCTTCTTCGCCCTACGTATCCTCTGATGGGAACTTTATTTATTTTATTTCTTATTTTGAAGAAACGAAAGGGGAAGTTTATCGTATCGATTTAAAAACATCTGAAATCCAGAGAATCACAAAAAATGAGTTTTTAGATTTTTCTCCCACTGTAGATTCCAAATCAAAAAATTTATACTACGCATCGATTCGAAAAGATACCAACAAAAATGGTAAGTTGGATGAAAGAGATAATAGTATTCTTGTAATGATGAACTTAACAACTGGTGAAGAAAGAATTTTATCATCAGGCGAAACTTCTAACTTTGATGTTCGGTATTCAAATTTTAATGGAGGTTCGATTCTTTTTTCGGCTTCTTATTTCAACGCAATCAATATCTATTTTATTCCTGAAAATGGCGCCATACCCAAACAAACAAATATTCGTGAACAGTATCAATATGCTAAAACTTTTTCCGGTGGGCAAAGTTTAGAATCTTATTTTTTAGCTTTGGATTCGGTGGAGTTATTTTATTCAGATGACCCATTGTCTCCAGTTTATTTGGCAAGGGTTGCCGTCTTAAAGTATCTATCCCTGATACGTGTTGGAAAACGAGAAGAAGCAAGATTATTTTTGGAGTCTTATCGCCAAAAGGCCAGTTTGGAAAAAAACCAATTTGCCCTAACATTGATTCGATGGGAGGAGTCCAAACAAAATGGTAAAAAATTTGACTTTGTGTCAGAGGTACACTCACATCCTTCTGCGAAGTGGACAAAGGATGCAGAAGCAATGTTGTACCATTTATACGCCGATGAATTGGAAGTTGAGAAAAAAAACAATGTAGCTTTTGACTCTTTGAAGTTTATTTACGAAAAATTTCCAAATTATCACCAAATAGATGAAATCAAGCGAAGGTTAGGTGGATACGAATACAAACCAAATTCGTTAGTTTTGTCTGTATTGTATCAAGAAATGATCCAAGGATGGGAGAACGAAAAAACTCGTTATTTATCCAATCCCTCCATCCCTTTTTCTAACAATCACAAAAGAGACCTTAGATACCTTTTGGAAGATGTAATTCAGAAAGTATCAGAAAATCGAAATAGTGAGTCTTTGATTTTGCATGTGAATGCCTTGTTAGCTGATGTGGAAGTAAATAAAATCTCTCAGTATGTGAACACTTTGAAATATCTAAAAGCGAAAGCGTTGTCAGATGTTCGTAAGTTTAGCGAATCAAATGAAGTTTTGGATTCGATCATTCCGATCCCTATCCAAATAGATTTAGAACCTCCAGGAAAAGTTTCCATTTTTGAAACTCCAACTTTTATTGCTGCGTATAAAAGTCCAATCTTGTTACGTGCTAATTTATTGAAGTATTATAACCAAAAGGCTGCAGGAAATACTTCTGATGCACTTCGTAACTTAAAAATTTATTTAGAATTTTATGATCCTATTTTAGGGGTCGATTTAGGTGCGGAAGATATCCAAAGTGCATTTTTTTACTTTGAAAACAAAGCAGTCGAGTTTGAGAGGATCGGTGATTTGCTCCAGTCCTCTTTTCATTACTTTTTCAATAATCAAAACATGTTTTTGGTAAAAACTCGAAATTTATATTTGGATTCTCTATATAAAGAATACGCAATTTATTACCAACGCAAGATGGTTGATACAATCTTTCTTTATGGAAAAAAAATTCGGGAAGAGGAAGAAAGAGCATTATTAAGCCAACTCAATATTTTAAGCAAAGATAAATTGAATGTTGTTGGGAATTTATCAGGACTCACTTCTCTCGTTACAGATAATGAACTTCTGCGTGGTGTTGTTGATATAAAAGACTTTGAAAAAATCGAAGTGTTGTCGGAAAAAGCACTTAGTTGGACGGAGTTGTATTATAAACAAGCGGTTCCCCGTGCGAGACCATATTTGGATCTTGCAACACTTTATGGATATTCATATTACTTAATCAACAAATACGTAACATTCGAATCTTATTATTATGCTACTGGAACGATGACAGATGTCAGAAAGGCCGAAATTTTGGAAAATTTCAAACGGGCTGAGTTGGAACTTCGATGGATCATCTATGCAGACCCTACACATTATGATGCTTACCAGTTACTTGGTTGGTTGTATCAATATGTTGATTTGATCAAGATGCAAAAAAATCCCAAGTCGGGAGAGATTGACTCTGAAGTATATGAAACACTTTATAAAAAATATTTTCCTGATAAAAATTTAGAAGCAAACATAGAACTTTATAATCAAATTTTAGTGTTTTTAGGTGATGATTACGGGGATCAGAAAGTAGTATCTGACTTAAATCTAAACTTAGGTAACAATTATTTTCTCCTCAGTAACTTTCCGAAAGCCAATGAAAGTTACCGTAAGGTGGAAGATGTTTCTTTATATTTATCTGTAAAAAAACAATTTGAAGGTTATAAACAAGAAGCAATTTATCGTTTTAATTATGGTAAGTCTTTAATTTACCAAGGCCAATACAAAAAGGCTTCAGAACAATTTGCCAAATCAATCGATATATATTTTAAAAATGAATACTACCAGTCCGTGAATGCTCATGCCTCTGAGCCGAATTCGGTGACGTTGGGTCAATTAAATGGAATTCGATCCAAATTAGCCTTGTTATTTTCTCTGAAAGGTCTTTCCGATTTGGAATTTGGAAATTTTGAAGAAGCAATTGTTTCCTTTCAAACAGCAATTGCTTATAATAAAGACGTAAAGTACATCAGTCCAGTAAACTTAGCAAATTATCTTGCCATAGCTTTTCAAAAAAGTGGTCGTTTTCGTGATTCCTATCAAATGTTAAATATTGCCGAAATGGAATATGACTCAAACAAAGAATCGATTCTGCAAAGATTCAAAAAATGGAGTTGGAAGGATATATTTTTTGGAGATAGTTTTCGAGTAAAAGGGGATGGTCGATTCCCCGGTGAGTTCCCGAACGATTTTAAATACCTACTAACACTAGGTATACGGATTGAAAATCACATTGAACAAGAAGAATACTCCGCAGCGTTATCAGAAATTAAAATTAGAAATGATCTAATTACATCCAAGGATTTGGATGATACGATTATTGGAAAAAATATTTTAGCAAAGTCTAGGCAAGTAGAAGCTCAGATTTACCAAAGAAGTCAATTGCAGTTGGAAGCAGTTCGACATTATAATGAATTAGCTGAACTCCTATTCGAAAATCCCTTGAATAAAGGTTTTGAAAAATTATTCCAAAACTATGCATATTCTGTTTTTTCATTACAGGAGTCGGCAGAATTTAATTTAGATACGAAACAAACGGTTTTAAATCAATTTATAGAAAAACTTGATCTTTGGAAAGATAAGAATTTATCTACTTGTCCTGAAAAAGATGAATCTTGTGAGAATGAGTTTAGAATCGCTAATCCAAAATTTGATCTTGTTTACGGAACAACACTATATTATTCCTCTTTGCTTTTGGAAGAGAATGGGAAGGATTTTCAATCGAACTTAGCAAAGTCTGTAGAACTATTGGAAAACCCAGGACTTGTAGACCCTAGAGTGGTTGGATTGTCTGCTGATCCAATTTCTCGACAAACAAGAGTTCGGTTGGGATTGAATTTGTATTCCATTTATATGATGCTAGGTGATATACCTATGGCAGAGAAAAAATGGAAAGAAACTTCGGAACTTGCCTACGAGTTTCGATTGGATGAAGAAATGTTTTGGGCAAATGCGCAAAGATTCAAATGGGAAAAATCCCGTCGTGGGCACGAGCGGAGTTCAACCTATTCTAGTTATGGAAAAGAAGCGATTCAAACATATCAGAACAATCTGGCAGTTCGACTTTTTTCTCCGAAACATCGTTTGGTCGACTTTTTGGAAACTTATTCAGAAGCTCAATTAGAATCTCTTGAATTAAAAGGTCTCGTGAACCATTGGGAAAATTTTAGAAGTTTAGAGTTGTTTAGAGATTTGGTTTCCGCACAATTTGAATTTGAAGATTCTAAGTTAAATTTATACTATCAAGATTTAATAAAATGGGTTAAGGGTTATCGTAAACTCACTCAATCTATTTCAGAAAAAACTTTAAAACGTGAGTCTGTAACGAACGTCCTCAAACAACAAACAAATGAAATTCAAAATTTGGATGGAATTTTGAATAAACTTAAAGTTGTATCTCCAGAAAGATCTACTTTTTTAGAGCCAACTCGAACTGCTGTTGACCATTTCCCAAATGGTTGGATGGGTTTATTTCCATCAAATCAAGCGGTTCATCTTTTATATTCCTCACAAGGGAAACTGAGAAAAGAAACTTGTGAACAAAAAGCAGAAATTCGTTTGTGTTTACCAAAAATAACAGATCCTTCACCTTCTTTGCAAATCATTGGGAAAAAGGTAAACGGGAGTTTGGTGAAATCTGTTTTGGATGGATACAGAAGTTCTGATATATTTCCCGTTCTTTTGTTTGATAGGACTCATAACGAATTATTTTCTGAGCGAAATGAACGAAGACTTAAATGGGTCACTGTTTATGGAGATTTGAAAAATGATAAAAAAGAAACCAACCTTCGTCATTTACCCTCAGGAAATTTAGGTATTTATCTTTATGACACTGACTATTTGGTTACGAATCGTCCGTTAGAAAATCAAACGAGCCTCTTCGGTGATGAAAACTCGTATATTCTTCCGTTAAGAGAAATATTCCAAGGGAATGGCTCTGAAATTTCTGTTATAGGATTAAACGAATCAAATTTTAATACATCCAAACAATGGAATCTTCTTAGCAAGCTATATGAAGTATTACGCTCCAAACGAATTCAAAATATGGTTTCTTATCCAGTAAATATTCATGAAGACTATTCTTCTTTGAGGTTAAGTAAGTTTGCAAAAGACAAAAATCGTTTTTTGATCGGAAACTGGAAAGAGTTTTCGATTTCTAAAGATGGGCTTGGTAAAAAAGCAGAAGAGTTGATGGAGTCTGGTTTTCTTAAAGAAAAATCCAAAGAATTTGTAGATGCTTATGAAAGTTATTATACAGCCTCAACTCTTTTAGACGATGATGATCCTTCATTGCCTTCTTTGGAATTGAAGTTAGCAAAATTAAAAACAGAAATATTCCCAAATGTTCAAAGAAGATCTATTTTTAAACCGCTTTGGACAAAATATACGAATTCAAATTTTCAGAATCAAATTCGTTATGAATATTTAGTTTCCTGTTTATCTTCAAAAGATAAAGAAGATTGTAAATATAACTCTTCTGATTTTATAGGGGAGGAAAAAGATTCTTATTTAGGGGCATTGAGTTTTTATTTTCAACTGCGTAGTGGGAAAGTAGGTGATTTAAATTCTAAAAATGAACTTAGATCGAAGGTTGAAATTAAAGAAGATCCATTTTTGCAAGCGTATCGATTGGGTACTTTGTATATCCAAAATTATATGTTTTATGAAGCTGAATCGGAAACAAACAAACTTTCAAAACTAGCAAAAACGCCAAAAGAGAAAACTGTCGTTAAAAATAGATTTTTAGAATTATACTTTCATAAAGGATTTTTGTTCGGTGATCAGGATATATATTTAACAGCTTTAACATCCACTTCTGCTTACAACTATGGATTCAAAAAAGATTGGAAAAATTTTGATGAAAAAATTCTTTCTCGAGATTTTACAAAGTTTGGTTATGCAGATTCCATTTATGATTCTTATCGTTTGCGCTTGTATTCTGCTTGGAAGGAACAAATCCAAACGGGTTTTTTCGAACCCATGTCGTTGACTCCTGAATACTTAACAAGTGGAGATTCTGTAATTACAAAACTGTCGCACCTTAATAAAACTTTGTTGTTTCATTTGCTTTTGAGCTCCATTCCTTTTCAAAAGAATCAAGAAGTAAACTCATTGATTGAACTTTTAGTAACAGAAGAATTAAAAGAGGGTCGAAATTATAGAACTTTATTCTTTCGAATGGAGTTAGCGAAAGCGTTATTACTTCGCGGTGAATTGGAAATGGCGGAATCTTTAGTCACTAAAATTCAAACCATGAATAAGGAGTTAGGCGAAGGTAATCGCTATTGGCAAGAAAAATGGAGCGATTTTAAGTGGAAACTTGAGTATCTTAAAAATCAATCTTCCAATTCTTCACATTCTAGCCCTTTTTTGAAATTGTTCCAAACGGCAAAGTCTAAAAAACCAGAAGATTTTATTTCTCTCCTAAATGATTTTAATAAAAAATATCGTGCTGAGTATTTGAGTCCTGAACTAAAAGAAGAGTATGAATTTTTATTCCATTTTCTTTTGCAGCAGAGTTTAGAAAAAAATAGTTCTGAAAGTTTTTTTGATTTAGCTGTTGCTCGGGAAATCTTTCGTTTTACTTCAGAACGATTTTCTAATACGGAAATGTATGTAAGGCATATTCCTAACTTCGAAGTTTATTCGGAAAGACTAAAAAAGAAAATGGTTGGGAAACAGGAATTCCACGGTTTATTCGATCTTGGTAAAAAAACATACCTTTTGAGTTTTGCATCTGGCAAGTCACTTGGACGCGAAATGTTTTCAGACAACAAATCCATATACAGAGAATCGGTTCGATATTTCCGTTCGTCTGAATCAGGAAACCAGGAAGTGATTTTAAGAGAATCACTTGCTGACAAATATAGAACAAGTTTTAGATTAAACAAATCCAATCGTCACTATATTTACAGTGCTGGCATTCACTCAGTGATACCGATGGTTTTACCAGATACTGAACATTATGCCGTATCTTCTGTATCCGATTTTCTTTCAAACCCATCGATAAAGTTTAGTTCTATCGCACCTAAAAAACCTGATGTTTCGGTGACTGGATGGAAGTCTTCGCTGGAGAATGAAATTAATGCTGGTCTTCTTGTTTGGGAAACAAACGGTAAAAAAGAAGGATATGCACCGTATAGCGTTAATTATGCGGAAATAGGTTGGTGCCAAAATAACAGTTTGTGTATTGGAGATCGTCCACTGCTTTCTGTTTCTGGTAAGATTGAAAATACTGCCACTTTGTACGTTAATCAAAAAATTGGAACATCGGCTCAATACACAAATGATTTTAGTGGAGTGGCATACTATCTAGGTCGAGAAAACTCGGGATTATTTGTTTTACATTCTGGAATTCAAACCGGTGTTCATAATTTATTCTTTTTAAAACAGTTTTTGCAGATCGATGATCTGCCAAAGCCGTTACACGTTCGTTTGGTGGAAGGAAAAGAAGCGGCACGAAATTCTGCTATTGATGACCGCTTCTGGATTGGATATAAACTTTATACTTCGGCAATGATTGAGGACTAAGGTTTTTTGTTTAAAAACTCTTTGTGTTTTTCTTCGGGTAAATCAAAGAGTTTTTTAACTTCCTTGTGAAAGATTAGAAAGTTTTTTTCTGATTCAATAAACAATGATTCAAAACTAACTTCTCCTGAATGATAACGTAAAGCACCTAAAAAGTCCTCGTTATTCCATTCTCTTGTTAAAAATTCCTTGGATTTTTCCTCTGGAACTAATTTTTTTTGAATCACTTCTTCTTTGAAATTTTTGATGATAGATTGTTTTTGAATTCGTTTTGATTCCAAATCCAAATCTGAAGAATATAAAGTTTTTAATTCTTCTGCATATTTTTTTAAAAGATCGAGTGTGACTTCTCTACGGATTTTATCTTTTTTGAATTTTTGTAGATTGAGACTTGATTCTCCTTCTTTTTTTGTATAATAGATTTCTACACCTTTTTCTTCCACATAACTCGCATAAGATTCGTTCAAAATAGAGTCCCCAGGTAAGTAAGCAGTCGCATGTGCCATTTCATGGAAAACAAGGCCTACAAGTCTATGGTCAGCCCAGGTAAGTTGTGGTGACAAAACGGGATCAGAAAACCAACCAAGTGTCGAGTATCCGCCAATGGCACGGATTCGAGTGTCGTATCCTTCGGATTGTAATTCTTTTTCGAGACTGAGCGCCATTGTTTTATCAAAGAAACCTTTGTAGGGAACGGTCCCTGCTATGGGAAACCACCATGTATAGGATTTGAATTCGAATGCCTCAGACGCACTGACGTTCCATCCAATTTCTTCTCGGTCTAATTTTGTATAGTATTCGAAGCCACCTTTTTCATTTAATGCGAGTTCCCCGATGGCAAAATTTCTTGCTTCTCGGATTAAAAGTAATTTTTGTTTTGTTTTTGAATCTAAATCTGGCCGGTTTAGAATATCTTCTATTTTTTCACGACCCAAGATAATGGAAGATTGTTCCTTACCTAAGTGAAATAAATACGGTAAACACCCATAAAGAAAAATGGGAATCAGCAGAATCGTAAATATTCTCGGAATCTTTTTGGTTCGACAAGGATGGGGAATCGACAAAAGTGGAAGTGGTTTTGGCATTCTATGGAAAGAAAAACTTCGATTCCGCCAGTCGTCTACATTAACTTTGCCCTAGTTTTTGTACTTTTGTTTGCGATCTTCTTTCCAGAAATAAGATCTGCTGTAACAAAACTATTTGCTTCCCCAAAACCGATATCCGCAAGCAAACAGACCCAGGCCATCCAGATCCAAACGAGTTTTCGCAATGTTTACCGCGAAGCACAACAATTTGTAGTTTCAATACGTACGAAAAAAACAGAAATGATCTTTCATCCTTATGCTTTTGGTGAAAGTAGGGAAGACCGGATTTCTTCCATTGGTAGTGGATTTATTATCGATGAAAGGGGTTTCGTAGTTACGAATTACCATGTCATTAAAAATGCAGAAATCATTGAGATCATCATGTCAGATGGTCGTATTTTTCCAGCTCGGTATGTGGGAAGCCATGAACGAGCCGACATTGCCCTTTTGAAAATCCCAAGTAACGACCGTTTTACTCCCGCTTTTTTAGGTAATTCCGATGAAATTGAAGTGGGGGACTGGGCCATTGCTGTTGGTTCGCCGTATGGACTGGAAAAAACTTTTACTGTCGGAGTGGTATCTGCCAAATCACGAGAAGATTTAGATGAGACGGGACAGACTCATATCCAAACAGATACAGCAATCAATCCTGGGTCTAGTGGTGGACCACTGTTGAACATTTATGGTGAAGTCATCGGTATCAACCGAATGATTCGATCCTCTTCTGGTGCCAGTGCCGGGATTGGGTTTGCGATTCCCATCAGTTATGCCAAACGTGTGCTCCGCCAAATCGAACAAAACGTCGGGCAAAACATTCGCCCCGCCACTCTTGGAGTTATGGCCACAGCACCTCTGCCGGATCATCGACGCTCTCTTGGGATTCCTGGGGAAACCGTTGGTGTTTTGGTCTATGATATCGAACCCAATTCCTCTGCCGAAAAGGGCGGACTGCGACGTTATGACTTTATTGAGGGCGCCAATGGCCTCCAAATCCGCCATATCAACGATTTAAGGGAACAAGTGGGACTTGTTGGTCTCGGGGGCGTCTTACGGTTGAAGATATTACGGGATACCCAAGAGATGGAATTATCGATCCCTTTGGTCGAAGCCGCCTATAAAAAAGGCCAGTAAATTTTATGAGAAGAAATATAGTCCACTCGGGTGCTGATGCACTCATTTATGAAATCCGCCAGATTGTAGCCCTTGCCAAACAAATTGAGGTAATGGGAGTCGATATTACCTGGGAAAATATTGGAGACCCAATCCAAAAGGGAGAATCCGTTCCCGATTGGATGAAAGACATTGTCAGTGGACTTGTCGCCCAAAATAAATCTTGGGCCTATACGGCGACACAAGGGGATGAAACCACTCGTAAATTTTTAGCATCCAAAGTGAATGAAAGAGGTGGAGCCCAAATCACATCAGAGGATATTTTATTTTTTAATGGCCTCGGTGATGCTGTTGCAAAAATTTTTGGATTTATGAGAAGGGAAGCAAGGATTCTTGGACCTTCTCCCGCCTACTCTACGTTATCTTCTGCAGAAGCAGCACATTCTGGATATGAACATTTAACTTATGAATTAAATCCAGATAACGATTGGATGCCTGACTTAGAAGACATCGAAAACAAAGTAAAGTATAATGATTCCATCGCTGGAATTTTACTCATCAATCCTGATAATCCAACGGGTGCAGTGTATCCGAAAGAAGTCATGCGTGAGATTGTAAAAATTTGTGAGAAGTATGACATCATCTTAATCTGCGACGAAACTTATGCCCATGTCAATTATTCGGAATGGGGTAGTATTCACTTATCTGAAGTCATCGGTGATAAAGTTTGTGGATTTGCTCTTAGGTCCATTTCAAAAGAATTTCCGTGGCCTGGTGCTCGTTGTGGTTGGCTCGAAGTGTTTAATCGTAAAAACGATCCAACTTTTGAAAGATACATCAAATCTTTGTTAGATGCTAAGATGTTGGAAGTTTGTTCCACAACTTTACCGCAACTTTCGATTCCGGTTGTGTATTCCCATCCTCAATTTTTGGATCATTTGAAATTTAGAAATCAGAAGTTCAAAAAAAGAGCAGAGAAAGCAACTTCAATCTTAACTGGAATTCCAGGTGTGAAAGTCATCCAACCCAAAGGTGCGTTTTATCTAACCGTTCTATTTGAGGATGGAGCCTTAAAACCAAATATGACTCTTCCCATCACAAATACCAAGGTTCGTGACTTTGTGGCACCACTTATGGACAAAGCTGCTCTCGATAGAAGATTCGTGTTACATTTGTTAGCTTCTGCTGGGATTTGTGTAGTCCCTCTCAGTTCTTTTTGTTGTAGTCGAAATGGATTTCGAGTTACTTTACTTGAAGAAGACGAAACAAAGTTTGAATGGATTTATACAACTCTCGCAGAAAATATAAGGAAGTATTTAGCATCCTAAATGAATTCTCGCGGTAGATATAAAATTGGAATTTTCGATTCAGGTCTCGGGGGACTATCTGTAATTCGTACCTTATGGAAAGAAACTTCTAACATTGATTATATCTATTTCGGTGATTTAATCAACTCACCGTATGGCCAAAAATCCAAATCGGAAGTATTGGAACTTTCAAAAAATGCGTTTGAGTATTTAATCGAAAAAGATTGTGAAGCCGTGTTATTTGCCTGTAATACTGCTACTTCAGCAGCCGCAGACTTTCTTCGTGCAAAACAGTCGGTTCCTATATTTGGAATGGAACCAGCTTTGAAACCTGCCGTGAATCAGAACCCAGGTGTCAAAATTGCTGTATTTGCAACAGACCTCACATTAAAAGAAGATAAATTTAAAAACTTAGTATCAGGGTTTCCTGTTGGGACCGAGATACTTCCCGTTCCTTGTGAGGGACTAGCCAAACTTATTGATAAAGATCTTTGGGAAGATGCTTGGGACTTGTTTGATTCTAAAATCAAAACTGTAATCAACGACTGTGATGTTTTTGTGTTAGGTTGTACCCATTATGTTTTTTTGAAAGAACGAATTCTTTACAATTACCCTAAGGTAAAAGTTTATGATGGAAATTTGGGAACCACACTTCATATGAAACGGATTTTGAATCTTCCTGATTTTTTCGAAAATAAAAACCAATTGGATATTCTTTTAAATACTTCGGACTCTGATTACGTTCATCTTGCGGGAAGGATTGCTAAAACAATTACACCCAACCACACTCTTTCCCTAATTAATACCACTACAGGAAAACTTCATGTCTGATTCAAATAAAGTAACATACAAAGATGCCGGTGTTGATACCGAAAAAGGACAAGAGTTTGTAAAAAGAATCAAAGCTAATGTGGCATCTACTCATAACAAAAATGTTTTGGGTGGACTTGGTGGATTTGCCGCCTGTTATGATGTTAGTTTTTTGAAATCATATAACGAACCAATTCTTTTGTCTGGAACCGATGGAGTTGGAACCAAACTTCAAGTGGCTCGACTATTAGATGTTCATGATACCGTTGGAATTGATCTCGTAGCAATGTGCGTGAATGATATTCTTGTAAATGGAGGAAAACCTCTATTCTTTCAAGATTACATCGCTTGCGGTAAACTATATTTACCTAGAATGGAAGCCATTGTTTCGGGGATTGTAAAAGGTTGCCAATTAGCAGACTGCGCACTCGTGGGTGGTGAAACTGCAGAACATCCAGGAGTGATGCCTGATGATGAATATGATTTAGCAGGTTTTGTTGTTGGTGTGGTCGAAAAACAAAAAATGATTGATGGACGAACGATCAAAGCTGGTGATTCGATCATCGGACTAGGTTCTTCTGGACCACATAGCAATGGTTTTTCGCTCATAAGAAGGTTGTTATTAAAAGATGGAAAGTTACCTTATTCCACATCCGAATTAGATTTTTTAAAAGATCATGTTTTTAAACCAACCAAGATATATGTAAAAACGATCCTTTCTTTAATTGAAAAGATTTCGATTAAAGGAATGGTTCATATAACAGGAGGGGGGTTTTACGAAAATATCCCTCGAGTATTGCCTGCTGGTATTGGTGCTGAAATCAATTCTCTTCCAGAAAGTTATGTTTTTTCCAAATTGGAAAAAGACCATTCATTGGATCGTCATGATATGTATGGAACTTTTAATATGGGAATTGGTTATATTTTGGTTGTTGATCCAAAAATAGAGGACTCTGTTTTGGCTGAATTACGTACGCTCGGTGAAGAACCATATTTGATTGGTAAAACCGATTCAACCGGAAAAATTACCATCAAGTAGTTACCGGAAAACTAACCTTAAAGATTGTCCTACCTTGAGTAGATTCAAACTCAACGTTTGCATTATGCCTATTGGCAATTTCTTTTACAAGGTATAATCCGAGTCCAAGCCCGTCACCAGTAGTTTTGGTTGAGAAAAAAGGCATAAATATTTTGGAATGATTTTCTTGCGGGATTCCAATACCTGAGTCTTCAATTTCTACATAAACAATTTCAGATTTTTTAAAACTACGAATTTGTAATGTACCTTTTGTGGCTACTGCTTGTATCGAATTCCAAATGATTTGGCTCCAGAGTTGTACTAAATCTCCTTGAATACACCTAACATTACCACTATATTCTAGGTTTAGAACCAGATTGATATCTCTTAAAAAATGTTCTTTATAAAGTGAAATTGCTGAATGGATTGTATCTGATAATGAATAATCACTTAGTTCTAAATTGGATTGTAAACCAGCAAAGTTTTTTAATGTATATGTGATTTTTGAAAGTCTTTTTACTGAATATAAAATATGTTCTGATGATTGTTTTACAAGTAATAACCTGCGAAGAATTCGGTAGTCTTCTGCATTACGAATGACCGCTTTAATTTTTGTGATTACTGGATTTGAAAGGTTACGAATCCCTGAGTCGACAAAAAGTTCTGCCAATTTTTCCTCTAGCGGAACTGAATGTAGTTTGAAACTTTCGATCATCGATTTTCGCGCTTGCCTATTGGAAAGTCCTGTTAAGATGCGAAGTCCACTTTGATCATTATCAAGTATAAATTGAATCAGTTCATCGATGCGAACACTGGATTCGTGGATCTTTTCTTCTTCCCATTCAGAAATCAAAGTTTCTACAGATGATTTGATCATTCCAATGGGATTGTTGATTTCATGCGCAAGACCGGAAACAAGTTGGCCGAGGGAAACCATCTTTTCATTTTGAATTAATTTTTGTTGTGCTTCTCTTAATGCAAATAACGCAGAATTAAGTTCAAAGTTACTTGTTTGTAGTTCTTTAGTTCTGGCTTTCACCTTTTCTTCCAAGGACCTGTTTAATTCTTTTAATTCAATTTCAGCTGATCTTTTTGATGTTTGATCAATTCCAATCCAAATAATTCTAGATGGTTCATTACGGTTGTCTCGAATGATCCCAAGTCTCCATTCTAGATAAAGAATACGATTGGAAGTTGTTACACAACGTAAGATTAAACTTTCTGCAATTTTCTGAAATTCATTTATATCATCTAAAACTGCTTTTAAGTAATCACGATCTTCGGGGAGTAAAATCACATCTTGAATGTAGTTTCCGATTGCATCGTTTTTTCTAAGCCCTAAAATTGATTCCGTAGCTGAATTGATACTTTCGATAAGTCCTTTTGCGTCGGTTAACAAAATTAAATTTGCAGCATTTTCGAAAACAGTTGTGTTTAGGTTTTTTTCCTGCACTAAAGAGATTTCTGTTTTTTTTGATTTTGTAATATCAAGTGCTACAACATCAATTCGTTTTTCGATTCCTAAAATGTCAAAAGATATGTTAACATAATGTTCTGTCCAAATCAGAGATCCATTAGCATGAATCATCCTGAGTATGATAGGAGAATTACCTGCATACAATTCAGAAATTTTATGTTGGTCTTCAGGAATGACTATATCTTTGAAAAAGTTTGTATTCTCATAAAAGTAGTTTAAACCATATCCAGTGATTTCTTCCATTTTCGGACTTATATAGGATGTTTTAGGTTCAGGTAAGAATTCAATATTATAGATAATCGCTGGAAGTTGATTGTACATAATAAGAAGTCTAACGTTCACATCTTTTATTGTTTTTTGTAATAACTCCAGCTCTTCTAAAGATAAATTTAATTTTTTAGTTTGGATGTTGAAGTTGAATAAAATACATCCAACACCAAATAAAAACATAAATAAAGTGTTTATAATGTAACCTAATGGTCTATAGGACTCTATACTGAATAGATAGGGGAATGTAATTCTCTGTAGCGCAATGATTAGGCAAATTGTTAGAAAGAAAATACGAAATACACGAGGGTAAGATTTAAGTTGAAAAACAATGAGCCCAAATAAAACTAATGTTCCTGCGTTGAAAACGGAGGAAGGTAGGGCTTTCCAAAAAAAACTTAAATCTGTTAAAAGAAATGAAACAAATAAAACATAAATGAAAATGGAAAAAAAATAAATTTTGAATGGGTTGATTCGTTTGCTTGCGATCGGAAAAACGGCCGCGATTAAAAGAAATGATCCAAATATAGTGCAACTTTCAGAAAAGAAGAAAAATATTAGTTCATAATCTTCACCAAATAAAAATAAAGCAAAGTTTCTGAAAACTAAAATTGCCAGGAATATTGCCGTATAACCAAGGCGAACTTCGGATCTTGATTGTTTTGAAAGATAATAAATGATAATCGCCATCGAAGTATTAAATACTACCGAGATGACGGTTACTGCAAAGATTACATTTACTTCAAAAGGTAGCATCGTTTTCGAATAACTCCGCTACCTGTTTTATCAGCTGTTCATTGTTAAATGGTTTTACCATCCAGGCATCTGCACCATTAAATAATGCATTGGAGATAATATCCGGTTTGTTTTCTCCAGATAAAACGATGATTTTGAATTCTGGGTTTTGAATGATTTTTTTAGATTCTTTGATTAGGTTGATTCCGCTGAGACCGGGCATATTAAAATCAAAAATCCCAAGTCGAATGGATGAGTCGGAATTTAGGATTTCGATAGCTTTTTCTCCAGTATTACAAGCTTGTACAGTATGTCCTTGGCTACTTAAAGCCAACCTAACAATATTAAGAACAGTCGGAGAGTCGTCTACTACTAGGATCGATGCCATAACTATGTTTATACTAGCTGTGAAATTAATTTTAGCAGTGATTCGTTAGCAAATGGTTTTACAAGCCATCCTACTGCACCGGCTGCTTTACCTTTGTTTTTCATTTCATCGCTAGATTCTGTGGTTAACATTACGATTTTCATGGATTTTCCGTTTTCGGTTTTTAATGTTTTTTCTGTCAGTTCGATCCCTGTCATTCCTGGCATATTTACATCGAAAATTCCTATATCAAATCCACCTGCTTCTATTTTTTGTAGAGCATCCATTCCGTTATTTGCTGATGTCACTTCGTGACCTTCTGATGTTAATACCAAGTTTAAAATTTTTAATACCGCTGGTGCATCATCTACCGTTAAAATTCTTGCCATTTTATTTCTCCTCTTCTATCAATGGGAATCGAATTGTTAAACATATGTCTTTTGTGTTTTCATTTCTAAAATTGTTTTCTATATTATAAATTTGAACGTTCGCTTGGTGTTGGTCCACGATCTTTTTAACTAATGGTAATCCTAATCCAAAACGGAATTGTTCGAATTTTGCATAACTATCATCTACTACGGAAGAAATTCTAAAAAAAGGTTCGAATACAAAGGATTCAAATTTTTCGGGAATTCCATTTGTCCCGTCACTATTTTGGTAAGCTGGATTGATTACCTTTAATTCTAGAAAATTTTCCTTATGAAAGAATATTAAATAAATCACATCACGGTCTCTTGAGTATTTAATGGCATTTAGAAAAATTTCACGGATAACATATGATAATTTTGTTTCATCGAAGTTGATTTTTTTACCAACTACAGATGTTGGAATTTGACTTAGATTTATTTTTTGTGATTTGATGGTCAAAGCTTCACTTAGAATTTCTGTTTCCTTTTGAATGATCGAGAGTAGTTTTGTTGGTGATTCTTTTGTTTCTACAATCATTTCGTCATCGATGACTGATTGTGAGATGGACATACTGTCGAACATACTTTTGGCGGCTTCGTAATTTTCCGAAAGTAATTCCATAACAGGTTTTTGAATTAAGTAGTTTTTTCCTTCTTCATCTAGTTTGCTTTTAGAAATCAAAATACTTACAACGCTCATTAATGTTCCAATTCCACTACCTTGGAATAAATTGATATTCATTTGGTGGATGATATCAGCTGCAATGTTTTCGTTTTCTTTATGTGAAAGTGATTTTTTCCAATCAAAGATTTCTACCATTCGTTTGTATAAATGGTTTTCTGCCTCATTGATGAATTGGGATTTTTGTTTGGTAAGTAAATACTGAAAAGACCTGTCTAATGTAAATTGAAGATGGTTGAGGTCAATAGGTGTCTGAATAAAATCATATACCTTATGTTGTTTTAGTAACGTTGCCGTAACATCCCATTTGGTTGCGTCGGTAATAAGGATGATGAGCGTGTGTGGGAAATTTGTTGCTAATTCAGAGAGTTTCGTTTGTGATTCTTTGTTTTCAACATCAGCGATATGAAACATTAGAAAATGGAATTTTCCCTCTTCCAATGTTTTAGATACTTCATTTATGGAGTTTATTCTTTCGAATGTATATCCTATTTCTTTTAATGTTTCCAATAGAGCATTCGTAAGTTTTGACTCGAGAACTAAACTATGCGGAATCATAAAGAAGCAACCTCTTTGATTTTGTCGACAATTTCTTCGAGTGCCACTTGATAAGTTACTGCCCCGAGTTCAAATGCTACTTTTGGCATCCCATAAACGACGCAGGTTTCTTTGTTTTGTCCGATTGTGAGGCAACCATGTTGTTTTAATTGTAACAGTCCTTTTGCCCCGTCGCTTCCCATTCCCGTAAGAATGATACCTATACTTTCTCCGGCTATATCATGTTCGGTGGCAGATTCAAACAAAATATCAACAGAAGGTCTATGTCCGTTTTTTTTATCTGTTTGAGAAATCCGAGTGTAATATTCGGATCCTAGTTTTTGAATTTCTAGATGGAAATTCCCAGGAGCAATGTATACATGCCCAGGTTTTAGAAGTTCTTTATCTTTCGCTTCTTTCACTTGGATTTTTAATTCTGTGTTCAGTCTATGTGCGAATAGGGCCGTAAAGTTTTCGGGCATGTGTTGGGCGATTAAAATCGGTGGAAAGGTTTCGTCAACTTCATCGAGTAATTTTCTTAATGCAGTAGTTCCTCCCGTGGAAGAGCCAATGAATATAAACCTTCGTTTGAAATTTGTTTTTTGTTTTGTTTTGTTTGTTTGGGGAGTAAGTGCTTTAGAGTTTAAATGAATGTTTGTTTTGCTAAAGTTTAAACATTCATAGAGTTTAGAAATTAAGTCTTCTTTTGCTTCAACTAAACTTTCTGGTGTTCCTGTTGGTTTGGAAACATAATCGAATGCTCCAGCTTCTAATGCTTCTAATGTAATACTCGCCCCTTCTGTTGTAGAGGAGCTAAACATGATAACAGGCATTGGATACTGTGGTAGTAATTTTTTTAAAAAAGCAATCCCATCCATCCCTGGCATGTGAACATCTAAAGTCATCACTTCTGGTTGTTTTTCTACAATTAAATCTCTTGCTTCAAATGGATTGGAGGCTTCGCCGATGACTTCCCAGTTTGGGTCAGATTCTATCCAACGTTTGATCATACTTCTGACGGATTTTTGATCATCTACTACAATTACCGTATGTTTTTTCATATTGTAACCGACGCTAGATGATTGCTTATTAGTTTTCTTACATCTAAAATTAATCCTGCATGACCGTTCCCAAGAATGGTGCAACCAGCAAGTCCTGTTATGTTTTTGAATATTGGGGATATAGGTTTGATTACGATGGATTGACTTCCTAGAATTTCATCAAATACAATACCCATTTGTTTTTCATGTGATTCAGTGACTATAATATACTTTTCTTTTAAAGTTCTTTGGTCATTTAGGTCTGAGTCTTTACCAAATAACAAATCAATATCCACTAAGGATATTTGATTGGCTCTGTATTGGATACTATGATTGTTTCTATACAATTCATTGATGGGCTCATTGGAAACATACATAGATTCTTTTACATCAACAGAAGGTAAAATAAAATAAGTATCGGACTTTCGAACTACAAGTCCTTCAATAATAGCCAAAGTTAAAGGAACTCGAATGAGGAATGTAGTCCCTTGCCCATAAACAGAAAATACATCCACAAAACCTTTGAGGGTGGTTACATTTTTCCTTACAACATCGAGGCCTACACCTCTGCCTGATAGATCTGTAACTTCTTTTGCTGTGGAAAATCCTGGATGAAATAAAAATTCCCAAACATCTTGATCTTGTAATATTTCTGCTTCTGAATGAGAAGTAAGTCCAAGTGATATCGCTTTGTTTAGAATTCTGTCTCGACTTAAACCTTTCCCGTCATCTCGAATTTCTATCCAAACTTCTTTTCCCGATTGTGTGGCTGTGAGTTGGATGGTGCCCTGTGTTTGTTTTCCCGCTTCTTTTCGTTCTTCTGGAGTTTCTAGTCCATGATCGATGGCGTTGCGGATGATATGTACGAGTGGGTCATGCATTTCTTCGATGATGGATTTATCGATTTCTGTTTCTTCCCCAGAGATAATGAGCTGAACTTGTTTTCCTGTTTTTTTTGCAGTGTCACGAACAAGTCTTTCCATCCTTGAAAAAACACCAGCAATAGGAACCATCCGTAGACTAAGGGTAATGTCCTGAAGGTTTCGAATCAGTTTTTTTAATTGGAGAGCCGTTTTTTGAAAATTCTCTAACTTTAGTTTGGCGATATCGGGATGGTCTGTTACCATTGGTTCCGTGATGACAATTTCTCCAACGATATCTAAAAGTGAATCTAACTTGTCGGTATCAATGCGGATGTCTTTTTTAACGATTGCCTTTTTGTCGTTTTTGAAACTTTCTTCAGGTTTTTGAATGGTTTCTTTGTTAGGAATTCCTAAAGTTGTCTGGAAAAGTCCAAACTCTTCTTTTTGTGTAGGAAGAGATTCGCTGATAAATAAACCAAATTCTTCTTCTACCTTTGGTTTGGAATCTACATTAAATAATCCAAATTCTTCTTTCGGATTTTCTGTTCTGTTTTCGTTACGAAACAATCCAAACTCTGTGGAAGTTGATTCACTGTTAGTTACTTCGGATTCTACTTTTAATGAAACGCGGATGGATTCGTTTTTTTTGTCTAACTTTTTTAAAAATTGAATTTGGCCTTCTGAAAAAAAATCTCCACCAGTAGGAGAAGATTCTTCGTGTTCTACAAGTTCATTTAAATAATCCAATGCCGTGATTAAAAATTCAAGAGTATCTTCATCCTGTGCTTCTGGATGATTCCGTAAATAATCTAAAAGATTTTCTGCAGAATGGGCCATTTTGACAATAGCGGTGAGTCCAAAAAAACCGGAACTTCCTTTTACAGTATGGAAGTGTCGAAATAGAGTATCAAGAAGTTCGCGATCTACTAAACTACCATCTAACGTTGATTTCTCGAAATGCAGGAGTTCTTTTTCGATATTTTCAAGACTTTCCCTTGCTTCCAGTAGATATTCTAAAACGTCGTCTCTTTCCATGGATTAACTTCCCGGAATGTCCTTAATTAAATGGGTTTCTTCTTGTGTGAGTAATCTTTGTAAGTTAATTAAAATTTTGACACTTTCACCCACGCGACCAGTAGCGTAAATGAATCTGGATGATCTTGACTCACCAATTTTTGGTGCTAAGTCTATGTTTTCTACAGGGATTTTGACAACATCATTTACTTTATCTACAATTAACCCCAGAGGTAATCCATCTAGTTCCACCAAGAGAGCACAAGTTCTATCATGATAAGCTTTGAATGGGAAATCAAAACGCAATCGAACATCCATTACCGGGATGATTTTTCCTCGGATGTTGATGACTCCTCGTAAAAATGGAGCTGTTCCTGGAATGGTTGTAATTGCAGGTAAAGCTAGTATCTCTGTTAGGTGGCGAACTTCGAAAGCGTAGTCTCTATCTTCAAGACTAAAACAAAGATACAAATCTTTCATGGTATCTTCGTCTGCATTCAAATCCCATGACTTTAGTGTCTGGCTCATAATCTGACCTTACAATACGATTCTTGGTTTTTCGACTCTTGCGAGGGCTGTGGATTTTGTACCTTCCTCTTTGAGTTTAAATCCCATGATGACGGATCGCATGATTTCCACTTGGCGTTTTAAGGTTTCACTTGATGCAGCAACTTCTTCTGCTGATGCTGCTGTTGTGGAAGTAACGGTGGTTACTTGGTCAATCCCTTGTGTGATTTGTAATACTGCTGACTTTTGTTCATGGATAGAAAGAGCTAGGTCTTTTGTGAGAGCACTTACATTGTCTGCACTTTCTGAAATTTGTCCAAGAACTTCCGCCGTTTTTTCTGTTGCTTCGTTTCCTAATTTTACTTTTTTCATGGATGATTCAATGAGAAGAGTGGTTTCGTCGGCTGCATTGGCACTTTTTTGGGCTAAATTTCTTACTTCTTCAGCAACAACAGCAAATCCCTTTCCATGTTGACCTGCTCTTGCTGCTTCCACGGCTGCATTGAGAGCTAGGATATTGGTTTGGAAAGCAATGTCATTTATGACTTTGTTGATTTTTGAAATTTGGTCAAAGGAACTACTAATTTCTCCCATGGCAGAAACTAGATCTTTCATTTTAGAATTACCTTCTATTGCTTGTTTTGCGGTGGACTCTGAAAATTCAGTCATTCTTTCTGCATTTTCAGCATTTGCTAAAAAGCTATTACTGATTTCTGTAAGTGTGGCTGAAATTTCCTCTACGGCGCTTGCCTGTTCGCTTGCGGCTTCTGAAAGAGAAGTGCTGGCATCTGCTAATTGTTGTGCACCTAAATCCACCTCTTGCGAAGTGAAAAATAATTTTTCAACTACGTCAGACAAATTGATTAACATTCTTCGAAGGCTTAGTCCCAGTTGATCCCTTTCTGATTTGAGTGTAACATCTGCACTTAAATCAGAATTAGCAATTCGTTCTAAATGTTCGGCACGTTCTTTGATAAAAGATACCAGCTCCATAAATGCTTGTGAAAGTTGTTGGATTTCGTTACCAGGTAGTGTTTTACCATTAGCAGCTCTTTTATGTTTTGTATCTAAGTCTACGTCCAAATCACCTATCGAAATAGTTTGGGCAACTTCTACAATTTTTTTCATCGGTGCCGCAATGGAATCGGAAAAGAAAATCGCAATCATGAACACAAGGATAAACGCAACAATGACAACAGAAGAAACAACAGCTAAAGAACTTTCGAACTGTGCTTCTGACTTATGATATTCTTGTTTTGCAACCTTTAATTGGACTCGAATCAAATCATCTAAGTGATGGGTGAGAGGTTCAAAGATTGGATACATGTCTACAGTTACAAATTTTTCTAACTCAACATCGTTTCTTGTTTCGAGTAACATTTTGAGTTGTTTGACACCAGTTTTGAGTGGAGGAAATTCTTTTTCCATTTGATCGATGATCGCTTTTTCTTCGGGAACTAAGTAGGTTCCTAAATATACTTTCCAAATTTCATCTGCTTTTGTTTCCGATTCACGAATGGATTCGAGAGCTTCTTCGACAGTAATTTTTTTTGCTCGAACTTTGTTTGCTGAATCAACAATTCCAATCAAATAAGCATCGGAAACTTCTTTGATCTGGCTGATTGGTACCACGCGGTCTTCAAATACGGTGTGAAGCGATGATAAAATCTGGCGAGCTGAGTAAAAACTCGCACTGGCAACAACGATCATTAAGAGGATTGTTACCATAAACGCCAAAAGTAATTTGAACCTAATTTTTAAATCATGAATCCATTTCATAGTTTTTCCCTAGAGGTGGACGGAAATATACTTCGTGTTTTCTTTTAGTCAAGCCATTCCTAATATTAAAGTATAAAAATCCGATTAGTTTAGATTGAGTTTAAAATGTTTTTGAATAGCCTAAACTAACATAGAATAAATGAGCGGGTATGTTTTGTAAGGTATATGCTTCTCTAAGCCAAGTTTTGACATAAGCATCCCTTAGGGAATTCCCAGTGTTGATTTGTTCAATCGAATTTAAAATTGAGGTATTGTACGCACCATAAATACGAGAAGGATTGGTTACTTTTCCATCTTCAGAACTACGGTTCCAATGTGCTTTGTTTGGATCTCCTCCTGCATACCCATAATAATTATTAGTATCCCATAAGTATAAGTCAGGACGAAAGATATGCGAGAATTTTATAAAAAAATCACCAAAGAAAAAGGAAGTAGAGGTTGTGATGTCTTGGATTCCGTACCGATTGTCCACGGCATTATTGCCCATAGCATATCCTAGATTGAAATGAGGCATAATTCGAAAGAATTTTTCTTCTCGGAAAGTATAAGAACCACTGAAAGAAAGATAATTTTTACCAGCAAGGAGTCCGCCATTTTCTGTAGAGTATTGTGTGTAGTACGAAATGGTTGGTTTGATTTTTTTAAAAAAAGGCAATTGCCAATGGACAAAGTATTCATGCCAAACGAGTCGACTGATTGCATTTGGATTGTTCGCATTAAATGTGTTATTCGGTCCTCCTGAAGCTGTTGGGTTTTCTTTTTGAGTTCCCGGCGAAAGTAATGAGTTTGGAGTTTTTTGAAAGGTATTATAAAACCAGATCCCAACAGCAAAATCACCCCATAAACTGGGATCAAAATGATAACTCATAGAAAAAAATAATCCATCGGATCTTTTGTTTCCATTCGGTTCTTTTTTGGGTCCGTAACCTTGGTTGGGACTGTAACCCAAACAAGGATCGGAGCCTTCGTTGCCTGTAGAAATGCGATCGTGTATGGAACGAACACAAGGGTCTTGGTCATAAGGGTCGTAAAATTTGGTTTCTTCTCCTAGGTATGATGGGCCAACACCACCAGGCCTTGATTGTAGGATACGTCTGTCAGAATCACGATCCTCTCTATTGGTGAGTTGGAAATTCCCAAAGAGCGACCATTGGAATTTTTTTTCTGGCGACCATACATTGATTGAAGGTTGGAGAGCAGGTGCATACGTAAAACTTTGATAGGCTGCACCATTCCTACGACTTTGTGCTTCTCCAACAAATGAGTTACCTCGCCAAAGGAAGTCAGATACAATTTCTGTATTGGTTTCTACTATGAGTGATTTTGTTTCTTCCGGTTTGGGTTCTGATTGAATCGGTAAAGAAAATAGTAAAATGAAAAATAAGAAACTAAGGTTTTGGATTTTTAAGAATGGTTTGGAATGTTTCACGGAACCTTCTTCCTCCTTCCTTAGTGATCGGATTTTGTAGTAATGTTTCCGAACTGCCTTTTACGGAAAGGATGACCTTATAATCTTTTTTTAATATTACAACATGTATATATTCCGCAAATGCTTCTGCATAGGTATCATCTGCATTGGTAGCCGCATAGAGAGATACAAACCCAGTGTTGGTAAGTTTTTTATAAATCGATTTACCTTCTGGAAATAAGGAAAGTGTAGGTGTTTTTTGATAGAATTTGATTTTGTTCCTTTCTGGAAAAAAAGTAACTTCGTAAGGAGAATATGTTTCGGACCACCAAATCCCATTAAAGAGAGGAAAGTTTCGAAAATCTCTTTGTTTTTCTGAAAAATCGGGAGCGTGGCCTTCCGTAATTGATAAAATATGGCCTAATTCGTGTAAGATGATGAATCGAATGGCAGATTCTTTGGAGTTACTATCGTCCAAATGAATTTGAATCGAATATTCATTAGAAGGAAGAAATGCAGTCGATTCTTTTTTAGAAGCCCAATCGTTTCCACCATCTCCTAATAAATCGGAATCTAAAAAAATAATTCCTCCTATAGCTTTGCCATCTTCATCCCTTACAATTCCAGTGAGACCAGTAGAACCCAAATTGGTCACAAAATAAATTCCATATACTAGTGAATCAAAAAGACCATTCACCTCAATAGGAAATGATTTTTGAATTTCTGCGAGTTCTAATTTCCAAGAGGACAAATCTTTGGTTGGTTTTGGTATATCATCGATTCCATCTATGGCATTGATTGCTATTAGTGTCTCCAATCGTTTTGGATCCAAAGGATAAACTCTATCTGTCCATGTTCCTTGTAAGGATGGGAGATTTTTACTTTGTAAACCAATATTGTTTTTGGCCCAATCTGCATAAGGGTTGGGAGGTAAAGAGAAGGGCTGAGGGGAACATGTCCAAAAAAGGAGAAGAAGTAAGGATATGATGTAAGGATTCGATCTCATTTGCCGATTGTATTTCTATATGAAAGGATTTCTCGGTCTATGCTTTTTTTTACCAGGGATGATTTTCGCCGAAATCAATCCTTGGAATTTGAGACCAGATGTTCGGATATTAACTAGAAAAGAAGTGTCTCATATTGTTTTGGAATCAAGGCCTGACCACTTTCGTGTCACATTGATTGTTTCTGAACGATTCCCTTACAATTATAAGGCTTTGTCCCACCCTTTTTTCTTCCGAATGGAAGATGAGAAAAAAGCCTTCGAACTTGCGAATCAAATGGACAAGTATTTGGATACTGGAAAAAGTTTCACCATCACCTTGAATGGATCGGAGATCCAAACTTTGGTATGGGGAGAACCCTGATTGACACGTTCGTTTTATTTATACTTTAAAGAAATCTTTCGTAAACCTACTAAATCAGAATGGGAAATTTTAAAATTAGTAGAAGCCCGTTATGATAAAGAATATACGTTTTATATTTTTATCACACATGTCATTGTTTATTCCTTACTCATTGCCCCCCCATTCTCAGACATACGTATGGAGGTTTTACCTTTTTTACTCGGTGTGTCGATTGCAAGACTCATTTTACTTTTACAGTTTTATACAAAGAACATTCCCATCCAGAGAGTCATTTACTTCAGTGGATTTGTTGGTGATGGATTAGTTTATGTTGTTTTTATGATGGGAATCCATTCGTTTCCATCTCTTGGGAGTTTTTATCTATTAAACTCCTATCTCATGTCTTTTATTTTCCCCATACTTTTATACAGCACAAGGCTTGATCCTAAGGCTTGTATCATAAGCGCTTCTTATTTTTCTATCTTACATATTATTTATATTTTTAACTTACCTTCCAATGTTGCAGATCAGTTTTCTTTTTTTAGTAAATACTTTTTAATTTTGGTTTATTGGGGAAGTGCAGCCCTTGGAACTGTTTTTGTTTTAAACAAAAGAAAAGATACAACAGATATGTACAATCTTTCGGAAGAAAAAAGATTTATGTTACACGAGTTGGAACTTGCAAAAAAAGTACAAGATGCACTCTTCCCCGGAAATATTAAAATTCCAAACTTGGCTTTTACTTACTATCGCAAAAGTCCAAATGTGATTGGCGGAGACTTCTTTGATTTCGTACAACTCAGGGAAGGAAACGTGGGGGTATTTTTAACAGATGTTGCGGGGCATGGAATTTCTTCTGCGATGGTTGCCTCCATCATGAAGGTACTTGTTTCTACCATTCCGTATCGTTTCAAAACCGCACCTTCCAAACTTATGGATTATTTGGATGATCGTTTGGCTCACGATTTAAACAAATACCATGCTTCGGCAATTTACCTCTTCTTTGATTTTATTGAAAAAAAATTAACCTTGGGGAATGCAGGCCACCCTTATCTCATTTTAGCAAATAAAGGCGAAGAATACCAAGAGTTAGAAACCCAAGGTGCAATCCTCGGATTTAATATCAAAATCCCACCAATCACAGAAAAAACTTTGCCCATCTCTCCTGGAGATCGTTTTTTCATTTATACGGACGGACTGATTGAATCCACAGATCCCGAAGGGAATTGCCTTGGAACAGAGGGATTACTCGCATTACTCAACCGCCATAGAGAGAGTGCCAACATCAAAGAACTCGAAATCAATCTTTTGTTTGAATTAAAATCCAAATATGGACTGGATAGTTTTTCTGATGACACCATGTTTCTGATATTGGAAGTAGAAGAATAAGGAGAATTCATTTGTCTTTTTTAGATATCCACATTAAATCCAATTTTGCCGTAGTTACCATCAAAAGGCCAGAGGCCTTAAATGCACTGAACGATGTCGTGATCACAGAAATCGGCGCCATGGTTGACGAATTGGAATCCAATTTGTCCGTTCGCGGATTCATTCTTACGGGAGAAGGGAAGGCTTTTGTTGCGGGAGCTGATATTGCTAAAATGAAAGAGTTCAATGTTCGCGAAGGACAGGCTTTTTCAGAACTTGGTCAAACGGTATTTAGAAAGTTAGAACTTTCAAATCTTATCTCCATTGCTGCGATTAATGGATTCTGTTTGGGTGGTGGGATGGAACTTGCAATGGCATGTGACATTCGTTATGCGGTTTCTTCCGCGAAGTTAGGATTACCAGAAGTGACTCTCGGTTTACTTCCAGGATTTGGTGGATCACAAAGACTTCCTAGACTGATCGGAGTGGGTCGGGCAACGGAACTAATTTTATCTGGTGATATGATTTCTGCAGACGAAGGATATAGGCTCGGAATCATCAACAAAGTCATAGACCCTGCAGAACTTTTAAACGAATCAGAAAAAACAATCACAACTATTTTATCTCGTGGACCTAACGCAATCAAGGCGGCAAAAACTGCCATTCGCCAAGGATTAGAAACCAACATGAATGGTGGTTTGGAATGGGAAAAACAACTTTTCGGTGGTAGGTTTGCCGATGAAGAAACAAAAGAAGGTCTTTCTGCTTTCCTAGAAAAAAGAAAACCAAACTTTAAAGGTTAAAATATGAAAACACGGATTGGAATTCTATTTGTTCTTTTAGCGGTTTCTTTTTGCAGACAAGCAGAATCCTTTCCGTCGCAAACAAACACTCCCGAAATTCTTTTCGGTAGTGTTGCCGATCGTGCTTTAAAATTAGAAATTGCCAACACTCCTTCGACAAGGGCTACGGGACTGATGTATCGCACCAAACTAGGAGCGGACGAAGGGATGTTATTTGTTTTTAGGCGCCCCGATTATTTAAGTTTTTGGATGAAGAATACTCTCATTCCTCTATCGATTGGTTATTTTTCAGAAGATATGCGACTTTTAGAATCATTCGATATGAAACCTAACCAAACAGAGGAAGTATACAACTCCAGAAAACCAGCAATGTATGCTTTGGAAGTCAATCAAGGTTGGTTTGCGAAACACAAAATTGGAAAGGATGCAGTTCTCACATTAGAACGAAAGGTCTCTGCCCGAGATTAAATTTTCTCTTTTTACTTGAATCTCTGAAACCCATGGTTAGTATTTTTTACCATGGTTGTCAACAATCCTCGTTTAATTACCCTTTTATCTGAAGAACAAAAAGCCGACTTGGCTTCGATGGAAAAACAATTTGCCCATCATCTGGAATATACCATTGGTAAAAACAGATTCAATTTAAAAAACGAAGATATTTACAAAGCTCTCGGACATACAATTAGAGATTTTTTAATCGATCGTTTGAATGTCACACATGAACGTTATCGGAATGAAAATCCCAAACGAGTGTTTTATTTTTCTTTAGAATTTCTGATGGGCCGCACTCTTATGAATGCCCTCATCAATCTTGGGTTATACGAAACCATTCAAGTAATGCTTCGAGGGATTGGTTTTGAGTTAACAGATGTTTTAGAATTTGAAACGGACGCGGGACTTGGAAACGGCGGCCTTGGACGACTCGCCGCTTGTTTTTTAGATTCTATGGCTACACTCAATGTTCCTGGGTTTGGATACGGAATTCGTTATGATTATGGAATTTTCAACCAAATCATTGCGAATGGAAGCCAATTGGAAATGCCCGATCATTGGGACGCTGATGGAATTCCTTACGAAGTGGTGCGTTCCGATATCTCCTTTTCTGTTGGGTTTTTTGGTCATACAGAAACTCGTGTTTCAGGTAAAGGAAAAATCCAACATGACTGGGTTCCCGATGAAACAGTTCTTGCTTCTGCTCATGATTACCCCATTCCAGGATTTAACACGAGTACGGTGAACCATCTAAGGTTATGGGCTGCCAAATCTTCAGAAGAATTCAATTTAGATTATTTTAATCACGGTGATTATATGAAAGCCGTACAAGATAAATCTATATCTGAAAATATTTCGAAAGTTTTGTATCCCAATGACACCACCGAACAAGGAAAGGTGCTAAGGCTAAAACAACAATACTTTATGGTTTGCGCCTCACTCCAAGATATACTAATTCAATACCGTGAATCCACTTCCAATTTAAAAGAATTACCCAATTTTGTTGCCATCCAATTGAACGATACTCATCCCAGCATCGGGATTGCAGAACTTATGCGAGTTTTTCTGGATATTGAAGAGATGGATTGGGACTCTGCTTGGGAGATTGTCACAAAGGTTTTTTCTTATACCAATCATACTGTTTTGCCAGAAGCTTTGGAAACCTGGAGGGTAGAACTTTTTGAAAAACTTTTACCAAGACATTTAGAAATCATTTATGAAATCAATCACCGGTTTTTAACTGAGGTTCGTAACAAAGGTGTATTGTCAGAAGAAGAAATTAGGCAAGTGAGTATCATAGAAGAAGGAAACGAAAAACGAATTCGAATGGCGAATTTGGCTGTGATTGGTTCCTACCGCGTGAATGGAGTTGCTGAGTTACATTCGGAACTCATTAAAAAAACAATATTCCAAGCCTTCACCAAAGTATTTCCTGAAAAATTTAATAACAAAACTAATGGAATCACTCCGCGCCGTTGGTTACTCCAATCAAATCCAAGTTTGGCAAATCTAATTTCCAAACGAATTGGAAACGAGTTTACAACAGACCTTTACCAATTAAAAAAATTGGAATCTTTTGTGGATGATGCGGACTTTCAAAAGGATTGGCAGATAGTAAAACAAACGGCCAAAGATGATTTGACCAAACTCATTAAAAGTGAAACAGGAATTTCTATTGATCCGAAATCTCTCATTGATGTACAAATCAAACGATTCCATGAATACAAACGCCAACTTTTGAATATCCTCCGTGTGATTGCTTTGTATCGAAGGATCAAAGAAAATCCTTCTCGCGAAGTGACACCTCGAACAGTGATTTTTGGTGGGAAAGCGGCCCCTGGTTATTATATGGCCAAACTCATCATCAAACTCATCAATAACGTAGCTTGGGTCATCAATCGTGATCCGGACGTTGCTGACAGATTGAAGGTGGTTTTTTTACCAAACTACCGTGTGAGTTTGGCCGAGAGAATCATCCCCGGAAGTAATCTATCGGAACAAATTTCGACTGCAGGTACAGAAGCATCAGGTACTAGTAACATGAAGTTTATGTTAAACGGTGCTCTCACTATTGGAACTTTGGACGGAGCCAATGTGGAAATTTTGGAAGAGGTGGGGCCGGAAAATATTTATATCTTTGGCCTTCATACAGAAGAAGTATTCCGTTTGAAAGAAGCCGGCTACCAACCCGCAGATTACATTCGCAAAAACGACGAACTCCATAGAGTGCTCCTCATGATCCGCGAGAATTTATTTTCCATGGGAGAACCTGGAATCTTTGGCCCCATCTATGATAGCCTCTATTACACAGACAATTATCTACTGATGGCCGATTTTAATGCCTATGACGAGACTCAGGAACTGGTAGCGCGAGATTATTTGAACGAAACCACTTGGACCAAAAAATCCATTTTGAATGTGGCTCGGTCTGGCAAATTTTCCTCAGACCGGACGATTCGGGAATATGCGAAAGATATCTGGAAGGTTCCCCTTCTTGACACAGTTCCACCCAAAACTATCTACAAATTGCCACAAAACTGAATCGACATAAAAGAACTAAGGTTATATTGTTCCAAGGAAAGGGTTCCAAATGAGTAAAGGTTATATTATATGTGTCGATGATGAAATATCGGTATTGGAGACGCTTGCGGAGCAACTTCTGGCTCGATTTGGTGAATCCCATATTGTAGAGACTGCCAGTAGTGCGGAAGAGGCACTTTCCCTCATCGACGAAATCATCAGTAGCAATGACATCGTAGAGTTGATTGTTTCTGACCAAGTGATGCCTGGAATGAAGGGAGATCGATTTTTGGAACAGGTGCACCACCGTGCTCCAGATGCGATCAAAATCCTTCTCACTGGCCAGGCGGGACTTGATTCCGCAATCTATGCCATTAATAACGGGGGACTCAGTCGGTATGTCGAAAAACCTTGGAACATTGAAGAACTCTCCAAAGACATCAAAGACCTACTCGATAAGTTCCGGCAGAATTTGGAAAACCAACACCTCATCCAAGCTCTCAACCGCCGCATTCTCGAATTGGAATCTGGACAACAGTAAAAAACAATTCCTGATCTTAGGGCTCATTTTTCTTTCTCTTTCTCCAATTTTTGGGAAGGAGAAAGAACTCAGTCCCGAACAAATCTCCAAAAAAAAAGAAGTCCTTTCTAAAATGGTTCGTTATGGAACGAGCCAAGAAAGAAAACAAGCGTTATATGAACTAACTCGTTTCCCAAAAGAAACTGCAGGTGAACTTTATACATTAGTGGGAGAACAATTAAAAACGGAAAAAGATATGGGGATGAAAATAGTCCTCTTAAAAACCGTTGGTGATTTGGATTTAAAAGAAAATAAAGATACCATCATTTCTCTTTTTGAAGATTCCAATGAAGATGTAACCAAACAAGCAGTCACTTCTGCAAAAAAAATGAAACTAGCAGAAGCAACAAATCCCTTACTCGAAAAAGTAAAAAAAGAAGACTTCACCAAAAATTCCAATTCACTCAGTCTTTATATCAGTACTCTTGGTGAATTGCCAGATGGTAAAGTGGCTGCCTCCTTTCTTGAAACAAAATTTCGCGAAAAGTTTAACAATGCAGATATGCGTGGGCAAATTGCGTTGTACTTCGGAGCTGTGCTTTATGCTGAAGCAGAGTCGGCGTTAATGGAAGTTGCGTTTGATGAAATCCAACCCACAACACTTAGATGTTATTCTATGAATACACTTGGGAAATTAAAATCAGATACCGCTAAACCTAAGTTATATGAATTATTGGATTCCTTAAAAAAAACTGCTGGTAAGTTGGATGCAAAAAAAGCCCAATCTTTAAAAATTTATGCCATTGGAGCTCTTGTCACCATGGGTGATAAAGAAGTATTCCAAGAACTAAATGAATTTGCTCGTGATGATGATAGTATGGTGCGGCTGCGCGCCATTGAATTTATGGGAAGTTTGAAAGATCCCAAAGCATTAGAATTATTAGAATACAAACGAGACCGAGATCCAAGCCCGAAAGTACAAAAGGCTGCTAAAAAAGCCATCGACCAAATCAACGGAAAAGAGACCGCTCCCGAAGAAGAAAAATCGACGGAAGAAAAACCAGAAGAAGAACCGAAATGAAAGGAAAAGTTTTTTTTTCTTTCTATATCTTTCTCTCGATTGTGTTTGGGATCTCACTCCATTCGGAAGAAGATGGGCGTTATACGGGACCTATATCTCGTTCGGAAAAAAGAATTTTAGATGGAAAATCTGAGTTCCAAAAATCGGGAACTTTTCCCTTAGAATGGAAATTGTTTTTTAAGGGTAAACAAGGGGATTTTGTTGTTTTTTATGATTTGAACGGTGATGAAATTCACTACCGCTACAGACGGAATAAATTCGATTTGGATGCGGAATTCTTTGTGAAGGATTTGTTTCCTGGCAATCCTTACCGAGTGAAAGGCGAATGGATTGGTTATTATTTTTATTCCGTAGATGAAAGAGGGAAACGTTCGTCTTTACCTACCCCGAAAAAGTTACCTGCTGAACCTAAGGAATTTGTCGATAGACAATCCATTCCTATTTTTAAGTTAATCGAATACATCGAAGTCCGCACGGATGATCTTCTCTATTAAAAATCAAATTTTTGTAATAATTGAAAATTGATAAATAAGATAGGATTTGGATCATTTTCTTTTTCCGAATAACTCACGTTTAATGAAATAAAAGGACTCACCCATTTGAGTTTGATGATTTCTTGTCTGTCAGTTAAGTTGATATTAAAATCTGTAGCATAGGTCCAGTTTTCAAACCAAGCTCTTGTTTTGGGTTGGCCTTCTCTAAAAATTCCACTTAACTCTAATAAATTTCCGGTTCCAATGGGGATTGCCAATTTCCCTTCCCATTGCCCTCCGTTTTCTCTGGATTCAAATCCAAAAGCCACTACTGCTTTTTCTTTTCTCCATTCATAAAATGCTGCTCGTCCAATCTCATTCCATTGGAAGTTCCCTGATTCATTGTATTCTCTATACCGATAAATTAGGTTTCCCCACTCACTTACAAAAAAAGGAAAAAATCCTGACCTTCCATTTTCATACCTATGGCCTTCTGTCGAACTTAAGAATTCAGATCCAACCAAGTGTTGAAAACTCATCCTTGAATAACCTAGGCTCTGTGGGATTTGTGGTCTCACTTCTTCGGGTGATACCATTCCATAGAGTAAGGGTGAATCTCTATACACAGTGGCATCTAGGAAAAACTTAGATTCAGGAGATTCTGACTTTAAATACACAAATCCTACGGATTCTTTTTTGTTGAATATGGATTCGGATTGGATTCTGTGTGATCCCCAATCTTTAGAATTCCAAGATTCATTGATATACAAACTAGATTTGTTATCACCGCTTGACCAGACTCCCGAATAGGATTTGTTTGGTGATACAAAATAAAGTCCAGGATGGGATGAAAATGTGGCGGCATGATAAATTCCGAATTCATATTCCTTACTATCATATAACAATCGATAACCTAGAAAATTGGAAAACAAAATGGGCTGGGGGAGGGGAGATCCTGTTCGTTCCAGTTGGGAGTAAAAGTTTGGATCTTTTGCAAAATAAAAATGGGGAATGGGTTTGTAACGGTTCCCTGAGGTGAATCGAAATTGTTGGAAAGTAAGATTTGTTCCGTAAGAAAAATTCTCATCTCGTTTTTCTAAGATCCAAATTTGACCTTTGGCTCGGCCACCAAGGAAAAGTGAGGAATGATTTTTTTCTTCTCTTGGCAAATACCGGACATCTAGGTTTTGGTAACTCATTCCAAAAAATAGTTCATAAAGTAGATCTGTTGTATTTGAGAGTGGTAGATCCTTTTTTATATTCTTTGTTTGGGATTCATTAGCAAATTTTTGATTTGTTTTAGTAGGAGATTGTGATTTGAAAGTATCCTTTCCAATAAACGTTTGTTTGTTGGTATATAAAGTAATCTGTTTTTGTTTCCAAACCTTAGAAACAAGAGCTGCATCCTTTCCTTGGAGGGACTTTTTCCACTTTAAAAAATTTTCGGGTGGTTGTTTGGCTTTTTCCTTCCAAGCGGCGGCCAAATGGGGAGGAAACCCTGCCGCTAAAAGTTCTGAAATGGAAACTTGGTCAGGCTTTTTTTCTACAGCATACAAACTCTGTACGAAACAAATCCACAAAATAACCCCAATTTTCTGCCAATCCACCAGGATGGAGGTCTGAAATTTTGTTTTTTTGCCCTCAATCCAGTTGCTTTTTTTGGAAAAGGGACATATTCTAATCCTCCCAATAAAAAAAATTACGCTTGGGTGCGGGTTTTGTCCCAGGTGAATGCTAAATTTATATATAGAAACCGATAAAAACGTGAAAAAAATATTGACTTAACTTCTCAAATGTTAAGTAGTGTAAACAAGCGTTTAGTATATTATTGGTATTATTTTTTAGTTTTATGTCGTCTAACATGATGACGGGGAGGAAAAACCTATGATCGTTCGATCCATCCAACAACCCGCTTACAACCGCCACAAGGACTCAGGTCTCGCTGGCCAAGGTCCGAAAAAGGGATTTTCCCAGAACCTAACTGGGAAGACCTTTGAAGAGTATTTGATGGAAGCCTTCCAAGGGGAAGTGGTTCAAAAAGGAGAGTGGGTATCCCCTGGTCTCTCTGATCTTGGCCAAAAGAACCTGAAGAGGATGTAGACCAAAATACCGGCTTCCCGTTCTAGAACAGGGAGCCAATGGCCGACAATCAAAGTATGGAGAAAGTATCCATACTTTGGGCTCTTGTTCGGCGTGACTATGCTCTGCAATATGCAGGATCCTTTTTGGGCATATCCTGGATGTTTTTGCAGAACTTAGTACTCATTAGTATGTACGCGCTGGTTTTTCTGGTGCTCAATTTAAAAACTCCCTCCACTCAAGAAGACTTCACTGCTTATCTTTTAACGGGATTACTCTATTGGATTCCCATCCAAGAACTACTCGTTCGTGGTACCGGGATCCTCACTGACAATCGAACTTTGTTAAAACGTTCCAGTCTCGGAATCGATTTATTTTTATGGATTCCTTATGTGCAATTTTTAATTCATAGCCTCATCACGTCCATTCCTGTGTTTTTATATTTGGCCTATTCTGGAAAACTAAATCTTTCTGGGGTTGCTCTTGGGTATTTGGTTCTTGTTTTGTCCGGATTGTATTTGATGTTACTCCTTCATTATCTTTCCCGTTTGAATATTTTGTTAAAAGATATATCACCTTTGATTCGTTTGGTGAGCCAGGTGGTTTTTTGGGGAATCCCTGTTTTGTATTATCCTAAAGGGTATTTAAAAGAGTGGAATGGATTGAATCCATTTACCATACCTTTGGATGTTTTTCGTAGTTCCGTGATTACAGGTTTTGTTCCTCAGTTTGATTGGATTCAAATTCTACCATTTTTGTTTTCATTTTTTCTAGTGTATTTACTTGCCAAACGTAAATTTCAATCGGTGATTTTGGATCACCTTTAATCTAAATGACTTCTGTTGTTTTAGAAAATCTTTCTAAAGATTATCATGGATTTTCGAAACCATGGAAAAGAATCTTAACGGGCCTTAGTTTTGGATACTTCGGAATTGATTCTAAATTTACCGCTTTACGATCGTTAAATTTGCGAGTTGGTTCCGGCGAAATTTTAGGGATCATTGGTAGAAATGGTGCTGGTAAATCTACACTTCTCAAACTCATCACAGGTGTGATTAGAAAAGACAAAGGGAGTTTAACTGTTAATGGATCGGTGAGAGCCCTTCTCGAACTCAGTGTTGGATTTAATCCAGAACTTTCTGGGGAAGAAAATGTCTATTACAACGGACTTGTTTGGGGATATAAACCATCTGAAATTAGAGAACTAATAGATTCCATTTTTGAATTTGCTGAATTGAGTGAATTTCGAAAGGCACCCTTAAAAAATTATAGTTCGGGAATGGCAATGCGACTTGGTTTTAGCCTTGCGACTGCAAAACGACCTGATATCTTGATTGTGGACGAAGCCTTGGCTGTTGGGGATGCAAGTTTCCAACAAAAATGTCTCAAAAGAATCAAAGAATTTTCCAACCTTGGATCCTGTATTTTGGTTGTGAGTCATGACCTTGGCCTTATCTCATACTTCTGTACAAGAGTGGTTCTTTTAAACAAAGGAACTATGTTATTTGATGGAAATCCCAAAGAAGCCATTGAAGAATACATGCACGTGTTAGCTGGTGCAGCCGAACCTTCTTCTATTCATAAATCAGAATCTATCCAAAATATACATGTCTCCCTTAAGAACCCAAAAGGGATAGATACACGTCATCATTTTCTAGGGGAACAGGCAACACTCCGAATCGAATTTCAAACAACCAAACCGGTCACTGAGGGAACAATTGGTTTTCATATTGATAGTGAAAAGGGGATTCGTATTTTTGGGACCAATTCCCATCATCTAGGGAAACCAAATATCAACTTAAATGCTCAGGAACGTTTGGTCGTTGAATTCCAATTCCCCATCCAGTTTGGAGAAGGGAAATACAGTTTGGGTGTTTCTATCCATAAAGGCGAGTCTCATATTGAAGGTAGTTATTTTTGGGGAGAATCCGTTTTGGATTTTGAGGTAGAACGAGGGAAAGTTGGAAAATTTGTAGGTGTTTGTCATTTACCAACAGAATTTGTCATCCAGACCCTTCCCAAATCGAACTAGAAAAACAGTTTCCTTCAACGGAAAATTCTAAATTCTGGAAATCCTATGAAAGTTTGTGTGGTCGGAACCGGATATGTAGGCCTAGTTGCTGGGACTTGTTTTGCTGAATACGGCAATGATGTAATTTGTATCGATAAAGATGAAAAAAAAATAAGCGATCTCAAACAAGGGATCATACCCATCTACGAACCGGGGCTTTCCGAACTTGTAGAAAGAAATTATAAAGAAGGAAGACTTAAGTTTTCTACTTCATTGAAAGATGGTGTCGAATCTTCCGAATTTGTTTTTATCGCGGTGGGAACTCCTACGTCGGACAATGGATCTGCCGATTTAAGATTTGTTTTTGCTGTGGCGGAAGAAGTTGGTAAAACCATGAATGGATATAAAATCATCGTGGATAAATCAACGGTTCCAGTTGGAACTGCTGACCAAGTGAAAGCGATCGTTGCAAAAAACACAAAACATCCGTTCGATGTTGTTTCCAATCCAGAATTTTTAAAAGAAGGCGCTGCCATCGAAGACTTTATGCGACCAGAACGAGTTGTGATTGGTGCCGAGTCTGAACTTGCCGCTAAAAAAATGAGTGAATTGTATTCTCCATTTGTTTTAAACGGAAACCCAATCATTACCATGAGCATCCGTTCTGCGGAACTTACAAAATATGCATGTAACGCATTCCTCGCTACAAAGATTTCCTTTGTAAATGAAATTGCAAATCTTTGTGATGCGGTCGGCGCTAATTATGATGATGTAAGAAAAGGAATGGGGACTGATTCAAGAATCGGTCGTCAGTTTTTATATGCAGGAATTGGATATGGTGGATCTTGTTTTCCAAAAGATGTAAGAGCTCTTCTTCGCACTGCAGAAGAAGTAAATGCTCCTATGCACATCATTCAATCAGTGGAAGATGTAAACGAAAAACAAAAAACTCGTTTGACCGATAAAATTTTTGAACATTTCAAATCAACAGATATGAAAGGGAAAACATTTGGAATCTGGGGATTGTCTTTTAAACCAGGAACAGATGATATGCGAGAAGCACCGTCAATTCCTTTGATTTATGAATTACATAAAAACGGAGCAAAGTTACAAGTATTTGATCCTGCTTCCATGGAAACTTCAAAGTATTATTTTGATGGAAAGGTAGAATACAAGAAAGATGCGTATTCCACTCTTCAAGGTGCAGATGCAATGTTGCTTCTGACAGAATGGAGAGAGTTTAGAGAACCTGATTTTAATAAAATCAAGAGCCTTCTAAAAAACCCTTTAATTTTTGATGGAAGAAATCAATACAAACCAACTCTTATGAACGAGTTAGGGTTTACCTATTATTCTATCGGGAACAGATAAATTTTATGGTCCGACTGAATGAATTTTTGGCCGGACTAAAATCCTCTTTCTATTTCAGACAAAGCTTCATTACACATAGATTTATCCGAGTCAGTCGTCAATTGCGGTTTAATTTCCAATAAGACTGCTTTTGCGAGTTTTGACTCACCTGCATCCTTTAAAGTTAATCCATAATATAGTTTAGCGGTAGTTTTGCGGCCAGAAGTTGGATATGTTTCTAGAAATTCTTTCCAAGATTTTACTGCAGATTCTTTTGGACCATGGACAGATCTCACTAAGTTTAAGTTGAAATGTGCATTTTCTTTGAGGATAGGTAAGGTTTTGGATTTTTGGACAGCTTCCGTGAACTGCACTTCTGCTTTCTCAAAATCTTTGGTTTGAAAATACAATAAACCCAATCGAAAATGAATGTCGGGACTATTTACGTTCCGTCTAAGTTCTGTTTTGAGATAAGACTCAATATTTGGTTCTTGTAGGATTCTTCTAGATATATTTAAAATATCTTCTTTGGTGGCGAGTCCTGCAATTTTTGTCACATAGTTCCCGTCCCCATCAAGAAATAAGATGGTAGGGTATCCTTCAATATTGTATTTTTTTCGTAGGTTAGGGAATTCTTCTCCATCTAACCGAACTTTTACGAAGTTATCTAATACTTTGCTAACATCTGGGTCTGGAAAAATTTCTTTTTCTAAAACCAAACAATAGGTGCACCAATCAGCAAATACATCCACAATGATAAATTTTTTGTCCTGTTTTGCTGTTTCGAATCCCTTTTGGATGGATCCTCCCCATGGGGATTCGGAAAATAAGGAACTTGTGAGTAGAAGTAGGAAAAGGGAAAGAATCTTACGAACCATCTCCTGAATCCTAAAGTTTTTCCATTCGTTTGAATAGTCAATTTTCGCTTTTTCGAAATGGAATGGCTAGTTTCCATGGTCGGTAGAAGGTCAAAATATGGAATTTTTACTGAAATTGGAAGAACTACTCCGCAAACGTAAGGAAGAATTGCCTGAGAAGTCTTATACCGCTGAACTTTTCCGCGATGGTGTTGACCGCATCCTTAAAAAAATTGGCGAGGAAGCAGGGGAAGTGATCATCGCTGCAAAAAATCCCAACGAAAAAGAATTAATTCACGAAATTGCTGATTTGGTTTTTCACTTGGAAGTTCTCATGGTGGAAAAAGGAATTAGTTTATCTACCATAGCAAAAGAATTGGAAAAACGCCACAGTTAGTCTTTTGTTTCCCACAGGAAACTTAAATGAAGATATTCTTATATTTGTTTTACCCTTTTAGTTTGCTCTACCGTTTTTTATTTTGGTGGCAACAAAGGGGGACTCCCTCTTTCCGTTTACCAAAAGTTTTAGTCATTAGTGTAGGAAACATCACTTTAGGAGGAACTGGTAAAACTCCCTTCGTTCAATACTTAGTTAAATTTTTTAAAGAAGTTTATCCAAGTTATGCGATTACAATTTTGTCTCGTGGATATAAGGCGGAAAAAAGTAATGAAGGGGCAATTCTTACAAACGGACTTACTCCCAAGTTATTTGGTGATGAACCTAGCCAACATAAAGAAATGTTTCCCGATATACAGGTGATCATCGGGAGAAATAGGAAAAATGCATTTCTTTTGTATAATCAAATCCAGTCGCAGAAACATATTGTGATTCTTGATGATGGTTTTCAACATAAAGCATTACATAGAGATTTTGATTTTGTTTTGTTGGATGCCAATTCGCCTTTTGGTAATGGGTTTACTATCCCTTTGGGTTTTTTAAGAGAACCTGTCAGTCATATAAAAAGGACAAATGCGATTCTTTTTACTAAGATAACTTCTAAAAACAAAAATGGTTTGGAAAAATATCATTCTGATTTAAAGAAATTAGATCCATCGATTCCGATTTTTTCTTCTCAATTTGAATCTTCAGTTTCGGAAGTTCAGTTTCAACAAGGTTTAACATTAAAACCTTTTTTACCGAAATTGAATTCTAAATACTTTTTGGTGACTGGTGTTGGAAATCCAAAACACGTTTATGAAACAGCAAAATCCACCTTGTTATCGGAATCCATTCGAACTAAATTTTTCCCAGATCATTTTGAATTTAACGAAGATGTATTGTTTTCTTTGGCGAATGAAATTTTGAATGATGAAATTTTTGTGACCACTGAAAAAGATTGGATCAAAATGCGAACCAACATTGGTTTTTTAAAAGAACTTCAGAAGAAAAATATTATAGTGCTAATACTTTTGATTCAGGTTTCTGTTAATGAGGAGAAAGAACTCAAGTCTATGTTAGTTGGTCTCGTTTCCACATACGAATCAAAAATCGATCCGGCTTTAGAGACTTAAAAATTTTTTCAGACACAATATTCGGTTCGTTGACCATGGATGAAACCAAAATCTCTGCCGCGTATAAAGAGTGGGTGAGTCCTCTCGAACCAAGTCCATTGAGGATTCCAACATTTTCAAAGTAAGGAATTTCTATTTTTTTCCCCCCTTTTTTCAGTAGATTTTGGTATTTAATGGAAACATCCATTTTCGAAATATTGGGTAACCTTCCGATGACTGGACTACGGTCTTGTGATTGGGTTCTGTAACTGACTCTAGTTGGGAATAAACTTGGATTTTGAGGATTCCACTGCGAAGTGAGGTTCGGTAGTTTTTGGTATAAGTCCTTCCACATCATTTCGGATTCTTCTGACCTTGGTTCACTTTCGAGTTTGAATTCATCAAACGTTGCACCTAAAACTTGGATTCCTTGAATTGCTGGAGTGAGATAATCACCATATAAAATCCCGTAAGTATTTGTCGGGTTTTGTTCTGGAATTTTTAAGATTTGGCCCCTAACTTTCTTTAGTGGCAGCCAATCCAAATGTGGGTCCTCTGAAAATTGGTATCCTTGGCTTAAAAAAAGGTAATCACATTCAATTTTTTCATCAGTTGTTTGACAGAGAATTTTTGAGTTTTCATTCGACTCTTCCCATTTTAACAACTTACAATTGTACTTAGTATCTGGATTTGTAATGGTCAAAATTTGTTTCGTAAGGTCTACAGGTGATAGAGATTTTCCTTGTGGAAAGAAGAGGGCTTTGGTTCCAGAAGTTGGTTCTACACTTTCTCTTGCTATATTATTTGGAATTTGATGCGAAATAATAGAATGCGAATAACGATCGTATGTTCCTTCTGTATCCATGAGGTAATAGATTCCGTCCACATGGGGAACTTTTTGTTCTAGGTGATAGTTTTCCCAAATGGATAAAAAATATATAAAAGATGATAAGGAAAATTCAGATTCAGCTGTTTTGTGTTTGGTGAGAAATGGATACACAACACCAATAGGATTTCCACTTGCATGTTGGGCAGGCCCAAAGTCGGAATCAATTAAAATGGTTTGGATATTTCTTTTTTTTAGAGCAAAACAAATGCTAACACCAGCAATTCCTGCGCCCACAACAACGGCGGTTTTTTTTCGATCATTCATCTAATATTATTTTAACAATCCGGAAATCATTTCCCGTTTCCTTCCAAATCCTTTTTTCTTTTCGATAACAAACCCTAGTTCGGTGAGATTTCTTCGTAAAAAACCTGCAGATGAAAAAGTTGCCAAACTAGTTCCCGCGATGGACTTGTTTCTTATTAAACGCAGAACTTCAGGTGACCACATCTCTGGATTTTTTCCTGGTGAAAACCCATCCAAATACCAGGAATTGATCATGGGAAAACGGGGAAGGCAAATTTGGATGTCTCCGAAATAAACATTTACAGTAAATTGACTTTTGTTTGTTTGATGAACCCAAGTATAAGTCCAGAGGTTTTTTGTTTCATCTTTTCCCCAGGTAAATTTTGCTATTTCATAAGAAGTGAGAAGTTCTTCAAACCACAATGTTTGATTCGGATAACTTTTGTTTAGTGTTAAGAGTATGTCAGTATTTAATGGGTAACCTTCTAGGCTAATAAACTCCATTGAGTTTGGGTTTTGGAGTGAATTCCAACTTTCTAAGGTAACGAATAAATTGAGACCAGAACCAAACCCGAGTTCCCCAATCCGATAAACAGATTGGTTACTCTCGCTGATTTTTGTTCCAACATCATTTCCGTTAAAAAAAACATATAGAGACTCTTCCCATCCACCTTGTTTCGAAAAATACACATCATCAAATAACTTCGAAACAGGGACTCCCTCTTTGAATTCGATTGTATTTTGCGATTGGTCGGAAGGGGAATTCAACATACAGTAAAACTATTTCCTATTTTGGGGAACTAACTTACCTTGGAAACTCAATCTCGAATTCCACTGATTGTAAAAAGTAAGTCACTTACCTTTTGCCCCCACCTACCAAAGATACCGCCTTTCCCAGGAAAGTTGCTTTCCAAGCTGACTTCCTAGTCTTCTACACTAACTTACAAAAGGAACGGGTTTACCTTCGAAACCCCGTCGCTTTCGAAACCAACGCGCAAAAGTAATTCTCTCACCTTCGTAACCCACTTACCAAAGTAAGCCCCTTGCCATCACCCTCCCAATTTCCCATCACCCTTTCGATCCTCTAACTTCTTCCTCTATTCCCGCCCATAGTCCTTGAAATTATTATGTCACATAAAAAAGACTTTCCAAATTGAGGGTACTCTTCATATTTTTCCCAGGTTCGGGGGATATTCTATGGATTTTGTGAAAATCCGAGGCAAAGACTTACAAGACTGCATCATGCAGATGAAGATGAAATACGGTCCAGAAGCCCATCTCTATGACCAACGAGTGATCACGGAAGGTGGCCTCTTTGGAACTGGTCTTATGGCCCAAAGAATGTATGAAATCGATGTAGGTGTTCCTGAAAAACAAAACTCCAAAGAGAGAATTGAACGTAAGTTAAAAGATCTCAAAGAACTCATCAAACAAAAACAAAGAACAGATTCACTTCCTGAGTCGAGCCTTGTGGGAATTGGATCTAATCATGTGGCTGCTATTGGAGGAGGGAACCCTCTCCTTCGTAAAAAAAATATCGATGCCGTGCGTCCTTTTTCCGAGCGTCGTCGTAGACAAAACCCCCCTGTTTACGAAATCGACTCTTTGGAAGAAAGGGCCGTTGGTTTGTCCATTTCGGAAGCGAAGGACTCTCCGATGGAGATTGTACCTCAAACAAAACAACAAAGTCCCGAAAGACACCCTCATATTCAAAAAATCGTAGATCGTTTGTTAAACGAAGGATTGTCTCCTGGATTTTTAGAAGAGATGGCCGTGGCACTCGAACGCAGATTGTCTGCGGTAGACCTCACTCGTTATGCCAATGTTACTGACAAAGCTGTTACTTATTTAGAAGAAAGAATTCAAATTGATTCAGACCTTTTTAGTGGAACTCCAAGGGGAAAACGGAAAATTATTTTCTTTGTAGGACCTACTGGGGCTGGAAAAACTACATCGATTGCCAAACTTGCTGCCAAGTACAGTTTGCACATGGGTAAAAAAGTTTCCCTTTATACAACGGACAATTACCGCATTGCGGCTATCGACCAACTTAAGTTTTATGCGGATGCAATGGGTTTGCCATTTTATGCCGCCAAAGATTTGCGTAAATGGAAGGAAACCATTCTCCGCGATGGATCCGAACTCATCCTCGTGGATACGGCAGGATACTCGCATAGAAAGTCAGAAAACCTGGAAAAACTTCAGGAATTCTACCAAGTTTTTGGGGAAAAGGATTATATCGAAACCGTCTTAGTGCTTTCCTCCACTGTTTCCAAAGACAATGCCCTCGCGGTTGCGAACGCGTATGAGTCGGTCGGTTATAAAAGAATTTTATTAACTAAGCTAGATGAAGCAGAATTTTTAGGTTCTGTAGTGGAATTGGCCGATACTATTCACAGGGAATTCGCATTCTTAAGTGTGGGGCAGGATGTTCCTTTTGATATCCTAAATGCCTCGAAAAAACTTCTTGCCGAATGTGTAATTTTTCCTGAAAAATTGAAAGGGATAGCGGGCGAGGTCTTCGAAAAGACCGTGTAACCAAGTTCGTTATCCTTAAGGCCGTAGGGGTAACGATGGACCAAGCTGCAAATCTTAGAAAGCTCACTGAAACTGGTACTGGTTTAAAACTTGTTCAACCCCAGGATGCAGTCAAAAAAACTAAAATCATCGCGGTAGCTTCTGGTAAGGGCGGTGTTGGAAAGAGTACTGTCTCCGTAAACCTTGCAATCTCCATTGCAAAGACGGGACTCAAAGTTTTAATCTTTGATGGTGACTTGGGACTTGCCAACGTCAATGTTCTTCTTGGTATCATTCCGAAATACAATTTATACCATGTGGTGAAAGGCCATAAATCTTTGAAAGATATCGTGATCTCCACTCCAGAAGGCGTAGATATCATTGCTGGTGCTTCTGGATACTCTCAGCTTGCTAACCTAAACGAAACACAAAGAAACAATCTTATCAAAGGGTTTGCAGAACTTGATCGTTATGATGTCATGATCATCGATACCGGTGCTGGAATCTCTGCCAATGTCATCGGTCTTGTGATGCCTGCGGATGAAGTGGTAGTGGTCACAACACCGGAGCCTACTTCCATTACCGATTCTTATGGCCTGATCAAATCCATTGTTTCTCAATCCAAAGACAAAAATCTCAAAATCATCGTCAACCGTGTGCGTTCTGCTATTGAAGGGAAAAAAGTTGCCGATCGAGTCATCGATATCTCCGGTCAATTTTTAGAAGTCCAAGTAGAAAACTTAGGATTTATTTTCCAAGATGAAGAAGTAGAAAAGTCAATTCGTGAACAAAAACCATTCATCATTGGGGCTCCTCGTTCTAAGGCAGCAGCTTGCCTGACTCGGGTCACTCACACCCTCTTACAAACCGAAGGTGGTTATGATGATGAAGAAGGTCTTACTGGTTTTTTCAAAAAATTCTTTAGCTTCGTAGACTTCAAAGAGAAGGAAATGGAAGAGAAGATGGAGGAAGACAACTAAGTGCTGATCGGATTTGTACTGGGATTTGCAGTCCTTGGAGCCATTATCAGTTCTGTCTGTGGGTTTCTTGTTGGGAACCGACTTGGTTATATCTTCTTTGTCTCACTCATTTCTACTTTTGCTTTCGGTGGTTTGGGCTTTGGAGTGTTCTCTGTCTTACAAAAAAAAGTCCCTGAATTTTTAGAGTTCCTCAGTGGATTTTCCATTGGTGGATTTGGGGGTGAAAGCCATTCCGATGACTATGACCATGAATCTGGTGGAATGGATTCGGTCCGGTCTGAATCGATGGGTTCTGATGATTTTGGTGTCCAACCTATGGGGGATGCCGCTATGGATGCAAAACTTGCTATGGCTAAGTCAGGAAAATTTGGAGATCACATCATCGTGGATAAAATTGCGATCAAAAACGAGCCAAAACTCATGGCGGAGGCGATTCGCACCATGATGGCTAAGGATGATCCCCAAGAGAGCTGAAAAATTGCGGTTTTTAGAGGACATAAGAAAAAATCCTCTTGTAATTTCCTCTTCTTTACGATTTTTTCTATAAAGTAAGAGATTCCGTACTTCGGTTCCCTATGTCAAGATTGCTAGACAAATACAATCAGTTTGATGAGACAGATCTTTGGAAAAAATACCGCGTCACAAAGGATGCGGAGATCCGAAGTTACCTTGTTGAAAAATATTCACCTCTCGTCAAACACGTGGCTGGGCGGATTGCGATCGGAATGCCACAAAATGTCGAATTTGAAGACCTCGTCAGTTATGGCGTCTTTGGTCTGTTAGATGCTATAGAAAAATTCGATCCTTCTCGCGAAATTAAATTCAAAACTTATGCGATGACTCGTATCCGTGGGTCTATTTTTGACGAACTTAGAAGTGTGGATTGGATTCCGCGTTCCATCCGTCAAAAAGCAAAACAATTAGAAAACATCATTGCCATGCTTGAGAACAAAGAAGGCAAAAAAGTAGATGATGAAGAGATTGCTAAAGAACTTGGCGTCTCTATGGAAGAATACAATTCACTCCTAGCAAAACTTTCTGGAACCTCTCTTGTTTCATTGAATGATATTTGGTTTCTCGGTGATGAGAACGATGAAGTTTCTTTTATGGAAACTCTTGAATCTCCGATGAATATGAACCCTGACAATATCATCGAAAAAGAAGAAATCAAAAACGTAATCGTAGAAGCCATTCAGTCGTTACCGGAAAAAGAAAAAAAGGTAATCGTACTTTATTATTATGAAGACCTCACTCTAAAAGAAATTGGTGAAGTTTTGGAAGTTACGGAATCAAGAATTTCTCAACTCCATACAAAAGCGGTCGCAAGGCTCCGCAGCAAACTCTCCAAAGTAAAATCCGCGATCCAAAAAAGGTAATTAGAAATGTCTCTCTCTGAATTTCTTACAGAGGAACTGAAAGAGTTCGACCGTAAGGAAAAAGAACAAGTGGAGGTCATTGCCGATACCATCGAAGAGTGTCTGGCAATTGCCTCAGGGCACTTAGGCCGCAAAGTTCATGAAATTGATTATACTGTTTTAAAAAGAGGAAAGAAGTCTCTATTCTTTTCGGAACCTTATCATATCCGCGCCTCCATCATCCCTGATGATTTGTTATTAGATGAATTGAGTTTGTTGGATGAGCATCTAACGGGTGGTAGTGGAAAATTAGTATCTAAAGACTTAAAAGAACTAGTCACTCCCAAAAACAAAGATGGTCGAGTTTCGGTTAAAATTTACAGAACCGGTGTATTTTTAACAGTTCATCCTCCTTCGGGGGAGGGAATGGAAATGTCCATGGCAGATGTTTCCAAAAAACTTTCCTTTCGCGGTGTGGCGGGGATTGATCAAAACCTCTTAAACAAAATCATCAAAGAAAAAAAAGGGGAACCTGCTCTTATCTCCAACCAAAAACCAAAAGCAGGAAATGATTCTAGTTGCAACGTAGAAATTGCACAAGAAAACATGCGAGCCTTTGTGACCGTTTTTCCGGCAAGACCTGGTGGACGTGATTTAGAAGTTTCTGATATCGTAGCCGCACTGAAAGGGATGGGTGTGGCTCATGGTCTCAAAGAAGATGAAATTCGTAAAAGTTTGGACGAAGACATTATCAACAAACCTTTTATTGGGGCCGAAGGTGATTTCCCTGTGAACGGGAAAAATGCAGAAATTAAATACTATGTCCGCACGGAAAAGAAAATCAACTTCAAAGAAGACCAATCAGGTCGTGTGGATTACAAAGACTTAGATATGATCGAAAACGTTGTCGTAGGACAGCTATTAGCCGAAAAACTCCCTGCAGAAAAAGGAAAGTTTGGGCGTAACTTATTTGGAATGGTATTACCTGCCAAAGATGGTTTGGATACAGAACTCAAACAGGGAAAAGGAACCATTCTTTCGGAAGACAAAATGCGTCTTACTGCAGAGGTCAACGGACAGGTGTTATATGCTGCTGGTAGACTTTCTGTCGAGACGGTTTATCGAATCAATGGAGACGTGGGTGTTCGTACGGGTAATGTTACCTTCCTTGGCTCTATCATCATCACAGGAAACGTAGAAGATAATTATTCCGTCAAAGCGGCCGGTAACATTGAAATTTATGGAACAGTCCAGAAAGCCATCGTGGAAGCAGATGGTGATATCATCGTCCGCCAAGGTGTGACGGGAAGGGAAGAAGCACGTGTGGAATCCACAGGTGGAAACATTGTCGCCAAGTTCATCCAGAACGCCACTTGTATCACAGAAAAAGACATCATCGTTCAAGAAGGTATTTTACATTCTCATTTGATGGCTGGGGGAAAAATTTCCTGTAAAGGAAAACGAGGCCAGATTGTGGGCGGAACCATCCAAGCAGCCCAACTGATCTCTGCAAAAATCATCGGCTCCCAAGCCAACCCACAAACCGATCTCATCGTGGGAAACAACCCAAAGATCCTAAAACAGATTCAGGAATACGAAGAGAAACGAAAAGAGAACCAGGACAAACTGGACCAACTTACAAAAACCATGCGCACCCTAAAAGCAAGGAAAGAGGCCGATCCTGCCAGCTTTACCGCCGAACAGGATGCGCATTTGCAGAAATTGGAAGCGGGAACCAAAAAACTCGAAAAACGAATCGCCGAGGCCGGCAAGGACATCCAAACCCTAACCGAATACATGGATGAACAGGCTGCCAATGGCCGTATTTCGGTCGAGAAGACCATTTTCCCGGGTGTTACCATTCGCATCCGCAATGCTGAGTTCAAACTCCGCCACGAGACCAAAGCCAAGACCTTTTTCGAAGAAGAGTCCCAGGTCCGCAGTGCACCTTACGAAGACCCAGACGAAGCGAAAAATGACTGGAGAAAAAAGAGAGGGCGTGGTAAGTCTAAGAATTAAGAGGGTTCCCGATGATTCTAAACGAAAACTTCGCGAGTATCGCCCACCACTACGATTTTGCACGTAGGGCACAGGCAGAGAATCCTTTTACCCACCAAAACCAGGTGGTGGAATTGCAAAAGGTTGTGATTCAAACCCAAAACCGAGCCCAAACGGTTCCTGAAACAAAATCAGGTAACCATAGTTCGGCGGCGAAACCGAAACAAGATAAAGAAAATTCGGTTTATGCGTATTCCAAAGAAGGAGTCATTTATGATCGTCCTAGTTTGGTTCGGGGATCTCGTTTTGATTTAAAAGCTTAAAGTTCTCACTCCGGAATGTTGTTGGAAATGTTCTGAAGGAGAGCGACATGGAACTCTTTTCTCTTGTTTTAATCAATCTACTATTTTGTGGGATGATGTATGTTTTCATCTCTGCAAAAGTTCAAAAAGCAGTCGCGGAATATTACGATAAAAAATTAAACCGAGCCATTGATATGGCCACGGCGGAAACCATCAGGGAACTTGATGCAACCGTTGCTGTCATAGAATCCAAAATGGTAGCCCTTCGTTCCATGATGGAAAAGGGAGAGGCGTTAGTAAAAGAATTTAAACATTACCAATCCTCAGGTCTTTCCATGAAATCAGAGTTAGTTCCTGATTTAACTGCGGAAGAAGAACTGGCTCTTGATATCAAAGAACAAAGAACAGGTATTGGTAAAATTTACCAAGCAAACCAAATCCCCGTTCCGAGTGATGAAGTAGAAACAACCGAAGGGGCCGTGAACCAAGCCTTTGGGAAATTAGGCAAAGCGGTGAAAGGAATTTTTGGAATGGAAGAAGTCAATGCTCCATCAAACGAAGCAATGGATAATCTAGAAGTTCCCACTTTCCAACCTAAGATGAATTATACGGTCGGTGGAAATCCATTTGCAGAAGAAAAAACATCCGATTTGATTCGTAACGAACTCACCCATGGCCCCAAAAAAAGAGAATTTTTAAACGAAGTATCAAAAGCAAATGATCCAGCCTTTGCTTCCTACCAAAAAATGAGTTTGGATAAAGTGGATCTTTCGATTGAATCGGCATTGGAAGAATTACCTGTTTCGGCAACAAAGATTGATAAAGTGGTTCATCTGATCAAAAAGGGATACAAACATGATGAAATTTCAGAAGCCATGAATATTGGCATTCATGAAATTCATTTAATAGAAACGATTCGACTTGATCGATCTAGAAGAATCTAAAATTATGTTTCCATGTCTTCGTTTCCGGTACTCAATGTTGGATTTTCTAATGTAGTATTTGTATCGAAAATCCTTACCATCCTCCAAGCCGATTCAGCTGGTGCCAAAAGACTTCGTTCTGAGGCAAAATCTGCAAGTCGATTGATTGATGCCACTAGTGGACGCAAAACAAGGTCTGTTCTTGTATTAGATTCAGGCCATATCCTTCTCTCCGCCATCCGCCCTGAAAGTTTATCCAAACGATTGGAAACCGGTGACAACCATATTGGTGAGGGTGAGGAGGAATCAGAAGATTGAAAGTAAATCCTAATTTATATATTATTTCTTCTGTAGCGGGTGGTGGGAAATCAACCATCATCGCTGCTTTACTTGCAGAATATCCAGAGTTTTATTTTTCCATTTCTTGTACCACTCGCGAACCAAGACCAGGTGATAAAGAAGGAAAAACCTATCATTTTCTCTCGGTTCCGGAGTTCCAAAAACGAATTGCAGCAGGTGAGTTTTACGAATGGGCAGAAGTCCATGGAAACTATTATGGAACACCGAAAGGCCCAATTTTAGATGCCATTCGGGATCATCGAGTGGCGCTTCTCGATTTGGATGTCCAAGGGGCTAAGACAGTAAAAGAACTCCGGCCAGAGTCTGTAACAATTTTTATTGAACCACCGAGTCGGGAAATTTGGATCGAAAGACTGATTCGCCGAGGTACTGATTCTAAAACCAGTATTGAAAGACGGATTGAAAATGGAATTCGGGAACTCGATGAGGCACCAAGCTTTGATTATGTGGTAGTGAACGACCAATTGGAAGACGCCATCCAAGCAGTGAAATCCATTTTGTTTGGAACCAAACAATAAATTCTAAAATTCAAATTTTAAAACCGAATCGATATCGGTTTAGTTTTTCAAACGAAAGGATTCACTGTTAAAGTAAGGGATCCCCTGGTTAAGGTTCGTCGTTATCTTCATCTATGCTTTTACCATAGTTTGGAACATTTTTGGCTCCCGCATCCAACCACTTGTTGGAAATCACAGACCTTCTTTCTGCAGGAAATAAAGTGAGTAGGTATGTGGTAATGGTTTGTCTTCCCTCTTCTTCTGCATCCCTATCCATTTGTTCAAAAACTTCAATGATATCGTAATCGGGCCAATTGATTAACATATCTCTTGCCGATTCAGGTGGCATATTGGCAACTTTGTTTGCTAGAACTTTTACTTTTTCAGCGCGGGCATTGTCTTTTTTTACTTTGTCCGCCATTTCTTTTTCTTTCCGTTGGATTCCTTCCTTTAATTCCTCCAAACGTTCTTTGTCAGCATGAAGCGAAGAAGATTTTTCTTCTAACTCACGTTTCATTTGTTCTAGTTCTTCACGGTCAGCGATCAGCCTTTCTTTTGCTTTTTCCATTTCCAACTTTTCAAGTTCCGTTGGAGAAAGTAGGTCTTGGTTTACGAGTCCTGCTTGTTTTTTTAAGAAAGGTAAGTAATCTTCTGCATTGATGACTTGGAAGTAATCAAATACAAAAAAACCGATGGCGATTAGGAAAAAAATGAGTACGATTAAAAAGAAGGATCTTGTGCTATCGGTTACACTTGCCATTATGATTTGCCTTGTCCTAGGTAGTATTTTTCATAAAAATCACGAAGAGATTTGAAGTCAGAAGTGAGTTCATCACCACCATCCTCTCGGTTGAGAATTTTGAAAGTTCTTGGAATTTTTTTAGATTTTGAAGGTCCATAACTTTCTGTCGAATCGAATAATGATTGTTTGCTTAGTTGAAGATTAAATTCTTCGACTTCTCTTCGTTCTGCTCGGTTTCGTTTTTTCTTCCATTCGGCAAATCGTTTGTCTTTTAAAACTTCGATTACCTTTTTATTCATCCGAGCAACCATTACATCTTTACGAACTAAATTGACTTCTTCGTTTTGTGCGGTAATACGTTCTTCCAACTCTTCATTGCGTCGCATGAGTCCTTGGATGTATTGTTCGATGGAAAGATAATCGGAAAGACTTGTCCCCACTTTTGAAGATGCGAGGATTGCTTCGTAAGAAGATTCAATTTCCCTTTCATTGGAATCTTTTTCACCAATGAGGGAATTCAGTTTGGAGACAACTAGGGAGAGTCTGCGGATTTCTTCTTCTTCCCGCCAACCTCTCAGTTTTAGAACTGTCTCTAAACTAAAACGAAATCGTTTCACAGCTGTCTATTTCTTCGGTTCTAAATAATTTTTGTACTCTTTTTTACTCGTATTTTTAAAAAAATGAGTAAAACTTGCAATATTGTCCAATAAATACTTACATCTGATTGGTTCGGCGGTTTTCCTCTTTTGCCTTGCCACATTGCCCCTATTGGCAACACCTCCTGCCGAAATCGTTAGGAAAAGCCAGGGAAACCCCGTTCATTTAGAAGGGGAATGGGAGTTTTATCCCCATACATTTCTTTCTGAGCTCTCGGAAGTTCCGACAAACAAACTCCATGTTTTGGTTCCTGGAATTTGGAACTCTGATTTGGGATCAGGGAAAGGATTTGGAACCTACCGTTTGCTACTCGAGAGACCAGAAGGAACGGATCCAGACGCTGTTTATGGAATTGAACTTGTGGATTTGGCAACGGCCTCTCGAGTGTATTGGAATGGAAAATTACTCGGATCTTCCGGTGTGGTTTCTAAAAATCCCGAAGAGTCTGTTCCTTCCTATCAGTTTCAATTTTACCAGTTACCCTGGAAAGATGGACCTAACGAACTTTTGGTGGAGATTTCAAATTTTCACCATGACAAGGGAGGGATGTGGGAACCACCTTATGTTGGTGAGTGGAAAAAACTTTTTAAAGAAAATGAAAAAGATTTAGCCTCATCATTGTTTTTGGCAGGGGCCGTTTTCATCATTGCTCTGTACCATTTTGGTTTGTTTTATTTTAGGCGTTCCGACAAAGGAAATTTATTATTTGGGTTTGCCGCCCTTTTATTATCGCTAAGAACTTTATTTACCGGAGAACGGTTTGGGTTTAATGAACTTTCTCCTTATATCGGTTGGAATCTTTGCCTTCGTATTGAATTTCTAACCTTCTATTTATCACCGTATCTTTTCTTTGCTTTTTTCCGTGAATTTTACCCCAACTTCTATCCCCGTTGGATGCATCGAATTCTACTTGTTCCCACTCTTATTTTTGTCAGTTTTATTTTGATTTTACCCACGTCCGTTTACACAAGGTTAAATGGATATTTCCATATTGTGTTACTTTCAGGAATCTTTTTGATATTTCAAGGTGTGTTCCGAGCTGTTTTGGCAAGAAAAGAAAGTAGTTTATTATTTGCCATCGGAATCATCTCTGTAGCAATTGCGGCCTTTATCGATTTACTCAACGCTTATCAATTGGTTTATACCGTTGAAGCCATCCCTATTGGAATTTTTGTTTTTATTTTAGTCCAATCTTTAACTTTGTCTAGGCGGTTTAGTAAAGCTTTCTCCGACGTGGAGTCTTTATCGAAAAGATTGTTAGCGTTAGACAAATTAAAGGATGAATTTTTAGCCAATACTTCTCACGAACTAAAAACGCCACTCAACGGGATTATAGGTATCGCGGAATCTATGTTTGACGGAATCGGCGGAAGGTTGAACCAAGAACAAAGGCAAAACCTAGGAATGATTGTGAGTTCGGGGAAACGTTTGTCCTCTCTTGTAGATGATATTTTAGATTTTTCCAAAATGAAAAATCGAGATTTGGATTTGGATCTTAAAGCCATCGACTTGCATCAAATTTGTGATTTGGTGTTAGTAATTTCAAGACCACTCTATGTAACAAAAAATCTAACCGTTCGTAATCATGTTCCCATGGATTTTCCTCCGATTTTAGGAGATGAGGCAAGGCTTCAACAAATTCTATTCAATTTGATTGGAAACGCGATTAAGTTTACCGAAAAAGGTCGGATTGATGTTTCTGCGGAAATTATGGAGAGAATGTTGGTTCTTTCTATCAAAGACACAGGGATTGGAATTCCAAAAGATAAGTTTGCCGATATATTTAAGTCCTTTGAACAGGTAGACGCATCCACCACACGTAAGTTTGGTGGGACGGGGCTTGGGCTTGCTATTAGCAAACGTTTGGTCGAATTACATGGTGGGTCTATTTGGGTAGAATCAATCGAAGGAGAAGGTTCTATCTTTCGATTCACTTTGCCACTGGCAAGAGAGGGGGAGATTCCTATGGAAAAACCTCCCGTCAAAAAAGCAGATTTGTGGTTTGGTGGTGAGTCCCCTGAATTTGAACCCATTGAAGAAACGACAGAAGAATATGATGGCGAAAAAATCAAAGTCCTCGTTGTGGATGATGAACCCATCAACCGACAGGTTCTTAAAAACCATTTAACCCTGATTGGTTGTGATGTATATGAGGCTTCAAACGGCGGGGATGCCATTCGTATGGTTCGAGATGATGGTCCTTTTGAACTGATGTTACTCGATATCATGATGCCTGGAATGAGTGGTTATGATGTTTGTATGGTATTACGAGAGTCTTATTCTTTATACCAACTTCCCATCTTGTTTTTAACTGCTAAAAATCAAATCACGGACATCATTGCTTCACTAGAAGCCGGTGGTAACGATTATCTTGCAAAACCTTTCGACAAACGTGAGTTAATCTCTCGTGCAAAAAACTTAATCACTCTAAAAAAAGCAGTAGAAGAACAAAACAAATTCATTGCCTTTCAAAATGAGCTTGGCCTTGCCAGAAAACTCCAAAGTTCCATCCTTCCAGAAGAAGCTCCTAATATTGCCGGTATCAAATCCGAATTTTATTACGAACCAATGGATAGTGTGGGAGGGGACTTCTTTGACTTCCATGCGATTTCGGAAACGGAACTTGGTGTGATCATTGCTGATGTATCTGGGCATGGAATTACAGCCGCACTTATTTCGGCAATGCTTAAGATTGCTTTTTCTACACAGATTCGGTTGTCGAGAGAACCTGCACAACTCATGACTCAAATCAACTCCACCTTACTTGGGAAAATGAAAGGTGCGTTTGTAACGGCATCGTACATTTATATCAATTTAGAAACCAAAGAAATGGTGCATGCACGCTGCGGCCATCCTCCCCTTGTCATCAATCGAGTGGGAGAAAACAAACCCTTACTGAGTTTGCCACAAGGAAAACTGATTGGATGGATTCCCGAGTTAGACATACAAGAAGATGTGATTCCACTTCGTGCTGGAGATCGAATTGTATTGTATACAGACGGAATTACAGAAGCCACTAATAAAGAAAAAGAAATGATTGGTCAAGAAAATTGGGAATCCATTGTGCAAAGGTATAGCGGGTATCCGATTTCTGAATCCAAACGTTTGTTACTCGAAAGAATCAAAGAATTCACGGGAAACCGTTCTCCTGATGATGATGTGACCTTGGTTATTTTAGAGATTGAATGATTTTTTTAATGATTCATCCGGTTTGGAAGATTTTGAAATCTGAAATTTTTTTAAAACAAAAAATGATAAAGGTAAATAGAGCGGTTAGGTCGGATACGTTAATTTAAAAATCATCATCATTACGAGAAGAAGATTGTAGAATTTTTTCCAATCGTTTGGTTGCATCATTATAACTTGATTTTTCTTCAATCCTTTGTCTTAGGTAATCATCAATTTGCGATTTTTTATCAATGGCCATATCCACTTTTTCATCTGCACCACGAACATAGGCATTGAGTAAAATAATATCTTCTGAGTTTTTGTATTTGGAGATGAGTTCCCGAACAATGGAGGAACGCATATAATGGTCTTCATTTACAATTTTTTGCATGAGTCGTGATAAAGAAGCCGGAACATCAATAGCCGGATAGTGACTTTGTTCGGCTAGTTTTCTTGTGAGTACAATATGTCCGTCAATAAACCCTCGTACTTTATCGGCAACGATATCATCCATATCATCTTCGGCATCGGTTAATACAGTATAAAATCCGGTAATGGAGCCACCGTTATGTGATGTTCCTGCTCGTTCTACAAGTTTTGCCATTTTTGTAAACACACTGGATGCATATCCTTTGGTTACCACTGGTTCTCCAATGGAAAGTTCTCGTAGGGCCTCTGCATAACGAGTGAGAGAATCCATATACAAATTGACGGACATTCCTTTTTCTCGAAAGTATTCTGCGGCAGAACAAGCTAAGTTGGCACAACTCACTTGTTCCATTTTGGAAGAATCAGAAGTTGCTACAAAGACAACCGATTTTGCGAGAGCTTCCTTCCCAAGTTCTACATGTAAGAATTCATTTACCTCGCGACCCCTTTCTCCAATCAGAGCCACCACGTTCACATCGGCGTTCGTATAACGAGCGATCATCCCAAGTAAACTGGATTTACCCACACCAGATCCAGAAAAAATTCCAATCCTTTGGCCGCGACCTACGGTTAACATTCCATCTATGGCACGAACTCCTGTTTCTAAAACATCAGTGATGGGGGGACGATCTAGTGGATTGAGAAACCTTGGTTCTGAGGCCCTTTCTTCTTTGGTGATGAGAATCCCTTTGTTATCGATGGGTTTGCCGAGACCGTTTAACACTCGTCCTAAAAGTTCTGGCCCAGCGTTAAGAGTGATTTGCCTTCCGGAAGAAAATACAAATGCATGGGGAAAAATCTCTTGCGTGTCACCGAGCGGCATCAAGGTATAAAGATGGTCTTTGAAACCAACAAGGACACAAGCCAAATACCCTTTGTCCGAACCACGTTCGACTTCTAAAATTTCGCCAACCTTGGAATCAGGTGGCCCTTGGGAATAAATGACATTGCCCACCACGGATACAACGACCCCACTTTTACGAATGGGTTCAATTTTTTCGACGACATTCAGGTATTTGGAAATGGCATCGATATGTTCCGTAAATTTCTTTTCGATCATGGGGGCTTTTCACTCATCCAATCATGTGACATAATAAAATCAAGCGAATTGAGGAAGGGGAAGAGCTGTCTGGGATGGAAGGGATGTCTGCGAAAACCTTCTAAACTCGTTTGGAATCCTTACGGCGGGTAAGGCGTGAGGTTTTTTCGTTTTGACGTTCCTCTTCGAAGGCTCCATTCCATCCAATGGAAATGGGAGCCTAAAAGACGAATAGAAACCCTTGAATTTATCGGCAGAGTTTGATTTGGTCGATATTGGAGATTTGGCGGGGAGCAGCTATCTTTTTGCCAAGGACTACATTCCCGCCATCCCCTAGGCTTGCCGATTCGTAAGCCCATTTGCCGAAGTTTGTGGAAACGGTAAAACATTCAGGAAAAGTTTTTGTTTCTTGGATCTCCGATCCGTTCCAAACTAAAATTCTATCTGGGGTTCTTAAATAGAGTTTTTTTCCATCTTCTGCCCATCGAATTCCATAGAGAGGAAGAGCGGTCCAAAAGTTGATCGGAAAGGTTTGGATTTTTTTATCGGAAAGTTGGATGAGGTTGAGTTCAAATTCAGAAAATTCACCTTCCGCTGCTGGGTTTGCCGTGATGAGAGCCACCAAGCTTCCGTTAGGGGAAGGTGCCATTTGGAAAATGATTCTTTTTTCTGGAGTTGCCGGATAAGAAAAGGCTCCCCCAGATTCTGGATACAAAGATAAAGTTTGGTTTAAGGTTCCATATTCATCATCTTTGCCATATAACACAAATAAAGTGGATGAACTGGTATGATAAAAAATTCCATCCCCTAGTGACCAAGAGGGAAGGTCCCATTCTTTAATCGACTTTCCACCTGTGGGTGCATTTTTCACCAATTTGATTTTGCTTTTATAATTTCGTTTGTCTGTGGTTCCGTTTAAGGGATTCCAAGAATCTTTTTCTTCGTATCCTACAGTGAGGACCAAGTTGAGATTGGGGTCGTTTGTTGGAGAGACTTCTTCTGGCAATTGTGTCTGGCGCCAAATCATTTGAGAACATCCGATTAGGGTTAAAGCTAAAATAGCGAGGAGGGACTTCATGACAAAAAGGATAGAAGGAAGGAGGGGTCTGTAAACAAAAAAGGGGACTAAAGTCCCCTCTTAGTTAGAAAAATGCTGATAAAGGATTATTTTCCTTTTTTAGCTTTTGCTTTTTCTTTGTTTTTTTGGTCAATTTCTGCTCTGTGAGTGTCGCAAAGTCTGTAAAGGATTCCTGTTACCGGATTTTTACGAGTGACTTTTGTTCCACAAACGATGCAAAGACCTTGAGCTCTTCTTCTTTTGTAGAGTTGTTGTACTCTTTCTGCACCAGAAGCCTTGTATTTAGAGATTTGAATTCTGAATCCTTTGAAAAGGTAGTTTCCAATGGATTTTTCAGGATCTTTTTTCAAATCCTCTGCAATTTTGTCGATTTGTCCTGGGCCTACTTTTTGTGGTTCCATAGCTTTCTTTTTCCTTTAAATCTAGATTTTATCTTTTTTTGACGAGGGAAATTCCCTTGCTCTAACAAGGGTATCTCTCTGATCACTGAAAAATTCAAGATATTTTTTCATCGAATAACAATTTTTTGATGTTTTGCGGTGATTTTTTTTCTAAAACGATTGATAGGTGATGTTTATTGTTTTTTGAATTTGATTTGAATTGCTTTCGGAAAACTCGGACAGGATTCAACACAGAGTCCACATCCAGTACAAGAGGATGTATTAAAAATCGGCAAATTTCCTTTAAATTTTACTGTTTTTTCGATGGGACAAGTAACTAAACAAACATTACAAGTCGATTCACCAGTTTTTCCGTTAATACAATGTTCTGTGATGGCTTTCGCCTTACCGAAATTTGGTTTTTCATCGGACAGTTCGTACGGTAAGAGTGCCTCTTCAGGACAAACACTAATACAAGGCCAATCGGTGCACATATGGCAAGCCTTTGCATTAGGATCAAAATGTGGAAAGTTTTTTCCCGATTCAGGAACGGTAACAGGGAATAAGACGGCATAAGGACAGGCAAAAATACATTCATTACATCCCGTACATAGAGAAAAAAAATCGGGAGAGGCACCAGGAGGAAGGGCAAGTGTCTGGAACATCCTAGTTTTGCGTTTCCGGACAGTTGTTGGTTTTGATGTCGTCTTTACTTTGTCAGATGGTCTTTTTCCTTTCTTTTTGGGTTTTGTTACGGGAGTTTTTTCGTCTTCCCAAACTTCTCGTATGGTTTCGGTAATTTCATCCGCCTTGTTGAAGGTAAATTGAAATACGGATTTGAAACCCTCTCGGAAAAGATCCTTTCGTTTCATCTAATCAGAGACTCTTTCGATTTGAGCCCCCAAAGAACGTAGGCGGGTATCAATCGATTCAAAACCTCTATCAATTTGAACAATGTTATGAATTTCGCTTTGTCCCTCGGCACAAAGAGCAGCAATGATCATCGCCATCCCGGCACGAATGTCGGGACTTGCAACTCTTTGGCCATACAATCGATTGGCACCAATCACAATGGCTCTATGCGGATCACAGAGGATGATTTGGGCACCCATGGCAATGATGTTGTCCACAAAGAAGAGTCTTGATTCAAATAGTTTTTCGTGGATGAGGACTGTTCCTTTGCACTGCGTTGCTGTCACCAAAGCAACAGAAGTCATATCGGCAGGAAATCCCGGCCAAGGAGCGTCATCAATTTTGGGTGTGGCACCATGGTAGTCGGGGATGATTTCCATCTTTTGGTCAGAAGGAACAAGGATTCCGTTTTCCGTTGGCCTGACTTCGATCCCCAGGCGAGAATAGACCATTCGGATCATACGAATGTCTTCTGGGTTCACATCGGTGATGTGGATTTCTCCACCTGTAACAGCTGCAAGGCTGATAAAAGATCCTATTTCTAAATAATCGGAACCAATACGATGTTTTAGGCCACCGAGAGGAGAAGATAGTTTACTAACACCAGTGATTGTTAGGTGGTTTGTTCCCACTCCTTCAATTTTGGCACCAGCAGCGATTAAAAAACGACAAAGTCCTTGGACATGGGGTTCGGAGGCAGCGTTACGAATCGTTGTTAGGCCCTCGGCGTAAACTGCAGCCATCACTGCATTTTCTGTAGCTGTGACTGATGCTTCATCAAGTAAAATGTCTTTTCCCACCAAACGGTCAGCAGTGATCATATATCCGTCTGGAAAAACTTCTATTTTGGCACCAAGAGCCTCTAAGGCAAGTAAGTGGGTGTCCATTCTCCGACGGCCAATTTTGTCTCCACCTGGTTTTGGTAAAAAAACTCTTCCCGTGCGGGCAAGGATGGGTCCCGCTAGTGTCACAGCTCCTCGGAGTTGAGAACAAAGTTCATAGGGAAGGTCCGATTTCACTGGATTTTTTTTCTGGAAGAGGTATGATCCTTTTGTACCTGTGGCAGTGATTTCCACACCAATATGGCGTAGAACTTCCATGAGTTTGAGTACATCGGCGATTTCTGGAAGGTTTTCCAGAATGACATCTCCTTCCCAAAGAAGGAGGGCACCGAGAAGTGGAAGTGCTTCGTTTTTATTTCCTTGGGGAACAACTGTCCCGTGGAGAGGATTTTTGCCGATAATTTTGAAGTAGGAGGAACTCACCTTGCTTCCATTCACCACGATACGGATATGAGGAAAAGTAAATTATGAATTTTATAGCACAAGTCGTTTGGATTTTTCCAAAATTTGATCCGATCTACCTCTTTTACATCTTTCTTATGGGTGTGGCCGCCTTTGTTTACGTGAAGGTGATGAACTACTTACAAAATAAACAATCAAGCGTAGTGAACCACTGGGTTGAGTTCCAGAGATACGCCTCTGCCCGAAAATGCAACCAACTAGAACTCAATATCCTTCATTCGTTTTATGATCACCTAAACGATGACGAACGCGAAATTTATCTTTTGCCTGAAAACAGAAACAAATTGAAAAACGCACTCTATCGTTATTTTTTAAAATCCAATGCCAATACGACTGAAAGGGAAGTGGATCTTTTTGATAAACTCTTTCGCTCTGGGGTGGAATTCAAAAAAGAAATTCTATCTTTAAATGATCTGACGGTTGGGGAAGTTGGTGCATTGGAAGCGGATGGACGTGAGGAACTAACTTATGTGATGCAAAAAACTGCTGACGAACTTCTTCTTTCTATCAAAGGACTTTCAAAGGATTTACTTGTTCCTGGTAAGGAAGCAAAACTATATGTATTTCGACCAAGTAGCGGTGGTTATTTGTTAGAAGGAACCATGACTCGTGCAAATGAAAGTGGTGTGATTTTCCATTTTAGTGGCAAAATTGAAAGAAAAGGTGAGTCCCATTTGATGTTAACAGAAAAGTTATCCATCACTGTTGCCCCTTGGCCTCCACCGGATGAAAAAAAACAAGTTTTGGAATTGGATAAAAACAAACTCCTTTTCACAGAAGAAAATATTGATAAACAATTAGAAGTTTTGAAACGGATTGCAAAGGACCAAAAAGAACATAATGAAAAAAGGTTCGATATCAAAGACAGTCCTAAACCTTTTATCACTCTTTCCGAAAGATTATCTGACCGTGGGATTTTGTTTACCTTCCCTGTGGAAATTTCACCAGAAATTTGGAAACTACAAGACCTTTGGGAAGTGAGTTTCTGTTTTGATACGGGTCCCATGTATCATATTCGCGCGAAGATGATGCCCACCAAACAAAAGTCAGATTTATATCTACTTCGTTATGTAGATGCTGATGAAACAGTGCGGAAAACTTTGTACGAAGAAATCCGCAAACGTGGTGGTATTCGAGAAATACTAACTTAAAAAAATTATAACCTTTCGGGGAAGGCACCTTTCGAAGGTGTCTTCGACCCTTTGGGTAATAAAATCAAATCTACTTTTGGAATCTCTTTTCCAGAAGTCAGTTTTTCACCAAATGCTTCCCAAGATCCTTGGGTTAAGGAAAAAGATAATAAATATTGTAAGTTCTGAAGTTCCGGTAATTTGATAAACGGAGTTCCTCCGTGTAGGATGATAAATCTTTTGTTTGGGTATTTTTTTGCTAAGGCCGCAACCGATAGAATTTCATTTTCAGAAGTAGAATCAAAAAGGTAAGTTGTGATGGTTTTATCTTTGATTTGTGCCTGGAAGGATTTGAAAGCAAAAGAGTTTATCTTTTTTGTTTTCAAAGTTTCTTTCAAACGATTGTTTTTCACAAAGGATAAAGTCTCTGTAGGTGATATTCCTGAAGTTTGGAATGAGTTTGGATAAGCACGAATGGAATCTTCGTTGATTTCTTTGACAAAGTTGTTGGATGCAGTTAACTTTGCGTATCTTTGTTTTCTTTCCTGGTTCCAGTTGGTTAGGAATTCTTTTTGTTTTTGGTTTTCCTCATAAACTTTAGGAAGAATCGAATTTTCATCATAAAGCCCAAGTTCTAATTTTTTACGAATTTGTTTTTGGACGGCTTCTTTGAGTTTGTCATGTTCTTTACCTTCTTTGTCTAGATAACGGAACTCGCCGTTTTTATAAGCATCACTTAGTTGGGCTTTGAATTTTCTTGCAGTTTCTCCCCAACTTGTCAAAAGCACAATATTGGCACCGGCAAGGATTGTGAGAACACCTGGTTTGTCTTTTTCGTAATTTTTGGATATGGCATGCATCTCCATTGCATCCGTGATGATGATTCCATCAAAGTTTAGGTTTTTTCGGAGAACATCTGTTAGTATGATTTTGGATAAAGTGGCAGGGTAATCTGGATCAATTTTTGGATATACGATATGAGCAGACATCACTGCCTCGGCTCCACCTGCGATGGAACGTTTGAAAGGAATGAGTTCCAGAGTTTCTAACTCTTCTAAACTTTTATTGATGATAGGAAGTCCTAAGTGGCTATCGACTGTGGTGTCACCATGACCTGGGAAATGTTTGATCACAGGCAAACATCCACCAGCGCGCGCCCCTCTTTCATAGGCTACGGCCACATCGGAAACACGTTTGGAATCAGAACCAAACGAACGTGTGTTGATGACAGGGTTTAATGGATTGTTATTGATATCAAGGACAGGCGCAAAAAGAAAATTGAGTCCGAGGTTACGAAGTTCATAGGAAGTTACAAAACCAACCACTTCTCCCCATTCCGTATTTCCTGTTTGGCCGACGGCCATTGCTCCTGGGTAAGGTGTGATTCCGTCTTGGACTCGGAACACTCGCCCTCCCTCTTGGTCTGTGGAGATTAGAAAAGGAGCGAGGCCCTTATCTTTGGCTGCGGCTTGCAATCCGTTTGTGAGAGAGAGGATTTCTTCTTTTTTACCGAGGTTCTTTCCAAAGAGAATGATCCCTCCGGGTTTTGTGGCTGCAATTTCTTCCAAAGCAATTGGATCCACCGTCTTTTGTGGGATGGCAATGTGGATGGTTTGGCCAACGAGTTCTTCTTCAGACATTGCTTCGGTGATGGCCCAAGCCTTTTCTTCCAACCAAGTTTTTCTTTCGTTAGCGGCAAGTTCGGTGAGATAAAATCCAAAACAATAGGATGTACCAAAAAATCCAAACACTAGGAAGAGGGAAAAAGATGTGCGAAGTAGAACTTTGTTCATAAGCTATGATGGTACGATCTACACACGGCTTTTCCGAGACAACCACGAAAAATATCTGCATTCTATGGGAATCCATCGTCTGAGTTATTTTGTGGATGGAACTGACGGCGGCTTTACGATGGCCGCCAAGTTACTTAAGGATTTCAGAAGCATCATTGATATTATTTCTGTCGATGATAAGATTTATTGATTTAGCATTGAACTCTTCAATGAAAGATTTTGAAGACTCGGTTCAATTTTTTGCTGCTAAATCAAAGAAAGTAAAATACATCATCACGCGAAATAAAAAAGATTACCCTTCCTCTGAAATCATAGTCACAAGCCCAAAGGAATTTCTTAATTGAATCAAAACTTTTAAATCATAAAGTTTTGATTCAATTGGTAATTTGGATTATTATTGCTGCACACAAATCAAATGTTTTGTCTCGGAACAAACGGATTCTTGGCTAGTGATACTTGTTGTCGAAGCCATTGTCCAAGATTGTCCATATAAGAAACTAGCGGGAGTAGATGGACAATTCTGATAAGTAAATCCGTGGCAGTTATGTCGGTAAGTTAAGCCGTCTCCTGCACAAGCGGGTGTGCTTCCTTGAGTTGCTGGTGCAAGTGTGTTTGTCATCCCTGTCCAATACTGCTGACCTACCGTAGAAAACTCTCTTATTAAGCTGGTGGGATCAAATCCTGCTGATCCATTGGCAACAAATAACCTTGAGTATTCATCACTGCAGTTTGTATATCCAGAAGTATTACATCTGTAGTAATGATAATTGGCAGTCAACACCCAGTTGGTTCCGTTGGGGATACGATTATTCGCAACTGTTGGATCTCCTCCACTATTACTAACAATGAGTGCTTTATAAGTCCCTGTAGGAACTCCACCTGGTTTGTAATTGTTACAAGTATTATCAGCACCAAACACCCCTTGTGCGGTCATCTCTCCATTGTATCCAGGGGCACCGGTGGTAGTTACGAAGATTGCCTTCCCCAGTGGTTCATCGTCTCTATTGGTGATAGTTTGGTTGGATAAAGTAGCAGCACCACTGGAATACACAGCATCTGTATTTGCATCTTTTGTAAGGTTGACTGTATAGTCTTGGGATCCATCAGCAAAACTATCATCGGCACCAAGGATGGTGACCGTTTGTTTTCTTGCAGAATTGGCACAATTCGCATTACTTGCATCGGCATCATCCACCCGACTTCCTGCCGGAAAGGTGAGCGTTGCGGTAGAAAGAGTCCCACATTCTCCAAAAGCAGCAGTATTTGCAGCGTGTGTTGCACATGCTACACTGACAGTGATGGTTTCTACGTTTTGTGCTCCCAAACAAACATGGATTGTGGCTGTATCCGCTGGGGTAGAGGAACCTTCTTTTGTAGAACCTAATTTAGTTACATAGAAATATGCTTCATTGTCTGTGGTTCTTGCAAAAATATCAATTGGATTGTATGCGATGGCTCCTGTGGACAAAGCAGTAGTCACGTCCCAGTTAACTGTTCCGTCAACCTCATTGTCATCAACATGAGTCAGAAGAATACGATTTGTCCCACCTGACTCCATAAAATTATAATTTGTGCTACTCACTGTAACGCTTGCAGGAACTGTTCCTTCACTAGTATCCGTGCTAGTGAGACCAATGGTGACATCGGCCCCTGGATTGGATTGGGCAATCATCCATATATGTGAAGTCCCGCCTTCTGTAGCCGTGAGTCTGTCGCTAGCGCCAGATGTAGCCAATGGAGAGCCGGAGAAATTACATGGTTGCAATAAATGAGTACCATCATTATCACAGGAACGAATCGTAAAGGTAGGTTCCGTAACTGTTGTGTTATAAGTAGCATCCGCAGAAGATGCAACGAATGAAACAGTATAGTTTGCATTACCAGAGTTTGCTGAATCCGACTTACCTTCCACTTGGAAAGTTTGGTAAACATTCCAGTTTGTGGAAGTAAAAGTGAGTGTTGGAGTTAATATATTACATTTATTTCCACAATTGGAAGAGAATGTGAGGGTTACATTGTTAGTTGGTTTGGTTCTTAGTTTTAACTGGAAGTTTGAATATTTAGTTCCAAACTGATTACTTTCATCGGTAGCAAAGCGATCGACAGCGCCACCAGCAGTTCCCGTGCTTCCCGTAGTGGTGTCAAATCGAATATAGGCATAACCTGGAACACTTTGGTCGCGATTGTATACCACTACGTTTCTTGGTTTGATTCCGTTATACTCGGAGTCCGAACTGGATGTTCTTCCAACTTCAACCGTATAAACTTTGACTCCATCAATTTCTAAATCATCCACTGCAGTCACTGTGACCAGTTGCGGTGTAGCAAAGTTAGCTGTAGTGAATGTTAAAGTCTTTGGATTGGCAGTACCCTCTCTGTTGTTTGCATTCACTGAATCATATGTATCGTTGATCGGAATGGTTACATTCGCAGTCGGAGCAGTGCGTAATCTGATTTGAAAAGTTCCATTAGTCTCAGTTGCTGATGGACTTGGTTCTTCCATCACTCGCGAAATGTTAGAAACTCTTACCCCAGGGCTATCTGCATCATCCAGTGATAAAGTAATATCACATGCGTCCTTTCCGGTATAGGTTCCTGATGTTTCATTTCCGCTTCCATCTTTTTGTGTCATTGTTCCCAAGGCAACGATCATGGGATCCACAACTGGATTTCTGAGCGAATCATGAGAAGCCGTAAATTTAAAACATTGTCTTTCCGCAACTCCATTCCCAGTAAACGTAAGTTTGGTTGGGATAGCTACTTCTGCCCCTGGAAATGATTTAACTGAAGCGACTCGCGAACCATAGTTAGATGTGACAGTAACAGGAATTTCAACAGACCCACTAAACGGTGAGTTAGGATAGATACAAGTTTCGAAAGTACTGTAGCCCCATTGTTGAGCTCCAGACAATGTCAGCCCTGAATCGTTAGATGCATTGAAGGTCGCAGTTGTATCTCCGTCTTCTTCTAAATATACCGCCTTCGTTGTGATCGTCACATCCGACGAACAAGCAACCGTTGCTTCGTTCCCGAGCAAGCGATCGAACCTTTCGCTGAGTCCAAAAAGGAAGGTATCCCCAGCAGAAACCTGGCCGCTACAATTAGAAAATAGGAGGATAGAGAGAGCTAGGATCGAAAGAAAGGATTTTATCGGTTGGTATAATTTCATAAATAATTTCGTGCATCCATTTGTAGAGGTTGATCCAATTGTTTTCGGCAATCGGATCGGGGCAACAAAAAACGATACATGCAAGATTTTGAATGGTCGCTGGTTTTATTGTTAGCTGGTGATGAAAAATAGGGCATTTTGTAGCGGAATCCAAGGAGGCTTTTTAGTATGAACTCCTAATCTTTGTGTCAATATCATGAAATCGTAGCTAGAGCCTTTCTAAATGGCGTTAAATTCAAATTCCGTAATTTATCAATTGATTTTAGCAGTTGATTCTCAAGATAAGGACTGTTGGCTTTATGCGTAAAAAAATATACTTATCAATCATAATCCAGTCCACCTTCCTTTTGTTATTTGTTACCAATTGCAATAGTATTGTAAAACAAGAATGGAAGGATTCAGTTGCTTTTCAAAAATTCTGCGGATGTGTCACTCCTAAAGAGGAGAAAGCCGGCGACTATTTGGGGAGTTTACCAGTAGGTTCTTTGGATAAACTTGGAACTTCGGATTATTTGGAGAAATTGTATAAAGGTCTCCGCAGTGATTTTGAACACTCCGGAACTCCATTTGAAGAAGTAGGGGGAAGTCTTGTTGGAAAAGGGGTCGAACTCAAACGTATTGAAGATGATGAAAAAAGGTTACGAGAACTTTTAATTGTGATCGATGGGGACGTAGCTTTCCCATCTGGAAAATCAACTCTCACTCCAAAAGCAAAAGAACTCATCGCTAAAGTTGGGGACGCTATGGAAGCATACCCTGAGACCAATTGTCGAATTGGTGGACACACAGATAGTGTGGGTGCATTCTCAATGAACCTTAAGTTAAGTAAGGAACGTTCTCAATCCGTAAAACTTGAATTAAAACTAATTCACAGAATTGTTGAAGAACGTTTTAAGGAAGTGGATGGTTTCGCTGATTTACAAAAAATAGTAGATACAATGCTTGCGGAAAAGAAAAACCGTCGAACAGAAGTTTACGTTGGGACGGTTCGCATTGTTTATTAATTTCTCGAACCGTTTATTTACATCCTTACACTCCTTTGTATTTTTGATTTTCTTTTTAGGAATATTATTCCCTTTGTTTGCAGAAGAAACTTCTAAAGAAGGAGGAGCGGTTGGAAACAATACCTCCGTTCCCTTAGAAGACCGCGAGGACAATAAAACTCGGATGGATATCTTCAATCAAGTGTATGAACATAGATTGATGTTTCGCGGTGGTTGGGGGATTGGAAAACTTTCCCCTGCCATTCTGAATGAAACGGGTCCTGCTTGGTTTCAAAATTCACTCTTTCGTCAAATCTCGGAACCTGGTGCTCCCCTTTCGATTCCTTACAAACCTGCTAAAGATTTAGGTGTGAATTCTCAGTTTTGGGACATTCGGTACGGTTATAAAAATAAATTTGAAGTACAGTTTGCAGAAGATACTTCACTGGGTGTTTACAGTCGTAATCTTCCTGCTTCCAATAACTTTTTTTCGCCAAGAACTGATGCGTATTGGGCTAGCTCCTTTGAAGGAAATCGTTTGCTTCGATTTGAAGGTGTGAGCCAACACTTACGATTTTCTTACACACATCCATTCTCTAAAATTTTTATGATTGGGCCTTCCATCAATTTCCATCGTTATACGGAAAGAAATAATATATCTTATGGTTCTTATTCCACAAGTAGACCAGAAGCGGCTGTACCCAACAAAGTTACTTGGTCGATTGGGGGAGATGCCAACGCAGAATATTCTATGAAAGGAATTTTGCCAGGTATTTTCACAAAGTTTAAACTTCGTGACTGGTGGGAACTTCGTGCTCGTGTGGAACTGTTAGATCGAAAGGGAAACTTTTCTGTGTTAGGTTCTCAAATCATCCAAGAAGTATACACAGATGGAAGTTCTAACCTAAATGCAGTTGTACCGGCATATGGAGGAAAGGTAAGAGACAAAGGAACTATTATCAATTTAGAAACCTCCTTTCAATACTGCCGGTTTACTTTGGATATTGGTATGATCCGTCAAGATGTCAAAAGAACCTACGAATCCTATCTTGGAGATACGATCGGAAATGTTCCAAGAAGTGATTATTCAGCAAGGAGTGTTTATATTGGATTTTCGGAAATGTCCGGATCCATCAAACATACGGTGACTGAATTTTACATTATGCCTGGAGTTTCCTTTTTCTACGACGCCGACAAAATTTACTAATTCCTTATTTTCCTTTGGTTTGTGGGTCTCCCACAAATCTTTGGCTGGGAGATCTCTGCCTTTTCGCTTAAAAATGTTTGATTTTTCCTTCCTTCCGAACAATCTAAAAGTTGTGCCGTATTTAATACTCATCAGTTTCTTCTTAATGATCTCTTGTGGAAATGCTTCCGACCAAACAGACAAAAACCAATTGGAATCAAAAAGTTCCGGTGATACAAAACGAATCATCTACTTTGGGGACTCACTCACCGCTGGGTATGGGCTTCTCGATTTTGAAGATGCTTGGCCCCATGTCCTCACCAAAAAAATAAATGCGGAAGGTTATTCGTATCAAATGACAAACGCAGGAGTGTCTGGGGACACAACAAGCGGCGGCCTTGGAAGATTGGAATGGGTTTTGGCCGAAAAACCTTCTGTCTTTGTACTTGAGTTAGGTGCCAATGATATGTTGCGAGGGATTAGTCCATCCGTCACAAAAGAAAACTTACGTTCTATGATCCGCCAAATCAAATCTCAATATCCAGGAACCAAAATATTGTTAGTTGGTATGTATGCCACACCCAATATGGGGAAAAAATATGGAAAAGAATTTAATTCTATTTATCCCGATCTTGCAAAAGAAGAGGATGTCCCGTTGGTTCCTTTTATTTTGGAGAAGGTGGCTTCCATTCGCAAACTCAACCAAAAGGATGGAATCCATCCTACTGACGTCGGACATAAACTAGTGGCAGACACAGTTTACCCTTATCTCAAACCGTTGCTTGTAAAATAGAGATAGGATAGATGATGGTTAAGATTTTTTTATAAATAGAAGTTAGATAAAATAGACGAACTAAATCATAAACCGGCCAATCATGACCGGTTTTCTTAATTTGAATTCCTTTAGCGATCTTAGAACTCAGTATTAAGTGTTGCACATTTTGTAGTTGCCGGTTGTGAAGAACCGTATGTACAACTCGAGATTGCAACTACTGTCGGAGGTGTTGTGAAAAAACCAGCATAGGCACCGGAATTTTGAATTGCAGTCGTACAAGCTGCTAGATTACTCCCCTCAAATGCATTTAAGGCGTAGTAATCTTCCGATGAACCTGGTTTGATAGCCGCAATTTGTGCATCAGTGTAACCGTTACCATTTTTCAATTGGTTGTAAGTTTCAGTCACAATGTTTGTTATCGCAATCACTCTCTTATTAGCAATTGATGCATTGTATTGTTCAGTAGTCATATTACGGAAAGTCGTGATTCTGTTGTTGTGAAACGTAGAAATACTAGCAGACGATGAATCACATACAGAACCTGCCTTTGTATAAATAGCTACAATTTTCTCGAGTAGAGCTTGCGTTTTAGAGATTGCTTCTTCTTTTGTAGCTGGTTGAGAACAACTACCTTTAGGAAGCGATGATACAGTCGCTGTGTAAGATGTAGAGGAGTTTTTTGTAATCTCTGCGCAGCTTCCACTTAATTGATCATTTGCATAAAGCAAAAGGGCAACCACTGGAGTGTTGTCGTCTTTTTTTTCTGGTTTGCAATTTGTAAAAGCTGTAGCTACAAAAAGTAGAGTGATGAAGATTGATATTGTTTTGTTTTCCATTCAAGTTTCTTTATATATTTATATTACTGTTTAACAGCACTTACCAGCTAGCTTCAGATGCAGTAATCGTCAATGGAATTTAGTTTTATATAAAACTTTTTATAAATTTAAGTACTATGCACATTGTTTATATACAGGTGTTATGTGGCGTATAGAATGATTCCAAAAAATAAATTAAAGTTTTTCTTTTATGTGGAGAATAATCTTACAAAACTAAAAACTAATCATTATGATGAAGTTTGATTTGTTCATTACAAAATTTGTTTCGTTGGATTGGAGATAGATAAACAAACATCAAAAAATTGGTTCATAGATTTTTCACATAAGCTTTGTGATTTGTGACATTTCTCCACGGATTTCTTTAAAGTTTGTCATGGGATCGTATAAACGATTCGCAAACCAAACAAAGATGGTTCGTCTTAAGAGGAAAGAGAGGGAGGATTTGGCTCTTTTTTTCTTGCCGATTTGTCCAGATTCCAAATGATGGTTTCACAAACCTTCTGCGGGAATAGCTCAGCGGTAGAGCATCTCCTTGCCAAGGAGAGGGTCGCGGGTTCAAGTCCCGTTTCCCGCTAATGAAGGTACGCTTCTTTTTCTTTCCACTACACTCTCTTTATTTACACTGGATATAATACGATGGAATTTACGGCTAAAAAAAATAATAACGCAACTTGTGACCTCAGCATTCAATTTACCGCTGAAGAAGTCCGCACTGCCTACTCTAAGGCTTACAAAAATGCATCCGAAAAAGTAAAAATCCCCGGTTTTCGCCCCGGAAAAGCACCGCTGAATATGGTCGAAAAGGTTCTCGGCGACTCCGTTATGGATGATGCTGCCAACATTATGCTGAACCAAGCAATGGCGGATTTATTCGACAAATTGGAACATAAACCAATTCGTTTGCCACAGTTCCAAATGGAAACTTTTGACAAAAATACTGGTGCCAAAGCCAAAGCAACTTACGACACCAAACCAGAAGTCACCTTACCAAAGTTAAAGAAGATCAAAATCCAACCAAAAGAAATTAAAATTTCTGACGCGGACATTCAAAAAGAATTGGAAGGGATCCAAAAAAATATGGCTCGTAACTCTTTGAAAGAAGAGGGAGAACCTGTTGAATCTGCAGATCTTTTAGAAATCAATTATAAGTTTAAAGAAACCGACAAAGAATACCCGGAACAAGGCCAAGTCGGAAAATTCCAAATGGGTGCTCCTCAAAACCCTCCTGGTTTTGAATCCAACCTGCTTGGGATGAAACTAAACGAAACCAAAGAGTTCTCTTTTACATACCCGGACTCTTATCCACAATCTCCTGAATCTGCTGGAAAAACTATCGTTTACACTGTAACCGTTTCTGCAGTTTACAAAGTGACTTACCCTGAAATCAACGATGACTTTGCATCAGAAGTGGATGGATCTGCCAACTTGCAAGAGTTAAAGGAAAAAACCAAAAAACAATTACTTGAGATTTTTGGGAACGCACTTACTAAACGTGCAACAGATGATGCTTATAACGAAATCATCAAAGAATCTAAATTCATCATTCCTGAGTCTTTGATTTACGAAGAAACAGAAACCGTTTTCCAAAACTTTATGCGTGAATTTGGCCTTCCCGTTTCTTCCCTTGCAGACTACGCAAAACGATTGAACAAGGAAGAAAAAGAAGTTCGCGAATCTTTCTCCAAAGCTGCTGAAAAACGCATCCAAACCTACATTTTGAAGCAGAAAATTGCGGAAGACCACAAAATCCAGATTTCTGACGAAGAAGTGGAGGCCGGATACGAAAAAGAGGCAACTCAGCAAGGAATTACTGCCGAAACTCTGAAAAAAGAAGTCCAAAAACAAAAGGCGGAAACCTTCTACCGTGACAAATTCCTGTTTGATAAAATCGACGAGTTTGTATACGCTGAGGTAGAAAAGAAGTCGCCTAAGACTATTTCAACGGAAGAAGCAGAGAAAATTCTCAGCGGGAAAGAAGAGTAAACTATGTCTACACTCATGCCTTATGTAATCGAACAAACAAGCCGTGGCGAACGCCAATACGACATTTTTTCACGGCTTTTGAAAGACCGGATCATTTTCCTTGGATCTGCCATCGACGAAACCTATGCCAATGTCATCTCGGCACAGCTTTTGTTTTTGGAGGCTGAGAACCCTGACCGTGACATTTATCTCTACATCAATAGCCCTGGTGGGTATGTGAGTTCTGGCCTTGCCATTTACGATACCATGCAACTCATCAAACCTGAGGTAAGAACACTTTGTATTGGACAAGCGTCGTCAATGGCGGCCCTTCTTCTTGCAGGTGGTGCCAAAGGAAAACGTTCTGCACTTCCTAACTCTAGAATTATGTTACACCAACCTTACGGTGGTGCAGGCGGACAAGCTTCGGATATCGAAATCTCTGCTAAAGAAATCATAAAGATCAAGGACAAACTCATCGATCTTTATGGAAGACATACTGGAAAATCTTCTGACCAAGTCAGAAAAGACACAGAAAGAAATTTCTTTATGAGTGCCGAAGAAGCCAAAGAATACGGCATCATCGACAACGTCATCCAAGAACGCAAACAGATGCCACAAGCTTAATCGAGGGGCTAAAATCATGACCAAACGTCCAAGCCAAACGGGTAATTCCAGAGAAAAATTACATTGTTCTTTCTGCGGAAAGGCCCAGGACGAAGTAAGAAGGCTTGTCGCTGGTCCTGGTGTTTATATCTGTGATGAGTGCATTTCCTTATGTAATGAAATCATCGCAGAAGAGCCGCAAGGTGGTGAAAAAACTGCCATTGTTGGTGACATTCCGAAACCAACCGAAATCAAAAAAATCTTAGACCAGTATGTGATTGGACAAGAACAAGCCAAAAAAGCTTTGTCTGTTGCTGTTTACAATCACTACAAAAGAATCTTCCATAACGAACGTAAGGCGGGTGACGTGGAATTGGAAAAATCCAATATCATGCTCATTGGTCCTACGGGTTCTGGAAAAACTCTTCTTGCCCAAACTCTTGCTCGTATTCTAAAAGTTCCTTTTGCTATCGTAGATGCAACGGCTCTTACAGAAGCTGGGTATGTGGGAGAAGATGTGGAAAACATCATCCTCAAACTCATTCAAAATGCAGACAATGATGTCAAACGTGCTGAGATGGGAATCATCTATATCGACGAAATTGATAAAATTTCCCGTAAGTCGGATTCTGCTTCCATCACTCGCGATGTGAGTGGGGAAGGTGTACAACAGGCTCTACTCAAAATCATTGAAGGAACTGTAGCCAATGTGCCACCACAGGGGGGACGTAAACACCCACACCAAGAATACATTCCTGTAGAAACCAAAAACATCCTCTTCATTTGTGGGGGAGCGTTTGTGGGTCTTAGTGACATCATCAAACAACGAGTTGGTGTAAAATCAATTGGTTTTCATTCCACTGAAATTGTTAATGATAAAGGTAGAAAAATTGAAGAAGGGGAATCTGTGGTTCATCACGTGATCCCTGATGACCTTATGAAATTTGGTCTGATTCCAGAATTCATTGGACGACTTCCGATCATTGCCACACTCGATGAACTAACCATCGATAGTTTGAAATCTATTTTTACAGAACCAAAAAATTCCCTTCTCAAACAATACCAAAAGATGTTTGATATCGAGAATGTAAAACTCAAGTTCACAGAATCTGCTATAGAAGCCATTGCCCAAACTGCTATCAAACGTGAAAGTGGGGCTCGTGGACTTCGAGCCATCGTAGAAGAAATTATGATGGAACTCATGTTCCAAATTCCTTCGCGTAAAGATGTTTTGGAAGTGGTTGTGACAGATGAAACGGTTCTCAAAAAAGATGCACCCATCACCATTCTAAAAGGCGATATCGAAAAAATTGCTTAAAGTTCAAATGACAATCTCTAGATTTGAATTTTGAATCTAGAGAAACGATTTAAAACCTATCTTTTGGATAGGTTTTTGTTTATATAGAGGTTAGTTTATCATGGACTTCGATCAATTAAGAAACAGGCTTAATTTTACCTCTCTCTCACCTTGGATGGGGACTCAAGTTTTGATCTTTTTTATTGGGTTTTCATTCGTTCATTGTCAGTTGCAAAAAAATTCGGAATCCAATTCTCCTTCTCCCATCCAACAAAATCCTACTTCGGCCAGTCAGCATTCCGCAAGTCTGGAATGGATCAAAATCAAAGAGACGGTTTGGATCCATCGCAGTTTTGGGGAATTTGGTGGGCAAGTGTATTCTGCTAATGGCCTTGTGGTTCTGACAAACAAAGGAGCTGTGGTGGTGGACACTCCTTGGACAGAATCTCAAACAGAAGAATTATTTTCTGAGGTTCAAGTCCGGTTCCAAAAGGAAATTTTGTTTTTAATTGTGACACATGCACATGACGACCGTATGGCGGGAGTTCCCCTTTTCCAAAAAAGAAACATCCCTGTGTATAGTACTTCCTTAACGGCGAAATTGGCTAAGGAAAGAGGGTTTGGAAAAACAAATCCGATCCTAGACATTCAAACAAGGTTACCTGCCGGAAATCAGTCAATAGAAGTTTTTTTTCCAGGCCACGGACATTCCGCTGACAATATTGTGGTTTGGCTTCCTGAAACTCATATCCTCTTTGGAGGATGTCTCGTCAAGGCACTGGATGCAAAAGATCTTGGATATGTAAAGGAAGCCGATTTGAATGAATGGCCAAATTCTGTGAGGAGGGTATTGTCTCGTTATCCAGATGCAGAAGTAGTGGTTCCTGGTCACGGCGATTGGGGGAAGTTGGACTTACTGCGCCATACAATTCGTTTACTTGTTTCGTCGAACGACTAAGATCGAAAGTTTTTCCATTGGGTTAGTGAGATTTCTTTCTGCGCCTAATGCACCCATCTTTTTGGCAATCGCAAGTAACATCTGTCTAGAGGAACTTGGTTTTAAATCCAAAAGATAATCTACAAACTCTTCCATAATTTCAAAAGAAGTGAGTCCGAACTGAGTGAGAGTTCTATCACTTGCCCAAACCAAATAATCTCCAATTTCGATTCCATCTGCTATAGAGAGTGGGTGTTTGTGGTTCGGATACCAATGGTCATCACCACTCCCTTCAATCACTTGGATCCCATGCTCAGAAAATTGAAAGATGGGCATGTCCATATAGTGTAAAAAAGACATTTTATCTTCTCTGTTTTGGATCCCAAAAGCCGAGATTTTTAATTTTAAAAACGTAAATTGGTGGAGGGCAGATTTTAGTTTCTCTAAAATTTCTTCGGTAGTAAAAAGTCCATCTCCAAAAGAAGAGATAATTCCATGAATAAAAACCTTTTCCGAAGATTCTAAAATCCCTGGTTCCATATGTCCTGCAAGGATTCCAAATATTCCATCTTTTGCTCTAACAATCCGGATATAGTCCGCTCCCGCATAACGCATGACAGATGGAAAGACCGAAACATCGAATCCAGTGATTTTCGGGATATGAATGTCAGGGATTTGTTTGTTAACGGAAGCGGCTTGGTTGGTTTTCCAATCAAATTTGTTTTCGAATTGTTCTTCGCCGAGACTTTCATCTCCTTGGAGAAGAGTAAATCGAACAGATTTGTAAATTTTGTATTCTTCTGATTCTTGGTTTAGGTTTCGAATGTCTTTGGGAAGTTCGTTGTCTTGGATATGAGCAATGACATGGAGAACGTATTGGTATAAAAAACCCAAAAAATAATAGGATAAAAATCCAATTAACAGTGCAAATACGAATGAAGAATAAATCCCAACTAAATTAAAGTTAAGAGCATTTTCTCCTTTTGGATTTTGCCAGTGTGTGAAGGTGAATTCTGCAAATAAAAAATGAATAAAAAAGAAAAGAAAACTAATGACACCTAGGAGTACGGGAAGTTTGACTCGATAACTCATTTGCGATCTGTTGTTTCCAATACTTTCATAATGATTGCAGAAAGAAAGAATAGAAAACTAAGAGGAACAAGTAACATTAACATAGAAAAAACATCTGGGCCTGGAGATAAAACGGCTGATACAACAGCGATGATTAGAACTGCCTCTCTCCATCTGGAAATCAGAAAACGAGAAGAAAGGATTCCTATTCTACCAAGTAAGATGAGAACAATTGGTAATTGAAAAGAAGCACCAAACACTAGGTGCAAATTAAAAAACAAATCATAATATTCGTCAATCGGTAAATAGGGATCCACTCCGTCTGGCCTAAGCACCACAAGAAAAACCCTTAGAAAGTTTTCAAAGACGGTAAACCAACAAAGAGCAAGTCCTGACCAAAAGAGTAGGGTGGAAAATAGGATGATGAACTTTCCCCATTTTTCTGTCCTTGTGTCCACAGCCGGAGCAATGAACCCCCAAAGGATGTACAACAAAAATGGTAAAGAAACAAGAACAGATAAGATAAACGATGTTTTGAGATAAATCAGAAACGGCGCCATCAATTGGATCTGGAAAAAATGAGCATCCGGACCCAAAACGGACTTATACGGTTGGATGAGAAAGGAATGGATCTCACTCCCAAAATATAACGTGCCAATCATAAAAACAGACACGACTAAAATGGAATAGATAAGTCTTAGGCGGAGTTCTTCTAAATGATCCCCCAGGGACATGTATTTTTCCCTGGTTTCAGAATCCTCTGGTAGCGGAAGTGCGGTTCTTTTTTTCCCGGCCAAGGTTTAAGTCTTATGCTTTTTTCTTTTTCGCAGATTTGGTAGCACCCGTGGAAGCTGACTTTGGTTCTTCTTGTGGGAAACTAGTTTGGGATGGTTCGTCTTCCTGGCCTGTGAGTGATTTACGAAATTCTTTGATTCCGGAACCCAAATCTTTTGCAAGGCTTGGAAGGCGTTTTCCACCAAAAAAAAGTAACGCTAAGAAGACAATGAGTGCAATCTCCCATGGTCCTAAATTAAAAAAAGCAATAGGTGCTTGAAAAGAAAACGGATTGGATGGCATATTTCCCTCTTAAGGCAAGAGTTATGCAAACGAATCTAGAAGCAAGCGGAATGATAGAATTCTTTAAGGTCTTGCCCAACCTATTTTCCGGTGGTGTGTATTTAACAGATCCAAAAACCGGTCAGATTTTATTTTCGAACGATTTTTTTAAAAACAATTTGGGTTGTCACAAAACCATTGAGGAGTGTTTGGAGTCCGAACTTTTGACCTGGGTTGCGGAAGAAGACAAAGTTAATTTTCGAGAGCAGTTTCTTTCTCCGAACAAACATTTTGATCGCGATACCATTTCCGGGGATTATCGATTTCGTATGCCGAATGAAGTTCTTGTTCGTTGGTTTCAATTCGAAAAGAAAAAAGTAAACATTCCTAATATGGATTCGGATTTACAAATTGTTTTCGTCCGCGATGTCACTAATGAAAAAACAAATGAAATCAACATTGTGGAACAGATCCAATTTTTTCTCGGGCTTTTTGAGAATGCTTCGGTCGGGATGGCATTACAAGATTGGGAAGGTGGATATTTTCGAGTTAACCCTCGTTTTACAGAAATCACTGGATACAGTTTTCAGAACTTAACGGATTTGAATATCAAACGGATTAAGGGAGAAACCATCTCCGAAGAAGAAATGGAATATTTTGGTTTTTTTAAGGAAGGAGCAGAAGAGTCAAGGCTTACAAGAAAGGATGGCAGAAGGATCAATGTGTATCGCCGAATCAGTGCCTTTCGAAACTCACAAGGGAAACCGGATTTTTATTATGTGTTTTTGGATGATGTCACTGAGAAAAAACAATTAGAGTCTTATCAGTTACATTCACAGAAAATGGAAACTATTGGAAGTTTGGCGACAAACATTGCCCACGACTTAAATAATTACCTGCAACCAATTCATGTATTCTCTCAGTTGGGTGAGGAGGAGATTCAATCAGGTAATTTTGACAAAATTCGTATTTTGGAGTATTTAGGGAAAATTAGAATGGGTGCAGATAACGCTCGTTCGATGATACATAGAATCATCAAATACTCTAAGGTAAAAGATGAGAATTATGCAACTAAGATGGAAATTTCATCGGTTGTTGAATCTTCTATCCCACTTGTGAATGCAGGTTTACCAAAAAATGTGGAAGCACAATTTGATTTTCATAAATCTCCCCTTTATACCAAATTGGATGCGGTTCGGTTTTCAAAAATTCTTTGTGAGTTAACTTCTGGAGGCCTTCTTGTTTGGGATGATCGCAAACGGGGAATGGTTCGGATCCAAACTCTGCCTGCCGATGAATTTAAACTTTTGGTTTCTATTGAATTTACAGGTCTTTCTTTACCAAGTCTTTCGGGACTGAATACCCTTGACTTTGTGAATTTTGGGGATGAAGAGTTCCAGTGGGCAGGAATGCATCTAATCAATCGGTATGTGAAAAACTGGGGAGGGGAGTTTTATATAGAAAAACCAGAACCAATGACGGTGATCATCAATATTTTCCTTCCTTTGGAAGAAGGACAAACGGTTCCAGGGATCTCCAAGTCCACTGTCAGTAGTGATCCAAAAGATGTCTGGGCTGAAATTTCGAAAAAAGAAATCTGGATTGTAGAGGATGATGAAGCGGCAAGTGAAGCCATTTGTTTTGTATTATCACAAAAAAATGTAACTCCAAAGGTTTTTCGAAGTGCGTCCATTGCATTGGAAACATTAAAATTGCGAGCCCCAGATTTTATTTTATCAGACTATCGGATGCGCGAAATGAATGGGTTAAACCTAATACGTAAAATCAAACAATTAAACCCTAATCTTTCTGCTGTTTTGTATACGGGAAATATGGATGGATTGGATTCTGAGGAGTTGGACAACGAAGGGATACTGGTTCGTTCCAAACCAATATCCATCGATGAACTTTACGAAACGATTTTGTTATCGTTTGGGTTTCTTTGATTTTGTTTTAGGAGCTTCTTCGGCGCCTGTGCTATCTTTGATAAACTGAATGACTTCCTTTTCTATGAGTTCTTTATCTGTTTTCACATACTTAGAAAGTAATACATGGGAACCATTTTCAATTTTTAAAAGTTTGTTTTTTGGGTTTGGATTAGATCCAGACTGAATCAAATCATAAACTTTTAACATTGCAGGAACCGATGCAACAAAATCATGTTCTCTTTCTGATTTATAGTAGTACATGAGTAAGGTGGGAGATACAATTCTTGGGTAAGGATTGTCTTTATCTACAAATCTTTTTAGATTTAGAATATTTTGAATGGCTCCAAAATATTGATCCAAATACCAATACTTAGCTGACTCGTCTTTAGGATCCGTTTTTGAAATACGCATCTCTCCTTTGATTGCATTGATAAAAGATTTTCCCCAATGGAATCGGAAGATATGAGCACTTGGGTCATCAAAATCGTAAAAAGGTGAAGCAAGGATTAAAGAGTCGACTAAATCCGGATGTTTTGCCGCTAAATAGGAAGCAATGTTTCCACCCATACTTGTTCCTATCACTACGGTCTTTTCACCAAGTTCTCTTGCATAAATCAAACTATCTTCTGCATCTTGTAGGTAGTTTTGAAATCCTGTATTTAGGTGATCTTCTGGATTGGTTCCATGTCCTGGTAAACGTAAGTAATAAGTATTGGCACCAAAGTATTCTGTAAGTTTGTTTGTGACTTCTTCCCCTTCGCCACGACTGGCTCCAAATCCGTGGATGTAAACGATGACAATTGGAGTTTTTTCTTCCGAAACTCGGACGAGTAATTCTTCGTTGTTGGGTCTTGTATTTTCTTTGGCACTGATACTCAGTTCGTTTTGATAAAAGGCATCGAAATTTTCGAATTTGCGAGTGGAATCATAATTGTATTCGCCGGTAGACCAGTTGTAAGTGGATACTAGAAATGAAGATAGAATGAGAGTGATGGCAATCACCCATTTGATTAATATTCTCATCGAGGTTCTCTTGTTACGAAAGATAAATATAACAAATGCAGGATTTCTGTTACTAATTCAAGTCAATTTGTTTGTTTTCTGTCACAAACCTACAGAAGCGATCCAACTTTGGATGACTCCTAGCCCTGATGTAGCAAAAACTGCTGCCGTATACGGTGAAATTAGAAATCCTTTTGCCAACTCTGTAGAAATCCAAACGATAGTCAGTGATATGTATCAGTCGGTTGAATTTCATGAAACAACAGTGGACAATACATTACAAATCGCCCGTATGCGTAAGATAGAATATCCGATTCCTATGAAAGCCTCTGAAACCATTTTACTCACAAGGTCTAGCAAACATTTGATGTTATACGGTAAAATAAAACAATCGGATAATTTAAAATTAGAAATTCAGTTTTCTAATGGAGAAAAACGAACTGTGATTGTGGAGGAAAGATCATTATGATTCAAAAAGTATTTTTAGGATTACTTTTTTGTGTTTTTTCGTTTGGATGTGGTTCTGGATTTGAATTCACCGAACTACCGATTGGTGGGAATATTGAAGCCGTTGACAAAGCGGGACATTCTATTTCATTCAAATCGATGCAGGAGCCAGTGTTACTTGTATTTTTTGGGTATACCTATTGCCCTGACTTTTGTCCTAACACGCTCGCAAAAATCAAAACTGCCATAGAACCCTTAACCGATGAAGAAAAAACAAAATTCAAAGTGGTTTTTATTTCTGTGGATCCAGTTCGTGATTCCCCCGAAACAACTACCAAATACGTAAGGTTTTATCTAGAACAATCCATCGGGCTTTCTTTTTCGCAGGACACAACCAATCAAATTCTAAAACAATACGCAGCTTATGTGGAAAAAACGGAAGATGGCCAAAGTTTTGACCACTCTACCTATATTTATGTTTTAGACAAAAATCGGAAAACTCGAAAACTCATCAAGTCCACCGATTCCAAAGAAGTGATTACTAAATCAATACAGTTGTTAAGCGGCAATTCCGTTTAATCTTAACAAAGCATCAATATCAGGATCTTTTCCATAAAAATCTCGGAAAAGGTCCATTGCATTTCCAGAACCACCTTTTTCTAAAACGGTTTTTCTAAAATGCGCAGCATGATCTAAGTCAAACACTCCACGATCCACAAACGAGTAATAGGCATTTGCTGAAAGTAACTCAGCCCATTTATAAGAATAGTATCCCGCTGCATACCCGCCGGCAAAAATATGGGTGAAGGAATTTTGGAACTTGTTGTAAGATGGTGGTGAAAAAACAGATACCTCTTTTCTCACTTGGTCTAAAATTTCCTGCACTCTCGCTTCGTTTGGTTTTTCCTTATGGATCAACATATCGAACTTAGCAAATTCTAACTGCCTGACCACTCCCATCGCGGACAAAAAGTTTTTGGCTTTCACCATAGTTTCAATATAAGAATTGGGAATTGGTTCTTTTGTTTCGTAGTGTTTGGCAAATAGTTCTAATACCTTTGGTTCATAAGCAAAGTTTTCTAAAAACTGAGAAGGGAATTCTACTGCATCCCATTCCACTCCGTTCACTCCACTGACAAACGCTTCGTTCACACGAGAGAGTAGGTGGTGGAGGGCATGACCTAGTTCATGAAAGAGGGTAACCACATCACTTGGTCTGAGTAGGGAAGGTTGTGTGTTTGTGGCTTTTGGAAAACTAGCAACTACGAAGGCAACTGGAAGTTCTGTTTTCCCAGTTTCATCCTGGAAATGTGGTTTCCAATTGTGCATCCAAGCACCACCTTTTTTTTCGGATCGCACTTCTAAATCTAAATACAAACGAGATCTGGTTTCCCCTTCTACTACTAGATCATAACAAAGGACAGAGGGTTCCCAAACGGGAGTGTTTACTTGTTTGAATACAACACCTAGTAGTTTTTGAAGGAATACAAAAGTGCCGTTTATGACAGTTTCTTTTTCTAAGTATGGGCGATAGATTTCTTCATCATAAGAAAAGGATTCTTTTTTTAATTTTTCAGAATAGAAGGTAAGATCCCAAGGTTCGAGATCTGTTTGTCCTAATTTTTTAGCAAAATTTTTGATTTCATTTAGTTCTTGTAAGGCGATGGGTTTTGCTTTTATCGCAAGATGGTCTAAAAATTCGATTACTTGTTCTGGAGTGTCTGCCACTTTTGTAGCCAAACTCAAATGAGAAAAAGTAGGGTATCCAAGTAGTTTTGCTTCTTTGTCGCGGAGTTCTAAAATTTCCTCCATCAATTTTCCATTTTCTGGTGCTCTTGTGCAATAACCGTCGTAGAGTTTTTTTCGGATCTCTCTGTTTTCGCCATAAGTCATATAAGCAATGTAAGATGGAAAATGTAATGTGAATTTATAGGTGCCGTCTTCTTGTTTTGCGGAGTTTTTTTCGCTTTCGGGAAGGCCTTTTACTTCCTCTTCGGAAAGGTAAAGTGCAAAGGCATTGGTTGCATTTAAAACATTTTGTGAAAATTGGTTGGAGAGGTCTGACAAACGAATGAGAAGTTGTTTGAGTGAATCTTTTGTTTCTTTATCGAGGCCCACGCCAGACAATCGGAAATCACGAATTTCGTTTTCTAAAACTTTGGATGCTTCGGGTTTAAGATTTTTTTCCGAGGTTTGAATTTTCAAAAAAGAGGAAAATATGTCTTCGTTTTGTCCAAGGTCCGTATAATACTCGCTGAGGACCGGTAATAGCCGGCTATAGATCGTTTGGCTTTCTTCATTGTTTTTAACAGAGTTGAGATGAGAGATTTCAGTGACAAGGTCTCCTAGTTCTGTTTGGATTCTTTGGTAAGGTTTTACAAAGTTTTGAAATGTTGGTTTTTCTATCTTTAATAGAGTTTTGATAAATTCTTTGTTGGACTCCATTTTTTCTAAAATGGCAGATTCTTTTTTAGGAAGATTTTCAGAATGAAATTCAGGAAACATGATGGCCTCTAATGATTTAGACTCGATTTCAATTGGATCTTCACCAGTTTGGTGGTAGAGGAAAAGGATGCCACCTGAAAAAAGTAAAATTGTTTTCTTTGATGGAGTTTGCCACTTGTGTATGGGCTCAGTTCAGTTTCTTTTGAAGAGAAACCAAAAAGAAAATTTATATTTTTCGGCGATTGGCTCCGAAACTTTTTTTTCCCTGATCCCCAAAGACAAAATTCCTAACCTTCCCGATAGCATTCTTTATTGGAAAGAAGGGGAATTGTATTTGGAATCCGATGCGATTTTGCAATTGGTTCGTGAGTTAAAGTTCCCCTGGTTTTTATTTTATGGGTTTTTGTTTGTTCCTCGTATTTTTCGAAATTTCATTTACCGATGGATCGCCAAACATCGATATAACTGGTTTGGGAAAGCAGATGCCTGTATGATTCCCTCACCAAATATCAAAAAACGTTTTTTAGACTAGGGTTTTGTTGCCTTTACAAGCCTTAGGTTTAACTTTTTGTTTCTATCATAGGCGTAGACAGATAGAGTTTCACCGAGACCTTCCCATTTAAGACCCAGCCCTTTCCAAACTTGGAAATCAGATTCGGAAACAAGGATGTAACCTTCTATTTTCGAAAGTTCTTCCCAAGTGATTTCTTGGATCGGTTTATGATAATAAAATGCAAAACTGGGAATCCCGTGAGCACCAAATGAGTATAAGGTTTCATCTTTTGATACGATTGATTGGATACGCTGCGCGGCCTTTTTGGAATCGGTTCTCATTTCTGAAAATTTAGGTAATATCACAAAAGATAAAACTGCGATCATTAACAATGCAACAGTTAAGTAGATTCGATACATATAAATTTGGTTGTGTTTTCTTGCGAGTTGGTCACCGAGAAGGATGGCAAGAATTGGATAAGCAGATAGTGGATAGGAGGGAAGTTTACTTGCTAGTCCTTCATAAAAGATCCAAGAGAATACAAGCCCAAGTAACAAAAATCTTTTTGGAGTAAAAGTATAATTTTCTTCTTTCCAGTTCCAAGGAAAAAGATGTTTTGAAATGGTAAGTCCGCCCGTTTTTAAAAGTGCGATTAATTTCCATCCGTTTTCGTAAAGAAAGGAAAGGTAAATTCTAGTCCATGGAAAAATTGTCACAAGAAATAATAGAAGATAGGTGCCAGGTGGTCCTGATTGTCCAAACACTGGATCGGTAGCTCGACGAAAGATATACCAATCCAACATCCAACGTATCAGTTCTCCATTGTCTTTTTGCCAAGAAAGATAACCCCAATAAAAAAGTGGGAGGAGGGCGATTGGTAACCAGAGAAATGGATTGAGTTTCCAAATTTGTGATCTGATTTGATTTACGCTAAGAAGAAGCAGACAAGTGCCTCCGAGAAAAATAAGTATGGGTGGACCTTTGACAAGAATTCCCAAACTTACAGAAAGCCAGAATAAAAAGACAAAACGTTTTTTGTTGAATTTGATCCAGTGGTAAAGAGAAACAAATCCCAACATTCCAAAAAATACTAAAAGAGAATCCACAAGTGCAATTTTCCCGTTCAAAGGAAAGTATAAGGAAAAACTTAGAATGCTAAACGCATAAAGAGCTGTTCTCGAACCATACATAATGTTTGTTAAATGGTATGTAAGTAAACAAGTCCCTAAAATACAAAGTGCTGGGAAAAGACGTAAAACCCACTCGGAGGCACCCAAAACACGAAATAAAGAAGAAGTAATCCAAAAATGTAACGGTGGTTTTCTATGCGGAGTGGAGTAAGGGAAGTCCATACTCAAATAATCTCCTGTTTCCATCATGGAACGAGAAAACCCTGCATAAGCAGCTTCGTCTTGGTCTACAAGGGGGGAAGAGTTCCCATAGAATAGAAAAAAAATCAAAACGCCAATCAGGAAAATAAAGGTGCGATGAACAGATAAGAATTTCACAGTCTCAAAGACAGAAAACCCCATCTAGTTTGTCAAAGCAGAAAAGAATCTTTAGTTTTGTATTCATTTTGTAACAAATCTGGAATCAAAATGGAAAAAAAGAAATATAAGGTTTATCTATGCTTTTCAATGTTCCTGGGCCCATCGTAGCCACAGATAGGCAGATGATAGACTCTCCTTCCTTATGGAAGTATCGGTATGTGTTAGTATTGTTTTCCCTACTTGGAATTTTGGTTGTTTACCAACTAGCAGTTGTATTACTCCTTAGAAAATCAATAGAACTACCTTCAGATGCTTTCCAAGGTTCGAACCTTTTCAATCCATACCAAAATTGGTCTGGAGAAGGGCAGGAAAAAATTTCCTTACATACACATTCTAATGAGGTTTGGTTCACACCCGAAAGGCACAGTGTTTCCGAGATCCAATCAGAGTACAAAAAAGAAGGATTTGCAAACGTAGCCATTACAGATTACGGACAAGTTTCTGAAACAGAAAATCCAAACTACATTCGCGGATTTGAATGGGGACAAAATTTAAAAAAACGTCATCTTCTGGCAGTAGGAATCAAAAAGTCTTTTTATGATTATTTTCCAGTGTATGCTTCTCGTGAAAATCTTAACTGGGTTATGGATCGTATGAAAAAATTAGGTGGGTATGTGATTGTACCTCATCCTAAACTATTTGATTCTTTTTCCAGAGAAGAGATCTCTTCGATCGGTGGATTTCAAGCTGTTGAAGTATATTCTCCATTTGGTGATGAAACCAAAATTTTAGATACACTTCTTAGCCAAGGGCGAAATATCCACTGTATGGCAAGTGATGACTTACATTATTTTCCTGAGACTTCCATCAAAAGATTTGATCAACCTGCTTGGAAAGATATCATTCAAACTTTGGGAAACCAAAGAGGCCGCAAAGGGGAAAGTTTCTTAAGATACATTGTCACTGCTGAGGGCAAAACGAATCAGGCTTCTGTTCTAGAAGCCTTACATTCAGGATCTTTCTATTGTGTTAAAAAATTCTTTCAAGGTGCTGAGGATCCAAAAGTTCCAAGGATTGAAGTAACAAAAAATAATACGATCGAATTGAATTCGAAAGAAAGGTATTTAGAAATTCGTTTTATTGGACAAAAGGGCGAAGTTTTGCAAGTAACCCCTGACACCAACAAAGCCACCTACCAATTTCAAGAAAAGGATTCTTATGTGCGGTTGGAGATGATTGCCCTGACTGGCTCCATTCTCTCCAACGCTATTTATCGAAACAATTAGAAGAGGACTCCTAACCTTATTTAAAGGTTAGGTTTTGGTCAGAACCATCAAAAGCATCCAAAAATGCTTTAGAAGTGGTTTCGTATTGTTTGACAGTTCCCAGTAGGGTTTGACTAGCAATGCTGGCACCAAAAGCTACATAGGTTCGATTGAACGCTTCATCCACAGACATAAAATCGGCACCCCCTACTGTTGGACTTGGGTAGTCTGTTGGAACGGCTGCAGCTGTTAGTTGGTCTGTCACATAACCATTGATATTAAAAATCCCGTAGGACAGTTGTGCCCCTGGAAAAAGGGATGTAGAAAGGTTACAGATGGACTCTGGCCTTGCTGTGCTCATGGTAAAGGTAGCTTTGGCTGTGGTTTGGAAAGGAGAGTCAAACTTTTGCATATAAGCAAGGGCATAGTAGATTTGATCACTGGAACCAGTTCCTTGGGCCGCGTTACATGCGGTTTTTAAATTGTCGAGGGCAGCGGAACCCGCTGGATTGACGGCTTTGAGTTTGGTAAAAGTCAATCTTACGACAGAACGAAAACAGAGTTGCCTTCCCGCATCCACCTCAGTTAAAACTACTCGACCATGTTTGCTGATCCAAGCTGCGTTTTCGGGGCCATTCCTCCATGTATAGGTTTGGAATTTGGTACCATAAATAGAATCGTTTCCTGTATAACTTTCCGTGATGACATCACCAACATTGGCAAATTGGGGATTTCCAAAATCTACAAGTTTATAATAAACAAGGGCTCCGTTGTTGCCAAGTGTAGTATTTGGGTCATCGAAAAACAATTGTAAGGAAGGAACGGAAGCACCCGTTTTTTTAATCTCCATAAAATGTTTGAAAGATTTTGTTCCTGTATATGCAGTAGAACTTATGTTTGTCGATGGTGTATTGATTTTGACAGTGAGGGTAGCTGATCCAAATCCACTTAAGTTTACATTTGTAAGTACATCCGTCCTAGCTGTGTCAGGATTATTGAAGTAACCAACATTTTTTAATGCCAAGATAAGAGAGTCAATGATACCAGAATTTCCGCGAGCCCAAGTGGCAGATTGACGGACAAAACCCCAGTTGTCAGCACTTGTGGCAGACCAAAGTTTTTCAGTACCGATCCCGAGATGGATGGCTTCGCTGAAAAGGAGAGAGAGGTGTTTGTCTCTGTCCAAACGAGCGAGTTTGTTAAAATCAGTAAATTGAACACTCACACCCAAAAATAATAAACTGTAGATTAACTTTTTCATGGATTACTCCGCGATTCCCTTGGGAATACAAATGGTAAATCCAGACTTAGGTCCAGAACAACCAGCAGCTTGGTTGTAAGTCCAAACAGAAAGCAAAAGGGCTGTGAACATATCTTCTTTTTTGTTGTCTTCTTTTTCAAAGAGTGAACAAGTAAAGAGGGTGCTGAGACTTAGGACGGTTATGGATTTAAGGATAAAAGTTCTCATACCTTTGATCAAAAAGGTATGAGGTGATTTTGCAAGAAATTATCGAGAGAGAATTTGGTATTCCCACTCCATTACTGGACTTTGTTCGATCGGTGCAGTGAGGCTATTGGCCACTACCATCATGGATCTATGAGTGGCTTTGGTTCCAGTGACAGCTGGTGGTAATAGTCTATAGAAGGAATCTTCTTTTATGCTCCTGAGTTGAAATTCTTTCCATTCTTCTCGTGAAGCAAAGGCGCGAATCCTGTCTTTGGAAGGTGAAGATGCTGCTTTGAAAGTAATCCGTTTGTCAGGAATTGTAACCCGATCTCCTTTCCGAACAAAGTTGTCGTTTTGGATTTGGTTTGGGAAAAGTAAAACTGGTTCTCCCTTTTGGTTTTCTGGAACTAAAACTACGTAAACATAATTGTCTTCGGCAGATTCAATTTCAAATCGGATGGGTTCGCCTGCAATATAAGTAGGTTTGAGTGAATTGATTTTGAGAGAAGCATTGGCTCCAGTTCCAGTTTCAGAAAGAGCTAAGTAGATATTTTTTTTATCCAAAAATCCCAGGAAGTCTGAAACCAAAGTTTTGGAAAGGCTATCTGGTAAAGAATTTCGATATTCTAGTTTTTGGTGGAGGACATCCACAAAAGAAATGACCGCTTGTCCATCTTCTGTAGAAACTAACAAAACTTTGTCAGTGTTTATGAAGTTTGCTAAACTGGTAAGTGTTTTGGGAGAGGGATTTCCATCTTTGTCAAATTCCCAAATATTGTTTTCGGATCCTTTTAACGGTAGAGCGATCATTCCTCTCGAAGTGGATTGGATTTCTTCTTTAATGAAATCACGAAGGGCCAAAGTTTCTTCATTTGTTGAAATCGCTTCTACAACAATTTTATAAACAGGAACCTTTCCTATCTTATCCGAGGAAAAGAGAGAAAGCGAGATGATTGTAGAGAGAATTAAAAAATGTTTCATGGTTAGTCTACCTTCCCTTGTCCTTTGTAATCGTTCATGAGTTGGTCGTTCTTTTCATATTGTTCTTTGATTCGTTGGTAATTTTCTTCTTTGATGGCTTTGAACTCTTCGAAGATGCGCATTTTATCTTTTACAAATTCATCCAAAATTTGTTTTTTTAATTCTTTTCCCGAAACCACAACTTCTTCGTTGGCAGCCACAAGGGTTTGTTTTCCTTTTTTGTCAGGACTTACAGCAACTGTTCCTTCGTTGACATAAACACCTGTTTCGACGGCACTAAGTTCTTCATCGGCTCCCCCAACATCAGGGGCCGCAGCCAAAAATTCGGTTCCACGAACACCGGCCACAAAACTAGGATTGACCACACTGAGTTGGTTTGGGCTAGGAACTCCCGCTGCAGGTTTGTGGGCTTTTACAAATAACTTTCCCCCAACTAGTTTCAAAGTTGTGGATTTAGATTTTGGATTGAGTAGGTCTTCGATTTGGACGGAGGAGAACTTGGCAAGACGCACTGTGGCTTGGGTGGCCAATTGGATTTCACAAGTGCCATTTTCTGTAGTGATTGTATCTCCCTTTTTTAGGATACTACCTAACTTTACAGGTTCTTTTGCCTTTTTAAACCGTGGCCCTGATAGGTAGTTTGTTCCTTGGATGAAACTAATGATCCCTACTTCATCAGCAGCTAGGGTAGTGGTTACAAAAAGAAACAAAATGGACACAAGAAATCGAATCATGCCACTTTTATAATGTAACTCTCTACTCTTACAAGCCAAAATCTAAAAAAAAAATTAAAAATCCCCGGACAAATTGGGTTATTGAGAACCAATTTAAAAAACTACCACCTATCCATTGATATGTGGCATAAAACTTGGGTTCTCTGTTTTGTCCTAGGATACCTTCCCATGCAAGTACAAGCAGAGGGAAAATTGTTATGGGAAGACTGTGTTTGGATTGGGATGGAAAGAAATGGGAGTTTGGGTCTTGAGCAAGTCCGTTCCGAAATTTTTCCTATCTTAACTAGAGACAAGTGGAAACAATACCTACCAAAATTAGGTGTCCATTACTTTGGAATCTTTTCCAAAAACCAGGAACAAATCGATCAAGAATACCGAGATGTTCGATTGCAGATCCAACAACTGCTCTATGATGGAGGGGAAACAGAAAGGGAAAAACAAAAAATCGAACTAAAGAGGCTCATCCACTCAGAAGAAAAAAAACTTCTAAAGGAAAAAATATTCAAATCCATCTCTTTATCATATTTAAATTATAATAAACGTCAGTTAGTTGATACAATCTATCAACTACGTTCGGATCGTTACCAATTAGAAAATCAAAAACGGAAAAAAGAATCTGAACTTGGCCTTTTTCCCAAAGCCGAACTTGGATTTTGGAAAGTTTGGGAAGTCGAATTCCAATCTAAAAAGATCCACTCCGAATCCGCAAGGAAACTGGCATTTTTGGAATTAAAACAATCAATGTCTTTGGACTCAGAAATGAGTTTATTATTGGAAGGTGGCCTTACCGAACGAATTGTACTGTTTGATCCGAAGGAAATACAAACGGCGGCCAATGAAAATCATCCGTTGCGAAAAAAATCAAGGCTTCAGATGGATCTTGCAGAACTAGATCAGGAAAGTTTGGAAAATGATTGGAAACCAAAACTTGTATTAGGTGGATATATTGGTAAAAATGGAAATGCTGGATTCCCCTTACAAAATGAAATTTATGGACTGAGTCTTGGTGTCCAAGCCAACTTAGGGGGAACAAGTTTTCAATCCAACACCCAAAATGGAATCCAATCGGAAGGAAATGGAATTCAGAGAATCCCTGGATACGGCCCACAACCGGTTGGCCCTGGTGAAAATGCATTTCAAAGCGGATCCATTGGTCTTTTTGATGATTTGGGCCGAAACAAAAAAGTTTTTGATTCCAAAATGTCTGTGTTACAGGCCAAATCAGATTGGAAACAAACAGAAATTGTTTTCTCAAACCAAATCCAATCTACCGAAATCAAACTTTTTGAGATGTATCGTAAGTATATTTTGTACTTAGAGAATTGTAAATCCGGGTTATACCAACACCTTGTGAAAAGGGAAGAACAAAAAGAAAATTTAATTTCTGAGTTAGAGTATTTGAAGTCGGAAGAAGAAGTGTTTGTGGGTTTGGAAACACTACTGGATCATTATTTTCAATATATAACGACAGCCTTAGAACTTGTTTTGCTTCTCGGTGAAAATCCGTTTGATAACCGGTATTACCGGTTGGAAACAAAACGAACTTCCAGTGACATTACAAAAATTTTAGAAGAATGGAAGGATAAAACATCCAAAAAAAATCCAAAAATAAACGAACCAAAATTGAAAAAACCATACCCCTTTCTGATGGAGGAATCGTATGAATCTCGTTAGATGGAAATGGTTCTGTTTATTCTATTTATTATTTGTAGGATGTTCTTCTAAGTTTGGATCTTTGGAAGATTGGATTGGTGTTTTGAATGCCAGTGATAGGCCAAGGGTGTTAACTTTTACCCCTAATTTAGACGCCATCGATGTAGACCCTAAGGCAATGATTTCCATTGTGTTTAGTCACCCAATGTCCATCCAATCTTGTGTATCTGGTTTTTCGTTGGAACCACCCGTTCGAGGAAGTTTTGAAACCACAGATATAAGTCTTAAATTTATCCCCAAAGCAGAACTTTCATCTGGAGGATATATTGTTCGGCTTACCAAACAATGTGAAGATAAATCAGGTAAAGACTTGGATCGAGTTTATACCATACCATTTCGTGTGGGAGAAAAACCAACTCTCGAACCTACAACTGTTGCATCCATTATCGTTCTCACGGGAACCGAAAGTGAATGTTTGACCGGTGGGACACCCATGGATATATTGTTAGGCGAAGTTTTGCTTGGTTGTTCCGGGGTGCCTGGTCCTCCCCCCATTCAAGTCAGATTCTCTAAACCTATGAACCAAACGGAAGTTGGCCTTGGCCTTCGAATGGAGCCCGCTATTTCATTTCGACTGGAATGGACAAGTCCTTCACAAGTTCAAATTCTCACAGATACGATGTTGGCACCAAATGTAAGGTATCATATCCTTTTATCGGCAGGAATTCATTCGTTAGATGGAGGTGAACTTTCTGAATCCTTTCGCGAAGATTTTTTGGTGGGAAATCTTTCTGATCCTGAGGTCATCGGGTTTGGATTGGAATCACAAAGTTGTGGTTTGGGAATCCAGGAAATTGGAACTCTAACCAGTGCTCGTTGGGATTCTGGGTTTTGTTTTTGGAGTCTGGGATTACCAATTTTAAATCCGCATTCCTATCAGTTTCGCGGCGGAGATGATGGAACTGCCACTGCCTCCGCTTGTGCTGATGTAAACACTGATAATTTTCGAATATTTTTTAACCAATATATGGATACTACATCCGTTATAGGTGCTACAAGGTTTTCTAAAATTTCACCTCCATCCACAAACATTCGTTTGTCAACTTGGGTATGGTCCCATTGCCAAACAGTTTCTCCTTTTGGGTGTAGGGAACTTACTTATTCTTATGCGGAAAGTGAAGCCAGCTGTAATGGATCATTGTTTGGAAATATTTCCACTGGCGGTGATTTTAATTTATCAGCTTCGGCCCTTGCTCCTAATTTTTACCCTTATTATGAATTTAGATTAGAAGCAGAAGCAAAATCTGTTTCAGGCAAAAGAATGAAAAATGCTTTTGTCATTCAGGTGGAAGCAAAATGAAATTATCTTTTGTATTTTTTATTCTATGTTTTGTATCTTGTTTATCTTCCTCGCGAAGATTACAGACAGTCACTTATCCTATTCCCTCTGGAAAAAAACTGTTACTCATCCAAACAAGTTCTCGCATTTTCTCTGACTTTTATTCCGAAGAAAGGGAAGTGAATTTAAGAATCCTTGAAGATTTAGAGGAATTGGGTTATTCAGTTGTGTTAGGTGAAGGAGTTTGGGAAGAACAAACTTCTTTGGCAGAAGTATCGAATCATTTGGAACTGTTTCAAAAACAGTTGGTCGGCATTTCAAATACAGAAAAACCAAGAATCGAGGTTTGGAAAAATCGTGCGGAAAGTATTGGGGCTACTGAAATATTTTTAATCCGTCACAATGTATCATCCCTCCACAAAACAAGATCCATTCGGATGTTTTGGATGGATCTTACTAAAAAAGAAATGATACGAATGGATTGGAATTGGAACCCAGAGGATCCTTTCCCTTTTCGTGAAAACCTAAGAACCGTTTTCGGAGAAAAACAATGAAAGAAAAATTAATTTCTCTTTTTGCATTGCTCAGCCTTTTGGGTTGTTCCGAAAGTTCTGAATCAGGGAAAAAAGATTTTAAAGTATTGTCGGATGCTTTTCGTTCCGGTCATCTAACGATTGTAAAATCTATTTTGTCAGAAAAAAAAGAATCTACGGATCTTTCAGAAGACGAACTTTTCATTTACCTAAAAACATTATTTTATTCGGGAGATTGGAAGGATTTTTTTATCATCTGGTCTGAGTTAAAACACAAAACTCCAGAGATGGTATTGTTGTATTTTAAGGCAGTTCTCCTTTCTAAAGAAAAAATTGTTATTTCAGAAGAAGATGAAAAAAAACTTTTCGAGTTAGTTTCTGTCTCACCGGAAGCTTGTTTGCTGTTACTGAGAATTCAAAATGGAAAAACTTCCACCAAACAAAAACAACTTTTTTTGGCCCAAACGAAACATTTTCAAACCCATTTAGATCGACTACAAAAGGAAATGGGTGATTTGAAATGAAATGGTTTGTTCTGTCTGATTTACTTTTCGAAAGTATAAAATTAAAATTAAATAATATGATGGGTTTGTTGTTTCAGTTAAAAAAGTCCCATTATTTTTTTCTTATTCTTTATGTTTTATTTTATGGCTTTCATTGTCTTTGGAATTGGGACGAGTTTATGAATTTGAATCGTTCCTTAGAGCAAAATGCGATCCATTCAGGAAAAGAAGTTTCTCTTTGGAGTTTGTATCCATTTCAAATTGTAAGTGTAATTTTTACGGCTGGATTGTATTTCCTTCTTTGTGTTGGCATGAATGCTTTGTTTTCTTTCGGAAAGAAGGAAAAGGAGATTTTTCGAAGGAATTTTGGTGATCTGTTCCGAAATCTCGTCCGTTTGTTCTTTTTATTTGTTTGTGTTTTGTTTTTGGGAAATCAAACGTTAGGGTTTTTGGTTCATACAAAATTCTATGCTGTTGTGGTGGTTGTATTTTGGACCACTTTATTTCTGTTATTCGTCATTCAAAATGGAAAATTGTATAAACAATTGTTTCTGACAACGGATCGTTCTGTTTTGTTCATTTCTCATAGTTTGGGTTATATAAATCCGATTCTCTTTGTATTCTTTGTTTTGGTTTTGGCAAATGTATGAAATCAAAATTCTTTTCTGACTTCAAGGTTTTGATTCGTAAGTTACTTGTTTTAGTTATCTTGTACATTCTTCTATCTCTCTCTTATACATTTATTTCTACAGAGGGGATACGGAATCGTTTTCCTTTGTTTGTAAAATTGTTTTATCATCCAGAAAAATTGGGTTATACAAATGAAGTTTTTGCTACTTCTCCACCGAAACAAGGTTTTGTGTTTTCATCGCCTCGTGTCATCGAGGTAAACAAGATAATCGAGTTTCCAGCTGTTGTGGAGGCGACAAAGGAAATTCAATTACATAATAAACAAAATGGGCGAGTTAGGAAAATATATGTAGAAGAAGGAAGTTTTGTTAAAGAAGGACAAATACTTTTAGAAATCGATGATGAACTTTTGCGATTAGAAGGGGAGAAGTTGCGTCTTTCTCTCGAAATAGCAGGATCACAAGTGGCCATTGCATTAGAAAAATGGAAACATGCTGAAAAGCAGGTGGAAGTCAAATTACGAGAAGTTGATAAAAAAACTGAGTTGATTGGTTTTGCTGAAAAAGAATGGGTTTTATCTCGGAACATAACTGAGAAAAAAACAGTTCTTTGGAAACAAGGTTTTGTTTCTCTCTCCGAAATTGAAAAGTTAAAACAAGAGGAAAGTGCCAAAGAAACTCAGTATAAAAACTTATTACGTGACCGAGACAATCTTTTGAGTGGAATCGATTTGGACTTTGCGCAAGAAGAGATAAGTTTTGATGAAAAATTAAAAATTTGGAGAGAAAAAAATACCTCTTTAGAAAAATCCGAATACGAACTCAGTGTTTCCCACCAGAAAATAATCAAAAATCAAATCAAAACCAATGCTGAGTTATTGTCGGAAACTAAATTACGAGCTCCTAAACCTGGGAGAATTTTGAAAATTCAAATCAAAGAAGGAGAATTGTCAAACCAAACTCCCGTAATGACTCTTATGGAAAAAGGTGAGTTATCAGTTGGTTTTCAAATTGCAGAATCTGATCTTTATAATTTTTCTGCTGGGAAATCTGTATTGTTTCATCTTTCTGATGATACTTTACCACCTATCAGTGGTAAAGTGGATCGTGTCGGAGGATTTTTGGATCCAAGGTCACACAGTATTGGGATTAAAGTCCGATTGGATGTAAATATAAATAAAAATAGGGTTTTACCTGGGATGTTTGGGTTAGTGGAAGTAATACTTCCCGAGACAACGGAAAAAATTTTGATCTCAAAGTTTTCGCTACGAGGAGACGAATCCAGTGGATTTTATGTTAACGTAAAACAAGGTGAAGGAGTCGGAAAAAAATTCATCCAATTCAAACCTTATCTTTTAAATGAATTGGAAGTATTATCTGGTCTCTCTTCTGAAGATCAAGTTGAATCCAGTTTGTCTTTATGAAGATAGAATCCTATGTTCTTTCTTTATCTAAACACAGACGATTGTATTGGGTCATATCTTTTTCTTTGTTTGTTGCCATATTTTTTCGAATTTCTGAATTGGAAATTTGGTTATTGCCTAAACTAACACCAGTTCGATATTTCGTGGACACTGAGTTCCCGAATCATTCTGCGGAAGATACGGATCTAATGGTTAGTTTGCCAATTTCTGAAATTTTATCTTCAGTAAAGTCTGTAGAAAGAATAAGATCCATCGCCGAACATGGAAAGTCGATAATACAGATGGATTTGTTGTATGGAGCTTCTATTTCGGAGTTTAAAGAAGAATTATACCAAACAATATTTGAAATGAAAGACAAACTTCCACCGGGAGTTGGTGTTTCCAGGTTGTTCCAAGGGGCAAAAGAAGAAAGGCCCTTTATGGAAATTTTAATCTCTAAACCAAATGAAAAGGAAAAAGAACGTTTTGAATTTCAACTAAAACAATTAAGATTTCATTTGGAACGTATTTCGGGAGTTGCAGAAGTTCGAATGTCTGGAACACCTACTTTGTCTACTTTTGTTTCGATCAATTCCAATGTTTTTGATTTGTTTCCCATTGGGATTCGGGATTTGGAATCCCAAATTTTATCTGGAATGCGTGGAGGTTCTCTTGGAAAAATTGAGGGTTATCATAAAGATACTGAATTAAAATTTTCGAACGAGATCAAATCCAAAGAAGATTTATCAGAATTTCAAATTTATTTGGGAAATGGGAGTTCTGTCTCTTTGAACCGATTTGCAAAGGTTTTTGATTCTGAATTACCGGAAGAGAAATTAACAAGAATCAATGGAAAGGAAGTTGTTTATCTGGCTATTCATTCTGACTCAAATGCCAATCCAATCCGAGTTTCCTCTGAAATTCAAAAAAAGCTAAATAGTTTTTCGATGATTGATTCTGAAATTTATTTTGATGTTTCGTCTGAATTACGGACAGGCCTTACACAGTTTGGGTTCAATCTCATTTGGGGATTGGTTTTTGCATTTTTATTTTCTTATCTTCTCTATCGAAGTTTATCTCCTTCCTTAGTTTTGTTTGTATCTGTTTTTTTCTCTCTCGTTCTATTTTTTCATTTGATTTTACTTTTTTCCATTTCAATCAACTTGCTTAGTTTAGGCGGGATTTCAGTCGGAGTTGGTATGTTGTTTGATGCTAGTAATTTATCTGTGTTTTCCATCCGGAAACAATTGGAAATTCAGAGTTCAATTATTGTTGCAGTTACTAAGGGAATCCAATCCATTCTTGTATCTCTGTTTTCGTCTTCTCTTACAACAATCGTTGTGTTTATTCCTTTGTTAGTGTTTCCTATGGAATGGAAAGAATTTCTTTTTGATTCGGGAGTTTGTATTGCTTTATTGGTGTTCTGTTCTTTGGTTTCCTCTCTGTGGATCGTTCCATTAGTTTTTATCTCCTTACCGAATTTTCAAAAGATAGAGAATAACCTTTTGCTCCAAGAAAATTTGTTTTTTCGTTGGTATGATCATAGTTATAAACTAAGAAAAATTGTTAATTTAAGAATCTTTTCGATTGGGTTTGTTTGTTTTTTGATAGTTTGTGTTTTTAGTTTTGGTGCAAATTTAGAAATATTCCCCAAACAGGCCTCTGTTGGGATTCGTATTTTAACCTCTCCTAAAAATAGAGTTTCTTTAAAAGAAGAACTTAATTTTGTGAATGATTTGGAATTTAGAATCAAGAAGTTTGATCCAAAAATTTCAATTTTAGTTTTGCCTTTAGAGTTAAATAATGATGGCAACCAACATCCAACAAAAGCAATTTCGATTCAATGGAAGTTGTTTGGAGTGGAAAGACCAAAAGAGTTAGAAATTTTTGTTTCTAAGATTCTTTCTAAATCAAGTTGGGATTGGAAGTGGGAGTCACTTGAATCAGAAGTAACGAAGGCCCTCCCGTTCCTTCCGACGGACTCTATTGTTTTTCTTCATGAAAATTGGGAAACTCTTCGAAGTTTTTCATACGAATGGATGAATGCTTCTATTGAATCTAAGTTAAATGGTGTTTTTTCTTTTTTTCCTAATCAAATTGTTTTGGAAGAATGGTCTAGGCGCTCCATCCCCATTCCAGAACTCATACCTGATGAAGATGATTTGAAACATCGAATTTTATATAAACAAAGGCCTGAATATTTAGGGAAAATTGGTGAAGAGAAAAAAGGCAGTTTATATTTAGGTGTTGAAATTTTTGACTCCAATTTTCAGACATATCTCGATTCAGAAGGAACCCGTTTCAAAACAAAGACAAACGATTTAACGTATTCGGGATCTTTATTCGCAAACAAGTCAAAAACAAGTTATGACGAATTTCGTAGAGAATCTGGATTATTCTATTTGGAATGGATAGGGGATGTTTCGCATTTTGAAGATAAGAGTTTGGCAGAAAATGGAATTTCGTTTATTAAACTAATCGCTGCGGAAGAAATTAGAAAATTTTTTATCACTCTACTTTTACTGTTCTTCATCGCATTCGCTTTTATTTATTTAGCATTGGTTGGAATTTATGAATCTTTTACGATTCCGTTATTTTATTTAGGGATATCCATTTTTTATCTTTTGATTACTACTTCTGTTGTTTTCATTTTGTTTGATACTTTCCATTTGGGTCACTATATAGGGCTTGTGGTTTTACTTGGGCTTTCTCTCGATAACATTTCGCTTTTTGGGGAAAGATGGGCGGAAATTCGCCAGCACGTTCATATTGAAAAAGCCAGAGAGAAAGTGTTTCGTTGGTTGGTTTGGCCTATATCTTTAAATTCCGGTACAACGATGATGGGTTTTTTGCCAGTTTTGTTTTTTGGTTTTTCCGGCTCCGAATTTTCTAAATCTATCGCCTTAACTATGTTTATTGGAATTCCGATTTCGATTTTTTTAGTGTTTTATATTTATCCCATATTTTTCCAAAAGTTTTATCAAAAATAATAATGAATCGAAATTGGATTAGGAAACATAATCATAAACTTTTAGCTTCCTTACTATTTTTTGTATTATTCTCTCTCCTTTCTTGGAAAGGGATTTCCTTTGGTGAAGATGGATATGCAGAACCAAAGGAAACCATACAAATCACACACCGCTTTTCGAACAAAACGGCAATCCAAGTGGAGGAGTCGATCACCAAACCTTGGGAACAAATTCTAAAATCCATTTCTGGATACAAACAAATTGAATCTATATCGGAAGTGGGAAGGTCTATGTTCCTCCTCCAGTTAGATTCTGGCACGAGTAAACAAGAAATCGTCCAATCCATTCGAAATGAATATTTATTACAAAAACATAAGTTTCCGAAAGACTCTCATTTCCCACAGATCCAATCGGGAAAAACAGATGATAGTTATCTGATCATTTTGCAGAGAATTCATAAGGGTTCGGATTCTACAAGAAAGGATCTGGAAAGAAAAATTAGGAACTTAGATGGCGTTTTATCTTTTGTGCACCATTCGGATAAGGAACAGGAATTGGTTTTAGAATTCCGAACCAACCAAATCCAAACTTCGGAGTTTCCTTCTTTATCGATTATTTTTTCATCTTTAAGAAAACATTCTTTTGGTTTTAGTTTGGACAAATGGAACGGGTATTGGTTTCAAAAAGATAATCCACTAAAACCAATGGATTGGTCGGAAGTTCCCATCTCTTCAAACTTAGGAAATGGATTAAAAGTTTCTGCGATTGGAAAGGTCTCTTTGAAGGAAAGAGAAGTTCGGCATGGAACGAGAATTAATGGATCCAGTTCAGAAACAATTATCATCAAAGCGAAGAATAGTACATCCTTATATTATATTTCAAAAGAATTAACTTCTATATTATCTAACCATACAGATTGGATTTTATTGTACACAAGTCACGAAGATTTGATTCGGGATTTATTTCGATTTTTTTTTCTGTTTTTCATCTTGGATCTTGTATTGGTTATTTTCTGTTCTTTTTTAGATAAATCGGGATCAGAACTGGTCATAAATCTATTATCTTATTATATTTCACTAATTTTATTTTTAGGTATTTGTAATCTATTGAATTATCCAATGGGTAGGGCTATTCTCTGGGTGATTTTGGCTTGGAAGTATTTATTATTCGTATTTCCCATTCGAAGAATAGGGGTTTGGTTAAGGGGAATTTTATTTCCTTTTGTAATTTTATCTTTATTTGTCGTTTGTGAATTGATACCAAAGGATTTTGTTATTTTTTCTTTTTGCCATATATACTTTTTATTATCTTTTTCCTTTTTTAAAATCCTTTTCGCACCCTTGCGAACTTATCAAATTCCTGTTATCAAAATTGTTTTTTGGGAAAGGTTGTCTTGTTTTTCAAAAATACAATCTGGAAATAAAAGCGAAAATCTTTGGTTAAACAAATATGTCGTTTCTGGATTGTTTTTGTTAGGTGTAATTTCATCGTTAATGTCCAGTTTTGATTTTCACAGATTAGGTTCCTTTCAGGGAAATATTCTGATGGCAAAATTGGAATTTCCCACATCAGTTCCAGAAGAAGAATCGATTCGGATTACCAAACAAGTGGAGGACTTTATTTTAAAACAAAAGATGACTGATTTGCTTGTAGTAAAACAAAACCCATCAAGTGCCGACTTTTATTTTCGTTTGAAAGAGTTGGGTTCAAAGTCTGATTTTCGCAATTTACCTACCGAATCTGGGTATTTTCATATTTCAGGTGACAAGGAAATAAATTCGAACCAGAGACTTCGTTTTGCAAATGGGAATACAGAAGCAATTGAAAAAACAATTTTAACACTTCTCCCTTGGTTACAAAACAAGTTGGGAGTAGAGGAAATTGTTTTGTGTTTCCAACCATCATCAGAAGGGATAGAGTTAAATTCCTCCAGTAAGTTTAGAAATTTACTAGGTTTCGACTGGGATCATTCACTACGAGAAAGATCGCTTGCGTTACAATCGGCCATTGTTGGGAAAATGATTTGGAATCATAAATTAACGGATGTTCGTTTTTCTGTCCTTCAGGAAAAAGAATTAGAACGTTTTTCGGTAAAACCTACTAAGTTAAATTCTGGAACTTCCTTATATAGTGAGTCTTTTATCAAATCAGAAAAAGTAAAAATTCCAGGAAGAATTTACCGCAAAAATGGAGAAACAAGTTTAGAGATTTTATTAAAAGGGAAAAAAATCCAGTGGAAGGAATTAGAATCAAAAATCCATAAATTGTTAGAAAATGGTGAGGTACAACTTTCAGAGATGACTTTAGAAAAAACTTCCGATCAGAAATACCAACCTTTTTATTTATTTTGCGTCATCCTTGTATTTCTTTATAGAAAAAAAGAAAAATGCAATTCCTGGATTCAAATTCTATGTTTGATCTTAGTTTGGAGAATGAATGTTTCTATTTTAAGTGATGATTATTTGTTATTTGGATCGGTTGGCACAGTATTGATGTTTTTGATTCTTTTTAGTCCTCTTAAAACTTTTTCTTCTAAAAAAAATATTCCTACGATCTTTCTTTTATTGGTTTTTTATTTTTTGCCTGGCGATGGAGGAAAATTTTTTTTAGAAGGACTGATTTTGATATTTGTTTTTTTTATTCTCCAATCCAAATTTATACACCAATGGAAATTTTTTAAAACCAAACATTCATTTTGAGACCTATGAGAACTGAGGTTCTCTATGATTTTAAAATCCTCTTTTGCCTTTCGTTCTATCCTAGTCATTGGTTCTCTCTTTCTTTTTATCTGTAGTGTCTATGGACAGTCGCTTTCGGAAACTTGGAATGTTCCCAGTTATCAATCATCTGATTACTCTGAATTTTATGGAAATGTATATTTTTCCAATTCTATGGAAGAGTGGGACTATCGTGTAGAAGAAGTCTTAAGTTTTTCTATGAGTCAGTGGTTAAAAAATGCAGATCAGATGATACAACAAATATTGTCTGAAGAACACGGGGAAGATGCATTCATTTCTAATGAAGGTTATCTGGATGAAAGGACTAGATCATTGTATTCGGAAGTATCCGTATTGTATTCAGAATGGGAAAGGAAACTCTCGGAAGATTTTTTTGATAACAGAAATGCTTTTTTACATAAATTAGAAACAGGTAAGGTTGATTCACTTTATCTCCAGAGATTGGGGCAAGAATCATTGTTTGCAGAATATACAGAAGAAGAAAGAACACTTGCGGAAAATCGGAATCGGATTTTGGAGTCTGCTAGCGAGTGGGAATTTGAATGGTACCAAACAAGACAAGAAGGATTGGATTCCTTTGCTAATGCATTTTCTGGATTACAAGACGATTATGATGATTATATCCGGTCTTTGCAGGAAACTGATTTTCAGTTTTCAGAAAATCTAAACGCTATTAATTCTTATAAAGAAACTATTAAAACAGCTTTGCGTAGCGTGGTCTCTCAATTAAGAACCGGTTTAGAATCTTCTTGTGAGATAAGTTCTGGATGCCAATATAAAAATGCTGATGGTAGTTATAATGAAGCAGGTAAAATTTTTTATAAGTTCACGAACGAACTCTCTGAAGAATTAGATAACTCGGAAATTGATCCAGATTCGCTTCTTACTTCAATCTCTACAAAAATCAGAGAATTCCTAACGGATGAATCCAATAAAGCATTCTCAGAACATGAGGTTTTTCAAAATCAAATTTATACTTATCAAACAGGATTTCAAATAAATTTAGACCAGACAAAATCAAGTTTTGACTTAGGTTCTGCAGAATGGAAGATTCGAAACCAAACCTATCATGACTTAACAAGTGATTTGAAGTATGAAAATTGGTTGTCTGGCGGGGCTGGTGAAGTTGGAACATTCTCTAGAATCGAAGATTTAGAAATGCGTGGTATATTTCAATCGATCCATCATGGTGATTCCGAACGGCTAATTTCAATTATCAACAGTAAGTTGGGTGGTGGAAAAAGGGTCCAAACGTTAATCAGTGCTAATCTATATACAGATGCTTTTCATTTCATAAACAATGATCAATTTGCTGGTTTTTATATTCCGTTTGATACTGCACACCATACAAATGGCAATCTTATGTTGGATGGAAAATCTAAATATGGACAGTGGATTGCAGACCGTTATATCACAATTTTAACTCCTGATAAACACTACTTCCAAATGGGGGCAATTGGTTATTCTGTTCTTTATGAAATGTTTGATGAAAATTCTTCTAAATCATCTTTGTATTGGAAAGAAAACTCTGCGCAGTTAGGTGGTCAGTCAAATCACTTTCAAAATACGTTATTGCCGGCGGTGATGCAATGGGAATCCAAGGTAAAGGAATATGCGGGCACATATGACGAATGGAAAGAAAATCGAGAATCTCTAGTTCGAGAGGCAACTGCAAAATTAGAAGCGAATCGACAGGCGTTGGAACATTCGAAAGAGGATTGGTTACAACGTATTGAGGAGGAAAAAAAAGAAGGATTGAAGTCTTGGGTAAATTTATATGAGTTGGGTGAAAAAGCAGAAACACCGGTTCCCTCTTTTTCATCTCCCAGCCAAAAGATAGAGGAACTGGATAGAACCAAACTTGCCACCTACCAATCCTTGGTTTCAAATCCAGAAATATCGAATGGAATCCAAATTGGTGGAGTTGGGTTATTGGAAGAATTTCAGAGAACTATCACCGGCGTGAACCAATATGCATCGGTGATTCAGATGAATTCTGAATTGGAAGAGTTCCAACGTTCAGAACAGAAAAAGTTAATCAACCAAATGACTTACGCGATCAATTCGGAAGCATTAGGTGGAAGAAGTCTCACCAAAGAAGAAAGTATCTTGGTAGGAACTTATGATAGTTCATTACTTTCTCAGGAAGAACTACGCCGTTTTGGATCTTGTTACGAAAATCCAAATGCAAATATTTGTAATACACTGCTAAAAAAGGAATTTGAAGTTAGTTTTGATTCTGATAATGGTGTGCTCACTTTACGAAAAGAAATTTTTGACGGCCTACTCGCCAGTAAAAACGAAAAAGGTGAGTACACGGCTGGAAAAACAGAAGAAGTTCGATACATTCAGCTAAGTTCCTTGGATAAGGTTCAAACTCCTGTTGGGAAAAGTTTTTTTACCATTTGGAAAGATGAAGATTGGGATTCCCTTTATGAATCTAAAACGAAGATCGTTGAAAACTATTATAAAGACTCTTTACAAAAAGATGCAAAATCCATCAGTTCCAATATTAATTCAATCTATAATACAGATTATAGGAATCAGAAATTATTTATAGAAAGAAAAAACACAAAGGAAAATGCTGATTCTCTTTTTCAGGAACTGGCATTGGCTTATTTCACGGGTGGGGCCGCTGGGGTAAGAGCCTCATTGAAGGGAAAGGTAGAGTCTGCTATCAACAGTGAACTCGCAAAAGCTTGGATTACTGCAACTGGTGGAAATCCAGAAGATATCCAAAAGGTGTCGATGTTTTTTGATTTTTTAAGAGGTCGCAAAGAAATTAATGATAAAAAACAAAAAAACACAGTTGTTAGTTTAAAAAATCCTCTGGATATTCTAAATCCGATTGAACAACTGAAACTTTCTTCTCAGGCAGGTAAAGCTTACTTAGAACATGCGAAAGCTACATTAACATCTTCTTTTGATTTTATAAATAACGCTTCTGGTGGTATTTTTGGAACCGTAGTCAATACACTTTTTATGTTACCAGCAGTCACAATAGGCAATGTATTGATTGGTAAAGATAAAATGGATGCTATATTGGCAAAGAAGAATGCACAGGTTGATCGCATTAAGGAAATCAAAGCAAATGAAGTTTCTATGGCTAAATCTGCTGTATCACAAGCACTTGCAAAGGCTACAGGTTTACCTTTGGAACTCGTGAGTGCGGGTGTGGGTGATTTTGTCAGCTCTCGTGATGCAAAAAAAGCAAGGGAGGCCATCGAAAAAAATCCGTTTGCAAATTCATCAACTAACGCATATGGAGTGGCAGGTGGAATCGTAAAGTCTGCCTTAATGGCAGTAGGGTATAAAGAATCGGAGCTCCAACATATGTTATTACAAGCAAACAGGCTCGGTAGCAGTACTTCTTTTAACCAATCCAGTGTTTCCCTCGCTAGTTTAGGTTTAATGGAAAAGTCATTTACGATGAACGCCACTGGCACTTCATTCCAATCTCAACTTTTGAATATCAAAGACAAAGATAGGGTTGTTGAGGAATTAGCAAAGCGAGCGTTAGCGGAACAGATGGCTGCAACTTGGGGAATTGATGTTTCTATTGCCAAAGGTTTTATCGATAAAGGTTATGGAGATTATAGAACCAGAGAAAATAACGAAAAAGCAAAGAGTAAAGCCATCGAACAAACTGCAATTACCACTGTTTCTGTTCTGGTTACTATGGGAGCAAGTTCCGCACTTAAAGCCGCAGATGCAGCTGCAAAAACGGCTGTAGCAACTACAAACACCGTGGTTACGACCACATCAGCAACCGCTACGACAGGCTCTTCTTTTTTAACTACGATTGGAAATGCAGTCAAATACGTTGGGCAAGGTGCGAACAACTTATTGGGAATTGCCAGTTCCTCTGCTATGAACACTGGGCAGGCATTAGTAAATGCCACATTACAAGGGATTGCTGGCTCAAAAAATGGAGTCGATGGAACGCTTGCTGGCGTCGCAAACGGACTCCTCGGTGGAACCATGAGAAGTGACTTACTGAAAAAGTTTAAGGATGTATATCTTGGAGGAGTGACACCAGGTCTCGGTGTCACTTATTCCTCTGACAGCGGTTGGGGTGGGATGGTTGGATTCGGTAACACAACATCGAATGCTAGTGTTTCTTTTTCTAGAAAGGGTGATACGACAGTACAAGGATCTTATAGTTTAGGAAACAGTGGTTTCCAGTTGGCAGGAGATGTCACGACCAACGGCTCTTCAAATTTCGGATTCAATTACAATCCGACCGGGGAAGGGGCAAGACGAGATTGGAATTTCTCATTGATGTATGATATCGCAGGAACAGGCCTTTCTGCAAGTGTAGGATATACAGATCCTAAAAGCACCTTGGGTTTAACATCCACTCTGAGCGGCGATGGTCTCTCTACTTCTGCTGAACTTACGGGCGTTAGGATTGCCACCAACGGCCCGAATGGTTTCCAGTTGGACGATATGAACTTCGCCGAACAGAATATCAATGCCGCACAGGACAAAACTCAAGACGATCAAAAATCGAATCAATCCTCAGATCAGAATCTACCAGAAAGGGAAGAAGATTTCGCGAGAGACCTTAATGATGCGGGAGGAGCTCTTCTTAACTTACTAGCTGGCGGAGCTGCAATCCTAGTTGGGTTGTTTGGTGGATTGCCATCAACTTCCTCTGGAGAACAAACGACACCAGAAACAAGTGCAGCATTGGAGAGAGAGCGAAGACGGGAGGAAGAAGATGGGATGGAGAACGATCTTAAAACGATAGATCCGCCATTACCACCTAATTTAGTGCCAGTGATACCGGTACCAGGAACCAACAATGGAGATTTGCTTAAATCACCATTGCCGTTGATTTTAAGCGCAGTTGATCATTTTCCACCAATTGATAATAAACAGATAAATTCAAATGAAGTAAACTCTCGAGTGAATGATCTAAAAGTATCCGTTGCGAATTATAACAGGGAAATCGAAACACAAATCAATGCGATCAAAGAATCAGATCCAAAATTGAAGGATCCACAGAACAAAGAATTGGTGAAAAAACTTCAAGTGGAGAAGAAAAATGCAGAAAAAATAGCAAGAGTTCAAGAAGCACAAATAAGAAGTTTAGAGAGTAAAACACCTCTGATTTCAGGAACTCGCCCAATGAATTTGGAATCTGGTATAACGAACATAGTCACATTTGAACAAAACAAAAACCAAAAGGAAATCCATGATCAAATCAGAGAGTTTGTTAAAGGTGGTCAATTATCTGAAGACGTAAAAAAACGATTAGATCAAGAGAAACAGTCTTTACCTGAATACAAAAAATTGAAAGAACTTCAGGGACAAAAAGACCTGTTAGAAGCTGATTTTCAAATGAATAACTTAGATAGGGTAAACGAAATTCAGTTTGGGGGAATTAACCAGCCAAATGATCTGCAAAACTTGCTCACTACCAATCCGCAAAAATACAATGAATACGTAAAATCTGTGAATGAGATACAAAAACAGATTGATCAATTAACACTTCCAATTAAAAAAATAGACGCTGAGTTTGAAGTAAGGGCCAAGGTTGAGAAGTATAAAGAAATGGGAATCGGTATAGAATTCAGTAAAAATGATTCAGATCTAAATTATAAATTGGAGCAACTGAATCGAGCTTTTGGAGTGGAAAATTCGAGGCAAGACCAAATTGCCGCCTTGGATAACTTGAAAGGAAAAAACGTATCATTTTCTAAACCGTTATTTGATACTATTGTAACTCCTACTGAAGGTGTTGCCATAAAACCGGCTCCAGGGCAGGGGAATTTATCTATCTATCAAACTGCGGATGGAAAAGAAATTCGAAGACCAATCCCGATGTCTGAATCTGATGTTGTAACCTCTCGTCCAGATGATAAAAGAGTGAATCCTGTCTATGGGAAAATAGGGCCTCATACCGGAACCGATTATAGTCTACCTGTCGGAACTGAGAATGCCTCCGTAATGGAGGGAACAGTGGAAAAAGTAGAGAATAGCCCTAATTCTTTTTTAAACTCTGCAGATGGAGGGACACATAACGGTGGTTCTGTCCGGATTGAATCTTCCAACGACAATCCTAAAATCAGAACGACCTATTACCACCTAAGCCAAGTCAATGTACAACCAGGTGATAAGGTTAAGATGGGAGACCTTATCGGTAGGTCGGGGAATTCAGGAAATTCCGGAGGACCGCATCTCCATTTTATTGTTGAAGTGAAAGTGGGAGAGGATTGGATTCTACAGAAAAATGAAGAGTTTGATTGGTCGGGAGTGCCTTAATGAATAAATGGGTTTTGGTTTTATGTATCTTTTTTCTCTTTGCCAACTGTAAAGCGAAAAAGAAGGAATTTACGATTAAATCGGAGTTTAAAAATAGCAAAATCAGTTTTGATTTTTTTTGTAGTCCATCGGAAAGCAGAGATCTGATGTATTATGAAGTTAATATGGAAAAGAATGAGTATCTTCCTGTGTTCCGATGTGAAGCCTATGAGAGTATTTATCAATTACTAATTCAAAATGTTACATTAGATAATGGAGTATGGCTGACACTAGCAGAACTTTCCTGTATCAACGATCGCTGTGTAGTCAAAGAAAAACCTAGCGAACATCTGATGGGGGAGCCTGATGGTGAGTTAAAATTCCAAGTCATTAACAAGGATGTGGTTAAGTTAATAAGTTCCAATGTAAGACAGTTAGGCTACCAAGACAGTGATGTAGGAATTCCTTATAAAAAGGCAGAAGACTTTTTCGATTTAAAAAGAAATATTTATATCTTTAAGAGGCCGTCGGAGTTAAAGAACTGCCCAATGTCAAGAATCTTAGTTGATACAATCGGTGATAAAGGTGTTAGCTGTGGTGAACCGGCTCCTGAAATTAACGAAAGCCCTGCTGATGAGGAACCAACAAGTAACTAGTAAGTGATTCCCACCCCCAAAAGTTCACCGTTTCCCACGGCGGCGAGGCCAAGGATGGCCGAAGCTCGCCAGTCGGAACAGGAGGTTCCGCTGGCAGGAGTGGGGAATGGTCAACTTACACCTTCCAAACATAAACAAAATCAGTTCGATCAGCCCAGGGGAGAGGAAACTCGACTTTGTGAAGTTTGATGGACCCGGCACGTAGGTATTCGCGGATGTCACGGTCGCGGAAGATGGTTTCGCTAAAGGAAATTTCGCCGGAGTTGGTTACGGATTGAAGTTTTGCTGTGTAATTGACTGTGTTTCCGAAATAATCAATATTGCTGTTGAGGTTTACAGCGAGGCAGTTTCCCGTATGGATTGAGATTCGTATCCTAACGGGCGTATGTTTGTTTTCGGGATGGAACCATTCTTGCATTTCTTTTGCGGCTTTTAATGCGTGTAAGGGGGTGGAAAAACTTGCCATGACCGCGTCGCCGATGGTTTTCACTACTACGCCTCGAAAGTTTTGGATGATTTGGTTGGTTTTGATAAAGTGTTCGCGCACTTGCAAAAAGGCACCGTGGTCACCTTCCGATTCATAGAACTTTGTAGAACCAACAATGTCAGTGAACAAAATGGTTTTGAGACCAATGTCTAACTGTAAATTAGTGGCAATGGCTTCTTCGGAAAATAAATCCCTAAATTCTTGGTAATCGAAAATCTCGGATGGTCTGAGGCTCGTTTGGTCTTCGTTACGTTCTTCTAAGATGATGGTGACATCATCATCGGATTCGTTTTCGAAAACTAAGTTTGGTTTTGGGGAAACTTTGATTTCTTCTTCTCTGGTTTCTGGTAACCACAAAATATCTGTTTGGTTGTAGGATGGTTTGATGTCCACAAGCCGATATTTTTTTTCTCCTTTTTTTCGCAGACGAAACACTCCCGACCCAATTAACAAACTTGCCGAGTAGGATTTTTTAGCAGGGATTGTTTTTGTTAGGAGGATGTGGTTTTTCGTGGCGGGTTCTGCTGCACAATATAATTGTTTTTCGATGATGCGAATGCTTGGATGCAGATGGAAGGTGACTTCGATGGAGTTGACACCTGTAGTATCAAAATCAATTTCGCAAACTTCACATTCGTCTTTTTCGGGAATGTCGCTGAGTTTGGTGAGGCTTGTTCTCACACCACGGCAATGTGGGCAAACAATATCCCAACTGAGTGTGAATACTCCCAACCGACATCCATGCAAAAAAAGAAAAAGAGTTTCATCTGGATCTAAGTTTAACCTTCGACAAACTTCTTTGATACGAATGCGATCGAGGTCATTGTCACTTGCGGTTTTGATCCATTGGAAAACAGCTGTTACGGCTTCCTTGGAAACACCTTTATTGATTAGATTTTGGGTTTCTTTGTCCAGTTTTTCTGGATGAATCCACTGGGCTTCGGGAACAAACGAAAATTCTTTTCCCGGGGCGGGAGTGACTTTTGGTTTTTTATGTTTAATCTCTTCTGCGATATCATTCAAGGCTTTGCGAAAAGAAATTTCCAACTTTGGCATTGCATATTGCAAAAGTTTTCTCATAAAGAAATTTCGAGGAATCCAACCAAAATACAAATAAACTTTACACCTAGATTCACCTAACGTTTCTAATATGATTCGGCTTCGAACATAATATCCAAATCCTTTACTGTAAATTCTTGCGTTGCCTATTTCTTTGAGATACTCCCATTCCCAAGGGACTTCTTCCCATTCTAATCGGAAACCAACTTGTTTGGTTTTCCCGATTAGTTTTCCGTTTCGTTCTTGGTAATCATATCTAGGCATACCAACCCTTTTGTTGAGGGCAGAAGTATCGATTAAATGTGGCCACATTTCTTCCCGAGTCACTGGAAGATCAAATTCCCAAAGAGAATCAAGTGGGGTTGCAAGATTTTTCCAACGATCTTCCCAAGGATATTTTTGAAGTAAGGAATTTAAATCAATCATAGTGGTTTTAAGATGAGGGTTGCCTTTCCCCCATTTCCTTTGACTGTCAACTCGCCGTCTGTTTCCGAAATTTTTTCTGCATTGGAGAGTACAATTTGTACTCCATTGGGATAAACGAATCTTGGGACTTTGATAACACAAGGTTCCCCAATTTTGGAATCGGAGATCCATTCGAAATAAAACTCGCGGTTCTCTAAGTTGTATTTCATTTTGACCGGTGTTCCTTGGATAAAGGCCGCGTAAGGCCGACAAAAACCTTCGATCGCACGTCCGCCACCGCCGTAGACATCGGGATCAGAGCCTGGAATGATTTGGTCATTTGAAAAAATACTTAAATCTTCTTGGTTCCAACCATCTCCCACCATCAAATCGTTTTGATTTGAGGCAGTATAATTCCAAATTGTATTGGATAAAAAAAGATGATCCATTGCGTTGTACATGGAATCAAGAGCCATCACATGGCGTTTCCAAATTTTAGGAGAATGATTTCCTTTTTTCCATTCTTTGTATGCTTTCCCCCCTTGTAAGTCAAAAGGGATTCCAAATTCACCAATAAGACTGGGAATTTTTCCTGGCACAGAGTCTGCAGTATTTTTGATTCGAGTGAGTTGGCGCACATACATAGCTTCGATACCTGACTTACCGAATACCGGTCGTTTGGTGAGTGTATCTATTGCTATCGGGTAAAGAAATGTTTTGAACAGAAGTGTGAGGATATCATACCAATGTGCTGCATTCACTGCAAGTTGTGGTGTTTCTCCGTTGAGATGAGGATGGGTGAATGCATCAGATGCATCTCTTTCAATAAAAACCATCCAATCTTTTCTGATTTCCTGGATGGTTTCACCAACTGTACGCATAAATGGAATTAGATAATCAGCATCAAAGTCGATGGTACGTCCATTTACCTTTTGGAAAAAATCATTTTTTTCGATAAATGGTGTTCCGTCTTTAGTGATCGTATACGCTCCTTCTAATTGAAAGGGGTCTCCTGGAGATTCAGGCAACCATATGGACACTTCGTTTTTGTTTACGGTAACAGTTTTTGTGGGAACAAATCCACCCTTCCAAACTTTAAGAGTGAGGTAAGGCAAATCAATCGAATGTCCATGGCAAGAGAATAAAGCGTCAATCGGAGACCAAGCCAGGCCAGGTTTGGCGGGGTCTGCATCGCCATTGTTCAAACAACGATCATTCATTGCCCTACCAATAAAACCTTTTCCTGGTTCATTCAGTGAATCAAAACCCAAAACAAAGTCAAAGTCCTTCACTCGTTTTGCAATTTCTTTCATACAACCCAAATAGTGACCTTGTAAATATTCTTGAACATTTTTCCCGTCGATGAGGAAGTTTGGTGCAAAATCTTTTCCTCCAAAAAACAAAGTCCAAAGGATTCCATTGCCAGCATAACGATAGTTTTGTGACCAGCACATAGTTGGGTAATTTTCTTCCTGACGGATACCAGGTTTTGAATAGTCATAAGCTCTTTGCATGACTATGCTTGCATCTGCTTCTGAAAGTTTGCGATAATCGATTCCTAACTTTTCAAAAATCCAACCGGGGGCACCATCTCCTCCCGTCATTCGCGACCAAACGTCTTGGTGAAAATCGACAAATACATAAAAACCATATTCACCAGCTAGACGAACAATCTCTGTAAAATAATCCAAATATTCTTCATCATATTCATTTGGGCCTTTGTGTTCGACTGCTTCCCAAGTGGTTAATAAACGAAGAACGTTAAATCCCCACCGTTTGAGTCTTGTTAGATGAATGTCTGCTTCAGCAAGAGGAAAAGGCCTTCCAATAAAACTCACTTCTTTGTGATTGGAAAAATCACTAGGGAACTGAGTCCCGCCATTAGGAAATGGAACCTTGGTATCGCCACCCAAATTGATTCCGCGTAAAATTACCTTTCTTCCATTTGCGTCTACAAACCATTCGCCTTGGGGTGTGAGTTTTTTTGGTGCCATCCAATAATCCTTTTAAACTAACTCGTTTGTATTTTTTTCTAACTCAGCATAGAGATTGAGATACCCGAGTAAAAAGTAAAATACAATCAAAACTTCATCATCTTGAAAATAACATTGCAAAAGTCCAGAAAAGAAAAATCCAACGAGTCCATAAGTCATAAATCTGATATTTTTCGGTATCTTTCCATTGAGTAAGGTGTACAGAATGATTCCAAATAACATAAGATAAAGGATCCCTTGAGGACCACCAAAGACCGCGGTTAAATGAAAATAATCATTATGAGCATGTCCTCTTTGTGTGACTTCATAGAAGAAACTCAGTTCCTTGTTCTCTTTTTCTTTTTGTTTCCTTGAGATTTCGATTTCTTTTTGGTAATTTCCAGATCCGATTCCAAAAATTGGATTTTTTTCGATCAATGGAAATGTTGAATCCCAGATAAAAGTTCTTCCAGAGTCCGTATGTTTTTCTCCACCGAAGAGTGGATCTACAACTCGTTTGACAGCACTCGTAGTTTTATATCCTATAAAAACTAGAACTAAAACCAAAAGGATAAAAACACCAATTCGTTTTAACATTTTTTTTGAAATATCCTTATCGATAAAAACAAGAATATAAATCCCGAATAATGTACTTACCAATGCTCCGAGAAGGGAGGATCTTGCATTGTTGAATAAAAAGACAATGGATACTAACAAAAGTAATATGGCGTTTATCGAAATTTTAGATATAGATTCTTTTTTGTACCAAGAATCATACAAACGAAACACAAATCCAGGGAAAATGAAAGCAAGTAGTCCACCAAAGGTAAGGTGGGTATTCATAAGGCCTATGGGAAGATAAATGTTAATATTCGTGATTTTGCCATAATGGTGTTGGTAGGGCCAAGATGCAGAAGTTTTGTAGAGATCAGAAATTAGGCGTGATAACCTTGTCATAGAAAATATAGAGATAAATCCCGTGATCACTATCACTAAAGCAAAAACAAAGAATGTTTTGTATAAATATTTTCTATCTTCCGGTTTAATCCCTTGGACAGAAACAAATGCTGTGACAAGGAAGATATCTTTCATTTCATCACGAAACGCATGTTTGATGGATTCAAATTCAAAACCAGAAGCGGAGAAATGATACAAAACGGTTACAATTTGCCAAACGTAAAATAAAAATAGAATTTTGACCAGATTGCTTGCGAGTTTTGGTTTTTCGGGGAGGAAGAGGAAAAAAACAAAAGATAGGAGTAAGAAAAGTTGGCTAAGGGAAACAGATAGCGCGCAGGAAATGATGGACAAGGTTAGAAACGAACGATAGATTCGGTAATACATAACTTTGGATGAGACTAATGCTTTTCTCCAATTTGTAAAGAGGTAACAGTTGCGAGTCTTATATTTTTCCGATACTTTTTTGCCAAAAACCGACGGAGTTGCTGTTTCCATTAAGAATTTTTCTGAACTTTTGGCTCTTCGTGGGCATGTGTTTTGTATTTGTGCTCCCAAATATGGAGATGGGGACTTTGATCGGATGACGGACAATATCCAAGTGGTTCGGTTTCGGTCAGGATATTTGCCAAGTTACCCTGATATCAAAGTGGTTTTGCCCTCTCCTGGAAAAATCAAACGTATTATTGAAGACTTCAAACCCGATCTCATCCATATCCATACCCCGGGACTTCTTGGACTTTATGCTGTGAATGCCGCGGAACGATTTGGGGTTCCGACAATTGGCACCTATCATACTCTTATGGCAGAACAAGAAATGTATGTTTCCTTCTACCGTTTGTTCAAACTCGATAAACTTTTTTTTAAAGCCAATAAGTTTAAGAAAAAACTGAATATTGATGAATTGGATAAAATTGTAAAATTTGATAATTTTAATATTCGCAAAAAAATCATTCTTAAAATTTGTAACGACATATATAACAGATGTGATGTGGTTATTTCTCCGAGCCATCTCATCAAAGAACAACTCATCGAATATGGAATCACTCGTCCGATTACGGTTGTTTCCAATGGAATGGATTTAAAAAGATTCCAAGGTACACCAAAAACATATCCTGGTGGAGACGCTCCTAAGTTTTTACATGTGGGACGAATTTCTTATGAAAAAAATTGTGATGTGGTCATCAATGCTTTTAAACTCATACATGAACATTACCCTAATGCAACTTTGACAGTGATTGGTGAGGGTCCTGCTATCCCATCATTAGAACGACAAGCGGAACATTTGGGAATCGAGAAGTCGGTTAGTTTTAAAGGATTTATCCCCAATGCCGTGTTACACGAAGAATATCCTAAGTATGATGTATTTTTAACAGCATCAACTATGGAAACACAAGGTCTTGTGGTTTTGGAAGCCATTGCTTGTGGGTTGCCTGCTGTGGGTGTGGATGCATTTGCATTGCCGGAGCTCATTCGTCATGGTGAAAACGGATACATCGCAAAATCATTCGATGCCAAAGGAATCGCAGAGGGTGCACTTTCCATCATTCGGAATCCACTTGAGTATTCTACGTTTTCCAAAAATTCCATTCAGATTGCTTCGGGGCATGAAATGGAAAAATGTGTCGATGCGATGGAAGAGGTGTATTCGAAAGTTGTGGAAGCTATGAAGGGCAAAGTTAAAAAATCAACTATCTTTGATTTGTTTTTTGATTTTATGCAATGACAAGTTTTATATCTATTGAGTTACGTTCTCTCATTACAGGGATTGCTATATTTTTAACTTTTTACGCATACATTCCTTATATCAAAGGGATTTGGACAGGTACTATCCGCCCCCATGTATTTTCGTGGATCATTTGGGGAGCCACCACCTTTATCGTGTTCTTCGCACAAATTGTTGGAAATGGTGGAGTGGGTAGTTTACCGATTGGTGTTTCGGGAATCATTACCATTTTAGTTGCATGTATCGCGTATAAAAAACGTGGTGATATCAAAATTACCAAATTCGATTGGTTTTTCTTTGGGTTGGCAGTTTCTAGTTTACCGTTTTGGTTTTATTTTTCGGATCCTTTGGCGGCGGTGATTGTTTTGTCTATCGCTGACATTTTGGGTTTTATACCGACATTCCGTAAAGGATACTTCCTTCCCAACTCCGAACCAGTGGGATTTTATCTTATCTTTTTGTTTCGTAATTTTTTGGCTATGGCCGGACTTGCTGAGTGGAACACAACAACCTTACTGTTTCCAGGATCTGCCGGAATCGCTTGTGTGGTTTTTGTGGTTATGATAAAAATAAGAAAATCAAAACTAGAAATGATATCTTAGTTCATTCCTTGTCTACAACTGGATAAAAAATAACAGACCTAAGCATTTTTCCTTCTTCTGTATCTTCATAAACAACTTCAGCTTGTTTGGCACGAGCTGGCATATATAATTGGATCGCTTCGACAATTTCATAAGCACTCAGTGTATAATCCAGTGCTTTGATGGCAAGTTCGGCACCTAGAAACCGTTCTCGAGTTACGGTTTTTGTTTCTGTTTTTTTTGTGATGATTAACCACTTATATAGTCTTGCCGAACGATTGGTATCCAAAAGATTCCCGATATCCAATTTCATTTGAGGGAGGATGGCTGGCGTTTGTTTGAAGTTAACTTCGATTCTGCGATTGTTGGATTCACTGAGTCTCAGTGATAATTGTTTGTCAAAAAGAACATCATCAATGTATTCGATACGGTCACAAGTGGAATAAACTGTATTACATAGGTTTCCAAAATTTTTATGAAAGAAAAATACTTGTAACACTTTGCCTGTTGTAGGATGGTAAAGGACTTTTGCATTGTAATGGCCCATCCTTCCGAACTTTACCGCTGAACGAATTCGTTTGTACAAATTGTAACTAAGTCCAAAAAGATCTTTAACAATAGGAACATCCATAACTCCGAGACCTCTAGTGGCAATGTAAAATGGCTCTAAACTTACATGGCCGTCACGTTTGGCAATTTCTCGTAAGTATTCCGTGATAGCATCCATTTTGGATTCACTGAGAGAAAGTGGGTGGTCTAAAAAATCCACCACCACCTTACCTCCATTTTTACCTAGTTCTGTCCAAACTTCATCTAGATAGTTCCCGTCCTCAGTATAAGTGATCTTTTTACAATACAATTCTTGGCATTTGATTTGTTCTTCGTAATCAGTTTGATTGGGAGAAGGGAGGATGACCGGTTGGAATTCAGAAGAAAACTCTTCTGCTTTGGTTTCAGAAGGGTAAATCAAAAGGGAAAAAATAAGAGATAAAAAAAGGAAGAGGATACTGCTTTTGATCCAACCGGTATCATTTGAATGAATAGAAACAGGTCTTTTTGATTTAGAAACTTTAGGAGAGTTCAAACTTTTGATTCGAAATAACATGAAAGTCTCCTTATTTGCCTAGTGAAAGATTACACTAAATCACCAAAGTGTATTTACATTTTGGATTAGTCTGATTCGTCTAACAACGTCTAGTGGGTCAATGAGTTCCATACAAGCATGGTCACCGCGCCAACATTTGGTGTTTCCGTAAATGGAACATGGGCGACAAGGTAAGTCCACTTGTAAAACTCCAGAATCTTCTTGGGCAAAAGGACCAAATCCAGAAAGAGGGTGTGTTGTTCCATAAATTCCAATCACAGGTTTTTTGAGAAGGGCCGCAATGTGAACGTTAGAACTATCCATCCCAATCATCACATCCAGTCTGTCCATAATCCCGAGTTCCCCGCGGATTCCCAAATTCCCACCCTGGACAATATGTGCGCGTGTGTGGCCATTTCGAAGGATTTCTAATTCTTTTGCTTCGTCCTTTCCACCAAAAAGAAATACATTACAATCCGGAAATTCATCGAGTAAAACTTCTACAAGGCGTTTGCATTTTTCAAAACTCCATTCTTTGAGTGCGTGACCAGCAAACGGAGCAAAGCCAAACCATTGGCCTTCTTTTTTATCAATACCTATGGACTTAAAAAAATCTCTCGCATATATTTTGGATTCTCCATCCACATTGAGCCAAGGGCCTTTCCGAATGGGAGCATCAAATCCGGCTTTACGAAATACGTTTAAATAACGTTCTACAGTGTGGGGGAGTTGGTTTAATTTTTTATTATAACGTCGTGTTTGTTTTAATTTTTCGCGGCGGCCTTTGATGATTTTTGAATAAGGAATACCTTGGCTACGAAATAAAAAAGCAATGAACCTTGAGCGAACAGAACCGTGAAGGTCAATCACATGACCGAATGGTCCTAGTTTGGCGATGTCACGATACATTCTCCAAAGACCTAAAATCCCTTTGTATTTTTTGAGATTGATGCCTAGAACATTTAAGTTGGGAATGTTGTAGAAAAATGGTGCGAAGTTTCCTCTTGTAACAACTGTCAGCTGGATATTGGAATATTTAGCTGCAATTGCAATGAGGGCGGGTGTCATTAAAGCCACATCCCCCATCGCTGAAAATCTTAGAACTAAGAGGTTTGTCATTTTTGATTCTTATACAATGACGGATTTAAATTTTGGTCATTGTACATCTTCATTTGACGATAAACTTTTACTCTTTTGGTTCCTTCTGTGTAATCGGAAAAAAGTTCGTCCAAACATTTTTTGAGATCTTCTCTCTGGTCTAGGAGAATATCGAGTTTGGCTTGGCATTTGGCGATATGTTCTTTTGAGGCAGAAGCATCTTTTCTGGAAACTTGTTCTTCCATATGGAAGATTTTTAGTTCTAAGATACTCATACGATCGAGTAACCAAGCTGGTGATTCGGAGTTTAATCTTGCGTCCGGTTTTGGAGTCGCTGAACGAAACATATCAATCACAAAGTCATCCAGTTTTTCCACCATATCGGTTCTGTCTTGGTTTAGTTTGTCGATCTTTCGTTTGAGTGCCACTACATCTTCCAAAGCAATGTCCGGTCTTCGGATTTCATCTTCAATATGCCATTGGATGGTATCGATGTGGTTTTTTTGGTAGAGGGTGGACTCTAAACTTCCTTCTGGGTAAGGATTTGGATGAGGGGCTTCTTTTTTATGCCAATCCAGAACGGATTCCTGGAAAATAGAGACGGCTTTTATGGCTTCCAATGCTTTCATATCGTAATGCAATTCATGATTTAATATGGTTTTTGGGGTTCAATCCAAATATTTCCCAGGTTTTTCGCTTTCTTTTGCCACTTTTTTCAGGCATTTACAAGATATGTGCCTAGTTGTGATCGCCTATAAGGTTCATCCAGATTACCCACTTGTCATTGTCTCCAACAGAGATGAGTTTTTTGAAAGACCGACTGAGCCCCTTCATTTATGGGATACGAATCCCGAAATCATTGGAGGAAAAGATTTAAAAGCTGGGGGAACTTGGCTTGGTGCCAGTTCTTTCGGTAAGATATCTTTTCTCACCAATGTCAGAAATCTACGAAAACCAACACATCCTCATCCTATCTCACGAGGAAGTTTAGTTTTAGATTTTTTAAAATCCGAACGGGATGTTTCCTCTAAGGATTATTGTGAGAAAATACAAAGTCATGCGAACGAGTATGATGGATTCAATTTATTTGTATATGATGGAAAAGAAGCAAACTATGTAGGAGGGGATCCTTTACAGGTTTTAACTTTAGAATCAGGGTTTCATGCTGTGAGTAATGCCAGTTGGAATACCGTTTGGCCGAAAACTGCTAAATTAAAAGCAAACGTCGAACAGGTGTTTGATTCTATTCCTATGGACGAAAATTGGCGAACCCTTGTTACATCCGAATTCTTTCGGTTACTGTCGGATGCTGATTTAGTCAAAGAAGATTCACTCTTACCCGACACAGGAATTGGGCTTGAACGCGAAAGGTATTTATCATCGATCAGAATTCGTGTTCCTGGTTATGGAACCCGTGCTTCTACAATTTTATTCTGTGGTAAGGATGGCGTGGAAGTTTTAGAACGCAGCTTCCCCGATCCGCTTTCAAATGAATTCACGGAACGGAGAGATGTATTAGCGTTTAGTGAGAGTTAGTTTTCTAGGCGGAAATTTACCATAGGGAAAGCAGATGTGATTTCTTTCACTGCTGCTTTTACCTTAGTTTCCCAAGAAGAATCACCAAAATGATCTAGATAATCACAGATCAAATTTCCCACTGCTTCGATTTCTTTTTCTTTTAGTCCACGAGTTGTGAGAGCTGGAGTTCCCAATCGAATTCCCGACGCCACAGCCGGTGGATTTTTATCAAATGGGATCGCGTTTTTGTTTACGGTCACTCCGATATGATCCAATCCATTGGCAGCATCATTTCCTGTGAGTCCTTTTACAGAAACATCGAGAAGAACAATATGGTTGTCAGTCCCACCAGAAACCACTCGGAATCCACGTTTTTGGAAAACATCCGCAAGAACTTTTGCATTCTTTACGACTTGTTGGATATAGGTTTTGAAATCTGGCCTGAGAGCTTCTCCGAACGCAACTGCTTTAGCTGCGATTACGTGCATGAGTGGTCCACCTTGGATTCCAGGGAACACTCGTGAGTTTAAAATCTTTTCATGTTCTGCAGAGGAAAGAATGAGTCCTCCTCTTGGTCCACGTAAAGTTTTATGAGTGGTTGTTGTGACAAAATCACAAACGCCTATCGGACTTGGGTGTTCACCGGCAACAACAAGACCTGAGATATGTGCAATATCAGCCATGATTTTGGCACCAATTCCGTCTGCGATTTCGCGGAACTTATTAAAATCAATGGTTCTTGGATAAGCAGAAGCACCCACAACAATTAGTTTTGGTTTGTGTTCTTTGGCAAGTTTTGCGACTTCATCGTAATTAATTGTTTCTGTTTTTTCATCCACACCATAAGGGATTGGTTTGAAATATTTTCCACTGATGTTGACAGCACTACCGTGTGTTAAGTGACCACCATGTGCCAAATTCATCCCGAGGAAACTATCACCTGGTTCGAGTGTTGCAAGAAATACAGCCATATTCGCCTGCGCACCGCTATGTGGTTGAACGTTTGCGTATTCTGCTCCGAACATTTTTTTAGCTCGTTCGATAGCAAGTTGTTCTACCTTGTCTGCGTTTTCACAACCGTTGTAGTAACGTTTTCCAGGATATCCTTCTGCATATTTGTTTGTGAGAGTGGAATGATAAGCTTCCAAAACCGGACGCGAAACAAAGTTCTCACTAGCAATCATCTCTAGGGAATGTTCTTGGCGTTCGTCTTCTTTTTTTAATGCGGCGTAAACTTCTGGATCTTGTTTTTCTAAATAACTCATGTGGGAATTTCTCTATGAAGTGTGTATTCTGGATTTTGGTATTTCTTCTTGCGAATAGATTCAGATTCTTGGAGGACGTGTTTCCGAAAAGTAGAAAAGTCGGGGCCAAAGAAGGAAATTTTTGAAAAATCTTCCAGACTCTCCGGCTCTGGTTCTCCTAAATAAGAAAAAACTTCTCGTACGAGATCATTTGCCCAAATGGATTCGGAAAAAAAATCGGGCAAAGAAGTGAGAAAGTCTTTGTGACTTCTTTCTTTGCGGTAGTCCGGTTCCTCGGGAGGGTGGTGGAGGACTTCTGCCACTCGATTTATGAGAGTTTCTTCCAAAATCAATGTCCCATGTTGGACAATACAATTTCGTTTGCGAAACTGTGCATTGCCGGAAATCTTTTTAAAGACTCCATTTTTTTCTAAAACCAAATCGGATTTTCCCTTTGGAAAACATTGGATATTTTGCCTTTTTAGGGACTTCGCAACAATTCCAAGAAGGATATCATAGGAATCTTTGACAGGAAAAAGTTCTTTCCTCTCATCCAAATTGACATATAGGGAATAATTAATATTTCCTGATAAGGAATGAAAAACGGTGCCTCCGCCAGAAGCACGTCTTGCAATATAACAAAAATTAGGTTTAGGTTTTTTATTAAAACCAATTGTCCTTGCAACAGTTTCGTATTTTGTCACCACTTCTTCTTTGATGTTTCGAAATGGATTTTCCGAAAGACCTAAAATAATAGAATCAGGATTTTTCCAAAGCCTAACTCCAGCCGTAATTCCTTCGGAAACCATTTTTAAGGCAATACTTTCCTCGATCGCCAAATTGTAGTAAGGTGATCTTGGAGGAGTTTGGGGAAAATAAAATACTTTGGAATTCACTCGTTAAAGTATTTTTGCGATGCTTCGTTTAAAAACTTTCGTTCGCTGCGGGAAAGGGAATCCATTCCATTTTTAGAAATTTTTTCCAAAAGTTCATCCACTTTCGTTTTTGCATTTTCCCTTTTGGCCATCTCTTCTTGGTAACGCATAAACCTGCGTTTTTGCAAATACCGAGAAAGAGACCAAGTGGGAAGGGAACCCACTTTCTTTTTCCAGCCAGTGTAAACTTTCATTAAAAGTAAACCTCCAATGGCTCCCCCTAAATGAGCAAAATGTGCCACTTTTTCCCCTTGGGCAAAAAGAACCATAAGCATGACGATCATCACAAAGTATTTGGCTCGCATCGGGAAGATAAGAAAAACAAGAAGTTCGCGGTTGGGCCAAGTCATCGCATAGGCCACAAGGAGTCCATAGATACTAGCACTTGCACCAACAACGAGCCCCTGCGGAATGCCAAAAAAATGGGCAACCACGGTGCAGGTCCCACCCAGAAATGCGGTGAAAAGATAAAATTTTAAAAAGGCACGTTCTCCCCAAAGTTCCGCGAGTTCTGAACCAAACATCCAAAGACTCAGCATATTAAAAAGGATGTGTAGAAAACTCCCGTGTAGGAAGGCATAACTGAGGAGTTGCCAGGCCCATCCATTCAAAACAAGCTCTGGAGTGAGGCCAAAATAGACCTCTACAACCGGCGAATGGAAAGCTAGTTTCGTTGCCATCTGCAGGAGGAATAAAACTGCATTGATAATCATAAGAGTGCGTACAACGGGAACCATAGGAGGTCCAAATCGGAGTTCATATCCTGGGTAACGAGAGGCCATAAATTCAAGGTCGCAAATCTTGAGTGACAAGGAAAGTCGATTTCCTAGCATCGAGGAAGTGATTGTGCAACTCTACGGAGTCCGCGGCTCCATAGCGAGCCCCCTCCGCAACCAAGACTACCGCAAAAAAATTATCGATATCCTAGACCTCTATCGGCAATCGGGGGCTGGTGTGTCAGCGGACGAATTTTGGCAAGACCTTCCCTACCATTTGAAATTTGTCACAGGTTCCGACACAACCTGTGTGTCTGTCACTGATGATGACGGCGAAGTTTTTGTTTTGGATATGGGGACGGGTCTTCGTAACTTGGGAGATGAACTTGTCTCCGAATACCTTTCCAATAAGCTAAAAAGGACAGTTTCTTTTTTTATCACACATACACATTGGGACCATATCCAGGGGCTTCCGTTTTTCAAACCCATCTATTTTCCAGACTTCCTCCTGAACTTTTATTCTCCTTATTCCGATTTAGAATCTCGTTTGCAAAAACAACAAGAACCAGAGTTTTTTCCGGTTCCTTTGGATGGGACTGGGTCTGCGAAAGACTTCAAACTTTTCTTTCCGGGAGATGTTTTGGAATTTGGTTCTGGGATGAAGGTAGAATGCTATCCGTTAAAACATCCAGGTGGATCTTTCGCGTATAAGTTCACCAACCGCGCTGGTAAAATTTTTATTTTTGCAACGGATGCAGAATTTACAGGAGCTGATATGGATTTAATCCATGAATGCCATCCTTTTTTTGCTGATGCCGATTTACTCATACTCGACACCCAATACACGTTAGACGAATCATTTTCCAAATTTGACTGGGGCCATACAGCCTATACGATGTCTGTAAACTGCGCTTCTTCATGGAAGGTAAAAAACCTAGTACTCACCCACCATGAACCAAGTTATTCAGATGAAAAAATCTACGAAATTTATAACGATGCCAAACTCCACAAAGAGCAGCTAGGCGAAAAAAAATTAAAAATTCATTTAGCAAGGGAAGGACTACGCTTCCACCTATAATACCATGAACAAAGAAAAAACACTTCGAATCACTATTACTACCTTTTTTACCATTGCACTCCTTGGAGGTTTCTTTTTTGGATACATCCTTTCTGAGGTAAACAAAGGAAAGGAGTTACAAAAGTTGGCTTCTTACCAACCAACAACTCCCACAAAATTATATGATTCGAATGGAGTGTTGTTTGCCGAACTTTATCGCCACAAACAAGAATTACTTAAATATAGTGACATTCCTCCTCATGTCATTCATGCCTTTCTTTCCGTTGAGGATGATAACTTTTTCAATCATTTTGGTATAGATTTTTTGGCTATTGTTCGTGCAGCCATCAAAAACGTTTTTGCCGGACGGATTGTCCAAGGTGGGTCTACTCTCACCCAACAGTTAGCAAAAACTATCTTACAACAAAGGAAAAAAACATTTGGGCGTAAGTTTTTGGAAGCACTCCTCACTTTACAAATTGAACAAGAGTATACCAAAGAAGAAATTTTAGAAATTTATTTTAACTTAATTTATCTGGGGCATGGAACGACGGGGCTTTCGTCTGCAGCCAATGTCTACTTCCAAAAAGATGTTAGAGATTTGAGCATTGCTGAAGCTGCCATGCTTGCAAGACTTCCCAAAGCTCCTGTAACCTATTCACCATTCAAAAATCCAAAAGAAGCAAAACAAGCGCATATGGTGGTTTTGGGACTGATGGCAAAAAATGGATTCATACCAAAAGACCAAGTCCAAAAAATTCATGATGATTTTTGGGAAAGATATTGGCCGGTTGTCATCACACAATCTCCTTCCCGTTCTACGTGGGGTGCAAAACTCAACAGAGCCCCTTATTTTACAGAATGGGTTCGCCAAATTCTAGAAAAGGAATTAGGGGAAGAGGCTTTATATACTGGTGGATTAAGAGTTTATACAACTCTTGATGTTCGAAAACAAGAAATTGCCGAAGAGGAACTTCGAAAAGGACTTATCGAACAAGATAAATACGCTTTTGGTGCAAACTTCCGTTATGTGGGAAGAGCCGACAAAGGCCTTGTTTCTTTATACAATTTATTCGGTTCTATTTTTCCTGTGGGAGTTCCTTACGTCACAAGTTTGGATGATAGACAGGTATTTCGTCTCCATTTAGAAAAAGAAATGGCTCCTGCCTTAGAACTTTTGACTGATTTTACCCCATCAGAAAATGAAAGTTCTGCAGTAAAAGAATTTCAAAGATCTTCTCTTGTCTTTTCATCCAACTTACACGTAGAAGGTGCCATTGTCACTATAGACCATCAAACTGGTTATCTCCAAACAATGGTTGGGGGATCTAGGTTCTCCCCGAAAAATCAGTTCAATCGGGCCATGCAAGCAAGACGCCAAACTGGATCTGCATTCAAACCATTTGTTTATGCAGCAGCAATCCAAAATAGAGCCGTTGGTTCCGGCACCGGAATTATGGATGCTCCTCTTACAACAATCACCGAAGAAGGGGAAGGATATTCTCCACAAGATATCTCCGGAGATTTTAGAGGGATGGTTCCCCTTTCACGAGCGTTATCGTTATCTTTAAATATTGTGTCTGTTCAAGTTTTAATGAGAACGGGAACGGATGCTGTCATTGATTTTGCATCTAAAGTAACAAAGGCAAATAAAGCCAGATTTCCAACCGGTCCTGCTTTAGCATTAGGTGTTGCGGAATTAACACCTTATGAAATGGCTCTTGGTTATTCCATTTTAGCAAACAAAGGAAAAGATGTAATTCCATTTAGTGTTCGTTATGTGCTAAATCAAAGTGGAACTGTTGTTTATAATAAAGAAAAAGAAGTACAAGAGACACTTGCCGAAGAAGCAAAAAATGGATCCATCCAAATCATTCCAGAAGCCACTGCTTATATTATCAAACAAATGTTAATGGGTGTTGCTATGGGGGGAACTCCGACACAAGCCCTACGTGCCGCTGATAAAGGAAATTATAAAGGAGAGTCCGGTGGAAAAACGGGATCCACTTCTTCTTATACTAACGTTTGGTATGCGGGTTTTGATCCTAAATACACATCGGTAGTTTGGATGGGATTTGATAAATCCTCTCTTTCTCTTGGGAAGGGTGTCACTGCGGCTGGAGTGGCAGCACCCATTTGGGGAAAATTGTATTCTCGTTGGTACAACGAAGGCCCTTATCCTGTATTTTATCCAAACGGAAGAGCGGAAGAAATTCCTGCCGATGTGGTAAAGGGTGCCACCTGTGCTTTTAATGGTCTGACTCCAGGCCCCAACTGTCCTTTGACAGGGAATTTATTTTTGAAACCAATTACCATTGCCGGCCGCACTCTTGCCGTTCCAGGCGGAAGGCAATGTGATGGTGACCGTGATCACTACCGCTCGATGGATCTTACCGACTTTCTCCAAAGAGAACTTGAAATCTCTGATGATGAATTGAAATAATCCACCCGCGTTAAGCTTAGAAACCCACTTACTAAAGAAAGTCCCACGCGAAAGTGAGTGGCTTTCTTTTTGCACCCGCTAACCTTAGAAACCCACTTACCAAAGAGAGTCCCACGCGAAAGTGAGTGGCTTTCTTTTCTCCCTCCCTTTCCATTAGCCCCGAAATTTTAGGCAATTTATTTCTAAACAAACATTCTGCCTGTTTTTTAAGCAAATCGGCGCCCTCTTTAAAGCTAAGAGGGTCTTTGTTTGGCATTCTTTTGCGATTTGGGCCAGTTTCGGCCTGGCACGATAGTTGCATTAATGTAAGAGAACCGTTGGTTCGGAGGGAATATGAAAAAGGCAGTTTTAACCATTCTAGTTTTGGCACTTACCGCTTCCATTTCTGCTGGAGAATCTTCTTTGATGAATGAAGATCTTGATTCCCTCGTCAGTCAATATGACAAAGAAACTCTGACTGCCATTTCTAACGAACTTGTGAAACTCGCAAGTGAAGAGGAAGGAATGGGTGAGTTTGATTTAGCTTCAGGACATTATACTCGCGCGATAAAAATTAGAGAAGCCATTGGGATGACTGAACACAAAAGTTTTGCTTCTATCCAATACCTTGCAAGTTTAGCTTATTCCAAAGCTGGTCATTTTTGTGAAGCATCTACACATGCTAAAAAAGCAAGTGATGCATTCCGTTTACACGGGATTTCTAAATTCGAACAAAAAGCAAGTGATGATCACAAAGAATATGCACGAGCTTGTGCAGTTGTGGCATTCAAATAACAACAATATGTAATGATTCTTTCTAGAGATGGTTACCCTTTTTTGATTCTTCTTCGAATCAATCCAACTTCACGTGGTTGTACACGTGGGGTTGGAATTCTTTTTTCCCATATTTCAATTTAGCTTTTTCAAATAAACTAGACTTGGTGTAGGGAAGGTCTGACTCCCATGCGATTCCAAAATTAGCTTCCGCATATCCTGATTCGTACTGTAAGGGAAAGATAGATTTTCCATCATAATAATATAATAAGTTATGATCTTTGGAGCGAATGTTTTGGGACGGAAGATCGGAACAAGGAAATGATTTTTTCCAATCTTTGCCGCGAGGGATAGTATCTACTTTTTCCTTTGATTTACATTCAAATTCTGTAATGGAGTTTGTTTTGAATAAAACCCAATCTCCAGACTTTTCAAAACTTCCTGTTCCTTCTTTGAATTGAAATTCTGAATGATCTTTGTAAACTTTCCATTCACTCCAAGTTTTTACGAATTTAGAATTAGATTGTAAATGGATTTCTTCCTGCCAATACAGTTGGTAATCTTTGGATCCGAATGCAGATTTTTTTTCTGTAGGTCTTTGGTAAGTTCCAAGTGAGATTTTTTGATCTCTTGGAAAATCGGAAGGAATCGTTCTGATCCATTCCATCTTGGGAACACATTGTATTAAAACGAGGAGTGAGAGAAAACCGGAAAGAATGAAACTAATTCTTTCCAGTCGTTTCTTGTAGATCCTACTTCTCTGAAGTGAAGGTTTAGAATTGGAAGTAGATAAAATCTTGTCCACCATCTCCAAAAATTCCGAGTAATAACAAAATAACTACTGCAAGGAAAGGAAGGAGGATATTTTGATAAGGTTTCAGTTTTTCATACACAAAGTTTGAATATTGGAACCAGTTAAACATCAAACCAAGAGCAATGAAAGTTGGTAGTTCATCCACTCGGCTAAGAGTTTCTCCGGTGTTACGAAAAGTTAATACACCTTTAAAAATTTCATAGGCTACATTCATCGATTCATCGCCACGTGCGGCGGCTCGGAAAAAAACACCAGAAAAAGTGAAGATAATAAACACAACGATGGTTCGAATGATTCCCACAAATGGAAGGGTATCAGGAAGGAATTTCTTTTTTCCTCGGTGTAAATACAAAGACCTTTCAATCCAAATGAGCGCTCCTAAATAAGCTCCCCAAAATACAAAGGCCCAGTTGGCACCATGCCAAAGTCCCCCGAGGCACATAGTGATGAACGAGTTTACATTGGAACGAAAGATCGAACCTTTGCTACCGCCGAGTGGGATATAAATATAATCCCTGAGCCAAGAAGAAAGAGTGATATGCCATCTAGACCAAAGTTCCCGAAACGATTGGGAAAAAAACGGTCCTTGGAAGTTTTCTGGAATTTCATACCCAAGTAAATTTGCCGATCCACGTGCCATATCTGTATATCCTGAGAAGTCACAATACACTTGTATGGCGAAGGCAAGAACACTGAAAAATATCGAAAAACTGTCGAATTTTGCAGGATCCATAAAGATAGGAGAAATGATCGGTGAAATGTTTTCTGCGATGATTACTTTCTTAAAAAGACCACCAATGATTAGAAAAAGACCTTTTTTCATTCGGTCTGAATCGATGGTAGGGTTGTCTAGTTGCGGAAGAAAATCTTGGGACCGCATGATGGGGCCCGCGATCAATTGAGGGAAGAAAAGAATGAAGAGAAAGTAGTCCACGGCGGACATTCTTTTTTCTATGATTCCTCTATGGATGTCTACCTGCACGGCAATGATTTGGAAGGTATAAAAACTAATTGCTAGAGGTAAAAAGATACTCCAAGATCCAGAGATTTCTTTGAACACCGGATAACCTGTGAGCGAATACAACGATCCTGTAAAGAAGTAGAAATATTTAAAAAAACCTAAATTGATTAAGTTTAAAGCGACAATGGTAAATAATAAACGGTGATAAGGTTTACCTTTCTCTTTTCGATTAAAAATCCATTCACTAAATCCAAAATTGATAAGGATTACGAGAAGGAAGTGAAATAAAAAAGGAAAACTGAAATACGCATAAAAAATTAAGGAAGAGAGAACCAGTAATGGTTTTCTTCCTTTTTGTGGGATATTCCAGTAAATTAAATATGTAAACGCAAAAAGAATTAAATAAGGAATAGAGTTAAATAACATTGATTAGTTGGCCTTGAAATTATAGATCCCAAAGATAAAGAAATTTTGCGTTGGTACCTGTTCCGAGGATTTTATCAGCAATTCCTAAGGAAAAAGGGTTTTTATTGGAATCAGTAGCTTGGTAGATATTATCTACACGACCTTTCCCTCTTTGGTAAGTGATGACACGTGGATTTCCGTTACGATTTCCTTGGAATTTTGGATGTTGCATCGTTTGGTAAACAAAGTCATCAAAGTATCCGATGAAATCAATCATCCCTTCTTTTTTAGCTTGTTCAGCAGTGAAAATCCTTCCGTCACAAATTTCTTTGAGGCGAGCCTCCGAAACGTTTGATCTTCCTTTTTTAACAACTTCAAAAAAACGACCATACAAACTATCGATGATGGATTGGAGAATTTTTCTTTGTTCTGGGGTCATCTCCGTAAGAGGGGAACCAAGTGCTTTATTTGGACCAGAAGTAAAAGATTGATCTTTAACTCCAATTTTATCCAAACCTTCTTTTACATTGAAACCAGACATGATGACACCGACAGATCCTGTAACAGTTGTTGGGTGAGCGCCAATGGCATCTGTAGCCATCGCTATGTAGTAGGCTCCACTGGCCGCTGTATCCATAAATCCTGCAAACACTGGAATGGATTTTCTAGTTTTAAATTTTAAAACTTCTTGGTAAATGATGTCACTAGCAGTAACAGTTCCACCTGGTGAGTTGATTTTTAAAATCACAGCTTTTACATCTGGATCTCGTTCTGCATATTTCAGGGATTCTTTGACCCGAGCTACCATCGATTCTGTTGGTGGGCCAAAAAAAGATTCTTTGGAATCATCAGAAATCATTCCTTCGATGGAGATGATTACGATTTTTTCTTGATCCCTTCCAGCGATCAGTTTCTCTTCGAAATCAGCCTTGCCACTTTGCGGTAACAAGTTCATACTGTTCCCAATGACACACGATTCGGTAAAAAGAACCGAAAACAGAACGACACAAACGAAAAGAAAAGGCTTTCTTGAAGGCATACAAACCTTTCTAAGATGGCAAACTATGACTTCAATCATTTTTGGGAGATAAATCTTGTACCAACTGAAAACAAAACAGTCTAGTTTTGAGACCCACCCAACAGGTGGCGGCCAATGGCTCGGTTTGCATCTTCTCTCACCTGTGGATGGAAAACCCGTTTCTGTGGTTTCTGGGCACAGGGCCCCCGATCCTTTTTTTGCTTCTGGGTCCTTTTTGATGTTTCCTTGGGTCAATCGTTTAGAACCCAATCCTTGGGCCAGGGAGCCGTTTTATCCAAGCACTCACTGGCTGACCGATGGAAACGGAATCCCTCTCCACGGCCTTTATCACAACCTTCCCAGACATTTGGTAAAAGAAGAAATCGGTAACGAAAAATCTTACGCCGAGTTTGAAATGGAAATCCCTCCCAGTTGGAAGGGGAGTTTATTATCTAAAATCCAGATTAGAGAATGTTACCATCTTTTCCCATCGGAATTAAAAATCATCTACCGATTGCAAAACGAGTCTGATACAGAATTTCCTTTTGCACTCGGCATCCATCCATACTTTCGTTGGAACGAAGATGAATCTATAGATGATTTATTTTTATTTGGATCAGGGTTTCATAAAGTTAAGTTAGGAGATTATTTACTTCCAGAAAAAATTCAGAATGATGTTACTGTTTTGAATTCAGAAGAAACACTTGTCGGAAAAAATTTAGATGATCTATATGCATCCATTGATGGAGAAAATTCTTATATTGGTCTATTCTCTATGAATAAAAAAGAAAAACTCATCATACAAGGTGGTGATTTTTATCAAGTATATATACCACAAGATAGAAGGTCTATAGCGATAGAACCTATGACGGGAACTGGGAATTTTTTACATTTCCCTGGTGGTAATCCTAAAACCATCAGACCAAACTCAGAAAAACAGATAGAATTTTCGATTCGATTGGATCGTTTTTAAAAAAATACAATCTCTTCGGCGAACAATCTGTCTAATGTAAGAGAGGTTAGTCCAACAATGTCAGATGCACTAGTGAATACATGCAAACAAATCAGTAAAAATCTATTGGAGATCAAGTATTTCGCTGAAAAGAAAAACACTAGCAGAACCTCTGTTTATCGTGCTTTACAAGATAAAAAAATCAATGAGGTTGTTATTGGTAAAAACTCTCGTTTTATCATCTTGGATGATTCTGCGAAGAAGTGGAAACCTGGTAGACAGTCCTAAATTCTAATTCATTTCCTAATAGATTCGGTTCCATCCATTCAGATTGGATTTGTGGACTAATCGTTTGCCAAATTTCATTTGGAATTTGATTTCTAATAGATTCTGGTATTGTGGAATGAAATCCAAAATAGGATAACAGGTATTCGTCGCTCTTGGTTTCCAGCAGATATCCAAGAAAACTGTAGTAAACCTTCCCTAAACTTTCATCAGAATGTTTATCTCTTGTTTTGATATACATTTCGGCAAACTTAGGGTAAGGTGTTTTGAAAACTTTTTTTGTCAGCCGGTAGGTGATGGTTTTTAAATAACCGGTTCGAAAGTAGAGTTTCTTTTCACCTTCGTAGCTTTGTAAATGTGCATTTGGTAAAAGATTCAATTTTGATTCTAATTCCAAATCCATGCTGATCTTTGTGAATCCCAAATTCAACCAAACAAGTGAAATGGGTTTGTTCCAGAAATCATTCCAAAGTTCTTTGACAAAGTTTTGTTTTGTCTGATTCTTTCCATAAAAAATATAACTTCGTATGGTTTCCGTTAGTTTGTCTTTTTCTTTTCGCGAATACCAATTTGAGAAAAAATATAAAAAAAGAGCATTCCAAAATCGTAAGGGAACCAGGAACTCTAATTCCAATCTAGATCTTCCTAGTGCTAATGGTTCTGTTTTCCAACCGAGAACAATGGTAGGCCTTAGATTTTGAAATCTAGAATCATCCCATTCGATACAGAATTGTTTTAAATCTGTCTCTGTCATAGGGAGATGTTCTAATGAAATAGAGATAAAAAGTGTTTTTTGGAATTTCCGCATTTTTTATTCCAATCGGTCGATCTAAGATAACAAGATGACTGATTTAGCGTTTGAGAACCAAAATTTTTTATGGGGAAATGAAGCCGGCCCCGTCCGCATCCTTTCGGAATACCTCCATCCCAAAACGGAATTCCAAACCCAAGGGATCACGGATACAATCGTTGTATTTGGATCGGCAAGGATCCCTGCACCGGAAACACAGAAATCAAATCCACCCACAGCCCTCGAGAATCTAAGCAATTATTATGCAGAAGCCACCGCTTTTGCGAAACTGATTTCCGAATGGGCAGAGACATTAAAATCAGAAAGGCCTGGTCGTAATCTTAATATTTGCACAGGTGGTGGACCTGGAATTATGGAAGCCGGGAACCGAGGGGCAAGGGAAGCGGGAGCCAAATCAGTGGCCCTTAATATCGTCCTTCCGCACGAACAACATGTGAATCCTTATGTGGATCCGGAACTGGCTTTCGAGTTTCATTATTTTTTTATGAGAAAACTTTGGTTTATGAAGGCTTGTCGGGGGATGGTTGCCTTTCCTGGTGGGTTTGGAACCTTCGATGAATTATTTGAAACACTGACCCTCGTCCAAACGGGCAAAAAATCTAAAATCCCCATCCTTCTCTATGGAAAGGAATTTTGGACCCAAGTGATCAATTTCAAAAAACTCGCGGAGATGCGCCTGATTTCGGAAGAAGATCTGGATTTATTTGGGTTTGCAGACAGCCCAGAGGAAGCACTTCGATTCTTTCAGGAAAAGATTCGTTTCGAATTGACCCATTCCACGGGTACAAAAACATAGCGAAACAAGGTAATAATTATGGCTAGAACATGTGTAGTAACCGGAAAAGGAACGACGGCAGGGAACAACGTATCCCATTCTCATAAAAAGAACCGCCGTATCTGGAAGGTGAATGTGATCACAAAGAAAATCTTTTTAGAAGACGAGAACCGCTGGGTTCGCGTTAAGATTTCTACACGTGCTTTGCGAACTCTTCGTAAAAAAGGTTTGAAAGTGGCAATTAAAGACCACGGCGGCGATATCACCGCAATCACTCCTAAAAAATACGTAGGGATCACTCCAAAAGCACAACCAGCAGCTTAAGTTTTTTAAGCTTTTTGGTGGATTGAAACAATCCAGAAAAACACCAACTGTCACCGAAGTCTACCGTCTCCTAGAGGCGGAGTTCGGTGAAGTAGAAACTCCCCTCACGTTTACAAAACCTTATGAATTGGCCATAGCTGTCATCCTCAGTGCACAGTGTACGGACGAACGTGTCAATACAGTCACACCTGAACTCTTTCGTACCTTTCCCACTCTTGAATCTTTTGCGAGTGCTCCTCTCCCAGCCATAGAGAAAAAAATCTTTTCTACGGGATTTTATAAAAACAAAGCTAAAAGCATCCAAGGTTTTGCGCGGATGGTTCTTTCTGAATTTGGCGGTGAAATTCCAAAAACAATGGAGGAGGCCATCAAACTTCCTGGGTTTGGAAGAAAAACTGCCAATGTGGTTCTTGCAGAGATTTATGGAGTGGTAGAAGGGTTTGTTGTGGATACCCATGTGAAACGTCTTACCAAACGATTGGGTTTCACAAAAAAAACAGATCCCGTTCAAATTGAACGGGAGATGATGAAAATCACACCTAAGGAGATTTGCCGAAACCTATCTCTGTACCTAATATTTCTCGGTCGTAAGAATTGCCAAGCCCGCCGAACATTTTGTTCGACTTGTCCTCTTTCTTCCCTATGTCCTTCGTTTTCGGAGTAGGTTTCTCTAAACCTTCTTCGGTTTCAGATTCCTTTCTTTGTTTCCAAGAACGGTTGCGATCTGTTAAGTTAATGGATTCTAATTTATAATCCAAACGAATTAAGTTTCGTTTGCGAAAGAACAAATTCAAAGTGCCAAGCCTTCCATAATCTTTCGGGCATTCAATTTGGTGTACATTCGATAAATAACGAAACCGAGCTTGTGGTTTTCCTTCTACAAGTAGGAAGAGGGGAAGTTCGGGATGGTTTTGCCAAGGAAGGAGAGGGATTTTGGTTTCATCATCAGCATTCACATAAACAATCCAACCATCATAATCTTCAATATTTTTGATATCAATGAGTTCCTGGATGGAACCTAAACCAAGTTTTACGGGGCCATGGTTCATCTCTCTGGGTTTCCCAAGTGTAAATCCATCAAAAGGAAATTCTAAAGGTTTGTCTTTAGGTGTAAAAGGATACAACATGTAACCTTTGCCTCTTTTTAAATCCAAATCCATTTTTTCTCTTTCGACAAATCCGAGGAGGGCACTAAGACCCCCGCGGCCTTCCTCATCCATCTTTGTAAAAAGTTCTTTTCCGCAATGGAAAAAAATGCGAAGAGGTCTATCTTCTAAACTAGGATGGGCAAAACTAAAAGTAGTGAAGAGAAAAATCCCGATTGTCACACAGGATGCGGGGAATCGCCCAAGAAAAGAAAGACGGATATTCATAATTTGTGACCTTGGTTCTAAGAACGGAAGAAATCGAATCAGAATGAACCAAAAAACCTTCCGCCTGTCTAAACTAAGGGCAGAAAGGATGCCATGAACTTCTTTAAAAACCTACTTCTCTACGCTAAAATGGTAAAATTTTCCCACACACTCTTTGCCTTGCCTTTCGCAGGGATTAGTTTCATCCTCGCCTATCTGGAATCTACCTTAGATACAGGTGATTTACTTCGGATTGGGGCCCTTGTCCTTGTTTGTATGGTCAGTGCTCGCAGTGCCGCCATGGGATTCAACCGGTATGTGGATTCAGAAATAGACGAAAAGAACCCGCGCACCCAAAATAGAGAAATTCCTTCAGGAAAAATTTCCAAACTCTCAGCTCTTCTTTTTATTGGTCTTTCTGCTTTTATTTTTATCTTTGCTAGTTTCTTTGTGAACAAACTGGCTTTTTTACTTTCCTTCCCTGCTCTTTTTGTTTTGTTTCTTTATTCCCTGACCAAACGTTTCACTCTGTTTTGTCATTTGGTTTTAGGATTTGCCATCTCCCTTGCTCCACTTGGTGCTTGGATTGCTATCACAGAAACGGTTAACCTGGTTCCCATCCTCTTTTCTTTAGGATTACTCTTCCATATATCCGCCTTTGATGTGTTATATGCCATCCAAGATATGGATTTTGATGCCAAAGAAAATCTCCACAGTATTCCATCGCGTTTAGGAGAAACTAAATCCCGTGCCATTGCAGTGATCCTGCACATTCTTTCCTTAGTATTTTTTGTTTTTGCAGGGATTAGTGCTGGTCTTGGGGTAATGTATTTTCTCATTCTTTCTGTGATTGGAATTTTGGTATTGTATGAACATAAAATTTCTTACGAGTACAAATCCAAAGACTTACCGATTGTTTTTTACCAAATCAATTCTTGGATCAGTGTAGTTTTATTCCTTGCGATTCTTTTTGATAAATGGAACGAATTTTTATTAAAAATTTCCTCCGGAATTAGTTTTTAATGAAACTAGTTGTGGGTCTTGCTGGTGCCAGTGGTAGTATTTATGCGGCACGGTTTCTTCGTGCTCTCTATGAATTAGAAGGTGAGACTTATATTACGGTTAGTCCTGCGGCTTTACGTATCTTTTCCGAAGAGTATGAAACAAAGGTTGAGTCCGCAGAAGACATTTTATCTTTTGTCGAAACTAAATGGAAAGTAAATCCCAAACACAAATTTCAAGTTCGTAATTTTTTTGATATCGGATCCGATATTGCCAGTGGTTCGAATACTTGGGATGGGATGGTTGTGATTCCTTGTAGTATGAAAACTGTGGCTTCGATGTCAGCAGGTCTTACTGAAAACTTAATTGAAAGAGCGGCTGATGTAACCTTAAAAGAAAGAAGAAGGTTGATTGTCGTTCCGAGAGAAACTCCCTACAATCGCATCCATCTTAAAAATCTTTTGGCTCTGGATGAAGCTGGAGCCATCATCCTTCCCGCATCCCCAGGATTCTATCAAATGCCAAAAACATTGGATGACTTGGGTGATTTTATAGCCGGAAGGATATTCAATTTACTCGGGGTAAACCAAACACTTTTTCCTAAGTGGTTGGGGTAAAGTTTCGAAAGTAAGCGGTCGGTTTCCCATTCTCACCTAAACAAACGTAGGTGATGTCACTTTCAATCACTGCCGACATTTTTCCCGTTTGAGGATTGTTGGTAATGGCCAAAGTTCTGGAAGTGACCGAGGATTTTCCATATTTCACGATTTTTCCGTAGATTTGGATGATGTCTCCCGCCCGAGCAGGGGAACGAAAGACCACATTGTCCATACTCATGGTGACAATATTGGTATAACGAATTTTATTCATCACATACATTGCCATCCCCTCGTCGATCCAGGAGAGCATTTTTCCCCCAAAAAGATTGTTATGGTAGTTCAAATCGTCTGGTTGGACCAGGTGTTGGGTGACCAGTTCCATATCGCGGAGTTTGTTCTGGATAGTATCGACCATAAATACCAAAAAATATGTTTTCGATTTATTCGATACCAAAAACCCTAGAGAAAAGATTTCCGACTTATGCACTCTTATTCTCACAAAAACATTCTAGACACCCTCCAATTTTCCAAAGAGGATCTCAACTTCCTCATTGAAAAAACCAATCGAATGAATGCCCTCCACGAATCAGGAAAGGCCTTTGGGATTTTGAACGGAAAACTTCTTGCCTCGCTGTTTTTTGAAGCAAGCACTCGGACAAGGCTTTCTTTTGAAGCGGCCATGGAAAGGTTAGGTGGACGACTGATCTCCACAGTGGGATTTCAGTTTTCTTCAATCTCCAAAGGTGAAACTCTCTACGATACCATGAAGATGATCGAAGCCTATGTGGACATAGCCGTCATTCGTCATCCTGTGGAAGGTTCTTCTCGGATTGCCGCGGGTGCTGTCAACATTCCTGTGATCAATGCAGGAGATGGTGCGGGCCAACATCCTACCCAGGCCCTTTTGGATTTATACACTATCTTTTCGGAAAAAGGAAAGATCGATGGTCTGAACATTGCCTTTATCGGGGATCTGAAATACGGAAGGACCATCCATTCCCTCATCAATCTTCTCAGACATTATCCAGTGCATTTGTATCTTATCAGTCCCGAAGAACTAAGACTCCCAGAAAAATACAAAAAGAACTTAGAAGGTTTTCCCATGACTTGGGAAGAAACCACTGACATCAAAGCATTTTGGGATGCGGATGTTGCCTATGTGACTAGAATCCAAGAAGAAAGATTTCCCGATCATAGAGAATACGAAAAACTAAAAGACATTTATAAAGTGAACAAGGAACTGGTTCTTGCTTCTAAAAAAGACACTACCATTCTCCATCCACTCCCTCGTGTGAATGAACTTTCTACCGATGTGGATGATCTTCCCAACGCAGCTTACTTTCGTCAGGCGAAATATGGTGTGGTGGTAAGAATGGTTTTACTTTGTCTCAGTCTTGGAGTGGATTTTGACTAAAAAGATTTGGTCACTCACGGAAGCACGGGAAGTGCTGCCCCTCGTTCGAGATATTACTAGAGAATATTATTTAAAAGCAAGTGTTCTTGCGGATGAAGTCCGAAACAAACTGTTACCAGAAAATGTTTTAGAGGCCAAAGAAGAAGAAATTGGTGAAATCGTAAAACATTGGACTAACGAAATTTTGGCAATGCAGATCGACGTGAAAGGTTTATGGCTTGTTGATTTTGATAATGGCAACGGTTTTTACTGTTGGACTTGGGGCGAAGAAGACGTGTTATACGAGCACGGTTATTTTGAAGGATTTAGATCGAGAAAACTCATAGAGGAAAATAAAGAAGAAAATGACTCAGATAAATGAAAACTATTTAAAATTGAAAGCAGGATACCTATTTCCTGAAATTGGAAGAAGGGTAAAAGCCTATTCGGATGCCAACCAAAATGCAAAAATCATCCGTCTTGGAATTGGCGATGTGACTTTACCTTTGGCACCAACGATTGTGAATGCAATGGTTGAAGCAGCGAAAGAAATGGGAAGCTCTGCCGGTTTCCATGGTTATGGGCCCGAACAAGGATATTCCTTTCTCATCCAAAAAATCATTGCACATGACTATACCGCTCGTGGGGTTCAAATCGCAGAAGATGAAGTTTTTGTTTCTGATGGATCTAAATGTGACTGTGGTAACATCCAAGAGATTTTTTCTTTAGATAGTAAAATTGCTGTAGTTGACCCCGTGTATCCAGTGTATGTGGACACAAACGTGATGGCAGGTCGCACCGGAGAAGTTGGGTCTGATGGCAGATATGCGAATATCATTTATATGCCAGCCACAGAAGAAAATAATTTCGAACCAGATTTTCCAAAAGAAAAACCGGATATCATTTATCTTTGTTATCCAAACAACCCAACGGGAATGGTGGCAACGAAGGCACGCCTCACAGAATGGGTAAACTTTGCTAAAAAAATAGGAAGTATCATTCTTTATGATTCGGCTTACGAATCTTTCATCCAAGATCCGGAGATTCCAAAATCCATTTATGAAATTCCTGGTGCTAAAGAAGTGGCTATGGAATTTAGATCCTTTTCCAAAACAGCTGGATTTACAGGAACTCGTTGTGCCTACCTTGTGATTCCAAAAGACTTAAAAGGAAAAACAAAAGCAGGGGAAGAAATCAGTTTCAATTCCCTTTGGAACCGTCGCCACACAACCAAGTTCAATGGAGTGTCTTATGTGACACAAAAAGGAGCTGAGGCAGTTTTCTCCGCACAGGGCCAAGTGGAGATCAAAGAACAAATTTCCTACTATATGCAAAATGCAAAACTCATCCGCGAAGGTTTGGCAACTGCTGGATACACTATTTTTGGCGGAACGAACGCTCCTTACATTTGGTTAAAAACTCCAAAGGGACTCAAATCTTGGGAATTTTTTGACGAACTTTTGGGGAAAGCGCAAGTGGTCGGAACTCCCGGATCGGGATTTGGGCCTGCCGGAGAGGGATATTTCCGACTTTCTGCCTTTGGAAAGCGGGAAGATGTGATTTCTGCGATAGAACGAATCCAAAAAATGTAAAATTTAGTCCTGGTTTTTCCCGTAGCTCCGATATATAAAAACAAGGTAGAGCTATGGGAAAATGGAAATTCATCCTCTTTTTTGCAATGGTTGTGGGTCATATCTCACATATCAGTGCAGTATCACCAGAACAGACGAATCTGGGGATTTTAATCTTTGAAAACAAAGAAAACTTAAATTTTATCAATGTTGCTCTGAGTAATTTGGCTCCTTCGCAAGAAGAAACGCAAGCACCGGCGCAACCTGGAGCTGAAACTCCCGCAGCGGATCCTTCCAAAAAGAATTTGGATTTTGATTATTTCAAACTTCTAAAAGCAGCCAACCAATCTGACTTTAGTGGAAACATGTGGTACCTGCAAAGTAACTATGTGTATGGATTTCGCCAACTCCGCCAAGCCCAAGGGGAACTAAAAAATATTTTTGAAATCGTTCTTCAAAAGTATATCGAAGATGCAAGAGCACTTCTAGAAGCGGCAGCACCTACCATCATTCGTTCCAATGACAATAATGCCAAAGCATTGTTACGTCTTGGTTTTCGTGACCTTCGTTCTTCGGAAGACCTTTATACAACAGGTCTTAATTCCAGCCCACACCAATACCGATACAAACTCACTCTTTATAAAGAAGGGATTCTTACGCTCCGTCGTGCGAAACGTTTTGCCATCCTTGCGATGATTTATAGCAAAACTCCAGACGAAGACAAACCAGAATACCAATACCGATCCAACGAAGATCTAAAAGAAGCTCGTAACGAAGAAAAACAACGTAACTACGAAAAGGTGAGAGATACTATCATCAACTTCGTAGAGAATAAACGTATGGAAAGAACGGTTGTTCCTCCTGGAAATCCAGATGCAAAACCTTTGGATCTTTTAGAACAACATGATGACAACTATGGTTTCATTACTTCTAAAAAGTTAGATTTACTTTTGGAAGCCAATGCACAAATCAAAGAGACAGAAGGTGCGAGACGTGAATCAGTTCCTCCTACTCCTAAGTTTGATGAAAACGGAAAAGCCATCTACCCAGAAGAAAAGAAAAAATAATATGAAGTGGATTGTTAGTTTTATCATCTTGAGTTTTAGTTTGGCACTTGTGGCAAAAACCACAATGTCTTATAGAGAACGTAAAAAACAATTAGATGGAAAAATAACACTAGTCCTCGACATCAAAGAACAACTGAAGTTGGAACCAGAAACGGGAAAAACTTCTGTTGAATCCATTCGCACACAAGTAGAAGAAACATACCGAGCCGGGAACCGAGTGGAAATTGAAAAAACTCTTTCCCTTGCCGAAGGTGATCTTCTTGTCACTCAAAGAAAACTTTGTTTTCCTATGGAAGAATCAGCAAATGGGCTCTACCAAAAAGCCATGGGACAATGGATCCTTCTAGAAGGGGAAGACAAGACAGGCACTCGCACATTGGAGTGGGATACAAAGGAAAAAATCCAAAGGTATCTAGTGATGGCGAAAAGTGAAAAAGACCATGCAAAAGAATACTTTTTGTCTGGAAATTACCAACTATCACTCCATACATACAAACGTTCGCTAGTTTATAGTCTTATGTCATTAAGATCGCAAAAAGCAGAGATTCCAGAAGAATACCAAACTGCTGACAATGTTTGGGTCCAACCCATTTGGATGGGGCTCCATAAACAAAAGCAAAACACGATTCAAGAAAACTAAAATTTCGATTTTCACTAATAACAAATTTCAAAAAATGACTGCTTAGTGAAGTTTGAATCACTTTATCGTCATTTTTTGCTGACAAAGGCCACCCATCTTCCTGTGATTTCGGAAGAGGGTGAGTTACTGGGTCTACTTTCCAAAGATCGTGTCCACCGCGAGTTGTCTGATTTGGGAAGAGAAAGAGAAGACCTAGATGAAATTCCTTTGGAAATTCTAGAAACAGAACTTCATGAAAATCTATTATTATATTTTAAAGAGTCCACTCAGATCCCTGTCATCGGACTCGACGGCGAAAAAAAAGACAATTGGGACAAACCTAGGTTCCTTGCCGCATTCACTCGTCTTGATTCTTCTCATTCTCGTGATCCCAAACTCGAAGAAATCGAATCCAAACTAGAAAAGAAAAAAGAAAATGCAGATTCTGTACAATGGTTTATGGAACTCATCCTTTCTCATTTTCCGGATGGGCTTCTCGCGACAGATGTGAATGGTTCTACTATCTTTTATAATGAAACCTTTGAGAATGAAATTATCACAAAACCTTTGTTTCGTGATTCATTGCAGTTGGCTGAAAAATACCTTCACAATCTCAATCGGGAAGTTCTGGCGACTTATCTAAAAGATCATGATTTGAGTTTGGGCAAAGATGCCGATACGAGTGTTCTTTATACCAATATCACAGAACTGAAAGTTACACTTCGAATTGTGACTTTAAAAAAAGAAAAAAAGGTATTTGGGTTTTTATACCATTTTTCTCCTTCTTCTTTTGCCCATCCTTCGGAGGATGGTGATTTGGAGTTTCCAAATTTAGGGGACGCTTTCCGTTCCAAACTCCCTTTGGAATCTGTATTGGAAGAAATGGAAGCGCATTACATCCATAAGTCGCTGAAAAGAAATTCCAATAATATCTCTCACACAGCCACCGAACTTGGTGTGCCAAGAACTACCCTACAAAACCGTATTCGTTTTTTAAAACTCTCGGAACGTTTCCAAAACGAGGGTAAGGTCAAAACGGTAATCCCTCGAAAACGGTCTGAAAAACCAGAAGAGAAACAAAAAAAAGTCCCATCCAAAAAGAATCCACTGCCCACAAAGAAGGCCAAAACCATTCAGAAACCAGTGAAATCTTCGAAACCTGCCGCTAAAGGTAAGAAACAGAGTCCAAAACCAACTCTGGCGAGGAAAAAGTCGAAAAAAAGACGTTGACGAAAACGCTCGGAAAAACAATTTTTTCATTACCGTTTGAGAAAACACCTCCGCACTTCGCTGTTTCACTTGCATACTTAACTTGCACAAATGGTTTCCCGAATTTAATCAAATACTCCAACAATCAATGTAGAACAATCTATGGCATCACGCAAACAAGAAGAAATCCAAGTTAATCCTCCCGAAGAACCAACTGAATATACCAACGGCATCATGGACCAAGAAGATGGTTCAGAACCCCCAAAACAGTTTAAGAAGAAAAAGAACCGATACGAAGGTCCAGTTCCTCCTCCACTCGATTTAGTCGAACTCAAGAAAAAAAACATCAATGAACTTGCTGACCTTGCAAAAGGGTTAGGAGTGGAAAACACTCATGGTTTGAAGAAACAAAACTTGATGTTTGCTCTTCTCCAAGCACAAACAGAAAAAGACGGGCAAGTTCATGCCGCGGGAGTTATGGAAAGGCTTCCCGATGGTTATGGTTTTCTTCGTTCACCTGACTACAATTATGTGCCAGGTCCAGATGATATTTATGTTTCTCCATCCCAAATTAAATTGTTTGGCCTCCGAACGGGAGATACTGTAACCGGGCTCATCAGACCACCGAAAGAAGCAGAAAGATTTTTTGCAATGTTACGTGTGGAATCCATCAACGGATTCCCAGTAGAAGTGGCTCAGAAAAGAAATTTATTTGATAACCTAACACCTCTTTATCCAGACGAAAGAATTAATATGGAGTTCGATCCAAGTCATTTGGACACTCGTGTGATTGATCTTATGTGTCCGATTGGAAAGGGTCAAAGAGCTCTCATCGTTGCTCCTCCAAGAACCGGTAAAACGGTTCTTATGCAATCCATTGCCAATGCGATTACCAGAAACCATCCAGAAATTTTTCTCATCGTGTTACTCATTGATGAACGTCCAGAAGAAGTAACCGACATGGCTCGTCATGTGAAGGGTGAAGTTGTGAGTTCTACATTTGATGAACCAGCGCAACGCCACGTCCAAGTAGCAGAGATGGTCATCGAAAAAGCAAAACGACTTGTGGAACATGGAAAGGATGTGGTCATCCTTCTTGACTCCATCACTAGGCTTGCCCGTGCTTATAACCAAGTGGTTCCCACTTCAGGAAAAATCCTTTCCGGTGGTGTGGACTCCAATGCTCTCCACAAACCAAAACGTTTCTTTGGAGCTGCAAGGAATATCGAAGAGGGTGGATCTCTCACCATCATCGCGACCGCTCTCATTGACACTGGTTCCCGAATGGACGAGGTGATTTTTGAGGAATTTAAGGGAACGGGAAATATGGAAATCCATTTGGACAGAAAACTTGCTGACAAACGAATTTTCCCGGCCATCGACATCAACCGCTCGGGAACGAGAAAAGAAGAACTCCTGCTTCCACAAGATACGCTCACTCGTGTCTTTATCCTCCGAAAAGTACTTTCTCCCATGAGTATCACCGAAAGTATGGAACTATTGATTGAAAAAATGCGTGGCGCGAAGACGAACGACCAGTTCCTCGCCAGCATGAATACTAACTAGAAGGGCCACCATGAAAACTGACATTCATCCAAAATACGTTTCTGCTAAAATCAAATGCGCTTGTGGTACTGTGATTGAAACTAAATCCACTGCCGGGGATATCAGCGTGGAAATTTGTTCCAACTGCCATCCTTTCTTTACCGGAAAATCCAAATTGTTGGATACTACTGGTCGAGTAGACAAGTTCAAGAAAAAATACAAAATGAAATAAGAGGCCAAGGCCTCAGAACCGTCTAAGTTATAACGGGGGAACAACTCATGGCAGTAATGGACTTTGCTCGCTACAAAGAAATCAACGACCAAAGGATGAATTACCGTGAGATGGAAGACGCTACAGTCGTCTCCTATTACCGCAACACTGGTTGCGGGGACGGATACCGCATCTATTTAAAGTTAAATGAGAACCAGGTTGTGGAAGACGCAAGTTATACCACAACTGGTTGTGGATTTGGGATTGTCGCTCTTGCTATGGCAACTGAGTATGCAAAAGGCAAATCCATAGCAGATTTAAAAATCCTCACTCCTGAAACCTTAGAAACTCTATTTGAGTTCCCAGAAAGAAGAAAAAACTATCCTGAATCTGCCGTTGCTGCTCTCAAAAAAGCAGTAGAGGATTTTGAATCAGGACAAGGTGTTCCTAAAGAAAACAGGATCACTAAATCCCAAACCATGGAAATCCTTCACAACCAAGGCCATCTTAGAGAAGCTAAGTTATCTAGTGTTATGTTGGAAAAAGAAAAGTTGGATGGTGTGGATTTTTCTGGGGCCGACCTTCATAACGCCTTCCTTCAAAATTCTAGTTTTGTGGGAGCTAACTTCCAAGGTGCCAACCTAAAGGCTTCTTTTTTTAACGGTGCCGATTTAAGGAATGCTAATTTCCGAGGTGCTGATTTACGTTTTGCTAAACTTGCATCTGCGAAAATTGAAGGTGCTGATTTCACTGATGCCATTTATGATATTGGAACCCGAGTGGATCATAGCCAAATGTATATCTTTGATGTCATGAAAAAAGCAGGTAAGGATCTTTATCTGAAAAAAGAGGATGGGGAATGAAGCCAGGCGATAAGGCAAAACTCATCAAACCAACATTCTTAAACAAAGGCATTTTTATTTTTACTGGGTCTACAGTGGAAATCAAAGAAATTCAATCCGAGAAAGCCATTGTTGTCTATAATGATAAAGAAGGATATCCGCACGATTTAGAGATGAATCTAACGGATCTGGCCCCGCTTTCTTAAAGCCGATTTTCTTGACACAAATCCAGAGAATCGTAACGTATTGTTAATCCAACTATGTTGATTCTAAGCCACCGTCAGGAAAATCACCTGCTTCTATCGATCCAAAGAGATGTCCTGATGGAAAACTCGAGAGAATTCTACCAAGAATTCGAGAAGGCGATCGATAGTCAGAATTTCGGAAAATTGACGATGGATTTTCATTCTGTGAAGTTTTTGGACTCCAGCGGGATTGGAGCCGTCATCAAAGCTTCTTCTGCCCTCCATAATCGTGGCGTAGAAATCTTTGTCACCAATCTGAATAAAAACCTAAACTCCGTGTTTCGTCTTTCTGGACTCAACCATATCTTATCTATTTTGACTTTAGATGAATACCTTTCTAAATTTCCAGAGTTTCAAAAAACTCTAGAGGCATAAGCGTAATGAAACTTTTCCGAATTTTCTCTCTCCTCATTTTATCCATCACATTGAATTCCTGCGCCACGGGTGTTAAGTCTAGGGCATTACTTTTTCGTAGTAATGAGTTCGCAATTTATACAGTGAACCGTGACAAAATCAATCTGAGATCAGAATCATCTGTTCCTAAGGTGTTTGCTCACCCGGTGGAAATTACAGAAGACAAGGTTTTGGATTTGCTTGGTAACATTCGATTTCGTGAAGAAAGTTCCTATGGGGACGTAAACCAATACCTATTTGAAGAAAAGGAAATCAAAGAATTTGCTTTGGATCTTGTAGATGGTTTACAAAAATTAAAACCAGACCAACTACTGCTTGTCATTTCTAAATACAATCCGGTTCGTTCTGTGGTTTCGCATTATTCTAGAACTGGTTTTTATATTTGGTCATCAGAAACTTCTATCGAAATTCTTTTTGGGGAACTTCAAAAAGAAGTCACTTATGATGAACAAGGGAATTATTACGATTGGTCAAATATTCCGGACATTCCTTTTGAACACTTCCCACAATCCACATACATCTTACAAGGCCCAGGTTTTTCCTTTAAAAAGGTTTCTGGGTTTCGTAACAAACATTGGTTAGTTTTTGATAAAACCGATTTGGCTAAATTGAAATTTGAAAAAAGAAAGAAAATAATCGTTCCTGAAGTGACAAACTCTGTCGATGCGGATCTCAAATCTGAAAAAAGAATTTCTCGTGATGAAGAAGATGGAATCATCAATGGAGAATAAACTATAAATTTTTGTTTTTAGTCTTCTTTCCTGATGACGGTTCGTTCTGTTTGAATGCTTCCGTCAGTTCCTAAATAAAAATGTGTTTTTCCTACTAGGGAATTGATTCCCATACGATAGTTTTTCCCAGCTCCAAAACTTAAGTCCACACCAGGAAATACTTCTCTTTCTACATCCACAAAAGCATCTGGGTTTGGCTCATAAGAACCAAGAGCAGTTTCAAATTGTTTGGATTCCATTTCTAAAACTTTGGTAAATTTATCGTTTGCGTCCTTTAGTTTGGTGATGGTTTCTTTTTCTTCCAATGTCAGTTCTTTTTTTTGACTTTTTTCTACCAGTTTAGTGAGTGTTAGTTGGACTTTGTGGAGAGTAATTTCTTTTTCGGCAATTTCCTTTTTCATCCGGTTGAGTTCATCGAGTAACTCAGGTGGCGTTCCGATAGCAACTTTGGTTTTGGTTTCTACCACAGCTCCCAGTTTCGCACAGGTGAGAGAGTTTCCAGCAATCACTGTTCCACCGATCACTTCTCCTCGCCCACCCATCACACGGATAAAATCTTTAGCAGAGATTTCGGAATGCATCACGGCCTCTTCTACAAAGATACTTCCTTGGGCTGCAAGTTTTCCTTGTTCTACAAACTTGGCGTAGATATTTCCTTCGGATTCGATATAACCTTCACCGCGTCCCATAAATCCGCCGGATAAAACAATATCACCTTTGGCTTTGAGAAAAGCCTTACCCACAGAATTACGAATGATGATACTTCCGTTTGTGGTTAAAGAAAATCCATCTCCGATTTTTTCTTCCACGATGATGGTTCCTGGAAAATCAATATTTCCTGTAGAATAGTCTACTGCTTCTAGTTGGATGACTTCATCCACTTTGATTTCCATGGCAGCAGAAAGGACTGGTCGGCCAGCAATTTTGGCGTACAGTTTGTCCTCTTTTAACTCTACATTGGGACCAAGATGCCAATCCACGGCTTTTTCTTCTTGATAGGGGATGATGGTTCCGTTGACGGTTTTTCCAAATTCCCCTTTTTTGGGAGGAATTCGTTCGGCAATGAGATCCCCCGGTTTTACGGATTGGATGACTGCTATGTTTTTATAATCAATACGACCGTGTTCATCTTCTTCTAGTTGGGGTTTGTTGTCTGAACGGAAGTATATTTTGATTTGACCATCTTTGCCTGGTACTGGCGGAAATCCTTTGGCAATGGTATAAGGAACAAAAAAGTTTGGGTTTTTGATTTGATTTTGAATGACCACATCAATGATACCGACGGAAATTCCCACCGAAGCAATTTGTTCACGTAACTGGTATTCGGTGAGAAGGTCCCCTCCATGTTTGGGTGGGTGGAGAACCATTTTGGCTTCCATATGATCTTCAGAGATAGTGATGTCAGCATAGGAACTGATAGGATCACCCTTAGACCAAGTTCCAATTTCTATTGGTTTGTTTTCGGCAAGGGCAACGATTTTTTTGATTTGTTCCTGGTTGTAACCTTCAACTCCAAAAAGTTGCACCCTTGCGAGGACATCTTTGTAATCGACTTTTTTACCTTTGGTCCCAGGTTTTGTGATTTTTAATACGGCTTTGCCACCGGAGTTTTCGATTTGGAAATAACCGTTTTCGGAGGCTTCTAAATCTTGTAGGATTCGATCTGTATAAGAGTCTGGGCCGGGCATTTAATTGTATTCTAACAAACGAGAAACAACATCCTCCTCTCCATCGGTTTTTAGTTCTAACTTCGGAGTCATGGAGTCGATTGTATTAATTAGAGTCAGCACTTCTTCAAATTGACAAGAAATTATTCTGCGAAGATCCATATAAGCAGAGCGAAAGTATAAATCCAGAGCATTTACCAAATGGATGTATTCGCTAAAATCACCACGATCTGTATAAAGAATAGGAGTTTTGGCATAATAACATTCGGCTAAAATTCCATATCCAGGTTTTGTACAAACAAAATCAGCAGCTGTCACTAGATCGGGATAATGTGATACTTCAGGGACTAAAATCCCTTCCGTTTGAATTCCGGGAACTCCATAAGCCACGAGCTGAATGGACTTTGGAAGATTTTCTGTTTGTAGTTTGGTTCCTTCTAGGCCATAAGCTCCAAAAGATAAAAGGATATAAGTGGTGTCGTCATTGAATCCAAATTTTTGTCTCGCTTGTAATTTGGAGAGGGTTGGTTTTCTCCCCACAAGACCAATGTTAGTTTTTTCTAAGAATGGAGGCATGGGGCAAAAAAATGGTAATACAAGGGCCTCTGTCGCAAATCCGTATTCCACTTCTAGTTGCTCACTTAAGTTCCCAAAATAGGAATCATCTTTTGCGTAATTTTTATAAATATAATCCCAGGTAAAGTTTCCAATGAAAATACTAGGAACTCCTGTTTCTAGAGCAATGGTGATGGGAAAAGAAGAACTATCGGTTAAGATTAAACCTATTTTGTTTTTTTTGCAATATTCTGTTTCTTCTTTTAGTAGTGATGTTTTCTTTTTTTCAAAATCGATAAGTTCATCTTTGGTGGTTTGTAAATCAATGGATAAAGAATTTTTTTGTGATACACCCACATCTAGTTTTAGGTTCCGAGTTTTTAGTTTCGGATGGGTGAAATCTAAAAATGAAATTCGAGTGCTGATTAAATGAATTTCTTCGATGAACTCTTCTTTTAGAAGACGCCTTATGATATTTCCAGACCGACTGATATGACCAAATCCATGGCCTGAAATATAAAAATAAATTTTCATTTGTTTCTTTGGCGAATGGATTCGTACAGTACGATTCCACAAGACATAGCCAAATTTAAGGAATCAGCTTCTCCGAGCATTGGTAAGTGGAGAGTGTCATCAGAAAGATTTTTTGCATCAGGACTCAGTCCATATTGTTCGCTGCCAAAAAGAAACACGGATTTTTCCTGCATATTGACGGAAGTATATAAGGTTTTTCCTTCGGGAGTGACCGCATAACGTTTGTATCCTTTATCATGGAAATTGTTAAGGACTTCTTTTAAATCTCCAATGTAAACTGGCAAAGTGAAAATAGTTCCAGTGCTTGCACGCACCACATTCGGATTAAAAAGATCGATCCTTGGATCGGTCACAATCACGAGACCAACACCAGCTCCTTCTGCTGTGCGGAGGATGGTGCCCAGGTTTCCCGGTTTTTCCACTCCTTCAATGATGAGGATGGGATTGGTATCGATGGATTTTATTTTTTCCCAAGGAACTTGTGCATCCGGCGTTTCTGCGACTGCGATAAGCCCGTCAGGTCTATCTCTGTAAGATATTTTTTCAAAAATTTTGCGAGGAAGTTCAAAGATAGGACAATGAACAGATCTAATGAGTGTTTCTTCATTTTCTCCCAAAAAACATTCTGGGGAAATGAATAAACTTGTGATGTTCACTGGCAAACAAGGGATAGGCGAGTTTTGGTTGTTTGTGATTGCTTTTTTAATTTCGCGATACCCTTCGATGAAGAATTTTTTTTCTTCATCGCGGTTTCTTTTTTCTTTAAGTCCAGCCACCCATTTGACTTTGGGATTGGAAAAACTAGTGATGTATTGTCTTCTGTTTGGCATACCGCTCTTTTAAGTTTTGCCTAATTTATTTAGAGAAGAAAGTACAAAATCCAGCAGGATATTTTTTCCCTGATTTTTCTGGAATGAATAATTCGGATGTTTGGTAGTTCCCTTTGGTTTTGATTCGTGAAGATAAAATTCTTTCTAATGTCAAAGGACTAAAACCTTGGCTATGACAACTGAGGATGACAAATTCAGGTTTGGAATCGGAGAGTTCCATGAGAGCATCCATCAGTTCACTTAAGTTCTCTTCAATTTTCCAAACCTCACCTTTGGAACCGCGTCCAAAACTAGGTGGGTCGAGGATAAGGCCTTGGTATTTTTTTCCGCGTTTGATTTCGCGTCGAATGAACTTCATCACATCATCCACAATCCAACGCACAGGTTTCGAATCGAGTCCAGAGAGTTTTGCATTTTCCCTTGCCCAGTCCACCATTCCTTTGGAAGCATCCACATGGCAGACACTCATCCCTGCATCAAGACATGCAAGTGTCGATCCGCCTGAATAAGCAAACAGGTTTAAAACTTCCAGGCCTTGTTTCTTTTTTCCAATCTCTCGGATGCGGTTCCAATTGGTTTCTTGTTCTGGGAAAAGGCCAATATGACCAAATGGAGTGAGTTTGATTTTAAAAGTTAAATTTGAGAATTCGATGGTGAAACTTTCGGGAACTTTTTTTTGGAAATTCCAATGTCCCGACCCAGAATCATTTTTGATATAATGGGCATGGAGGTCGTTCCAAATCTCAGGATTTTCTTTTCCATACGCTGAAGTGGGGGAGGAACGATGGAGTTTGTAACCGCCAACGATTTCTAATTTGGATAGGTCACCAGAATCCAAGAGTTCGTAACTTTTTGTCATACCAATTCCAGAAAAATAAAGGTTAGGTCGTCGTCCCAGTCTTTTATTTCTGTTTTAGAAAATGACTCTAAATCTTGGATGAGTTTTATTTTGAAAAGATGGTTTGGTATTTCACGGTTCACACGTAAAAATTCGAGAAGGCCTGATTCTCCATACATGGCACCTTCTGGATTAAAACATTCCAAAACTCCATCACTTAAGATAAGGATTCTATCTTTTGGTTCCACTCTATGTGTGGTTTCTTCGATTTGAATTTCTGGAAAAACTCCAATGATTTTCCCCTTGGGATGGACTTTGATGATCTCACCGCCCACCCTTTGGAGGTAAGCACTCGGGTGGCCGGCCCTTCCAAATCTCCAAACTTTGGTGGATGTATTGAGATATACATATGAAGCCGTAACATACTGCGGATTGCAGTTCCCGTATAACACGCGATTCATTCCTTCTAAAACTTGTTTCGGGGATGAGATATTGTCTTTTTGCGTGGTAAAGGCAACTTTCCCCATAGCAGAGATGAGAGAGGCAGGAATCCCATGCCCTGAAACATCACAAAGAACAATCCCTAGTTCATAAGGATTAGGAGAAAAGTATTCGTAAAAATCCCCACCAACATCTTTCATCGGTTGGATGTAAATTTGCATTTGTAAGTTTTTTACATCAGGAATTGTTTTTGGTAGGGACTGCATGAGAATGTCCCGAGAAATTTTTCTTTCCTTTCGTAGACTTGTGACTTGGGCCAGGGCTAAATCTTTTTCTTGTCGTAATAGTTGGATACGATCAGCCAAAGCAAATGCAAACAAAGTGATGTCTGCAAGGGAAGCGATGGGAAATAACATCTCTTCTAAAAATGGATTGGTAGAAAGAAATCCAAATTTGAGTAATCCATAAACAATACAAGTAATCAGTAATAAAACAAAGGCGATGGCAAAATAATAAAAAGACCTAAGCCGTTTAGAAATTCCCCAAATCAAAACTCCGAGTAAACTAAAACAAATGGATACGGAAAGCCAAGTCACACCAATCGATGCTTCTGAAATTCCACCAAACAAAGCCACTGCGGCATTGAGGAGTGAAAAAAATCCTAAAACCTGATAGAACCGAGCTATTTTAGGAACTCTGATTTTTAGTTTTAAAAAATTAGAAGTGAATAGAACAAAGAAAAAAAGACAGATACTAAAAAAAACAGGAATCCCTATCCGTTTCCAAAAATAGGAATCGGGAACAAAAAAATAACCCCAGAATCCGAGTAGAGAAAGTTGTCCGAGTCCAAAAAACAATACATAACCGATATAATAAAAATAGTTTCGATCTCTAACAAAAAATGCTATGGCTAGATTGTATAAAATGATGATTCCTAAACTTCCAAAAAATAATCCATAAATCCATTGTGTGATATAATCTTCTCTTTGGAGATTTCTTTGGTTGGTAAAAATAAGAGAAAACTGCAAAGAAATTTCTGATTTCATTGCAATGAGTATGGTTTCTCTTTCATGTCCGATCCGAAAGACAAAATTTCTATGAGGGATTTCTCTTTGGAACACGGGTTGGATATGCCCTGATTTGGAAATTATATATTTTGAACCATCGTTTTTGTGGAATAGTTCCACCAAATCAATATTATGTGCCTGTATGAGGAGGAGTGGGTATTTCGAAGGATCGGGAAAATCTTTGGGATCGAGCCTCAGCCAAAGTGTCCCTTCTAAAAATCCAAAGTTAACAAAGGGATCTTTTAATTTTTGGAAAGAACCAGTTTCTAATACAGATTCTAAGGGAACGGAAGAGGTAGGATCAATCCAATAAGAAAACTTTGTAGTATGGATGATCCTTTCTCCAATATCATTTTGGGTTTCTGGAAAAAGAGGATGGGTAAAAAAAAGAGTAAGGATGGAAAAGAGGAAGAAACTCGGAGCGGCGAATGGTTTTTTCAATTGTAGTTTGCGGACAAGGGTTTTATCCCTTGCCCTTTTTCATTAGGTGTTAGGCCTGTTTTTTGGCTGCTTCGTAAGAGATTTCTTGTGGACCAGTGTAAATTTGGCGAGGTCGGCCAATCTTTAAACTTGGGTCTTCGATCATCTCTTTCCACTGCGCAATCCAACCTGGAAGTCTTCCCATAGCAAACATTACTGTAAACATATTGGTAGGAATTCCAAGAGCACGGTAGATGATTCCTGAGTAGAAGTCTACGTTTGGATAAAGTTTTCTTTCTACAAAGTACGGATCGTTAAGAGCTGCTTCTTCCAATTCTTTTGCAATGTCAAGAAGTGGGTCTTTGATTCCTAGTTTGTTTAAAACTTTATCACAAGCAACTTTGATGATTTTTGCTCGTGGGTCAAAGTTTTTGTAAACGCGGTGACCAAATCCATTCAATCGGAAACTGGAGTTTTTGTCTTTGGCTTGTTCTACGATTTTTTTCACAGATAGCCCGCTCTTTTTGATTCCTTCTAACATTTCCAAAACTTCTTGGTTGGCTCCACCGTGACGTGGTCCCCAAAGAGCTAGGATTCCTGCAGAAATCGCACCATACAAGTTGGCAAGGGAAGATCCCACCAAACGCACAGTAGATGTAGAACAGTTTTGTTCATGGTCTGCGTGAAGGATGAGTAGTAGGTTGAGTGCCGAAACAATTTCTGGATCGATATGGTAATCTTCAGCAGGAACCGCAAACATCATATTCATGAAGTTAGATGCATAATCTAACTCGTTGAGTGGATGGATGATCGGTTGTCCGATAGATTTTTTATAAGCGTAAGCAGCGATCGTTGGAAATTTTGCAAGAAGTCGAATGATGGAGATTTCTCTGTGTTCCTCATTCATTGGATCATAACTATCTTGGTAGTAGGTAGACAAACATCCCATCATACAAGACATGATCGCCATCGGGTGTCCATCTTTTGGAAAACCGTTGAACAGACGTTTGAGATCCTCATGGATCATTGTATGGTTTGTAATGGAGGTATTCCACTCTTTGAGTTGTGTATCGTTTGGAAGTTTGCCGTAGATGAGTAAATAAGCTACTTCAGTAAAGGTAGACTTAGCGGCCAAATCATCGATAGGAATTCCGCGATAACGAAGAATCCCCTGTTCTCCATCGAGAAAGGTAATCTCACTGGTGCAAGCACCTGTATTTAAATAACCGGAATCAATCGTAACATAACCGGACAATTGGCGGAGTTTAGTAATATCAATTGCCTTCTCGTTTTCACTTCCTGTTAAAATCGGAAGTTCAAACTCTTTTCCATCCACTTTCAGAATTGCCTTTTCGGACATATCTTCTCCTGTATATCTCTGTCTATTTCTAATGATAGACAGAGGAAAGGGTGGGGAAAAGTCATTTTTTACAACTTATGGTATTTTTTCATGATGTCATATGCGTAGAAATTCGAAACTACGATGCGACAGTAATCCCTTGATTCTTTGTAAGGAAGATCTTCCAAAAAATGGTTAAAATCGCCGGTATAAACGGACTTCTTCCACTTCCGTAAATTCCCCGGGCCTCCGTTATAAGCAATGGAAGCCCATTTCAATTCGTTCCCATTGGATTTCAAAAGGTAGGCCAAAAACTTTGTCCCCAAACGGATAGAAGTTTCTGGTTCGTAGAGAGAGTAAGAATTGATTCCCATCCGAGAGGCTAATTCCTTCCCTGTGGCTGGCATAATTTGCATAAGGCCCCGCGCATTGGAACGCGAAGTGGCAGTTTCCTTAAAGAAGGATTCTTGGCGCATCAGAGCATAAACTTTGTCTTCCGAGATATCATTTTCCTGCGCGTAACGGGAAACAATACTTTGGTGGGGTCTGGGATAGATTCTGACGGAGAGGGAAGTGGGTAAAAGGATGGGATCATCCGGGATAAAATGTCTTTTGAGTAGAGACCTTGTATGAAATGCCGTATAATACGTGTTATATGTTAAGTCACCAATCCCCACCAAAATTTCATCCTTTTCTTCATCTGAAAGGTTTTCTCTTTTTGTGTGAAAGTTGACTAAACTTAAACCCAAACTATCTTCTCCCAATCGGAAGTATTCTTTGGCAAGATTTAGAAGTTTATGCCCTTGGATTCTCGAACTCATTCCACCTAGTTTGTTTCCAAGTTCATAAGAATCTTTTGGATACACAAATCCTAAGTTTCGACCAAGGATGGAGTAGGACTCTTCTGGAATTCCTGCCGTATAGGATAAATATTCAAAAAGATATTCTTTGTTATAGGTGGGATTGTCTGGTTTGTTTCCTTCTTTGATAATGGATAAAAATTCTTCGCGGATGACCCTTGTGTAATAGGATCCAGGACAAAGGGCATAGTATCTTTTTAGTTCTTTTTTTAATTTCTCTGTATCACCACTTTCTTTCAGAGATCGTAAATACCAATACACAAGTCGGCCTTTGACGGGAAGGTTTGGAATTTCCGCGAGTGCTCTTTCAAATTTTGTTAGTGGTGCATAATTTGATTTGTCTCCTTTTCGATTCACTAAGTATTCGATGAGACGATCTTGGTAAAAAAGATTAAACGGATATTTTCCTAAATATAAAATTAGGTTTTCAAAATACATTTCACGGTCACCTAATCTGTCGTAAGTGGCAGCAAGGACTCGGTAATAACCCGCATCTTTCCCTGGAAATGTTTTTAAAAGTTCAATGGCATTTTGGAATTTGTTTTGTTGGTATAAAATATCAGCTAAGCTAACAATATACGAAGAATCCATATCTACAAAGGTTTTATTGGAACGTAAAACCCTAAAAAGTTCGTTTATTTTCCCCGTTTTTGTTAAAATCGATGCGAGGTGTTTGAACCCTTCGTAATAAGCAAGTCTAGTAGAAAATAGTTCGGGTCTTGTTCGGAACAAGGCTTCTTTATCATTATTACTGATAGCCGGAAGTAATAATGTAAGTTCTGACGGAGCCAGTTGTAAAATACTTCCCGAACCTTTGTATTTGGACCAGTCAGCGGCGATTAGGTGGACCGTAGAATCGGAAAGCCCTTCTCTTGATAGGCAGTTCAACCATTCTTCAACCGCCGATTTTTCATCACCTAAGACAAGTTTTGCTTTTCCGTATCTGTATTGGGTGTCCCCAGTCAGAAGGTATTTTCTGTGAGATTCTTGGACGGAATTAATTTTATCTAATATTTCTTTCCACTGGTTGTTTGCGGCGAGAAGACGAACCAGTTCATCGAGAAGCCTACGACAAATAGGATCTTCTTCTAAATTCAATCGGTTTAGGTATTGGATTCTTTCGGCTGGGGTGAGGTAGTTTCTTTGTGTGATTTCCGTGTATAATTTCCAATAACTGAGTTTAAAAATAGTCGTTTGGAAAGGCATGGTTTGTGTCAGGATTTTTCTTACTTCTTCTTCCGAAGATTCTGTGACAAACACACCACGGACTAAGGAAATCAAATACCGAAATCGTTTCTCCTTTTCCCCGTTAGGTGATTTTTCGTGGAATTCGATCAGGCTGTACACTTCACTTTCGCGGGAAGGATTTGTATTTCGAAAATGGTTTTCGATTTGTCCCCATTGGTGTGATTTGATTAAATATTGAAGGTCAGTCTCCGCAAATAGGGATGTTGTGAAAAAGAGAAGAATTCTACTTGCTAACCAAAAATGCCTCATGCATACTTCCTATGATTACGAATTTAGAGAGGGAAGGTTCCTCTCCTTATGAGCTTACAAACAGAATACAAACTGCAATGGCCGGAATATCGTATTGAATTCCACCAAAGGCCTCATATTCCAAAATCGGCTACACTGCCGGAGCTCTGGCCGAGCTTACGTGCCTTTTTTTCAGGCAGTCAGTCTCGTTTTGCAAACTATCTCTTTTATTTATCGACCGATTTTTCCGGTGGGTTCAGCCTTTGTTCCATTTTAGGCGAAAATGAGGCAAACAATCGCTTCCGCGACCCGCAACTTCTCTCTCCCACTCCGTTTCCAAAAGAATCTTTGGCCGAGATCTGGAAACTTTGCCAAAATCGTGAGTTTGAAGAAATGGAAAGAGAGGATTGGGAACTCATTGGATTTGGATTATTGTACTCGGGTAATCTATTAGAGTTTCGCAATTGGGTGCTGAAAACCAAAGAATTCTTTGGTCAAACTGATGACAATCGTAGGTTTCTATATTTGCTAGGTTGGGAATCTTCTGTTTTCCCGTATGAAAACTCCATATTGCATATGTTAGTTGAGTATGTAAGGGGAAATTCCAATGTTTTGGATTTTAAAACTCTTACTGATGCAGTCATTGTCGATTCCCATTGGCAAATTTCAGGTGTTTTATTTCATGCGATTGAAACAGGCTGGTTTACAGGAGAAGAAACCTTCCGATTTTGGAAGTTCCTCATTGGATTTTATGCGGAATGGGAAGATTGGGAAAAACAAAAATTTCGTTCTGTATCTCTTGGAAAAATTCCTGCCTTCCCCGCATTACGATATGCCAAAAGATATTTCCCGTTAGATACATTTCACTCTTATCAAGTAGAATTAGAAACAAACTTACGTGGGGATTGGACTTATGGTGATGGATTTGGTTATGAGCTGACCCACCAAATGGATCCCTTTGTGGAAACAGTCGTAAGGTTTCGGAGCGATGGAGAAAGTTTCATAGACGAATTAAAAAACGAACTCATCAAAAGACCTTATTCTTATTTTCTCAATTTACAATTGGCATTTATTAGTTTTGTGAAAAAGGAGAACCAAAACTTTTTAGATTTTTATAAAAAAGCAGGGCGACTCAAATATTTACCTTTGGCTTTGAATTTGTATTGGCGTGTTTTAAAATCAAACGGTGAAGAAGTTTTGGCAAAATCCATTGAACGAACATTAGTTGCTACTGGGGAATCCACAAACATTCCAGAGGGTTGGGAATAAAATGCCGCTTTCGCAAGAACAGATTATGGAACTCTCCAAATTGCAGAAAATGCTAAGAAATTTGGAGAAAATTGAAAGAAATGCCAAAAACGATCTGCAAAAAGAACGAGTTGCTTTCGACATAGAACGTTACAGGCGGCGTATGCAAGAAGTGTCCCCAGAAGGAATTCCGGATAACTTGGAACAGACGATGCGGAATGCAAAAACCAGAGAAGAAAATCCTGAGAACCTCAAACACAAAATTATTTCTCAATATCCAGTGATGAAAGTATCTCCCAATTCGAATGATAGCGAAATCAATCAAATTGGAACCCTCGTGAATATTATGGATTTGGAATACATTCCTATCCTCGGTGACGGTCATATTAAATTTGATTATTCCCATGCCACAGAAAGGGATTCGGTTCTTAAGTATATGGAGAACTTACGCCGGAACATGAAGATCCTTGTGGAAACAGTGGAGGAGTATGCCGCTGCCGACAAACAAGAGTTCCGTGAACAGCTCTCCCGAATGAAAAACAAACAGTCTCGAATTTTCATTGCTGAGTCCTTTGAAACCTTGGGTAAATTCAGAGATTTCCTCACGGCGGTAAATAAGGACATCAAAGAGGGAAATAACGTCATTATGAATATGGAAGAACCGCTCAAATTCAATCCTAGGTTTGAAAAGGCCACGGTTTTGGAAGGTCGATCCATCATGGAAGGACTTCGCGAATTCCAAGAATTTGCAGAAGAGGCATGTGATTTGATTCGACTCCCGTCCTTTCGAGGGTAAAAAAACCTTTTCATTCCCGGGGGGAACGAGGACACTGTGAAAAATCACATTCACGGACTCGTAACAGCATGGCATTAGTCAAAAATCAGACCGAAGTTACCAATTCAACTATTGGAGAGAATTCTTACTTTAACGGTAAATTCTTCATCAATGGATCCTTAAAAATTGACGGTAAATTCGAGGGAAAATCCCTCCAAGCCGAACACCTCTACATTGGTGTTACAGGAAAGGTCAAAACCAATATCACTGCTGCCAGTGTCATCGTAGAGGGAATTGTTGCCGGAAACGTAACTGCAAGAAACCGCGTGATGCTCCTTCCTACTTCCAAAATTCTTGGAGATATCAAAACTCCAGAGCTTATCATCCAAAATGGGGTGATCTTGGAAGGACGTTGTATGATTTCCAACGACCTCAAACACAGCGCGAAAGACTTAATTGAATTGGAATACTCAAAAGATTCTTTAAGTGTTGAGAAGATTTTTGGGAAACAACCAAACGCAAAAGAATAATTGAAAACCATTCTGATTTCGGAAGGCGATCCAACAAGTATCAACTACGAACTTGTGGTTTCTGCCTTCCCTCATTTGTTAGCCTTAGGGAAACACCACCGCATCTACCTTGTACGCGGACCCCACAACCAAAACATTCCTTCTCTCCCCAATTTAACAAAACCCAGTAACGAACCGGGATTTTATGCTCTCTCTTGGAAAGATTCTAAAAAAACTCGTTCCTTTGTTCTAGGAAAACCTTCCAAAACTTCGGGCCAGATGGCTTATGATTCACTACTTGCTGCCATGGACTTGCAAAAGGAACTGGGAGCTGATCTCATCACTTTGCCTCTCTCTAAGGAGTGGGTGCAGAAAGCGGGGATCAAAGGATTTCGGGGCCATACGGAAACTCTCGCCGAGTATTACAAACGACCTACCTTTATGATGATGTCAGGGGAAAAATTAAACGTCATTCCCTTAACCACCCATGTTCCCTTGAAAGACGTGGTAAAAGAATTGAAAAAGTTTTCTTGGACGGAACTGAGTAAGGCCCTAACTCGTTCTCCCTTTTTAAAAAATCCCAAAATTGCCTATCTGGGACTGAACCCTCATGCTGGGGAAGGCGGAAAGATTGGGGATGAAGAATTGACCATTCTTGCCGGTGGCATTAAGGTTCTACGCAAAGCAAAGTTTTCTGTTGAAGGTCCTCTTTCTGCAGATTCTGCTTTTTTACCAGGAGCTCGCGCGTACGATTTGTATTTGGCAGGTTACCACGACCAAGGTCTCATTCCATTTAAATTGCTTGAAGGGAAGAAGGGAGTTAATATAACCTTAGGACTGGATTTTACCCGAGTTTCCCCCGATCATGGGACTGCCTTTGACATTGCAGGGAAGGGGAAAGCAGATCCAACAGGACTCATTTCCTGTTTAGAACGACTAACGGAGAATACAAAAACAAATTCATGACACTATTGGAAGTTGTTGCCTTTCCGGTTCTTTTCATTTGGTTTGTGGGACTCCTTCTCACTCTGTTCCGGAGAGATTTGGAATCTCATTGGAAGTTTTTTTTCTTTCTCGTGTTTTGTTTTTATTTGGTCCAATTCTTTCCTGAATTTTGGGAAGGGGTAGCGCGTTGGAAGGAAAATCCTAAAGCTGAGGTTCTCCTTTGGATTTCCGCTATGGGAAATTCTATCTACGTGTTTTTATTCTTTTTGTGGCCTCTTGTTCTCATTCGAATTTATTATTCCGCATCCAATAACTTAAGTAAAACCTTGATCCCTGCACTTGCTTATGGGACGGTTCTGTATTGGGCTTTATTTTTTCTTTGGACTATGTACTCCAAAGAGTTCAATGGTTGGCTTCATCAAATTTTCACAATAAGTAAATAAAAAGGGCATACAATGGCAGTTCCATTTATAGATATCAAAAGATTTGAACCAGGATTTTTGGACACCTGGAATGAAAAAGTAAAGTCCATGTCCGTAAACGCACAGTTTATCGGTGGAAACGAAGTTACCGATTTGGAAACAAATCTTGCTACTTGGGCAGAAACAAAGTATGCCGTTGGTTGTGCCAATGGAACCGATGCTTTACAATTGGCCCTTCGTGCAGTTGGTGTGGGTCGTGGTGATAAAGTTTTGTTACCGGATTCAACATTTTGGGCAACCTTTGAAGCGGTTGTGAATGTGGGTGGTGATCCTTACACGATTGATACCAATCCCGTTGACTTACAAATGGATTTCCAAGTGTTCCAAGAGGCAGTCGAAAAAGTAAAACCAAAGGCTGCTCTTGTGGTTCATTTGTATGGTTGGGGAACGGCAAAAATTGCAGAACTTCGTAAGTTCTGCAAAGAAAAAAATGTAGCTCTCATTGAAGACGGAGCTCAGTGTTTTGGCGTGAAACACAATGGGAAGTCTTTATACAAAGATGCTCTTATCTCCACTACTTCCTTTTATCCTGCAAAGGTGTTAGGTGCTGCTGGTGATGGTGGTGCTGTATTTACAAATGATGAAGAGTTATCTATCGTGACTCGCCGCCTTGTCAACCACGGAAGAACTTCACATTACGAACATGGACTTGTGGGTTGGAACTCAAGACTTGACTCACTGCAAGCTGCCTTTTTAAACTTATCTTTGAAACACTTACAAGCTAGGATTGATTCTCGAAAAAATTCTCAAAACGTATACTATAAAGAACTACCAGGTTTAGGGATTGGGGCCATCCAACCACCGAATGGATATGAGGAAAACGGATACTGTAACGTGACTTTGGTGGATCCTGAAATTCGCCCAAAAATTGAAGCAGTCCTCAAAGACAAAGGGATTGGGTTTGGAAATATCTATCCTGGGGCGATGTCTGACCAACCAGGTGCGAAACCATACTTAATCGAAAGATTTGGAAAAGATGGAAATGCTCGTAGGATTTCCAAATCCGTTCTGAATTTTCCTCTGTTTGCTTATATGACAAATTCAGAGCTTGATGAAGTATTTAGTGCAATTAAGGCTTATAACGCTAACAAATAATGGAAAAGTTTAGAGTCGGAGTTTTTCTATTTTTTTTACTCATCTTGGCGGTGTTAACTTTTAGTTTATCGAAGAGTTGGCGCCTCTATGACGATGGGTATGAGGTCACAGTAGAAACTCCCGAATCTAAAGAAAAAGACAATAGTCCCGAACCATCGGATACTTTGGATTTAGAAGATGGGAACGGAAAGATCTATTGGAAACAATACTTCATTTACCCACATGGACTTGTCACTGAGTCTGGTGGGTTTGGTCCCGACGGGATTTTATCACACGCCAGGAATTTATACTCTATCAACTTAAAAGATGGAAAAGTTCAAAAACTTTTTCCTCATGATGTTTACATTTGGGATTTTTTTGTGGGAGATTTTGCAAAAAAATCCGTTTCGAATACAATTGATGATCCCAAAGAAGATGTTTTATCCCTAGAGAAAAAAATCATCATCCTTGCTGTGACTGAAGATAGTAATTTGGATGGAGTCCTTAATTCTAAAGATCATAAACTGGTTTATCTTTTTGATCCTGAAACAAGTGGACTCAGCCGTATACTTCCTTTAGAATTCCATTTCCGAAAATTGGTATATAATTCTGCGAAAAATCACCTAACTTTGATTTTGGGGAAAAATCCTGATAAACAAATCAACAAACGCAAAAAACTCCCTGAACCAGAAATCAAACTTCATATTTTTGATTATGATGTGAATTCTGCCAAAGGGGTTTTGAGTGGATCTTTAGAGGCGATGGTCGCACCAACATCCAATCCTTAATTGGAAAAAATCCAAAATGCATAACTTTTTATAATTGGCCAATATTGTCTAAGTTGAAAAGTACTCCGAACTGAAAACCAACTTGATCAAATGATTCCGACGGGAATGCGCTTGATTTTAACATCCGTTTCATACCATAAACTTCTAACATCAATCCAAACTCTGGTGTGATATGATAATTGAATCCAGAGGCAAGCCTTCCACTATAACCAATTCCAGAAACCATTGAACTATATAAAAAATTGCTGTTGTTGGTATAAGAACGATATGATGTTCTAAAATTTACTAACCCTAGTTCGATTCCTACATATGGATCAAATTTTGATTTAGAGAGTATGTGATAATTGAGTCCTAAACCATAAATTTTATCTTCGTAAAAAGTATAGGATGTGGGTAATACTTCTAGATATGGACTATATCCATTTGGATTTGTACGATCAGCAGAGATGAATTGGTTTAACCGTTTGCCATTTACTGTGTTGTTGGATAGAGATGCTGTGAATCCGATATGATCTGTAATTCCATATTCAACCACAACTCTTTCTGTTCTGCCTGTATAGATTTTACTTTCAGGCAAAGGAATTCCGTTGGGAACATTTATACCGCCGATAAAACGTTTCGGAAGGACTCCCCAGTCGGCTTGTGTTTTGAGAGAGTTTTGGAGTGAAGTTTCGCGTTTTAGCAAACTACCTCCTGTAAAAATAATATCTCCACCTGCCAATTGTAAATAGAATCCACCTTTGTAAAACCCGCTATAAATTTCTCTTTTGGGAGCTGGTGTGGTTTGGGAAAAAACTGATACTGTAAGTCCAGTAAAAAGGAATAAAATACTGAAAAGGTAACTGAGGTTAGTAGCAAATTTCATTGTTAGGAGATTCTAACGACTGCTTAATGAACTGTCAAATGCAAAATTCAATGAATTTGCTTTATTCTAAATTAGGAATAGTCAATGTAGAAATAAAAAAACCTTGAGATTTCTCCCAAGGTTTATCATTACAACAATATATTTGTAGTTAGATGTTTTATTTTTTAAGACAAAGCATCCTTTACTAAATCTTCTTGTTCTTTTAAGTGTGTGACTACGTGACCACAAGCAGGGCTTGGGAACTCGGAACGACCTGCGTAGTGGAGGCGTTTGTTCTCAGGCATCACAGCTTCAATTCGATCCCGAACAAAGAACCAAGCACCTTGGTTTTTCGGCTCTTCTTGTACCCATACAAATTTTTTCAGTTTTCCATAACTTGTAATCATTTGTTTGATATGGTTTTCTGGGAATGGATAAAGTTGTTCAATACGAACAACAGCTACGTTTTCCAGTTTTTGGGCATCTATGGCTTTGCGTAAGTCATAGTAAACTTTTCCAGAACAGAAAAGTAACTTCTCTACTTTTTCTGGTTTTGCTACTGGATCCGGAAGGATCTTTCTGAAGGCACCGGTTGTGATATCTTCCAAACTAGAGGCCGCATCTTTCAAACGAAGGAGTGACTTCGGTGTCATGATGATGAGTGGTTTTCTAAAACTTTGTAAGATTTGACGACGTAAGATATGGAAGTACTGCGCCGGTGTGGTTAGGTTTGCCACTTGGATATTGTCCAAAGCACAAAGTTGGAGGAAACGTTCAAGTCTTGCAGACGAGTGTTCCGGACCTTGTCCTTCGTATCCATGAGGGAGTAAACAAACAAGACCAGACATCCTTTGCCATTTGATTTCCGAACTGGAAATGAACTGATCAAAGATCACCTGTGCGTTGTTTGCAAAGTCACCAAACTGCGCTTCCCAGATCACAAGGCTATTTGGATCAGCAAGGGAATATCCATATTCAAATCCGAGACAAGAATACTCAGAAAGGGAAGAGTTCACGATATCGATCTTTGCTTGTTTCTCGCTAATGTGATTGAGAAGAGTGAGTTTTTTTCCGTTCACAATGTCCGAGAGAGTGGCATGTCTGTGAGAAAAAGTTCCTCTTTGTGCATCTTGTCCTCCGAGACGAATCGGAAATCCATTTTCCAAAATGGAACCAAAAGAAAGTGATTCTGCAAAACCCCAATCGATCGGAAGTTCTCCCGCACCCATCTTTTTACGGTCTTCTAAAACTTTGATGTGTTTGGGGTTCGCCGTATATCCTTCGGGAAGAGTTGTGACTGCTTTGACAATCCCACCTAATTGTTGTTGGAGGAGTTGTGTGTGGACATCGGAATCCAGAGGTTCTTTTGTGTATCTTGACCAAACACCACCGAGTGTGTCTACGGTAATGCGGGTGTCTTTTTCCTTTGCTTGTTGGAAAGAGTCTTCAAGTCCTTGCGCAATTCCATCTTTTATAAATTGAATTTCTTCCTGAGTGATGTCACCACGTTGCAACAATTTCTCTTCATAAATTTTGATGGTTTTCGGATGTTTTTTGATGATATCATACATCTGTGGTTGTGTGAAGGTTGGTTCATCCGTTTCGTTATGTCCAAGCCTTCTGTAACAGATAAGATCGATGATCACATCTTTTTTGAATTTTTGACGGTATTCTAACGCCAGTTTTGTGACTCGGTAAGTTGCTTCTGGATCATCTCCATTCACATGGAAAATGGGAACTTGGAAACCTTTGGCAAGGTCAGTAGCATACAAAGTAGATCTAGATTCGCTAGGTAGAGTGGTGAATCCAATTTGGTTATTGATCACGATATGGAAAGTTCCCCCAACCGTATAACCATCTAGGTTCATCATGTTGAGAGTTTCTGCCACCACACCTTGTCCGGCAAAGGCGGCATCTCCATGGATAGCCACTGGCATAAACTTGGAACGGTCTACGTCTTTTGCCATTTCTTGGCGGGCACGAACCGATCCAAAGATGACTGGGTCTACGGCTTCTAAGTGAGAAGGGTTGAAGGCAAGGGAGAGTTTGACTTCTTTTCCGTAATGGGTCATGACATTGTTGGAATACCCAAGATGGTATTTAACATCCGCATAACCAAGTTGGCCTGGGTTTAGTTTTTCTTCGAACTCAGCAAAGATAAGGCCCGCCGGTTTACGAATGATATTCACAAGAACATTGAGTCGTCCCCGGTGTGCCATACCAATCACAAGAGCATCCATTTTATGGCCACCCGCTTCTTCCACAAGGGTATCAAGCATAGGGATCATGGTTTCCCCACCTTCGAGAGAAAAACGTTTTTTCCCTACGAATTTTTTTGCGAGGAAGTTTTCAAAACTATCAGCTTGGTAAAGTTTTTCAAACAAACGTAATGCGGTCTTTTTGCTGATAGGTTCGTTATTTGCCAGTGGTTCCATTCGGTCTTGTAACCACTCTCTTTCCTCATCATTGACAAGGTAGTAGTGCTCACAGCCAATCGAACCACAGTAAGTTTTTTCAAACCAATCAATCACATCTTTTAGTTTTGCTTTGCCAAGATTGACGACACCAGAATCCACTTCTGTTTCTAAGTCGCTGGATTTTAGGGCTTTGACTTTGAGATCGATGAATTCGCGGTTGGGTTTGTTGATTCCGAGTGGGTCAAGGTTTGCCGCTAAGTGCCCTTGTCTTCTGTAGGCATTGAGAAGGTTGATGATACCGAAGTCGCTGAGTGAAGAACCTTTTCGGTGTTCGGTGGATGCGTAGTTTACATATCCATTTCCGTTAAACCCATTTCCGTTGGATCCATTACTGGATACGGATGTTCTTTCAAGTTCTCCAAAAAAGTCGATCCAGTCTTTTGAGAGACTTTGTGGATCTTCTTTGAATTGTTTGTAATACTCTTCCAATAATACGACGTTATCGCCGTATAAACTCATCATCTGGTCGGTTGTCATATACTCTCCCTAAAACAACAAAACAACAGTTAAATTACGAATGGATGGACCATTTCGCATCAGCATCCATCGCCGCTTCCCGAAGGACTTCGGAAAGAGTGGGGTGGGCATGTGTAGAACGAGCAATGTCTTCCGCACTGGCACCAAATTCAAAAGCAATCGCTGCTTCTGCGATCATGTCCGAGGCTCTTGGGCCTACGATATAAACTCCAAGAAGTTTATCCGTTTTTTTGTCAGCGATGACTTTGACTTGTCCATCCGTTTCGTTCATGGCTTTGGCACGAGCGTTGGGTTTGAACATGTACTTACCTACTTTGTATTCGATACCTTTGGCTTTGAGTTCTTCTTCGCCTTGTCCCACCCAAGCCACTTCGGGCCAAGTGTAAACAATCCAAGGGATGGCTTTGTAATTCACATGGCCATATTTACCACAAATGAGTTCGGCAACGGCAATCCCTTCGTCTTCAGCTTTGTGAGCAAGCATCGGGCCATCTACCACATCCCCAATGGCATAGATATTCGGAATATTGGTTTGGAATTTGTTAAGTTCTACTTTGACACGACCACGGTCTGTCATCTCGATTCCAATTTCTTTGGCACCGAGTCCGTCTGTGTTCGGGCGGCGACCAATGGAAACAAGAACCTTGTCTCCTTCGAGAATGGTTTTTTTGCCGTCTTTGCCTTCGATTTCTACTTCTACTTTTTTGCCTTTTACCTTCGCACCATGCACTTTGGTTTCAAATAGAAAGTTGATCCCCTGTTGGGTTAACAATCGTTCCGCTAGGCTTGCAATGGCTTGGTCAGCCGTTCCGAAAAGACGCGGCATGAGTTCCACTACCGTGACTTTCGCACCAAGTCGTAACCAAACTGATCCGAGTTCGAGGCCAATCACTCCTGCCCCGACAATGATAAGGTGTTCTGGAACAGAATCCAATCCAATGGCATGGTCAGAGGTGATGATGTTTTTTCCATCCACAGGAAGGGGAGGAATTTCAATCGGAGTGGAACCGGAAGCAATGATGATGTTTGTTCCCGAGATGGATTCTTTTTTTCCATCTTCTGCAGTAATAGAAACTTCTGTTTTAGAAACAAAACTAGCATGACCCAAATAACGAGTGATTTTGTTTTTTTTCATCAGGTAGTCGACACCGGATGTCACTTCACTCACCACTTTGTCTTTACGAGCCATCATCTTAGCGATGTCGATTTTTACATCTTTCACAGAGATTCCGTGATCCGCTAATTTATGTTTTGTTTTGTGATATTCTTCAGAAGAATCGAGAAGGGCTTTAGAAGGAATACAACCCACGTTGAGACAAGTCCCACCGAGAGTTTTTCTTTTTTCAATGATGGCTACTTTTTTACCAAGTTGAGCAGCACGAACGGCCGCCACATACCCACCAGGACCTGCACCAATGACAATGATATCGTATTGTTCCATATATCCTTATACCTCAAAGAGGAGTCTAGTTGGGTCCTCTACCATTTCTTTGATCTTCACAAGGAACTGCACCGCTTCTTTTCCATCCACGATTCTGTGGTCGTAAGAAAGAGCGAGATACATCATAGGACGAATGACAATTTGGTCATTCACAACTACCGCGCGTTTGACGATATTGTGCATTCCGAGAATTCCCGATTGTGGAGGGTTTAGAATTGGAGTCGACATCATCGATCCATACACACCACCGTTGGAGATGGAGAAAGTTCCCCCTTCCATATCTTCGAGAGAAATCTTACCGTCTTTCACTTTCCCGGCAAGTCTTGCGATCTCTTGTTCCACACCAGCAAAGCTGAGTAGGTCTGCGTTACGAACAATCGGAACCACAAGACCTTTTGGTCCACCCACAGCCACTCCGATATCATAGAAGTTTTTGTAGACGATGTCTGTTCCGCGAATCTCTGCATTGATGGCAGGATAAGCTTTGAGTGCGGCCACCACTGCTTTGGTAAAAAGTGACATGAACCCAAGACCCACACCGTGAGTTTCTTTGAACTTGTCTTTGTATTTATTACGAAGGTCCATAATCGGAGACATATCCACTTCGTTGAAAGTGGTAAGGATGGCAGCTGTATGTTGTGCACTTACCAATCGATTAGCAATCGTTTGGCGAAGTTTTGTCATCGGCACAACGGTTTCTCTTGGACCGGCATTTGCCGAAACCACAACCGCTTTTGGAATCTCTGGACTTGCCGCCTTAGGAGCAGAGGCACTGGCGCCACCTTTTTCCATAAAAAGGATCACATCTTCTTTTGTGATTTGTCCGTTGCGACCGGTACCTGTAATTTTGGATGCGTCTAACTTATTTTCTTCGATGAGTTTGCGAGCCGCAGGAGGAAGTTCCTCATTCACTTTGCCCGTGTTAGGTTGGGCACTTGCAACTTCTGTTTTCGGAGCGGGAGCGCTGGAACTAGCAGGAGCCGCTGCAACAGCACCTTCTTCAATGATACCCATGATATCACGCACGTGAACCACATCCCCCACCTTTTTGGCGATGGATTTCAAAACCCCGGATGTGGGAGCAGGAATCTCTAATGAGACTTTGTCTGTTTCTAAAATAGCGAGCACTTCGTCTACTTTTACAGCATCGCCTTCTTTTTTGGTCCAAGCACTGATAGTCGCTTCGGTTACGGATTCCCCCATCTCGGGGACTTTGATTTCTATTGCCATGAAATGTTCCTTAGCAGGTTTTTAGAGAAAAATAGCGTTTTTGAGGAGTGAGATCCCATTTGAATCTAAGACTACCGTAACTTGTCGGAAGGTTAAAACGCAAGCGGAAAAAACGAAAAGGCCTTGAGTTTGTGCCTGTTCGCCTGTGCTTAGAACTATGATCCGTTCTTTTCAAGGCCATACACCTTCTATCCACCCTACGGCCTGGGTGGCACCTTCTGCTGACATAATGGGCAAAGTTTCGATCGGCGAAGAGTCGTCTATTTGGTTCCAATGCGTACTCCGTGGTGACGTAAATACCATCACCATTGGCAAACATGTGAACATCCAAGACATGACTTTGGTACATGTGGCAAGAGATCTGTTTCCCGTCACCATCGGGGATTATGTATCCATCGGCCATCATGCCACCATCCATGGTTGTGTTTTGCGGGATCATAGTTTTGTGGGGATGGGAGCCATGCTTATGGATGATGTGGAGATTGGGGAATGGTCTTTTGTGGGCGCCGGTTCCCTCGTTCCTCCTGGGAAAAAAATCCCGCCAGGAGTTCTCATTATGGGTAGTCCTGCCAAAATCATCCGCGACATCACAGACAAGGATCGGGAAATCATCACCCGCACCGCAAACAACTACGCGAAGTATAAAGAAAACTATCGCAGTGAAGGCATTGGGGGCACATCCCTTTCCTAACGGAAAGGGACCGCGCTATCCGCTCCAATCTTATCGCATCCTGCGATAAGGATTTCCGCTTCTATCCCTTGTGCGGGAACGAATTTTCATCATAGATTCCCTTGGTTTGGTTTTATAACGATCACCTAACTTAGTATTGAGTATATTCTAAGAGAGGAAGTCAATAGAAACTTGGTTGTCTGATTTTTGTTTCTATAAGATTCCATAATGATCTAAATGGATGAATATATCTTTTTGTACGAGTCCAAAAAATCCATGGAAAACAAGAAAGGGGGCATAGGGGTATAAAACAAATATTGAACTTCTGCCTAACCAGAAACTTGAAAACAGGGACAATATAGTACTTTCTGAATTGATTTGATCCGGTTCCGAGAGGGAAAACTCAAAAGTTTTATTGTTATAGGATAATTCCAGATTTTTGCAAGTGTGGATAGAATACTGGCTCGGTGTTCCCATCTGCCTATAAGTTTTTCTGAAATGACAATTGGCACCTGAGGTTTCCAATGTTGTATCATGCCGATTCAGACCGAAGAACAATTCGTGATACCCTTTGATCCTTGTGTAATAAGGAATTAGATTTGTTGATGTTATTTTTAACGAGCCGACATATTCTCCCTTAGGTATTTGGATATCGATAAAATCACCATCAATCGTTTCGTGAAAAGTATATTGTGGTTCGAATTTATAATTTTCTGATTGGAACGAATTGTATTCCTGTAAACCCAAACTAATTTCTGTTTTAGAATTTTTGAAATTGTTTAGTTTTATTCTTATGAATCGATCCTTCTCATTTTTGGCTTCAGGTTTCTGTTTGTTTAGATTAATTGTATCATTTGTAGAACAATTCATAATAAAAAATGTCAAAATAAAGATCGGAACTAAACTTTTCAATTTGATGTTTCTATGGTTTGCACTGAATATTAAAACAAACTGTGTTAACGGAACCAATTGTTATTTAACATTGTCCAAATCTAACAAGAACAATCGGATATTCTCTTTCGCTGCATATTCGTTTGCTCGGTTCGCTCTGTAGACTCCAATCAACGTTTCCTCCATTGTTGCAGTTCCTATCGAGTAAATTTCTTTGTTGTATACTTGTATGTTATTCTCATTGTATAGGATGTACCTAACAGTTAGGGAATGAGTGAAGTCTATTCCAAACCAAGGATGATCCCAATTGGTGATTTCAACTTCCAGTCTCCAATGGTTAGAGTTGTTATCTGAAATTTTTTGAAATTTTTCAGAATTTAGAACGGAATTTTTGATAGCTTGGGTAAAATTCTCGTTAGAAATTTTCGGTATCCAGAATGGTAATGTGATTTCCCCACCTTTGGATTCATTGATAAATATTTCGTTATTGATTTTATTGTTAGCTTTTACGCTGGAAACAACCATTTTATCAACTCGTGCAGGGATGGCGCAGTTCAATAATGTCAAGGTTGTGATTGAGTAGATTAGTTTTTTCATGGTGGTTCCTTAGTGATAAGATTTGTTTAAATTGCAATCCCTGCATAAAATGAAATGAACATATACTCGCTGTTCGGTTTATTTCGATCTCTTAAGATGAGTTGATCGGTAACATAACGGCTTGGTAAACCGTTGTAATACCCTGGATCAAAAGTATAATGTTGGTTTGTTTTTCCAGAATTCATGACTCCATATTCGAACTCAGTTCCCAAAATAAAATATTCGAAGATTTCTTTTCGATAACCAATTCCAGCGGAAGCAAAATGACGATCGGAATAAATTGTGCTTTTTGAATATGGTATTAGCTGTAAGTTATTCCCTTGAAATTGTAAAAAGTTTTTTTCTTCAATTCTATACCCTTTTTCCAAACCAAGATTGATGCTTCCGTAAACATTTCCGCCGAAAAAGTATTGAGTTCTAAAAACAAAATATTCACCTTCCCTTGTTTTTTTATATTCTTGAGTCCCTGATGAATTTCTTGGTGCCGTATAAGCAAGTATTCCTCTCTCTTCTGGATTTTCTCCTCGACTATAAGAAATACCCATATATAGGTTATTGGTAAGTCCATAGAGAGCTGTAAGAGTTTTCTTCTCGGGTCTAGTTCTGAACGGGTATTCCGTGTATCTTGATAAATATACCGGAGTGATGTAGATATGGAAATTTTTTCTTTCATTGTTTGGTTCCGGGTTGGTATCCGGTTCCGCTTGGATTTCAAAAGTGAAAAGCATTATGCAAAAGAATAATGCTGAGAATGTGTATTTAGTTTTTTTCTTCATTGTAAGGTTTGCTCTCTTGCGTATTTTGTTTCTTATTTGGGTGACCAATATACCGATTTAATTAGCGTAACATTCTTTTAAATGGTTATAGATATGGGTATCGCTATTTTTTATATAAAGGAGTTTTGATTTTGTTAATTTCTATTCCGAGTGCAACAGCATCTGATCGATTATTTTCTCCAACTATTCCTTCGAATCCATTGAACAAATGAATATTAAAATTAGTGAAAAACCGGTCTTTGATAGTTTTGGCAATAGTGGATTTTCCTTTTCCATTTTTGCCATAAATATAGTTTATTTTATTTGAAATCGTAAGTATAACGCTGTTTTCTGTGAATCTTTCGGAATAACTAGATAAGTTAATTTTTAAATCGGTCACGTTCGTTTTCTCGAAAGTTTTTAAAATTCCGTGTAACTCGTAATATTCGACTTCCCCACCTAATAAAGTAAACGATTATATTCGTTTTTTTGTATGGGTTTTGAGGTTTTTATCGCAATTTTTTGTATGAAGCCCGCGACCTACTACCATCGATTATATGGGGTTTTGTTTGTGAAGTTTTAATTCCTTTCTTTGGTCTCTTATCCAAATTGCAGCAGATATCCATTGTTGTCGTGAATGGCAAACTCTCGCATCCCATAATCAAAGTTTTCAATCGGGTAACAGACTTTAGTTGTTTTGTAAACTTTTCCCCAGATTTCGTCCACATTCTCTGTATGTAAATAGAAGGAACCTGTAAAAGAAGGTTTTTCAAATGGGATATGATCGTTTGGCTTACTAATCATAATTTCTGCTTGGTCCAGTCGTAGTTTTGCCCATCCCCATTCGGGTTCTTTTGTTAAACATTCAAAACCAATTGTCTTTACATAAAAGTCAATGGTTCCTTTTATATCGTTCGTGTAAATCATGGGAGTTAGGCTATTTATTTTCATACCTACCGAAATATGATTCAGATTATCATTTTCTCAAGTATAAAAAATTAAAGCTTTTCTAATGATTCGTTGAAGCCAAAATAATAGATTTGATTGATTTACGGAGGATGTTTAGTCGGATTTTGTTTTTGAATGAAGTGTTAATTTTTTATTTGTATTGCTGTCTGCTAACAGAAATATGAATTATAAAAGGTAAAGGTTTAAGTTTGTATACACTCATTCGTTTTGAAAATGTAGAACTAGCACATATCCAAGTAGAGAAGGGTGGATTGAAATCTTTCCCTTGTGGATTTGATCCTTCCAAACATACGATGGAAAAATCGTCGTTACGATTGGATCTAAAAAAAATTAGAGTGGCTGTGGCAAAATCTGCTAACGCTGACTCTGATATTTGTGGAACCTGCGTGGGCGCTTTGTATTCAAATTAACCAATAGATTTGCTATTTTCTACGTCTTTTGATTTCTGTGATATCATATGAGACTCATTGGCATAGATAAAGACAATATTGATAATGAACATATTTGTTGTGCAATTGGAAACGATCTAAAAAATAAAACGAGAGCAGAATCCAAAAAACAATGGATGCGGGATCGTTTTGATGAGGGTCTTATCTTCAAACGTTTAGATGAAAGGGGGAAGGTATTCATCGAATATATACCCATAGAGAAAGTCTGGAAACCCATTCGTGGCAAAAATTTTATGGTGATCCATTGCCTTTGGGTTTCGGGTCAATTCAAAGGAAAAGGTCTTTCTACTTTACTACTAAACGAGTGTATTCATGATGCGAAACAGAAAAAAATGGATGGGATTGCTGTGGTTACTAGCAATCAGGTAAAACCATATTTGACTGATAAAAAATTCTATTTAAAACATGGGTTTGAGCTTGTGGATACGGCACCGCCTTATTTCGAACTACTTGTTCTGAAGTTCACCCAAAAAGCAAAACTTCCTTCCTTTTCCGAACATACAAAATCAAATCTTAATTCCCGTAAGAAGGGATTTACATTTATTTATTCGAACCAATGTCCATTTATGGAAGAATACATTGTCTCACTTGCTAATCTAGCTAAGAAAAATAGAATCCCTGTGGATATTAAAAAACTGAAAAGCTTTAAAGATGCACAAACCATTGGAAGTCCGTTTGGAACCTTTGGGATTTATTATAATGGATTATTTTTAACTCATGAATTGTTGACCGAAAAAAAATTCGAAACTCTCATTGCTGGTTTAGTTTTCTAAATCCATTTTTTCAAAAACATCTAATGAGTGTTTATGAACCGAAAAGAAATTCGTAGAATCCCCTAGGCCCTATTGACAAATATCAAGGTAGTTTGGGGATAAAAAAATGACAACCTAGTTGCTACAAATTCATATATTTTTAGTATATAACATGTTAGTTGATGAAAAAACTAAAAAGACTCAATAGTCTTTTGTTTTTTGGAAAACAACTGCAGACCACAATTTTGATTGGGGATTATCAATTGAAAAATATAAAAGTGAATTTAGTTGAGAACATACTTACGAACGCTGATGTCATCATCAGTCGTACTGATGCAAAAGGGATAATCACTTATGTGTCTCCCGATTTTGCAAGGATATCCGAATATTCTGCAGAAGAAATGATCGGAAAACCACATAATATCGTCAGGCATCCGGATATGCCGAAAGTTGTATTTGAAGAACTTTGGGATTATATAAAGGTTGGGCTTCCTTGGACGGGAGCTGTTAAAAATAGAGCTAAGTCAGGAAATTTTTATTGGGTAGATGCAACGATCACTCCCATATTGAATGAGGAGCGGAAAGTTGTAGGTTATGTTTCCGTTCGAAAAAAACTAGCCGATGATAAAAAAGAATTTTATGATCAGTTATACAAAAAAATGGGGAAACGCTCTTTTTTTCTAGGGAAAAAAGGAAAGGTGATGAAAAACCTTAGAACCATCAAACTCCTAGAAGTTTTTTTTGTATGTTTAAGTTCCTTACCTTTTTTGACTCTTTTTGCCCTTGATGTTTTCAAAACACCATTGTTCTGCGGCGTTTTGTTTTCTATACAAACGATTATCTCCGCTTCTTTTGTATTTGTTCTTTCGAAGAAAAATAGAAAGTTACAAAAAGCAACAGAATCAGTTATCTCTGTTTCTTCTGGAAGATTTCAATACCCAGATCATTTTCAGAACGATAGTAGTGATGAAGTAAAAATTATGTTACTCTCCATGAAAAGTATGAGTATCAATCTTTGGGGGATTATTTCTCAAATTCAAAAAGCATCACAAGTTTGTTTTCGGATCTCAGAAGAGTTGACTGACCTCACCAAACATTTTTTTTCCTCAACTCATTCTATGGCCTCAGGAAGTGAAGAAGCCGCAGCTTGTATGGAAGAATTAACTTCTGCACTTGAGAATATCAAACAAATTACCGCAAGCCATTCCATCATCATGTCCGACATGAAAGATTATATGAATGCAGTGAATCTAAACTTAAATGGAACACAGACTGCCTTAAAGGGTTTGGGAGATTTATCTCTTAGATCCACAGAAAAAGCAGATTTGGGAAAAAAGAAAATTTCCGATTCTTTGGAAGGAATTGATTCTATCAAACAAGTTTCTAACAAAATATTAAACATCGTTTCTATCATTACAGAGATTGCCGACAGAACCAATTTACTTTCTTTAAACGCATCCATAGAAGCTGCAAGAGCGGGAAATGCTGGTGCTGGATTTGCGATTGTTGCCAAAGAAATGATGAGTTTGAATGAACAGATTGGTGTTTCAGCGGAAGAAATAAAAACATATGTAGATGAAACAATGAACGTAATCAAAGACACTTCTGCAAAAGTAAAAGATGCTTCTTTGGAGATTTTTTCGTTATCAGATTCGTTTCACGATATGAAGTCGATCATCAATAAAGTTTCTGTTTCTTTGTATCACGATCTTCAAGAATCAACTAGAGTTAAGTTTAAACTAGAATCGGTTGAAGACCAAGTGAAACAAATCGATCACTCGGTTCTCGAGGCAAATCTTGCTTCTAAACAAATTTCAAGTATCCTTCTTGGGCTTTCGGAACAGGCGCAGGTGATTGCCTATAAATCAGAAACCTTACACGAGAAGAGTTCTCTCGTTATCTCAGAACCCAAAAAGATCATGGATTTAGTGGAACATTATCATACTGGGGATACTGAAGTTTTGGAAATCGCTCCATAATTTTTTTGTATAAGGCGATTCACTTAGAAAGGAACTAAAGATTTTAAGACAAAACGGTTTTGTTTTTAAATACGATCCACTAACAAAACCGTTACGTCATCGGCAAAGTCATTTGTTCCTACATATTCTCTTGCTTCAGTTATAAGTTTGTCCGCTGAGTCTTGGGTTTTTAAAGTTTTTGTTTTTTGAATCGCTGATTGAAATAATTCTTCATCATAACGTTTGTTATGATCTTTGGACATATGTTCCGTGATTCCGTCTGTGTACATCACAAGTCGGTTCCCTGGAACAAAGTTAAAAGTTTTTTCTTCGTAAAACAAATCGGGAATCAGACCTAAAATTTTTCCTTTGACATCTAGTTGAGTGACAGGCGAATCTTTTGGGTCTAACAAAAACGGAGCATGGTGGCCTGCATTCGCACAGAGTATCGTATTGTTTTTTAAATCAATAATTCCATAAAACGCAGTGAGAAAATTTCCGGCCAATTTTCCATACAACATATGGTTGAGTGTTGTTAAAAATAGAGAAGGACTAAGTTTGATATCTTGTTCAAAGTTTTTTAATACCATGTGGGCCATTGCTGCAAGGACGGCTGCAGAAAGTCCGTGCCCTGAAATGTCCGCAATCAAAATGGAATACTTTGAATCCTCTAGTTGAGTAACATCATAAAAATCACCACCCACTTGTTCTAAGGGAATATGTGCCACACCAAAGAGAAGTTTGTTGGAACTAGGAAGGTTGGACGGCATGATTTTTTTCATGATATTTTTTGCACGGTTCAGCTCTTTACCCGTATCCACAATCTGATGGAAGAGTTGTGCATTTTTGATCGTGCTACTGAGCCTTGCTGCAATATTTGTGAGTAAGTCTAAATCCGAATGTTGGAATGCATATCCAGATGTTTTGTTATTGATGCTGATGACACCAAGAAGCTCATTTTGAAAAATCAAAGGAGCTGAAATAAGAGACTTGGATTCAAATTTATAAGGCGATAGTTTGTTGTAACGTGGGTCCAAATCTAAGTTGTGGATGAGTAGACTTTCTTTTTTTTCGGCAACCCAACCAGAAACACCTTTTCCATAAGGAACTTTGATTTGGTCGTACGCATCTTCCGGAATTCCTTTTGCTGAAAGAATGCTTAATTCTTGTTTGTCGGTATTGGCAAGGTAAATGGTCCCAGAGGAAGCACCTAAATATTCTAATACACGATTGAGTATCCATTTTCCAAGTTCGTTTAAACTTTTTTCTGAAACAGAAAGTTTTTCGAATTCATACAACAAAGATAATTCCAGGATTCGTTTGTCTAAACTATCTTTTGTATTTGCATTTTGGATAGCCGTTGCGGCCACTTCCGAGAGAGAAATTAAATATTCTAAATCAGAATGATCAAAAATTCGATTGTTTGTTTTGTTGATGACTTCAAGAGTTCCAATGAGTTTGTCTTCGATGAATAGAGGCACACAAATGAGTGATTTTGTTTTAAATCCAGTGCGTTTGTCCATACTATCATTGAACCTTGGATCCTTGTAAGCATCTTCCAGAGCAATGGGTTTTTTCTCTTGAGCAACTTTTCCTACAATTCCTTCACCTAACTCTAACCTGGCGTATTCTTGAATGATTTCTCCCTTTTCCCCGAGAGCCACTTCGCAGTATAAAAAATCTTCCTCTTCCAAAAGAAAAAGAGAACTGGCCTCAGCTTCTAATAAATCTTTAGAATACAACATGATGAGAGGTAGGAGCTGGTGCAAATCTAGGTTTGCATTCAGGATGGAAGAGATATGGAGTAGGCTACGAAACTTACTAAGACTTTCTTGGAGATCTAAAGACATGGGGCACCAAACCCATATTTATCCCAGATTCTCATTCGTCGATTTAGAATTTCACATTCGTTTTTTAAGAATTCTGAAAATGACATAAAAATTGCTTTTTTTGGTCTCTGTGTTAGGCTTTTTACCTTTTGTTCTGGGTCAAAAACCGAAGAGAGTGGTATTTTTTTTGTTCTTTTTCGCTTCATTTCTCTTCATCTTGTTTGTTCCTTCAACAAAAAGAAAAGATAAGGAGAAATCATTCAGAATTTAGAATTGATTGCACTCGAAAGAATCATTTTTTAGAATAATCCAAAAATCAGTTTTTTTAAGGAAGCTTTTTTGGATTCTTTTCTACCTCGTCAAATTCTTCGCAGTGTCATCATTTTATTCCTACTTGGTTCCCTTCTTCTTTCCTGTAAAAAGGAATCGGATGATAAAACTAATGAGGATTGGGTTACCCTCCTTGGTCTTGGTTTGTATTCTAGGTCCTGTGTTGGTCAAAACAGTTTTCCTTCAAGTGGTGCTGTTGGTGCCCTAACGAGATTACAAATCCAACCTTCGCAAACTTCGACTTCTATTTCAACATACAATAGCCCACATCATGTTTATCCACCGCAATCAAACGTTAGTCGAAAAAATATTCTTTCTGTCTTTTATCCAGGGACAGGATCCAGTCCTTGTGAAATTGGTGCTATTTTACAACAAGGTGCGTCTCGTGGGTATCATATCATTGGTCTGAGTTATCCTAATAATGATGCAGTGAATAGTATTTGTAACCAAGGAGATGCTCGTTCTGATGTTAACTGTTTTGAAAATTTCCGAAATGAAGTGGTGACAGGTGCCGATGTTTCCCCATACATTTCTGTGGATGTAAACAATTCCATTGAAGGAAGATTACTTTTTCTTTTACAATATTTAGTCGCAACAAGACCTAGTGAAGGTTGGGATCAATATGTAACTGGAAACAGTATCAATTGGTCTTTGGTTTATGTGGGAGGGCATTCCCAAGGCAGTGGGCACGCGGCCTATCATGGTAAAAGAAGAGCAGTGGCTCGTGTATCCATTTATAGTGGGGTTTCTGATTATAGTTTACAGTTTTCTTCACTCCCGTCATGGCTTGCGAGTGCACAAACGGCACCGGCTGGATCGTATTATGGACTCATTCATGAAAATGACACTGTCGCCAATTTTAGTGGGAATACAAACCAGGTAACAGATGCTTGGTTGAATCAACTGAGTATGACAGGAACTCTAACAAATACCAGTGTGGGTGCTCCCTATGCCAGTAGCCACCGTTTGGTGACAAGTGCTTGTAACGGAATGGGAGCGGCTGCCTTACATAGTTGTCCTATGGTCAATGGGTTTCAAACCATTTGGAACTATATTAGTTTTCCTTAATCTTTTACGGAAAATATCAGAAGGGGGGGAGACGTTTGAATATCCATTCGGGAATCATTCGTATCACTCCCATGATCAAACGCCATGGCCAACGAATATAAACAATATCCTTTTTGTTTATACCTGCTTTTACAATCAGTTTTGCTGCCGTCTCTGGTTTTAAGGTGAGCCAAGGCATGAGGTTATGACCAAAAGACATTTTCGTATACACAGGTCCAAGTTGGATGGAACAAACATGGACTCCCTTTTTAAAGAGTAAAGACCGAAGTCCCGAGAGGTAAGTGGTGAGACCTGCTTTAGCACTTCCATAAATATAGTTCATTTGTCTTCCGCGTTCCCCCGCAACAGAACTGACTGCAACTATGGTTCCTTCTTGTCTTTTTTCCATATCCATGGAAATGATATTTATGAGAGAAACAATTCCTGAATAATTAGTGTGAATTGTTGTTAGAAGTTCCGATTGGTTTTCTCTGGCTTTTGTTTGGTTTTGGTAGTATCCGGCAAGAAAAAATACAATATCAGGTTTTGGATTTAGTGAGTCATAAAATTTTGAGTGTGAAGAAAAATCCGTAACATCCAATTCATAAGTCTCTAAAGAGACAGGATATTCGGTTTTGATCTTAATTTTAATTTCATTTAACTTTTGTTTGTCTCTTCCGGTTAAAAAAAGAGAAAACCCTTGTTTGGCAAGAGTTTCTGTTATATGAATTCCAATATCGGAAGTGGCTCCAATTACGAGTGCATTTTTCATTGGGATAAACCTGGATTTTTAGTTTTTAGAAAACTAGGTTCTTTGTCACTGAAAATTCCACCATCCATCCACACTCCCGGATCCAGTAAAAGAAAAACTCTCTCCAATTTTAGGAACTTGTAAATTTAATTTTAAATTCTGTGATGCAACAAGCACTCGTTTGATGGGATCGTTCCAGGGATGCATAGAGAGGATAAATTTTCCCCAATGAACGGGCACAAAAGATTTTGCTCCGATTGTTTTTGCTGCTAAAGCTGTTTCTTCGGGACGCATATGAATGAAAGGCCAATCATCTCCATACTGTCCGCATTCTAAAAATGCTAAATCAAAGGGGCCATATTTTTTTCCAATGGATTCAAATACAGAACCATATCCTGAATCCCCACCAACAAAAACTTTGTATTCGCCAATTTTTAAAACATAAGAACACCATAAACTTTTGTTCCTTTGAATGCCTCTTCCCGAAAAATGTCTTGTAGGTGTGGCAGTTACATTTAGGTCTTTCACAATTTCTTTTGATTCAAACCAGTCCAACTCTACAATTTTTGACAAAGGCACACCCCACGAAAGTAGATGGGCCGAAACACCTAACGGAACAATGATGGTTTTCGTTTTTGGGTGTAACTTAATAACTGTTTCGTAATCCAAGTGGTCATAATGATCATGTGTGATGAGTAAAATGTCTAAATCGGGCATATCTTCCGGTAAATAAACATCTGTTCCTTCAAAGGATTGCACCGCAAAAGGAATCGGTGACGCATAACCAGAAAAAACGGGATCTACCAAAATCTTTTTACCACCGGCAAGTAAAAGATAGGAAGAATGCCCAAACCAAATGTATTGAGGAGTATTTGCATCTAATAACTTTAAATCGATTTTAGTGGAAGGAATTGGAGAAGAGGGCCGGATCGAATTCGGTTTTTGCCAATATTTGATAGCCATTTTAAAATAAGAACTATCTGGTGCTAACATCTCAGTATGTTCTAAGTTTTTAAAACTACCTGATTGAAAATGTTCTGAACTAGAAATTCGTTTGAGAATGTCGCCGTGAGGAAGTTTGCCGAGAGTTGTAGCCAAAATAGAGTCCTTACTTATTTGACGGTAATAAATCCTTTTTTGCCCATTTTCGGATCATGAAATCCAAATCCCGCAAGAGGAGTGGTTTTGTCATAAAATCATCCATACCTGCCGAAAGGCATCTTTGTTTTTCCTCTTCCAGGACATTGGCGGTAAGGGCAATGATGATGGGTTGTTTGGTGATGGTTTGGGATTGGCGGATACATTTTGTAACCGTAATCCCGTCCATATCAGGCATTTGGACATCCACAAACAGAAAATCCGGACATTCTGAACGTACCATATCCAAAGTTTTTCCTCCATTATCTGTTTGTAAGTTGCTGTACCCCAGTTTTTTTAAGAACAAACTCGAAACTTTTTGGCTGATGGGATCATCATCGGCCACTAAAATTTTTAGAGGGTATTTTTCAGCGAGTGATTTTTCTTTACCTACCTTCGGGTTGACTTCCGTTACATTGGGAGTTTGGTCTTCCGTAAGAATTGCTTCTGATTGGCTTTGTGAAACAAATTGAAATGTAAAATCGGATCCTCTCCCGTAAATACTTTGAACGGTAATGGAACCACCCATCTCTTCGATTAGTTTTTTTGTAATGGTGAGGCCAAGGCCAGTACCAATTGTTTTTTCTGTTAGATGGGAATGAACTTGTGTGAAAGGTTGGAATAAAGTTGCCATTCGGTTTTCTGGAATTCCTATTCCAGTATCTTTTACAGAAACCTTCAAACGAATCGAATCTTCTTTAAAAGGAATGGTTTCGACAAGAACAGTAACAGCACCTTTTTCTGTAAATTTAACTGCGTTACTCAGTAAGTTCGTTAAAATTTGTGCGAATCTTCTTTGGTCTGTTTTCAAATAAGCAGGTGGAGGGTTTAAAAATTCTAATTCAATTTTTAGATGATTTGGATCTGCCTGTGATTTAAAAAGATTGATACAATCATTCATAAATTTTTGGAGAGGAACAGGTTCTAAATGTAATTCAAATTGCCCTGATTCTAACTTGGTTAAATCCAAAATGTCGTTGATCAGTAATAAAAGATTGTCTCCACTGAATTGAATCAGGTTGATATATTCTTTTTGTTCTTCAGATAGTTTTGTTTGTTGTAAAAGCTGAGTCATCCCCAAAACCCCATTCATTGGAGTTCTGATTTCATGGCTCATTGTGGAAAGGAAAGTAGTTTTGAAGTTTACTTTTGCTTCTGCATTTTCCTTTTCTTGTTTAAGCCTTTCTTTGTTTTTGAAGTTTTGTATCATCCGGTCGGCGATGAACAAGGCTTGTGAGAGTCCAAAAACTAAAAATCCGTATTGCGCTAGATAGGCGGTTCCTTTTTTTGCAAACTCTGTCAGTATATCCAAAGAAAACAAAGTCATCGTTGCAATTACGGAAAACAAAAACAATTTGCTTCCTGGTTTTTTTAAAATCACACTATGAATGATCGGGTATAATAATCCAAAAAGTGCAAGTAGTGATAAAACTAAATGGAAGGCTAAAAATTTAGAAAAAGTTAGTAAATCAAGTGGCAAAGCCAAAAAAAGCAAAGATGCCACAAAGAAGTTTATACGGTATATGATTTTATATTTTTCATCGTTATATATTTCTCGAACATACAATACAAAAGATAAATATAATAACACAAAACTAATTCCATTGACTCGCACCATGATTTCATACACGCCGAGTGGTAGGTAATTGTATATAAATCTGGTTTCACCAATGCTTAATAAACGAAGAGATGCTAAAAAACTAACTGCTGCAAATAGAATGTGAGTTTTTTCGTCTCTCCAAAATATATATAAAACAAAATGAAAGAACGCGAGTGTGAGTAGAGAAGTTAAAACAAAGATATCCCTACTTGTTGCCTCCAAAAATGATTTATTGATTCCCTGATTCGTTCCCAAAACATAAGGAGTTGCCACTCCACAAATATGATAATGAAAACAGGAAATATTTAATGAGAGTTTTATCTCTTGTTTTTTTGTCTCTGGTAAGGCAATTGTTTGGATATTGAGATGAGGAACTTCCGAAGTAAAACTTTCTCCGATGATTCCAGACTTGTAAATGGTTTCATTATTAATGTTGATTTCAAATGCATTGCGGGTAACACCATTTTGAAGATAGAGAGTTTTTGTATTTTCTGGAACTAAAATGGTCAGACTGAGTTTGGCAAATCCTGTTGGATATTTTTTAGAAGCAGAATTGGTCCAGTGCCCAGGTACGATCGTGAATTCAGACTGTTCTGAGTTTTCTTTTGGATTCCAATTTTTCCAATCGATTTTCCATTCACCATCGAGTGCCGCATTCCCCATGGTTTCAAAGTTCCATTCACGAAGATCAATGACTCCCTTCTTCGCGAGAGGTACATTTTCTTCCTTACTGAGCCCGCAGCCGTAAAGACAAATGCTCAGCCAAACAGAAAGGAAGATTGGATTTAGGATCTTCATCGTCTCTATATATAAGACGAAATAAATCAGCGAAATCTCTACCTTTTACGCTGGAGAAAGCCACCGCCTTACAAAGACAAGAGCCCATTCAAAAAAATTGGGTTTTCGTAGATATCCTAGTTTTAAAAGTGACTCTTTATTTCGAAATGCTTTTAGTTTATCAGGATTTACTAAATTATATATTTCATCGATTTGGTTATCTTTGGTAGTAAAAATTTGGACAACACTTGGTTTGTCTTCTGAGTATCCAATGAGGGCTGGAGAACCGTTGGCATAACCAAAATAGATTTCAGTGGAGTTGGTCGCTTTTGCAGTTGTTCTTGTGAGTAAAGTCACAACTCGACTAATTCCTGGGATAGGAATTCTTGCTGCATGGACTTTCCCCCCTCCATCGGAATAAGCGATGACATCCTCTTTTAGTAATTTTGTCAGAGTTTTTGTGTCTTGGTTATAACAAGCAAAACTAAATTCAAGTAATAGTTTTGAATGTAGTTTTGGGTCTGGTTCAAATTTTTTCTTTCGAGATTGGATGGCCGAACGAGCACGACTTAAAATCTGTCTACAATTCTCGGAATTTTTACCAACAATATTGGAAATGAATTCATAATCAAAGTCGAATAACTCTCGTAGAATGAATACAGCTCGTTCCGTTGGATTGAGTGTTTCTAAAATGACAAGAAATGCAAAATTGATTTTTTCATCATCCATAACCTCTGCTGTTTCAGGGATTGGTTCGGGTAAATAAGGTCCAATGTATGTTTCTTTTTTTCTGGATGCTTTTTTCAAAAGATCAAAAGCAAGTCGGGCCGTGATACTCCCCAAATATGATTTGTGGTTTTGAATGTTTGTTTTGTCGGCGGAGAGCCATCTAAGATAACTCTCCTGAACAATATCCTCTGCATCCACATAACTTCCTGTAATGCGGTATGCTATAGAAAAAAGATAATGTTTCCACTCTAAAAAAAGTTCCAAATCGGTCATACCGCCAAATCTCCTACGGGCATTGGTTTAGAAACAGATTTGATTTTTTCTTGGATTGGATTTCCTTTGGGCCAAAGATAAAACCGAAATGGAAGTTTTTTTTCCAGAATCAGTGAAACCAATGTATATTTACAGACTAGTTCTTTTACCAGAGCTCCCCATTTCCCTTTAATGATCATTTCTTTGGGTTTATCATTTCCTTCTGTTAGTTGGATCATTCCAACGTTACGACCAAGAGATACACATCTTCCCGCAAATTGAAAGGAAAAAGGAGATAAATTTTTCCCTTTGAATAAATTGGCAAGGTGGTCTGCTACATAAGCACCCATTGGCAAAGCGGTTACACAACCCATACGTAAAATAGAATTTTCTAAATAAGCAGAATCTCCTGCAACAAAAACTTCCGGAAAATCTAAGGATCGCAAAAATGGATCTACATAAATTTGGTTTTGCGAATTGGTTCTAAATCCAGATTCTTTAAGAATAGGAGGTGTTTGAAATCCCGTACAATTGATAATAGAATCAAAAGATAGTTTGGTTTTATTCCCGATTTCAATTTCATTCCCCTCGATTTTCTCTATATTCATTTGATCTAAAATTCGGATTCCATTCTCTGAAAGGTAGGATTTCAAATAGGTTTGGCCTTTTTTAGAAAATGAAGATGCAAAAGAATTTCTGTCAATAATCGTCACCTCGCCTTGGGGATGAAAATATTTCCATTCGGTGGCCATCTCGATTCCAGTAAGCCCACTACCAACAATACATAAATTTTGTATGTTTGTTTGAGTTTTGTTTTTTAGAAACTCATCCACCGCGTCTTTCGATTGTATGGAATTTTCGTTTTTGGTTATTTTGCGAATTTGAGAACTACCAAGTGTTATGACCAAGTAATCATAACTAATACTTTGATTAGTTCCTTCTATTGTGACTCGTTTTTCCTTAGGAAAAATTCTTGTGACTTTGTTTTGTAAGAAGTTAACATTTGTTCGAAGAAGGTTTCTGACTTTCCATTCTTTGTTTTGTCCACCAGATGCAATTTCGTGAAAACGAATTCTTTCCTGAAAAAGAGAGGACTCTGAGATTACGGTGATTTCAGAATCTTTTACTTGTTTGTCTAAGCGGTTTGCTGCAATTATCCCTGCATAACCTGCGCCTAAAATGAGTATTTTTGCTTTCATTTGTGACCTCGAGATAAAGACGAAATGTGGTTTATGTTTTGTGACAAGGTTTGAGAAAAATTTCAGCTTGATTTAACAACTGATACTTTCCAAAGTCACTCATGCAGAAAATGAATTGGAAATTGTTTCTTGTTTTGTCCGGATTTTTACTTCAATCCCCCTTTTCATTGCTTTTTGGCCAAGGATTTGATCGCGGAAAGTTAATTCTTTTTGGAAACGGTGCCTTTGGTATTGGAGACAATTCTGGCACCATGGAGAAAAAAGTTGAAGAAACAAATTTTCCAGGCTATCTAGCTCTAAATACTCCTTATGCTGATCTCACATCTAACTATGCAAATTATTATATAGTAAAATCACTTGTAGCAAAACGAACAGAACTTTCTAGTCATATAGGGGAGTTGGGTTTTGAATATGGGATTTTTCGCAACATAGGGATTGGACTTTCTGTATCTAACCAAACCATTACGGCTTCTAGTTTTCGTTCGATTGATGAAAGATATATTGTTTTATTTGCTTTGATGGCTTCCGATTCTGGAACCTTAATGAATCGTTTGAATCAAGGCGATATTTCGGATGCAGCTTTGCAAAAACGAAGGGCTGTTTTTAATTCTACTTCAGGTGACTTAAACTTATTTTTCCATTTCAAACCTAACGATCCGATAGACCCCTATATTCGAGTGGGTGGTGGGGCTGGATATGAAAGATTGTTCGGAGGAGCCACCAATCGCATATTTGGTGCTTTCGGTGTAAGATATCACTTTGATGAGTTATTTTTTCTGAATGCAGAATTAGAACATTCGAATGTGTATATGGTAAAATACGAAACTCCAAATTCAGGACATCGAAACAAAGGAAATTTCGAAGAATCATTTTTTAAATTTGGAATGGGAATGTCATTTCCTCTCCATGGATCCAATTCTCCAGAACCGGAAATCAAAACGACAAAAGTAGTCAATACTGTCGAATCAGAAGTGCCGACCCAAACAAAAGAACCAGTTCTTGAAACCAAATTGGATCGATTTGTATTTCTTGCGAGTGAGATCTTTGATTTGCCATCAAGTCGAATCCATTTAGAAGGGAGGGCCAGGTTAGATGCGATTGCTCGTAGTTTGGAAAATGAATACAAAGATTTTGATGTGCAAGTAATTACTTATACAACGCCATTTCGAGAAGATGTTCCCGGAAATTATGAAAACTATGATTTGGGATTTGAACGTTCTCAAGCTATCTCTAGAGTGCTTCGTGAAAAAGGTGTAAATTCCAGAAGGATCATTGATTCTACACAAGGTTCCGCTATGTACAATGTAGACTCAAAAGAAAAAGTAGTGATTGAGCTTAGAAAAAAGAATTAATCAATTTTCTAAACTCAAATTTCTAAATAAAATTTTATACTCTAGAGCTAACACCTGCTCCTTGGTTTAATTCCAGTAGTTGTTCTGTTTTGTTCCGACTGGAGATACATATCTCTGGATTGTCTTTCATTGACTCGCCGAAACTAGGAATCATTGTTTTTAACTTAGATTTCCATTCGGCAGATAACATTTCTTTTGGGAAACAATCACCTAAGACTTCCAACATAATCGAAACAGAGGTTGAGGCACCCGGGCTCGCTCCCAGAAGAGCTGCAAGAGATCCATCTTTTGCGGAAACAACTTCAGTTCCAAATTCCAGAACCCCGCCTTCTTCTTCATCTTTTTTGATCACCTGAACTCTTTGGCCTGCTACTACCAATTCCCAATCTTCTGATTTCACTTCAGGAAAGTATTCTCTTAGTGCATCGATTCTGTCTTCATGGGACTGCATGGCTTGGCTGATCAAATATTTTGTTAATGGCAGGTTATGCATTCCGGCAGATAACATTGGGAAAATATTATCGAACTCCAGAGACTTCACTAAATCTAAGTAAGATCCTTTTTTTAAAAACTTAGTCGTAAAACCAGCGTAAGGTCCAAATAATAATTCTTTTTTTCCTTCAATGATTCTTGTATCTAGATGTGGAACAGACATCGGGGGAGAACCAACATTGGCCTTCCCATAAACTTTTGCAAAATGTTGTTTGATCACATCACGATTGCGACATCTTAACCACTGCCCGCTTACAGGGAATCCACCAAATCCAGCTGCCTCAGGGATATCCGATTTTTCTAAAAGAGGAAGGCTTCCACCACCAGCACCAATAAATATAAATTTTGCTTCATGATGTTCTTTTTCATGGGTTTGGATATTGTTTGAAGTTAGGTGCCAGAATCCATTTTTTCCACGTTCTAAATCTTTAACATCTTCAAAGTAATGTACGTGGACATCGGGAAAACTTTCTAAATAACGAAACATGGCTCTAGTCAATGTCCCAAAGTTAACATCGGTTCCCAGTTCCATCTTGGTCGCTGCCACTGGTTCGTCATCGTTTCGACCTTTCATCACAAGAGGAAGCCATTCGGTTAAAGTATTTTTATCTTCTGTGTAAACTAGGTCTTTAAAAAGCTCATACTGAGTTAGGGCTTCAAAACGTTTTTTCAGGAAAGATACATTTTCTTCTCCCCAAACAAAACTATAATGAGGAACAGAGTGGATGAATTCATCGGCATCTAAGATTCGTTTGGTTCCGGCAAGGTAAGCCCAGAATTCTTTTGAAATTTCAAACCATTCCGCAATTTGAAGGGCTTTTTTAGTTTGGATGGATCCATCTTCGTTTTCAATGGTATAATTCAATTCACAAAATGCAGAGTGTCCGGTTCCTGCATTGTTCCAGGCATTGGAACTTTCTCTTGCAGCCGCATCCAATCTTTCTAAGACTGTGATTGTTAGGTGGGGTGCAAGTTCTTTTAATAGAACTCCCAGGGTAGCACTCATAATTCCAGCACCGATGAGTATTACATCGGACTTCGTTCGAACTGTATCTTTTTCTTTCATCCTAACCTTCTGAATAAATATTGACAACTTTCCTGATTTCCACCCTGTCCAAAGAGTAGGGTAATTTGATTGAAAGCATTCTTCCTATTTTTGTCCGTTCTGACATCCTTACTCGGATTTATCTATTATTATTCTACCTTTCGTTTAATCTCAGGACTTTCACTGAATGGACCGGTGGTAACGTTGATTTTATTTGGAATTGGGGTCCTAGTTCTCCTTGTTCCGCTGACTTATGTAATGAGCCGGATCTCCAAACGAGAAAAAACCCAAACTTTTTTTGCCTATGTCACTTTTACGAACTTTGGATTTTTTTCCATTTTGTTCACCTTGGTGCTGCTAATGGATTTACTACGTCTGGTGGATTTAGGAATCATCACCCAGTATTCTCAAATTTTGTTTTCTAGTTTGCTTCGGTTTGGATTTCCCATCGATGGAGTGACTGAGGTAAAAAACTTTAGTTTGGCTTTCTCTACCATTGCCCTGGCAACGGCTCTCAGTTCTCTTGGATTTTACAATGCCCATGTTCGTCTGCAATACAAACGGGTGAAAATTCCTGTTAAAGGTTTACACCCTGATTTACGTGAGTTTAAGATTGTTCAGATCTCTGATGTTCATATTGGTTCGACCATCAAAGAAAAGTTTCTCCGCAGAGTTGTCGGAAAGATCAATGCGCAAACGCCCGATGTGGTGGTGATCACGGGAGATTTGGTGGATGGACCGGCAGCCACTCTGAAACACCATCTAAAACCACTGGCCGATATCAAATCCAAATATGGAACGTTTTATGTGACCGGGAATCATGAATACTATTCGGGTGTTCTTTCTTGGTTACCTGAAATTGAAAAATTAGGGATCAACATTTTACTCAATGCGAACAAAACTTTAACTGTGGGAAATGCCAAGTTGCTTATGGCTGGTGTGACTGACCTAACCGCTGGATCTATGATCAAATCCCACCAAACAAGTCCTAAACGAGCCATGGAAGGTGGAGAATCTTGTGATTATAAGATTCTACTCGCCCATCAGCCCAATAGCATTTATGAAGCCAGTGAAGTTGGCTTCGATCTACAGATTTCGGGGCATACTCATGGTGGACAATTTTTCCCAGGAAACCTTCTGATTTATTTGGCACAAAAATTTGTCTCTGGATTGCATCGTTACAAAAACACAGATATTTATGTGAGTCGAGGGACAGGATACTGGGGGCCTCCCTTCCGATTGGGAGCACCATCCGAAATTTCCGTTTTAGAGCTCCAAACTTTTGAATGATTTACCCTTTTGGTGAAGATTGAAAACGAATCCTGAACGAGTCTTTGTCTATGTTCTAGTGATAAAAAATACGAAAGTAGATGAAGTCTCTTTGGATTTCCTAAAATATTGACAAACCAGAAGGCGGTAGGTGGGAAATGATAGAGAATCGATTGATCAGAAAATTGACTGTTGCCATTGAAGCACCCTTATACTTATTAATCTTCCCTTACTTTATCAATTTTTGTTTATTCGCATCAGGTTTTGATACAGAAACACTCATCCATCTTGCTATTATTGGAACTCTTTTGTCCCTTGTTCCTTTGGTTGTGGGCATTGGTCTTCGAAACAAAAGACTCAAACGTTTGTTAAACTATACCGCAGAAAAGGACAATAATACTTTAGTTGGATTAAAAAAGGGATTACTCGAACATCCACATTGGGAAGGCAAAGTGATTCTGATTCGTTGGACTGTTTCCATTTTAGGTTTTTCTTTTATGGCAGTGACCATACTTGATCTTCCCTGGAAAGAGATTATGGCCTTACCCTATGCTTGTGTGATGCTTATGCCCATCATCTATTTGGCTTTTTATTTCCAAACTGAAGTGTATTTGAGTCCTGTGTTAAAGGCCAAAGTTTTGGCCGAAGTACTTTTGGAGGAATCCAAATTCCGAATCTTTGGAGTTTTCCAAAGAAATCTTTTTACCATGATTGCTGTGGCATTATTACCAATGTTGACTTTCGGTTATTATTTGTTTCTCATCCTTTTGACAGATTTTCGATCTCCCTATTGGTTCTACCAAATGCCCATTGTGTTTGGGATGATGGTTGTGATCATGATTTATGCAGCTTATATCGGTAGTAAATCTTTAAAAGATGATATTGGCAATTTAAACCATTCGATTGAAAAATTATCAAAAGGGGAACTTGCGGAAACCATTCCCCAACTTTCTGCTACAAACCTAAGCCATACCATTACCAAACTAAATTTATTTATGGAGTCGTTACGGAAATACTTTCAAACTGCAAAAGAGGAAGCTGTTTCACTTTCCGAAACTTCCAAAATCATTTTGGATAAAGGCGGTTTGATTGATTCGCAAGTTGTATCAGAAAAAAACAAACTTGATTCCACTTTTGAGTCAGTCAACCAAATCAAAAGTCTTTCCAAAGCAACTTATGAACGTGTCCTTTCCCAAAAAGACAAAACAAATTTTTTAGCAACAGAACTCACTCGTGTCACAGAAGAGATGACGAACCTTTCTAAAAAAGCAGATGAGTTATCACAAAACACAGTCCATTCGATTGGAACGGTAAAGCTTGCAAAAGACGCCATCCAGTCGGCTTATGAAAAAGTGGAAATGATGAACCAGATGAGTGAAAATATCAAAGCCGCCATCTCTATCGTAGAAGATATATCGGATCGGGTGAATTTACTTTCTTTAAATGCATCCATTGAAGCGGCGCGGGCTGGCTCCATGGGACGAGGATTTGCCGTAGTGGCGGGCGAAGTTTCTCGCCTTGCTGATGAAACAGCAAAAAATATAGAAGAAATCAAACGAGTGGTGAAGTTATCACAAGTGGCTTCTAAAGAAAGTTTAGAATCTATGAAAGAGATCATCTCTACAAACGAAGATGTAAAATCTAAATTTGAAGAAATCTCACAAGTAGTTCAGATGTTTGGTCGCACCAGCGAAACTAGTTCTGAAAATGTAAAATCCTTAAAAAACCTAGTGGGGGAGTTTCAAGAAGACGCGGAACAAATCACGGGAGAGATGAAATTACAAACAGGATATACGGAAACCTCAAACTCCAACTTACAAGAGTTATGGGAAAATCATTCTAAAATTTCTACTACTTTCAGTGAAATTTCGGAGGAGGCAAACCGATTGCAAAGGGTTTCTGATTCTATGGAAAAGATTGTCTCAAGGTTTCGATTTTAAAATCATCCGATTCAATTCTTTCTAAAACTATATATAACAATGAAAACCGTTGTAATCCATAAGGAATTGGAGTTTGAATTTTTGCCTTTGTTTGTAACCTATGTCTCATAATCCTGAAAACTAGGAATTGATTGATGGTTAAACTTCCAGTCAAAAAATATTTTTGATCTATCTTGTTCTTCACTGAATTAGTGAAGGATCGGAAGTTAGTATTTTTCCCTGGATTGCTAAAAACAGAGATTCAAAAAAAATACTTTCATTCCGTACAAAGTTTTTGTTTACTCTTAAATCAAACAATAGCTTTCAAAATATGATCAAACAAACTTTTCATAGACTCTTTTCTTTTAGCATTCGTACCCAATTGATGATCTTTATTTTTTTGATTCTCAATTTAGTACTGGGTCCAATTTTTTACCTCGTCTATCAATCCGCTAAAAACCAAATCGTAAATCTTGGCGCAGAGTTATTTAAAACCTTAGCAACTGATTCCGTAGCTGTGATCGATTTGTTAAATGAAGATGTAAAAGCCGGAAAAATAAGTTTAGCGGATGCCCAAGAAAAGGCTAGGATCTATATTTTGGGACCGAAAGGTGCCGACGGCGTTCGCGACCTGTCCAAAGGAAAGATGTCTGCCAAATTGGATATGAGAGTTTGGGCCTCTCAACCGAATGGTGTTTTTACAATGAACCCTTTTAACATTGAAGGAGTGAATCTCTGGGATTACCAGGTCGACGGAAAATATACTGTTCGAGACACTTGGTCAAACAAGGAAAGAACCGGAAAAATTGTTTATGAATTATGGCAAGAGGGAAAGGAACCCACTCATTCTTGGATTGCTTATCAAATATATTATGAACCTTGGGATTGGATTGTTGGTTCCGGTGGTCGAGAGACCATTTTTTACGAAGAACGTCTTAAGTCACTTTCCTACTTATTTTTATTCGGAGCCATATTCGCTTCTGTCATTTCGTTAGTATTTTCCTATTTCTTTGCAGCAATTTTTGCACGGAAAATTGATCAGGTGAAGTCATTAATTGAAAAAGCACGAGAAGGTGATTTGACATCAAGTTCCACTAAAGTGTATCGAGATGAGATTGGTTCACTGCTTACTGATTTTGATCAAATGACAAATAGTTTACGTACTATGATTCAGGTTGTTTCACAATCTTCGAATGAGGTTCTAAAATCTGCTGACAAACTGATCGAAAGTGCAAATGGTTCTGCTAATGTAGCTGTTACGATTTCGGAATCAATGACACAAGTGCGAACTAACTCCAATACACAATTGGAAGCTTTCTCTGAAAATAAATCTGCAGTAGAAGAAAATACTCTTGCGATCACAAAAATTGCAGAGGCCACCTATGTCGTTTCGGAATTGTCAAATGGTGTTTTGGAAAAAGTGGAAGAAGGCCAAGACATTGTTAGGAAAACGATTCATCAGATGGAAGTCATCAATTCCTCAGTCAATGGAATTTCTTCGAGCATCAATACGCTTGGAGCGAATTCAAAAGCAATTGGGCAAATTGTTGAAACGATCAATCAGATTGCGAGTCAAACGAATTTACTCGCTCTTAATGCAGCAATCGAAGCGGCTCGGGCAGGAGAGGAAGGGAAGGGTTTTGCCGTTGTTGCCGATGAAGTCAGAAAATTAGCGGAACGATCCGAAAGAGCGACCAGACAAATTTCAGTGATTATCGATGAAATCCAAAAGAACACACTTGAATCCATCCAAATGATGGAAAAAGGAAACCAAGATGTGGGAGTTGGGGTAGAGATGGTGAATGTAGTTGGAAATACCTTTCAATTGATTATCTCCGCGATCAAAAAAGTCAATGATGAAATCCATGGTGTTTCTTCCACTACAGAAGAAATATCTGCAAGTACAGAAGAGCTTAATGCAAACACAGTTCAATTGATTGAATTAACTAACATCATTAATGAAAGTACAAAAGAAGTTTCGATTTCCTCGGACTCTCAATTGTCTGAAGTATCGGCTGTGAAAGAAGCTGCGAATCGATTGAGTGAACTTGCAAAGGATTTGAATCAAGAAATTAAGAAGTTTAAAATTTGAAATACCCTTTGGAATTTCAAATTACCTGATGTTAGGTGGGAGGTTGAGAAGAGAAGGAAATATACCTTCTCTTCTCACAATTTAAAACGAAAACAATTTTCTTCAACAGGGAAAAGATTCTCATCCGGATTGGCTCAGAATGAGAATCAAACCTGGGTTTATTTTTTTAAATAACCTTTTTCTTTGATTTCAGCATATACAGAACTAAGCAAATCTCTTCTTTGTGCATCTATACTTGTCAGGGGATCTGCAAAAGGCATTGCGAATAGAAGTAAGATTTGGCCAACTTCAGTTCTTTTTTCTTCCCTTTTCATTTCGGCAATGACTTTCCCTTTTTTATCCTTAACTGCTAAGTTCAGTGTAAGATGGGATCCCGCGTAATACGGCAAAATTCCAAGAGTAGGTAAAGAAAACCAAATAGATACTTTGCCTGAAAAATATCCCTTATCTTCAGTTGCTTTGATATCAAAGGTATAATCTGATTCTGTTTGGCTTCTGGTCGAAAAAACATCTTCACTTTCGTTTAAAAGTTTTGCAGACTCATTCTGCCATCTTTGAATCAAAAATTCATGCGGATCTTCTGGTTCTCCATTGACTGTCCCCTGGTATGTGGCATTCACTTTCACGGCTATCTTTTTCGAAGTATTAAAGTTTTTGACTACAGGAGTTCCTTCATATTCCCCACTTCTGAAACTCAAACAGTTGATTGTGAGAATTCCAAAAGTAAGGTATGTTAACATTTTAAGAAAAGGTTTTATCATTTGTTTTCCTAATTGAATGTACAAAGTTTATTTTTTAAATTTACTTAGTTTTTTATCCGCAATTTCTTTCCAATAAGAGTTTGGATTTGCCTTGCTGATACCTTCCAAAAAAACATACTCATCAAAACCTGGTCTACGTAAATCTGGGTAATAGTATCTGTCTTTGAGTAATTCTAAGTTTGATTTTAGGATGAAACCATCATCTTTTTCTAATACAAATTTTCTTTTATTGGAAATACCTATTAATTCATCTAATGTTGCGGGAAGTGCAAATGGATCCTCGGAACTTGTTTCCTTTAATACACCTTTAAATAATCCTAAATATTGAATTTCGCCTGGTTTTGCTTTGAAGTTTAATATCTTGGCTGTATCTGCTGGATCAAAGTCTATCATGACATTATCACATTGTTGTTGGGTCGTTGGCACGCCGTTTACAAAAACAACTTTGGTATAACAATACACATAACCTGTTGTTGAAACTGTATACGATTTTCCATCAACGGGAACAATACGGGAAATATACGAAATAACTTGTAACTTTTTGCCGTTGTAAATTTTTTCCTTATCCGTTTCTTCCACTAGAACATCTGCCGGATCCGGAGTTCTTTTTTTTGCATTCACTTTGCTATCTGCGTCTAGAACTACTGTTAGGTCTCCGAAGGCCTGACCAAATTGGTAAATTTTTTCAGTCCCTAAAAGACCTGGTGGGTATTCTAAATAGATTCCATAACCAACTAAACCTACTGATTTAATTTCTTCCTTGGTTTTGGGTGATTCCAGTCTGTAGACGGAAGACTTACATGCAATTGCAAACATTAGAATGGGAATTAGAATGATTCCCTTGATTTGTAAAATTCTCATTTGTGGATTTCCTTAATTCGGGCAAGGACATCATTTTTCAAAAGAATTGGCAAGCATTTAGAAAAAATTGGGTATAAAACAAATCAAATTTTGAGCCCTAACAAACGACAAAGTTATGTTATACGCCTGTTTGGTTTATTGGAAAGGTGCTATCTATTTGCATTATGTTTTTCTTCCTTTGCCAATGTAACAATTGTTTTATCTCTCTGAAAAGATCCACCAAACACAATGAGACATAACGAAATTACCCTACGAATTGTCTTTTTCCCTGCTGAATGCCCAATCTTTCTTCGTAAAAAAAATGCAAATTGTCTCCTATTTCGGGACAATTTTTACAATAGTTGATTGACGTGGAGTGTACATTCCTAATGATGGTGAAACGGTGATTGAGT